>CASDUK010000001.1 GCA_949283975.1 uncultured Bacillota bacterium
AAATCTGCGGAGCGAAAAAGTCCTTTGCGAAAGCAAAGGCAGAAGCGGAGCACGATTGCGGAGCCGTCGCGAGTTCGAATCTCGTCTTCCGCTCCAAAAACAAAACCCCCTTGGCGGGGGTTTTTTCATTTTTTTTGCTCTTATTATTTTTTAATAAACTCAATAATATTTTTCTTTTTGTTTGTTGGCAAAGATTGAATTAAGAAAAGAGAAAAACGAGAAAATATAAAATAAAAGAACAAACAAAAAATCCAAGAACTATGTTCTCGGATTATTTTTGCTTGGTGCTGGTGGCCGGACTCGAACCGGCACGGAGTTGCCTCCGAGGGATTTTAAGTCCCTTGCGTCTACCATTCCGCCACACCAGCTTTTGGAGGTACCACCCGGATTTGAACCGGGGAATGAGGGTTTTGCAGACCCTTGCCTTACCGCTTGGCTATGGTACCAAACCCATAATTTTGGAGCATGGTTATTTTAGCAAAACAAAATAATTATGTCAACGATTTAAAGCAATTTTGCTCTTTAATATTTATGATAAAAAAACGGCGCGTGTTTCTTTATTTTTGAAAAATTACATATTTTAACTTAAAAATTTGCCAAACTTTGAAAAACAATTTGAACTTTTTGCCAAGATTAAACGGATAAATTTTAAAAGATATTTTTGCGTTAGACGGCTAGCGCAACGGCTAAAGAGGTTATATTGATTGAAAAATTTGCCAATAATTTTACCATGCCAAACTTGAAAGAATATAAAGAAAAGAGAAATTTTAATAGAACAAAAGAGCCCTTTGGAGAAAAGTCTCTTTCAAAGGGAAGAAAGTTTGTTATTCAATATCACGAGGCACGAGCCAAACATTTTGATTTCAGGCTTGAAAACAAGGGGGTTTTATTAAGTTGGGCTGTTCCAAAAGGCCCGTCGCTTTGCCCAAAGGACAAACGGCTTGCAATTATGGTTGAAGACCACCCTCTTGACTATGCAAATTTTGAGGGAACAATTCCAAAGGGAGAATATGGCGGCGGAACTGCTATGATTTGGGATGAGGGAACTTGGAAGTCTTTTGGAAGCGTTGAAAAAGGGCTTAAAGAGGGTCAGCTTAAATTTGAAATTTTTGGAAGCCGAATTTTTGGTAAGTTTGCCTTGGTTAAACTTGAAAAGAACAATTGGCTTTTAATTAAGGAAAAGGACAAGTTTTGCAAAAAGACAAGCGGAATTTCACGCTTTAAAACAAGCATAAAAACAGGAAGAACAATTTCCGAAATTGAAAAGGAAGAAACTATTTTTGCGCCGTTTAAGTGGGCAGAGCCAACGCTTTGCCTTCTTCAAGAGTGCGTTCCAAAGGGAGGACAATGGATTTATGAAGTTAAGTATGACGGCTATCGAATGATTTGTTTTTTAGAGGGCGGAAAGGCCGCCCTATATTCGCGAAACCACGCTAGCTTCAACAAAAAATTTCCAACAATTTTGCGAGCGCTTGAAGATTTTTTTAAAACAAAACAAGTTGTTTTAGACGGGGAAGTTATTTTGGCCGACGAAAACGGGAAAAGCGATTTTGGTGCGCTTCAAAGGGCAATTAAAAGCAAAAAAGAAGAAAACCTTGTTTATGTTGTTTTTGATATATTGGCGCTTGATGGAAGAGACTTGAGAAACCTCCCACTAATTGAACGAAAAAAATTTTTAGAAAATGTTTTAAAGGGCGCGCCAAGCAACATTTTGGCCTGTCAGTTTGTTTTTGGAGATGGAGAAAAATATTTTTCTGCTGCAAAAAAGGTTGGCTTTGAAGGAATTGTTGCAAAGGACAAAAATTCCTGTTACACATCTCTTCGTGACGGAAGCTGGGTTAAAGTTAAATGTTATATGCGCCAGGAGTTTGCAATTTGTGGGTTTACAAAAAAGAAGGGCGGCAAGAGCTTAGGCTCTTTAATTCTTGGCGCAGTTGAAAACGGAAAGCTTGTTTATGTTGGAAGGGCGGGAACGGGTTTTTCACAAAAGACCGCAACCACACTTTTAAAAAAGTTTGAAAATTTTTTAACGGAAAAAACCCCGTTTAAAGTTTCAATTGAAGAGGGAAAAGACGAAAAAATTTTCTTTTTAAAGCCAAGGTTTGTTGCAGAAGTTCAATTTGCCTCCTTTACAAAGGACGGCCTTTTGCGCCAGGCAAGTTTTAAAGGATTGAGGGAGGACAAACAGCCCATGGAAGTCAAGCTTGAAAAGCCAGAGAAAAAGGGGGAAAAAATTGTTGTTTGCGGGGTTGAGATTTCAAATCCAAATCGCACGCTTTTTAAGGACAAAAAAATTAAGAAAATTGATGTTGTGAACTATTACAACAAAGTTTATGAGAGAATTGCACCGTTTTTAGAAAACAGAATTTTAAGCGTTGTTAGATGCCACGATGAAAACATGAAAAATTGTTTTTTTAAAAAACACCCAGATTTTATCTCAGAGGGAACAAAGGAAATTTCCGTTAGCGGAGGGGAGGAAAAGGAAAAATATTTTTATATAACAAACAGGCGAGGGCTTATTTCCGAAGTTCAGCTTGGAACAATTGAATTCCACCCTTGGGGAAGCACGGTTAAAAATTTGGAGAAACCAGACATTATGGTTTTTGATTTAGACCCAGATGAGAGGCTTGACCTTGAAGAAGTTAGGCGCGGCGCGTTGGACCTTAAAAAAATTCTTAACAAGCTTTCGCTAAAATCTTTTTTAAAGACGAGCGGGGGAAAGGGTTATCACATAGTTGTTCCGTTTGTTGCCGCGGCGAACTGGGAAAAGTTTTATGAATTTTCAAAAAAAATTGCAACATTAATGGAAAATCGCTGGCCAGATAGATATACAACAAATGTTAGGAAAAACAAGCGCAAGGGGAAAATTTTTGTTGACTTTCTACGAAACAATCGTGGCCAGACAAGCGTTTGTCCATATTCTCTTCGCGCAAGAAAGGGCGGAAAAGTTTCCGCGCCAATATCTTGGAGCGAGCTTTATAAAATTTCTCCAAACGAAATTGACATGAATTCCATGCTTTTAAGAATTAAAAAACGCGACCCATGGAAAGATTTTTATAAAATTAAGCAAAAAATTAAATAAAAACCTAGTTTTTCTCTATTTTTTAGCAGTTTTTAAAAAAATTGAATTTGCAAAAGCTTTCCCGGGGGAAACTTTTTTGTTTGAGAAAATGTGGATTTTTTTGTTTATTTCGCCGGATTTAATAGCAACTTCATAGCTAGAAAAACCAATTATGTTTAAAAACGGGTTAACATGGAAAAGATCGTTTCTAACATAGACAACTCCAACCATTGCCAATATGAGCAGATAAACAACCGACATGCTGATAAACTCCAAATCAAACGCAAGCGCAAAGAGAACAAAAAGCGGGAAATATGGCAAAAAGTTTTGGCAGGTTAAATTTTTTATTTCAACAACTTCAACTTCTAGATATTGCTCCTTTTTGTAAGTGAACAAAACCCCAACAAGTCCAATTATAATTAAAGCCAGGTTGATAAAGAGCATAACAGTGTTGGTTATGTTAAAAGTTAAGTTTCCGTTTGCAATTTCAACAAGCTCTTTTACAAGAATTAAAAAATAAAGCGGAATATAACTACTTATGTAAACACAAATTTTTCTAAATAGATCCATGCTTTTATTTTTTGCAGGCAAATGGCAAATATACTATTGACAGCAACATTATTCGGCCTTATAATAAAACTGAGGTGGGAAAGTGTCAAAAAAATACAATTCTAAGAAAAAAGGGCTTTTGGGAAGCTATATTAAAACGGAGTTAGAGGGGACGAGAAAAGAAAAACTTAAATATTCTAATGTTGATGACAAATGGCTTGAAACAGAGGAGTTAAAAACCCAAAGCCAAAGAAACGCAGATTTATTAAAGTTTGCATATCTTGGAGACAAGAGAAGGGTCAAAATTGCGCTGACTTATGACAACGCTGCGAACATAAATTCAACGGACAAAAATGGGAACAACGCATTAATTCTTTCCGTCTATTCAAGAGCAGAGGAAGTTGTTAAATATTTGGCAAACTACCACAGAGATGAAAAAGGGGAAATAATTCCCGGAATTGATCCTATTAATTTAGACCATGTAAATCAAGACGGCGTTTCTTCGCTCCACCTTTCGTCAAAACTTAAAAACCACAAAATTTCAAAAATTCTTCTTGCGGCGGGTGCAGATCCAAATGTTTTGGGAAAATTTGGCGAAACCCCAATTTTTGAAAGCGTTAAGGAAGCAGACCCAGAAGGAATTGAAATTTTACACAACTTTGGCGCAAACTTAAACCATAGAAACAGAGAGGGGTTTACGCCGGCAATTGTTGCCTGCCAAAACAGGTTTAGGCAGGAGGCGCTTTTAAAACTTAAAAAACTTGGCGCAAACTTTAGGCTTAGAGATCATGCAGGAAGAACAACTTTAATGCATGCGGCAAACAACGACAACGGCGCAACAATGGACATTATTTTAAAAGAATGTGGCGAAGAGGAATTTATTAATGCTTCGGACAAAAACGGCGTTACAACGCTTATGATTTGCGCAAAACGCGGGAACAGAGAGGCAACAAGAGTTCTTCTTGCAAGAAGGGCAAACCCATTTGCTCTTGACAAAAGAGGCCTTAGCGCAATTGATTATGCAAATAAATATGAAAACCACACGTGTGCGGAAATAATTGCAAAAGCCCAAAGAATTTATATGCAAGCTCAAGAGAAATTTCAAACACCAGCTAAAATGAAAGAATACATTAGCGCAGAGCTTAAAGCAATTGGAAAACAAAACAGAATTGAAAATTCTTGTTGCAAATAAAAAGCCTTGTTATTCAAGGCTTTTTAATTTTTTTAAAACATCTTCAATAATTTGATTGCAAGATTCTTCGTTTCCAGGCTTTTCTACATAAGGCAAATTGTATTTTATTAATGTTTTCTTTATTTTTTCTCCAACTTTATCTGCTTCGGCAGGGGTTTTTTGATATCTTCCTCTTGGTTCATATTTTTTAACTCTATTTATAAAATACAACATGTTATCAAATGAATTATAGACATTTAAAACTAGCCTATTAAAATCTTCTCCTAAAATTTTATCTTTATTGTATATTGTTGATACTATAATAGGCGAATCCGTTACAATAACATCAACCTGATCCTTGCACCTATCCATTTTGTAATATTGCTTTGCAAAAACATAAACCTGATTATTTATTGCGGAAAAATTTTTTTCATAAACTTTGTCTTTGGCAAATTCTGTTATTAATTCTGCATTGTAACCTAGCATCTTTAATTTTGAGAAAATATATGCAGCAGATGTGCTTTTTCCTGATCCCGGCGCGCCAATTAAATTAACAACTAAAGGCTTCATAATTCTCATATAAAAATTAACCTATTTATTTTTTTTCTTTTTAAAAACAATTTCTTTCCATAAAAGCGGAAGCGCGAACGTTGTTGAAAGAGCAACAAAGAAAATTCCAACCATAACAGGAAGCGCAAATTCTCTAATTGGAAGAACGCCAAACCCGGTTAAAAGAACAAGGCAAATTAAAGAAACCGCCAAAATTAAAAGAATTGCGGGAGCGCTTTGTTTTGCAGAAAGGTTTGCAACCTCTTCGCGAGAAAGCTCCTTTTTGACGCTGTTATCTCTAACCTTGTCCAAATAAATTAAGTTTGAAATAGCTGAAAGGACAAAGATTGTAAACACGCTTGCAATAAACGGAACGTTGACCGTTATTCTGCAAATTAAAACAACTGCAAATGCAAGCATGACATTCATCAGTGTTGAGATAAAAATTGAAAGCCCGCCAGAAACTCCAAACCTAATCAGCGCGCCAATTGCAAGAAGAACAATTGCAACGCTTAGCGCAATTGAAGAATAGACTGCAACATTAGATTTTGTGTCTCCAACAGTGTAAACAGAAATGTAATTTTGTTGAAGCAGCCCGGTTTGATCATACTCTGAAAATTTTTCATACAATTTGGTTTTGATTGCATCAAGCTCTTCTTGAGTTGGTTTTTTGGAGGAGAGCAGTTTGTAAACAACCGTGTCTCCAAAGCTTCCGCTTTCTGTTTGGAATGATGCAAGTTGCATGTTTCCAATTTCGCTAAAAACATCGTTTAAATATTCAATTGTTGTTTCCTTGTCATAGGGAGCGCCGTTTTCATATGGGTTTCCATTTGCGTCAAATTCAACGCCATAAACAACTTCAACAATTGTTCCGCCGCTAAAATCAAACCCAAGCTTAAAGCCAAGAACAGAAACAATTATTATTGCAGAAATTAAAATTGCCGCAACAAAAATTAAATAAATTTTTGCACCTTTGCAGTAGTTGACAAAGGAATTTTTAAAATAATTTGAAAGTTTATTGGATTTCATCAGCTTCTTCCTCCCTTGAAAAGTTTGCTCTGTTTCCATTTTCAGAATTTAGCACAGAATAGGATTTGTTTAAATGATATGTGAAGAAAAGTGTTACTAAAAGGCTTAGAAGAGAGCAAACAATCATAATCATTGAAAAGCTTTTTAGTGCGCCCGTGCAAATAAAATATGCAACAGTGAAAACAATTGCAAGCGCGCCGCCAATTTCTGAAATTATTGTTGCAGATTTTTTATAGCCTGTTTTAATTGCAACGTTAAGTTTTTTTCCAAGCGCATATTCTGCGCGAATTTTTTCAAACAAGATAAAGTGGAGCGCGGCAATTAAAATTAAACCAACAAGAGCGCCCCCAAGGCTTGCGCTTGAAAGCGTTATGATTGGAACGGCCTGCATGAAGAATATAACTGCGCCAATGTAAAGCAAGATTGAAACAATTGCCATAAGGCCAAACTCTCTGTAAACAATTGCAAAGACAACCATAATTAAAAGCGCTGCAACTCCAGCTGCAATTGAAAGCCCCAAAAGCGCTTCGTTTCCTGCGCTTGGCGAAATTTCTCCAACAGAGCCGTCTATTGTTAAAATTGTGTCATAACTTCCCGTTTGAACTTGAATTGCAAGGTTAACAGCTTCTGTGCTTGTCATGCTTCCGGTTGAGGTTGAAATAAAGAGGAAAGAGTTTGTTACATGGCTTGAAATTGGAAGATAGAAGAAATAGCTTGTTGAATCTCCTCTGTAAAAATATAAATAAACAGGGGAGGAGCTTGTTGCACCTTCTGTTAAATCTGAAAGAATTTCTGCGCCCTCTTCATCAAAACCAATGTATGTTCCCCAATAGTATGTCGTTGGGTCTTGCATTGCAAAGGCAGAGGTTATGTTTGAACCAACAAGCTCAGCCTCGGCGTCTTCACTTGCAGAGGTTTTAATTTTTAGCTCTCCGCTTCCAATGAGCGCCAAAATGCTTGCAGCGTCATCTTGGTTTGGGCTTTCAATTCTAATTTTGTTGTCCGAAGTTAAATAAACCCTTGCGTCCTCATAACCTTTTTGTTCAATTAAAGAACTTACGCGGTCATAAGTTTCGCTAATTGCCTCTTGAAATTCTTCGTCCGTCATTTCGCCAATTTTAGACGGAGTGTAGTTAGCGTAGATTCCTCCGCTTAGGTCCATTCCCTTTTCAATTGCGCCAGCAAAACCAGCAAAGCCGTTTAATGAACCGGCGGGCATAAAACTGATTATTGAAAAAACAATTAGGAGAACCGCTAGAAGTGAGATTAAAACAATTTTTGCTATTGCCTTTTTCTTTTCCATTTTAAATTTCCTTTTAAATTGCTAATTGATTATATTAAAACTAAAATTTTAAGTCAACTAAATTACCCAATTATAAAATTTTTTATTTTTCCATAAAATATTAACAGATGAACAAAAAAGTTGTTTTGTGCTGTTTAATTTTTGTATTCGCAGTTTTGGCGTGTTTTGGAATAATTTTTGCCTATAATAAGGTTACTTATCCACTTAAATTTAAGGAAGAAATTGTTGAATATTCAAACATGTTTGGCGTTGACCCCGCGCTTGTTGCAAGCATAATAAACGCCGAAAGCGGATTTAGAGAAGACGTTGTTTCCAAAAAAGGGGCTATTGGCCTTATGCAAATCATGCCAAAAACCGGGAAATGGGCGTTTGAAAGGCTTTTGGGACAAAGCGTTGATATTAAATTTCTTTCTGATAAAAAAGATGGAATTTTGTTTTTGCCAAAGGAAAACATTAAAATTGGAACATATTATCTTTCATATTTAATTGAAAAATTTAAAGATTTAAACTTGGTCATTTGTGCATACAATGCGGGAGAGGGAACGGTTTCATCTTGGCTGAAAAATCCGGCTTATTCCCAGGACGGAAAGACGCTAGAAAAAATACCATATAAGGAAACGTCAGCATACCTTGAAAAGGTTTTAAGAAATTTTAAGGTCTATCAAAAAAAGTTTTAAAAGGGCGTTTAAAAATTCTTTACTTTTATAATTAAGTGTGTTATACTCTTGCAAGTACTTCATACAAAGTTGTTCGCGTATGGCCTCCGCCTGCTTACGGCATGCTTTGTTTGAAGCGAATTTTTTAGTAGGAGGTTTAAAAATGGAAAAAAGCGTTAAGAAAGAAATTATTGAAAAATATCGTCTTTCTGAAAGCGACACTGGTTCTCCGCAAGTTCAAATTGCTCTTTTAACAGAAAGAATTAACCATTTAACAGAGCATTTGAAGAAAAACCATAAGGACAACCATTCTCGCCGTGGGCTTCTTCAACTTGTTGGCCAAAGAAAAGGCCTTTTAAAGTATTTAGAAGAAAAAGACATCAATGCTTATCGTGAACTTAAAAAATCGCTTGGAATTAGATAGGCAACAAAAAAATAAAGGGAAGAAAATTTAAGGAGAAGTTTTATGTCAAATCAAAACGCAACAACCTTTGAAATTGAGGTTGGCGGAAGAAAAGTTACATTTGAAACTGGAAAATTTTGCGAACTTTCAAGCGGAAGTTGTCTTGTTAGATGTGGCGAAACGGCAGTTTTAGTTAATGTTAACATGAGCGAAACCCCAAGGCCGGGGATTGATTTCTTCCCTCTTGGAGTAGATTTTGAAGAAAAAATGTATGCCGTTGGAAAAATTCCTGGCGGCTTTAAAAGAAGAGAAGGAAGGGCTAGTGACAAAGCAATTTTAACATCAAGGTTAATAGACAGGCCTCTTCGCCCTCTTTTCCCAAAAGGTTTTTACAACGATGTAACTGTTGTTGCAACGGCGCTTTCTGTTGACCCAAACATTGCGCCAGAGCCCCTTGCAATGCTTGGTTCAAGCTTTGCGCTAAGCATTTCGGACATTCCGTTTATGGGGCCAACAGGCTCTGTTTGTGTTGGCTTGGTTGACGGAGAGTATGTTATAAACCCAGATCTTGAACAGCGCGAAAAAAGCCTTATGCACCTTATGTTAAGCGGAACAGAAGAGGCAATTTTAATGGTTGAAGCCGGGGCAAAGGAAGTTTCCGAAAAACAAATGTTAGACGGAATTATGTTTGGCCATGAGGAAATTAAAAAGATTGTTAGATTCATAAAAGATGTTAAAGCAAAAATTGGAAAGCCCGTTAGCGAAAAAGTTGTTTATGAAACAATTGATGAAGAGCTTGAAAAGGATGTTAGAGAATTTGCAACTCCGCTAATTGAAAAAGCTCTTTGTGAATTTGACAGGCAAAAGAGGCAAAAAAATCAAGACGAGGCAAACGAGGAAATTTTGGCTCATTTTGCAGAAAAATATCCAGAGCAAACAAAGCAAATTGGCGATGTTGTATATAAGATAACAAAGGAAACAGTCCGTTCTAAAATCTTGAACGAAGGCGTTAGGCCAGACGGAAGAAAAACAACAGAAATTCGCCCAATTTGGAACGAAGTTGGCGTTCTTCCAAGAGTTCACGGAAGCGGCGTGTTTACAAGAGGGCAAACCCAGGTTTTAACAACGCTAACTCTTGGAACAATTTCTGATATGCAAAAGTTGGAAGGCCTTGACGAAGAAGAAACAAAAAGATATATGCACCACTACAACATGCCAGGCTATGCAACTGGGGAGGCAAAACCTCTTAGAAGCCCGGGAAGAAGAGAAATTGGCCACGGCGCGCTTGCAGAAAGAGCCCTTGAACCGGTTATTCCTTCCGAAGACGAATTTCCATATGCAATTAGGCTTGTTAGCGAAGTTCTCTCATCAAATGGTTCTTCATCCATGGCAAGCACCTGCGGAAGCACGCTTGCGCTAATGGACGGCGGCGTTCCAATTAAAGCCCCTGTTGCCGGAATTGCAATGGGCTTAATTAAAGATGATGAAAGCAAAAAAGTTGCCGTTCTTTCAGACATTCAGGGCCTTGAAGATTTCCTTGGAGACATGGACTTTAAAGTTACAGGAACTTCTAAGGGAATTACTGCAATTCAAATGGACATTAAAATTAAAGGAATTGACGAACAAATTTTAACAACGGCTTTGGAGCAAGCAAGGGTTGGAAGGCTTTATATTTTAGATAAAATGCTTTCAGTAATTGATAAGCCAAGAAATCAGCTTTCAAAATATGCTCCAAAAATTATAACATTCCAAATAAATCCAGATGCAATTAAAGATGTAATTGGTTCTGGCGGGAAGACAATTAACAAAATAATTGACGAAACTGGCGTTAAAATTGATATAACAGATGAAGGAAAGGTTTTCATTGCAACCCCAGATTCCGAAATGGCAGAAAAGGCAAAGAGAATTATTCTTTCAATTGCAGAAGATTTGGAAGTTGGAAAAATTTATTCCGGAAAAGTTGTAAAAATTATGCAATTTGGTGCGTTTGTTGAAATTGCACCAGGGAAGGAAGGAATGATTCACATTTCAAAACTTGCCTCCAAAAGAGTTGAAAAAGTTGAAGATGTTGTTAAAGAGGGAGACGAGGTTGAAGTTGAAGTTATAAAAATTGACAACAAGGGAAGGGTTGACCTAAAACTTGTTAGCAAACAACAATAAGGAGGGAAAAATGAAAGAAAACATCCACCCAAACTATCATCAAATCAAAGTAACCTGTGCGTGCGGAAACACTTTTACAACTGGCTCCACATATGAGGGAGAGGAAATGAAAATTGACATTTGTAACAAGTGCCACCCGTTCTTTACAGGAAAACAAAAGATTGTTGACACAAGCGGTCGTGTTGAGAGATTTAACAAAAGAATTGGAAAATAACAAAAAAAACAAGCAAATTGCTTGTTTTTTTTATAATTTCTTTACAAAAATGTTTAAAAACGGCTGTAAAGCTGGGCTGCTTTGTTTGAAACTTCTTGGCTTACATCTGCTTGAAAAGTTAAACTATATGCAACACAAGCAACCACTCCTTGAAAGAAAGAGGTTAAAACCGCTTTGCAAACATTTGTTTTTTCATCTAAAAATTTTCCCATTTTTGTTCCCTCCAAACGGAGTTTAACACATTGTTTTAGCAATGTCAACCCTTGACATACTCGCGGTGTTGAGATATAATTTTAAACATGGAAAATACAGTTAAAATTGGAGAAGTTGAAATTTTAGAAAGGCTTGAACCGCTTGATGAGGCCGGAATAAAAGATCCTAAATTCAATGTTAAAATTGGCGAAAAAGAAGTTTGTTTTGGGTCAATCAACGAATTTGTTAGCAAAACATTAATTGGGCTTAATAATTGGTTTTTTCTAAGGCGCGAGAAGCTTTTGGATTGTCAAGACGAAAAGGCCAATCAAGCAGCGGAAAGGTTGTACTATGTCTTTAAAACTTTTAAAGATGGGCAAATTGACAGAGAAGTTTTTTTAAAATTGATGAGTGAAGACCTTCCAAAGGTTATCGATTACGCTCCCGTTGAAAATTTTGGATTTAAATTTAAGGAAGTTTTTGGTAAAGCCATTAAAAATTTTGGCCCTAGCAATTTTCATATATTTTGTCGAGGTTTTGTGCGCAGCCGCTTTGAAGAGCCAGTCTGTGTTCCACTCTATAAAAATGGAAGCGAATTTAAGGAATTAATTGGAAACTATATTTGCATTCGCTTGTTTAAAGATTTTAAACATTTTGTTGTGAAAAATCTTGAAACCTTCAACGAAGCTTACATTAGGAATTTTATTGAAAAAAGCCCAAGAAATAACAGATTGAAATTGTTCTACGACAAGATTTCGGGAAATTATTATGGCGATTTTTTTAGAGAGGGATGTTTAAAGGAATTTAAAGGAATTAAAGAGGATTTATATGATGCTTTTAAAGAAATGCAGGTAAAGGCCTTTACTGACATAAAAGAAAGCCTTTATAGCCTGGACGAAAAGGATGTTGACCAGGAAAAATCAAACGAGCTTGGCGTCAAGGTCTATGAAATTGGAGATCAACCTAAAAAGATGCTTATTCATGTTACAAGGATGCGAAAGAGAGAAACTATCAAGAGAGACAATTTGGTCGAACTTAAACAAAGATTTCTTCCCCAGGAGGGAAGGGCGGGCAAGGCAAACGACTATATTTCTCTTTCATACATTGACAATTCGGATATCAAAGCTTTCGAATCGCCAAATGACTATATTTCAGTAATTTATGGAAGCGACATTCCAAGCGACCATTTGCTAACAATTAGCAATAAGGACGCTTACACCGAGAGAGAGGAAACGCCAGAGGAGGCGCCATATAGCAGTCAAGTTGCATGTTATCTCTCAGCAAAAGATTTGCTTGAAGAAACAGCTTTTTTCAATGAAGTTGCAATAATTAAGGCTGATGAGGTTGGGGGGAAAGGTGAAAAGCCTAATTTTCCAATTGCAATTTTCTGCAACGGAGATATAACTGAAAAGGATGTTGATGCTGCAAAATATCTAAATTTGCCAATTGTCCACTCAACAACAAAGAAGATCTTGGCCAATATTTATGCGGCATCTGGAGTTGGATTTCTAAACGCCGATGCCTTTGAGCAAGAGTTTTAGTTCGACCTTGACATTGCGTTTTGTGTAGGATATAATTAAACAGATGATAAAAAGCGGCGAAGAAATAATTTATAAAATTTTTAAACAGCCAATTCAGCAGTTAAGGTTATATTTATTAATCCACAAGTTTTTAAGAGGCCAAAATCTTTTGGCAGAAACAGACCCTAAAAAGGAAAGAGAAATTGAAGAGCTTTTAAATTTGATAAGCCAAGAGAACTTTGCCGAAAAAGATGGCGCGCGCAAACTTAAATATTATGAAAAAAGTTTAAGGACTTATTGCCCAGTTGAAACAGTTCCCTCAAACATCAAAAAATTTATCTATGACGCGTTTTTTTATACATCAAGATATGATGAAAATTTTTTAAATTCAAATTGTATAATAAATATAAAGAATTTTTCTGGATTTTACAGCCATTTTTTAAAAAATTATATAACAATCAAACTTTTTAACGATTTTTATGAAGATGTTTTGGTGAACCTTGAGTCGTTTGTTTATTCATATAAAAAGGGCCTTTTAAAAAAGTCTGAGCGAAATGACAGGCTTCAAAGGTTTTATAACTTGCTTTCTTCCAATGGCGGTGAAATTTTTTCGGAAGACCTTTCAAAATTTGTTGGAATCAAAGGAGATTTGTATGACGCTTTTAAAGAAATGCAACGGGCCTCTTTTGACAGCATAAAAGAAAGTTTGTATGTTCCAAAAGTGGAAGATTTGGATCAGCGCAAAACAGAGCGCTTTGGGGTTAAGGTTTACAATATTGGTTCATCTCACAAAAAACTATTGTTGCATGTAACAAGTTTTAGTCGGAATTGGGGGAAATCTTTTCCAGAAGAACTAAGGATTTTTAGGGGGAAGAATCCCGTTCCAATTAAGAAATCAATTCTTCCAGAAAGGGGAAGAAAGGGAAAGGCAAACGACTTTATTTCGCTTTCTTATGTTGACAATTCAGAAATCAAAACTTTTCGAGATGTTGGGCATTTTGTTTGTTTTGCCTATGGAAATAATATTCCAAACGACCACTTAATTACAATTAGCAATAAAGATGCCTACACCGAAAGGGCATGCGTAGAGGAGGGGGCGGTTTTTAGCGATCAAAGACCTTTCTATTCCTCTTCCGATGACCTTTTGGATGCTACAAAATATTTTAATGAAATTGCAATTATTAAGAGAGATGACTTCGGGGAAAAAGCCGGGAAACCCAATCTTCCAATTGCAGTCTTTTGCAATGGCTATATAACAGAGCAAGATGTTAAGTGTGCGAAGTCTTTGCGTGTTCCAATAATATTTTCTGAAACATATGTGCAAAATAGCGAACAAGATTTCTTTGACGGAGTGGTTTTGTTTAATAATTCAGATTGTATTGAAATGGAGGCAACTTTATGAAAAAATCGGTTACAATAGATTATGATGAAAAGAATGGAAAGCTAATTACAAGGCAGGAAATTGTTTGTTTTCTTTTTGCGCTAAAAAACAAAATAATTCAAGAAGATGAAGTAACGGAAAGTTTAGAACAAAGCTTGCAAGCAAGGCCAATTAAGCTAGATAAAAACAATTTGCGCAATTTTATTAGCAAAAAGAAAGAAATTTTAAAAAAATTTAAGGAAATTCCTTTTGCAAAGTTTAAGAATTGCCCATTAGAAGTTTTGAGAGAGGCTTTTTGCGTAAAAGTTTTTCAGGATAGCTATAAAAATGTTATAACAAATCTAACAACATTTAACGAAGCTTATCAAAAAGGCTATCTAAAAGGAAGGGGGAATTTTAAAAAGCTTGGCGCAGCTTTCAACCTTTTAAATTCGGAAGAAGAAATTTTAATAGCAGCCAATTTGGAAGATTATTCTGGCGTTAAAGAGCTTTTGTATGACGCTTTTAAAGAGATGCAAGAGCAAACATTTTCTGACATTAAAAAAAGCCTTTACACCTTGGAAGAAACAGATTTAGACAAAAAGGCCTCAGAAGACCTTGGCGTTAAGGTTTATAGAATTGGAAAACAGCCAAAGAAAATGTTAATGCATGTTAGTTCAATTGAAAAGAAAAACATGCAGAGCAGCAGTGTTGACTATTTTGAGCCAAAAGGCAAGGACAATGTTTTAAGTGAATATATTGCGCTAAGTTATGTTGACAATGAAAATTTAAAAACATTTAGGAATTTGGACGACTATATAACTGTTATCTATGGGAACAACATTCCCCAAGACCACCTTGTTGCAATAAGCAACAAAGATGCATTTGTTGCATATGAATGGCCGGGCAAAGAGGTTAAAGAAAAGGGCGAGCAAAAAGGCGTTGGAACAACGGTTAGCCACCAAAAACAGATGTTTCTTGGCGCGAAAGAGCTTTTGAATAGAACCCAAACTTTCAACGAGGTTTCAATTTTAAGGCGAGATGCAGCGCCACAAAACCCAACAACAAGGCCAATTGCAGTTTTTTGCAGAAGAGAAATTTCTGATTCAGATGTTTCATTTGCAAAACAATATGGTCTTCCAATTGTTCTGTCCAATGCAAATTACAGCTATAAATCCCAGTGGACGGATAAAACGCGGCTTGACAACACGGACTACTTGGAGATGTAAATTAATAAAATAAAAAACAAACAATAAAAAATTTGTTTGTTTTTTTGTTTTCGTGTCAATAATCTAATCATGAAATCTTTTCCAGTTATAAACGGAAGCGCAATTGCAGAAGGAAAGAGCAGGGCAATTGCATGGGTTAACTCAAAGGGAAAAATTGACCTTTTTTCTTTTAAGGACAAAAAGGCGTTTTTAAGGGCTAAAATTCCCTTTCTAAGAGGGATTGCCTTTTTAATTTTTGGAATTTACATTTTTGTTGCCTCGCTTAGTAGAAGCCAGTTTGAAAGAAAGACGGGAAAAGGCGAAGAATTTGAGGAAAAAATTGCAAAAAAATTAAAAGTTTCGCCAATTGTTGTAACTTTAACAATTTCTGGCGTTATTGGGGCGCTTGTTGGATTTTTTGGCTTAATTTTAATTCCATACTTCTTTTTTTCAATGCTTTTAGACAGAGGGCTAGACTTATATCTAGTTGCGTTTATAATGGCGCTATTGAGAGTTGGACTTTTAATTTTAATTTTACTTTCGCTCAGGTTTGTTCCTTCTATGAGGCAGCTTTATCGAAACAACGCCGCAGGCAACCTTGCTGTTGCAAGCCACGAAGGAAAGCGCCTAGACTCCTGCTATCTTTCAACAAATTTTTTAAACTTTGTTGTTTGGGGTTTTATTCTTTCATTTTTTGTGGTATCATTTGTTGTTGCAGAAATTAATTTCTTTTTTAAGTTTTTAATTAATTTGGCAGTTATTTTGGGGATTTTTTCGCTTGTTTATGAATTTTTAATGCTTTTTGAGTTTAAAAATAATCTGTTTGCAAAAATTGTTGTAAATCCAGTTGCATATTTGACATGCGAAATGCCAACCCAAACGGAAAGAGAAACGGCGTTTTCTGCGCTTAGCGAGGTTGTTTTAATGGAAGAAAACGAGGATAGAATTGTTGGAAGTGGCGGAATTGGAGTTGCTTTTAGCGTTGCTTACAGCGAAGTTAAACAAAGGCTTTTGGCCGCTGGGATAAGCGAGCCGGCGGAGGCGGATTGGCTTATTGCAAGCGCGCTCAGCATTGGCCGCGGCGAAGTTAAAATGTTAACCAGTTTAACGGCAGAACAATATAAAAAAATTAAAAATGCTCTAGCAAAACGCGAAAAAAGAATGCCAATTTCAAAAATTTTCAACTTTGCTTGCTTCTATGGAAGAAACTATTATGTTGACAAAAATGTTCTTTCCCCAAGGCAGGAAACAGAACTTGTTGCAGAAGAAACCATAAAAGAAGCTAAAAAACTAATGGATCAGCCAAAGATTTTGGATTTAATGACTGGAAGCGGAGTTATTGCAATTACCATTGCGCTTGAAACCAATTCAACAGTTTTTGCAAGCGATATTTCAAAAGCGGCGCTGGAGGTTGCAAAGAAAAACGCAAAGGCAAACAGTGCAAAGGTTAAGTTTGTTGAAAGCGACATGTTTAAAGGGTTCAAACGCGAAAAATTTGACATTATTGTTTCAAACCCGCCATACATTGCATCAAAAAAAATTTTGGCGCTGGATGATGAGGTTAAAAAATATGACCCTTTAATTTCACTTGACGGAGGAGAAGACGGTCTTTATTTCTACCGAGAAATTGCAAATCTTGCACCCAAATTTTTAAAAGATGGCGGCGAGCTGATTTTGGAGATTGGAAACACCCAGGGCGCAAGCGTTAAAAAATTGTTGCAAAATAACTTTAAAAATATTAAAATAAAAAAAGATTATAGTGGCAACGATAGAATTGTTGTTGCAACAAAAAAATAGTTACACAAGGAAACTTTATGATTGAAAAAACAATTAATTTAAAAAAGAGGTTTGACGAGCTTACGGACTTAATTTCAAAACCTGAAATCATTGCAGACCAAAAACAGTGGAAAAAACTTGTTAAAGAAAGAGCAGGGCTTGAGGACATTGCCGCTGCCCACGACCAACTTGAAAAACTTTTAAAGGAACTTGAAGCGGCAAGGCAAACAATTAAAACTGAAACAGATCCAGAAATTGTTGAGCTTTTTAAAGAAGAGGAAAAGAGTTGTAAAAAGCAAGTTGAAGAGCTTGAAGAAAAAATTAAAATTTTGCTTCTTCCAAAGGACGAAAACGACGACAGCAACGTTATAATTGAAATTCGTCCGGGCGTTGGCGGCGAGGAGAGCGCGCTTTTTGGCGCAGTTTTGTTAAAGATGTATTGCCGCTATGCAGAGCGCAAACATTGGAAGGTTGAAATTGCAGATTTAAGCGAAACGGAAATTGGCGGAATTAAGGAATGTTCATTTATAATTAGCGGAAAGGGCGCATATTCAAAGTTAAAATATGAAAGCGGAGTCCACAGAGTTCAGCGCGTTCCAGAAACAGAATCTCAGGGAAGGGTTCACACCTCAACTGCAACCGTTGCCGTTTTACCAGAGGTTGAGGAAGTTGACTTTGAAATTTTGGACAAGGATCTTAGAATTGATACATACCGAAGCAGCGGCGCGGGCGGCCAACATGTTAACAAAACGGATTCTGCAATTAGAATAACCCACATTCCAACAGGAATTGTTGTTGCATGCCAAGATGAGCGCTCTCAAATTAAGAACAGAGAAAGAGCGTTTCAAATTTTAAAATCAAAACTTTATGAATTTTATAAATCTCAGATAGATAAAGAATATAGCGAAAACAGAAAAAACCAAGTTGGAAACGCAGAGCGTTGCGAAAGGATTAGAACATATAACTATCCACAAGGCAGAGTTACAGACCACAGGATTAATTTCACGCTTTATGCTCTTGAAGATTTTTTGGACGGGAATTTAGATGAGATGATTGAAAATTTGGAACTTGCAGACCAAAAGAAAAAACTTGAGGACGCCCTTGGTTCGGAATAGTTGCATTTTTGTTTAAATTTTGTTAAAGTTAAATTGGTATGGAAGAAGTTTTGAACGAAGAAAAAATTGAATATGTAAATCGCGAAACTGGGCTTGTTTTAACAAACTCTGTTGATATTGAATATTACAAAACAATCCAAAACGACACGATAATAGAAAACGGCCTGCTTGGAAGTTTTACCAAAGAAGGAAAATATTCAATTGAGAAAAAATTTTTAATAGAACTTGTTAAGATTAAAAAATTTGTTGTTGAAAGTTTTGAATATAAATATGTTTTAAATTCAATTCTTGAAGATAAGGAGCTTACCTTCACTCTTGTAATAGAAGATTCAATCTCTGAAGAAAAAAAGGTTGCAACATTGAGATTTATTGAAAAAATTATAAAAGAAGACGGAAGCGAGGAGCTTTTAAAGACAAATGTTGCAACATATAGAGATGACCCAGACATATATTTTGTTAAAAAAGCCTTTAAAGTTTTTAATATTGTTGAAAAAAGCGATGTTGAGGGAAAATCGAACGAAGAAGAATTGCTTTCAATTTTGAATCGATTAAAGGAAATTAAAATTTTAAAGGCCAAAAGAATTTCGGTTTTAGATTATATCTCAAGTGCATATATAGACACAATATTGGCGGTTTTGCGCGCAAATCCTTGCAAATTTTCCGAGTTTGTTTTAAGAAAATATGGCGAGGGTTTGGCTTCGCTTAGAGACAAGATATCCGCCGATAACTATTATATTTTAGTAAGACGAATGTTGGACAGAATTTTAGACGGCGCAAAAGTTCAACTAAAAGATGAAAGAATTTTAGCTCAAATTTTAAAAGCTAAACAAAACTTTGTAAATAGTTATAAAAATTTACACGAAGAACTAACGGCCGCGCCAAATAAAGAAGAACTACAAAAACAAAAACAAAACAGTTCCGCCGAGCCTGCGCAAAAGCCGTCTGGCGGCGGAGCGAAGAAAAAAGCCAGCCCAAAAGTTAAAAGCGCGGGCAAAAAGCCGGCGAAAAAAGCAGCCCCACAAAAATCTGTAACATATTTCGACAGGTCAATGAGCGTCTATCCAAAAGAAGTTAGGCGAGAACAAAAACCCAAACATCGGGAGAAGGAAGAAGATTTGGCAGAGTTGCAAATGCGCATGCGGCTTGAAAATATGTTAACTAGAAAATTTTCTTTTTACATTGATGAAAAAATGGAAAACGCGTTTGAAAAAAAGATCTATTCTTTTACTGATGAAAAAACTGGAAATGCTTTAGCGAGGGGAGCGGTTACATCGCAGCGTGTTGAAAACAAATTTGAAGCTGGAATGGAAATGAATTAAACAACTGTTGGAAGTTGTAATAAAAAAGGAACTTTGTTTTAAAAGTTCCTTTTTAATTTCAAAAGCATTTGTTAACCAATTAAAAATCTTGTTGTGGGCCTTGAGGCTCTTTTTGTTTTATTTCTGAGGATACAGTTTCAATAAATTTCAATGCCGATTTTGGATTGAGCGAAAGAACTTCTTTCATATTAAAATCCAACTTTCCAAGCATATACGCAGCGCCAATAGCGCTTAGCTGCCTGTTTTCGATTTTTTCTTGAAGTTTATATTTCAGCTCTTTATCTGAGTCTTTGAAAAATTTATCAGCTAAACTCTCACTAAAGCCTTCAAATGCGACCTCACGCTGAGCTTTTTCCGCTGAAGATAATTCAGACTTGGTTTTGATTGTGTATGTTATAGGGGTTTTAAGCTCTGGGCTTGGGAATGAGCATTCTTTTATCATAACAACTCCTTATTTTATTTTCATGAGAATTATAACCTAAAACATTTGTTTTGTCAACACCCTAATTTAAAATTTTTCTTGCAAAATTGATTATAATAGTTTATAATTTGGAAGAGGTGAAATATGAGGGTTTTTCTTGGAAGCTTCTTAAACGATTGGTGGGATTCAATTTGCAAATTTTTTAAAGGTTTAAATGGAACTGTTTCAATTCTAATAATTGTTTTGCTTTCGCTTTTAACGCTTTTGTGTTTAATTCGTTTTATAAAACCAATGTATAGTGTTGACAAAAACAAAATCAGAATCATGCCGCTAATATTCTGCGTTCTATTCGGAGGTTTAACCGCTTTGGTTTGCGCGGCAACTTATGCATAAAAAGTGTTTTGACATTTTATTATATTGTGTTATAATTCCAAAGCTTTAAAGGAGATTTTATGAGTTTTTTAGGTTTGACACCTGCTTGGATTACAAATTCTTTTCCAATAATTAGATATGTTTTAATGTTCATTATTGCCCTTGCTGCAATAACTTTAATTGTAACAACGCTAATGCAAGAAAGCCAAGAGGGCGGGGCAAACGCAATTACTGGAACTCAGGAAAGTTATTATTCTCAAAACAAGGGGAAAACAAAAGAAGGTGTTTTGAAAAAGATAACAATTGCAATGGCTTCAATAATTGCAATTTCAATTGTTTTGTTTTTTATAACAATAATTGTTGAGAACGCTTTTTAATTTTGAAATTACGGGGTGATATGATAGAATTTGCTTATGAAACTTCATGAGCGAATTTTTTTTGAAATAAAAAACGGAAAGTTAGATTATAAAAGTTTTTCCGGCCTTTTTCAAACGCTTTCTAAAAAACTTGACGAAAGTGTTGAAAATGTTGCAAGATGTGTTAACAAAATGTTAAACGATGGCGAGCTTGTTGAAAATTCAAGAAACAAGCTTGTTGTTCCAAGCGAACTTGGGCTTTACAAGGGCGTTGTAAACGGAAACCCAAAGGGTTTTGCCTTTATTTCACCTTCGCTTAAAGGGCTTATGGGCTTTGAAGTTAAAAAGGGTGAGGCGGAAGATGTTTTTGTTCCGGCAAGCATGCTGTTTGGCGCACTTGACGGCGATGAGGTTCTTTATCGAAGGGAGGGAAAGGACAGCGGCGCTGTTGTAAAAATTTTAAAGCGCGGGAACAAGGAAATTGTTGGAAAAGTTGCCCTTGGAAACAATTCAATTTTTAAGGGAACTAGGCTGGATAGCGAAGATTACTATTTGATTGCAGACAACCCAAAGTTTTCAAAACCAGTTTTAATTCCTAAAAGAGAGCTTAAAGGAGCAAAGGACGGCGACAGGGTTGTTTTAGAGCTAACTTTTCAGCCAGAGGGAAAAGGGCTTCCGGTTGGCCGCGTTAGAGAAATTTTGTTTGGAGATGATGTTGAACAGGGCGTTGTTTCAATTCTTTGCGAAAACCAAATTCCAAGCCAATTCCCAGAAAGGGTTTTAGATGAGGCAAACGGCCTTTCTGTTGATTATGAAGCCCAGCGCAAAAGGCGCGTTGATTTAACCGAAAAAACAATTGTAACAATAGACGGCTCAGACGCAAAGGATTTAGACGATGCAATCAGCCTTGAAAAAGACGGAGAAAATTATGTTTTGGGAGTTCACATTGCCGATGTTGGCCATTATGTAACGCGAAATAGCGAGATAGATAAGGAAGCATTTTTGAGAGGAACAAGCGTTTATCTTCCGGGACGGGTTTATCCGATGCTTCCAAAAAAACTTTCAAACGATCTTTGTTCGCTAAACGCAAACGAGCAAAAGCTTGCGCTTAGCGTTGAAATTGTTTTGAACCAGTTTGGAGAAGTTGTTTCAAGCAAAATTTTTGAAAGCATAATTAAAAGTTGCGCAAGGCTGACTTATGACCAGGTTCAAAAGGTTATAGACAGCCAATTCTCAGAGAATAATGTTCTTGACCCACTGGGCGTCAAACAGGTTTTAGAAGGCTTTGTTAGTGAACCTGTTAAAAAAATGCTGCTTGAAATGGAGGAGCTTAGCCAAAAGATTTCACGCTCTCGCGAAAGGGCAGGCGCGCTTGACCTTGACCTTCCAGAAACATATTTTGAAATTCAAGACAACAAGATTTTAGACGTTAGAAAAAGGGAGCGAACAAGTTCCTACAAGCTTATTGAAAATTTCATGGTTTTAGCAAACAGAGTTGTTGCAAAAACATTCTGCAACTTAGATGTCCCCTTTGTTTACAGAATTCATGGTGAACCCTCTCGCGCAAGGATTGGAGAGGTTGTTTTGGCGCTTGAAAGCCTTGGAGTTCAAATTAAACAAGAAAAGAAAATTACGCCCAAATATATCCAAAAAATTTTGGAGGCGGTTAAAAATACAGAGGTTTCAGAAGCAGGAAGCAAACTTGTTCTTCGCGCGCTTGAAAAGGCAATTTACAGCGAGCAGTGTTTGGGACACTTTGGCCTTGCGCTTGAATATTATTGCCACTTTACATCTCCAATTAGAAGATATCCAGACCTAACAATCCACAGAATTATTAAAGAGGCGCTTTCTTGCTGCGAAGGGAATATATTAATAAGTGAGCATATTCCAACAAATTCAATTGTTAAAAAGTTTAAGGGGAACTATGACCTTGAAGAGTTTGTTATTGATTCTGCTCTTCAATCTAGCGAGCGCGAGAGAAAGGCAGACCAAGCGGAAAGGGACGGAGACGATCTTTTTAAAGCAAAGTTCATGGAGGACAAAATTGGCCAAGAATATGTTGCAAAGATAAGCGGCGTTTCAAGCTTTGGAATTTTTGTTGCACTTCAAAACACGGTTGAAGGCCTTATTAAAATTGAAAATCTTCCGCCAGATGACTATATTTATGACGACAGGAAGTTTGTTTTAAAGGGCAAAAAGAGAAAATTTATCATTGGCCAAAGTTTAAAAGTTAAGCTTATTTCTTCAAATGTTGTAACGCGAAAGATTGAATTTTTGCTAAAAGAGGCTTAAAAAACGCAAAAAAACGCGATTTTTGTTAAAAAAAATTAAAAATTTTCAATTTTGGTATTGATTTATGTTAAAACAGGTGTTATAATGGAGGCGAGAAATGAAGATAATAACTAACAACAAGAAGGCATATTACGATTATTTCATTTCGGACAACCTTGAAGCTGGAATTTCATTGCAAGGAAGCGAGGTTAAGTCAATTAGGGCGGGCGGAGTTAGTTTAAACGAAAGCTATGTTAAAATTATTGGCGACGAAGTTTTCTTAATTAATTGCTACATAAAGCCCTTTGAAAAATCTTCGGCCTTTATTCCAGACTCCAAGAGAATGAGAAAACTCCTTTTAAAAAAACAAGAAATTTCAAAATTGAAACAAAAAGTTTTGGAAAAGGGGTTGACAATTGTTCCACTTAAGGTATACTTAAAAGGAAGTCTTGTTAAAGTTGAAATCGGAATTGGAAAGGGAAAGAAACTTTTCGACAAGAGAGCAACTTTAAAAGAAAAAGCTGTTAAACGAGAAATTGAAAACGAAAGCAAAAATTTAAGAGTTGGCAGCTAAACCATTTTCGCTCCTGGGGGCGCACTTGGTTTCGACGGGGAAGACCTTTTTGGGGCATAAAGCGTGTGGTAGCCGGTTACCATAAAACGGGTTAAAAATAAACGCAGATAATAGAAATCTTGCTGTTGCAGCTTAACAAAAAGCTCAACTGTTCCGGTTAGATTCCCACAATTTAACAATGGAGCATCAAAACAAGTGGGGAACTTTTCAAGAAATGCCCAAAGCCTTGAAAAAGAACAAAGTGGGCTAGTTCAATTTAATTTTGTTTGTTGAGTTAAATTGAATTAAACAATTTTCAATAAACTACACACGTAGAAAAGCGCCACAAAGCTTTTTCGGACGTGGGTTCAATTCCCACCGTCTCCACCAGTTGGCTAAAAGCCAAAAAAAAAGCCACAATGGCAAAAATTAAAAGAGAGGTAAAATTTATGGTATTCTTAGGATTCGTTGATGCTTTCTTGCAAGTTTTGGCTATCATAGGAATCATAATCGTTGGAGGCTTTGTTATCTTCTTTTTGGGAGATATCGTTCTTTCGGTTTTAGATCCAAACTATGTTCGCTTTGGCCAAAGAAGGAAGAAAGAAGAAAGAGAAGAAGATGTTAAACAAATTGAAAACAGAAAAGAACCACCAAGAGAGTTGGAATTTAGCTTTGAAGATGCAGACGAAGATGCTTTTGTAAAAGCAGAAGAGGTTAAACCTGTTGTAATTGAACATCCAGTTGAAAAGCAAGAGGAAGTTAAAGAAGAAGTTAAAGAAGAGCCTGTTGCCGAGCCAGAAGTAGAGCAACCAGAAGAGGTTGACGAGTTAAAGGTTGCTGAGGAAGAGTTCAAGAAGAACATGCTTAAGGACATTGAGGAAAGGCAGAAACAAAAAGAAGAGGAAGAAAAAGAAGCTTATAACGGATTCTTCTTTGACGATGAAGATATCAATGTTTTTGAAGATGAGCCAATTGAGGGTCAAGAACAAATTGAACTTGAAGCACCACAAGAGGAAGAAGCTCAGCAAGAAGAGCCAGCAGTTGAGGAAGAGCCTGTTGAAGAAGTTGAGCCAGAGGAAGAAGAGGCAAAAGAGGAAGAGGCTGTCAGTTCAGAAATTGAAGACCTTAAAGCTCAGTTTGCAGCGGAAATTGCACGCCTTCAAGCAAAGAACGAAGAGCTTGAAAAAGAACTTGCAACAAAGCAAGAAGTTGGCCCAACAATGGGAATTGAAGAGTATGAAGCAAGGCTTGAAACTCTTAAAGAAAGACTTTCTGCAAACGAAAAAGAACTTAGAAAAGTTAAGAAGGAATACATTCCTCTTAGAAAAGTTAACAGAACGCTTGAAAGCGACAAGAGAAAACTTAGAAGAAAAGAAGCAATTGTTGCTAAACAAAAAGTTGTTCTCTATGGCGTAAACAATATTGCAGACATCGACGAGGAGAAGGCAAAGAAACTTTCAGAGGAATTAGACTTGCTTGAAGGCCTTAAACTTTCTGTTCAACACTGCGAAGAAGTTATGGCTGCTAATAAAGACAGATATCCAATTTTGGAAAACACTTACAACATTTTAACAAACAACAACGAAGCTTTAAAGGCAGACATCAAAGCAACCGAAGAGGCAATTGAAAAGATAAAAGCAGAATCGGAAACAGAAGTTGACGGTGAAAACGGTTCAGAAGAATAACCATTTTAACAAAAGCCCATGAAACCCCATGGGCTTTTATATTTTTAAAAAAGCGGTTAGTTTGCCGCTTTTTTAATTTTGGAAATTTTTTAAAAGGGAATATAATATAAATATGTTTAAACTATTTGGAGACAGAATTTCTCTTATAAAACATAAAAAGGTTAAAATTGGCCTTGCGCTTGGCGGAGGAGGGGCAAGAGGATTTGCCCACCTTGGAGCAATTAAAGCTTTTGAAGAATATGGCCTTAAATTTGACTTTGTTGCAGGAACAAGCGCAGGTTCTCTTGTTGGCGCGTTTTATTGCAATGGTTGGACTTTTGAAGAAATGTATAAACTTTCAAAAAATTTTAAGGAAAAGGACATAAGAAAATCCAAAATTCCGCTAATGCCTTCTTCAACAGACGGAATTGAAGAAATTATAATAGCAAATCTTGGCAACATTGATGTTTCAAATTGCAAGACGCCGCTAGCCGTTGTTGCCGTTGACATTCTTTCAACCAACGAATGTGTTATAACAAAGGGAAGCCTTTCAAAAGCGGTTGCCGGAAGTTGCGCCGTTCCGGCAGTTTTTCAGCCAGTTAAATTTGAAAATCGGCTTTTGTTTGATGGCGGCCTTCAAAACACGCTGCCATCTAATGTCCCGAAACTTTTTGACTGTGACTATGTTGTTGCCGTTGATGTCAACCCATCGCGCAACTATGGCGCGTCATCTTCAAAATATTTTGATGTTCTTGGTGCAACTGTTAGGATTTTGATGAAAAAAAACGCCGAAACAGGCTATGAATTTGGCGATGTTGTAATTCAGCCGGAAACAAGGCGCTTTAAATCAACCAAGATGGAGGGGGTTGAGGACATGATTGAAGAAGGCTATCGCGCAACAATTGATAAAATGCCGGAAATTCTAGCGCTTTTTAACAGAAGGCCTCTTTCCAAAAGGGCAAAACAAAAATTTAAGCACAATGTTGACATAATTTAGCAGAACAAAATTTTAAACGTCAAATAGTAAAGCGCATTCTCTGCAGTCATTTTTCCGTTTTTAAAAAGGCTGTCCGTTTCTTCTAAAATTTCCAAGATATTCTTTAGCTGAGCCTTTGAGAAAAATTTAGATTGTTCTCTTGCCTTTGCAATTGCAAACTCTTTTACGGAGAATAGGTTTGCAAGCTCTTGATTTGAAAGGTTTGAAAAACTTGAGTGGGCAATTCTTCTAAAATGGTTTGAAATCAAACTGAAAAGAACTTGAAAAGGTTCTTTTTTTTCAAGAAAACTCGAAAGTATTTGAAGGCTTTTAAGAGAATTCTTTTTTCCAAGGTTTTCGCTTAGTTCAAAAATTTGAAATTCATTGTCCTTTGTTAGCAAGACGTCAATGTCCTCATCTAAAATTTCGTCATCGCAGTAGGAAAGAAGTTTTTTTAGTTCGCTTGAAATTTTTGTCATGTTAAAGTTGCACTGAGCCATTAATTTTAAAACAGAACTGTCTGAAATTTTCTTTTTTTGCTTTGAAACTTCAACTTTTATATACTTAGAAATCAAATCGCTTCCAAGTTTGTTGCAATCAACAATTACTCCCTCTTTCAAAAATTTCCAAGCATCGGTATATTCAATTACAACCGTTGTTAAAGGAGGAAGAGAGGCAAGACAGTTTGAAAGGTTTTGCTTGTCGCCCTCAGAAATCTTTGTTACATTTTTAATTAAAACAAACTTTCTGTCGTTGCCAATTGGAAGCATTTCACAAGCTTCTAAAACCTTTTCTGCGCTGAAATTTTCATCCGTTATAATTGTTTTGTTAAAGTCGCTCATCTCATTTCCGCAGGCGTTTGAAATGTGCTTAATTGCGCTTTTAACAACAAAATTGTCCTCGCCTTTAATTATGTAAAGGTTTAGAACTTGCTCTTTTAAAGTTTGTGGGAGATCAATGAATTTCATAGTTATATTATACCTCTTTTAAAAATTTAAACAATAGAAACCAAGCCAAACACAAGACAAGTTGCAAGTGTTAGGCCAGATGACGCCAAAAGTTTTGTTTTTTTATCAATTAAAACAAGCCTGCTTGAAACAAACATCAAAGCAAGGAAACAAACAAAAGCTGCAAAAACAAGTTTAAAATTTGGGATTATCGACCAAGTTTGGTTTGCAACGAAGTTTGCAATTTTTCCAATGCCTTCCAAAAGCAAGCTTGAAAACCAAAGAACATTCCCCATAAAACCGAAAATAAAAATTAGTGGGGTAGAAATAAAAATTAAAACAAACGCAAGGTTAAAAATTGGAATTACAACTAAATTAATTAAAACCGAAAGGAAAGAAACGCCGTCGAAAATTGAAATTAAAACCGGCAAAATTAGAAATTGAGCGGCAATTGTTGTTGCAAGGGGTTTTGCAAGAAAATCTGGAAGAACAAATTTTCCAATTTTCTTTTTTAAAACTTTGTAAACGCTTCTGTAAAAAATTGCAATTCCAATAACACAACCAAAACTCAGTTGAAATCCAACATCAAAGGCGTAGAGAGGTTTAAACAAAAGAAGAAAAAGGCCGGCAAGGCCAATTGCGCTTAGGCTGTCATATCGTTTCCCAAAAGTTGTTGCAACCAAAAGACAGCTGCTCATAACAATTGATCTAACAACGCAAGGGGCAAAACCGCAAAGATAGCCATAAAAAATTAAAACGGGAACAATAATTACAACGCACAGCCAATTTTTTGCCTTTAACTTTTTTAAAATCCAGTAAATAAAGGCAACAACAATTCCAAAATGCAAACCAGAAACGGAAAGAACATGAACAATTCCGCTTACGCGGTAGTCATATTTTGTTTGTGAGTCAACGTCAGATTGATCGCCAAAAAGCATTGCAAAGGCAAGGTTTGCATTTTCTTCTGTCATGTTTTGTAAAAGTTTTTCTTTTACGGCGTTTTGAATTTTGTCTGATAAACTTGGCTCACTTCCAACAACAACAATTCCTTCGGCATTTGAAGAGTAGTAATAGCAGTTGTTTTTGTAGTAGGAGGCTTGAACGCTCATGTTTTCATCAAAAGCGGAAATTGGGGTTAATGTTGCCGTTAGAAGAACCTTGTCGCCCGCGCTTAAAAATGGCGCACCATAGACAACTAGATAGACGTTTTGAGAAATTTCTTCTCCTTCAACAGAAACATCTTCTAAAATTATATATTGACTGTTTCCATAGGTTGCGCTTCCGCTTCCAACGCGTCCTGAAACAAGAGTTTCTTCTGGGAAATATTTTGGGCTGAACGCGTTAATTTCAACCGCGTAACTAAAAATTCCCAAAACAATGAAAAGAAGAACGCAAATTGTGCTTTTAAAAGCCTTTCTCAAAATTCCAATTGTTGTTATTGTTCCAACCAATATTACAAACAGGGCTATTACAAGCCAGTTGCTGAGAAAAATATATTTTGCAAACAAAATCGCGCCAAACAGTGCGATAAAACAATAAAATAACGGTCTAAAATTTACAATTTTCTTCATTTGCATTAATTTTTTCACAAAAAGGTATTGTATTTTTTTTAATGTTGTGTTAAAATACTAAAAGTAAAAGGAAGGGATTTTATGATTAATAAATTTATGTTGGCCGCAGTTGATTTTACAAACTTTGTTGCTAGAATTCAAAAACCTCATGTTATTGTTGGCTTAATTTTGGCTGTTTTGGGTTTTGCAACAATTCTTTTGGCAAGGCGAATTGCAAGCGTTGCAAGAAGGGAGGAGAACAAGGACAAGCCAGTTGAAAACGACAACAAAGTTTACATCCTTTTAAAAGCTGTTGGCTTGGTTATGCTTCTAGTTGCTTTAATTATACTTGTTTTTGAATAGAATTCAAAGAAAATTTGCTTTAAATGGCGCGCAGAATTTGCGTGCCTTTATTTTTGAAAAGTTCGCAAAAAACCTTGACAAATAAATTAAATTGGGCTATATTATTCAATGTCTAATTGCTTGGGCAATATTTTTCTTTGCATTGCTAGCCCCAACTGCAAAAAATGTTGCAACAAAATTTGGAAAGTTTTGAAACTTGCGCGAACATTTTTCAAAGCGATAAGAATTTTTTAAGGAGAAATAATCAATGAAAACCTATATGGCAAAACCAGAAACTGCCCAAAAAGAATGGTTCGTTGTTGATGCAGATGGTGTTCCATTTGGAAGGCTTGCAAGCCAAGTTGCCCACATTTTGCGCGGGAAACACAAGCCAACGTTTACTCCTAATGTTGACACTGGGGATTACGTAATCGTCATCAATTCGGACAAGGCAGTTTTAACCGGAAAGAAATTAACTCAAAAATATTTTAAAACATATTCTGGCTATCAAGGCGGGCTTAAAGAAACCCAATTTAAAAAGATGATGGAAGAAAAATCAGATGTTGCACTTCTTCGCGCAATTAAAGGAATGCTTCCAAAAAACGCTCTTGGAAGGGCAATGGCAAAAAAAGTTAAAATCTATAAAGGTGCAACCCACCCACACGAGGCGCAACACCCAACGCCAATAAAAGTTAAGGGAGGAAGAGAGTAATGGCAGAAGCTAAAAAAGCGGCAAAACCAAGCGTTAAGGTAAAAGCAAACGCATATTGGGCAACCGGAAGAAGAAAAAAAGCAATTGCAAGAGTTCGCCTTGTTCCAAACGGGAGGGGAGTAATTACAATTAACAAGAAGGACATAGACGAATATTTTGATCATGAAACTCTTAAATACATCGTTCGTCAACCACTTGAACTAACGGAGAATCAAACAAAATTTGATGTTTTCGTAAACGTTGACGGAGGAGGATACACTGGCCAAGCCGGCGCTATTCGCCTTGGAATTGCAAGGGCGCTTGTTCTTTTTGAGGAAAATCTTAAACCAGAGCTTAAAAAAGCAGGCTTTTTAACAAGAGATTCCAGAATGAAAGAAAGAAAGAAATATGGGCTTAAAAAGGCAAGAAAAGCTCCACAGTTTAGTAAGAGATAAAAAAAGCGGGTTTCCCGCTTTTTTTGTAAATTAATTCCTCAGCTAATTTGGGCTTAAGTTTGCCGGTTAATTGGTTTCGATATGTTGAGTTTGAGGAGGCTTTTGCTTTAATTGTAAAATGAAGAAAACATTCTAAGCAAACGAAACAGATTGTTGCATGCAACTTAGAGCTGTGTTATATTTAAAAAAATCTCTTGAAAATCAAGAGATTTATAAATCCATTTCCTGGCCGCCGTTTTGCTTTGAAAAGGCGTTTTCTTTTGCAACAGAGTAGTTGTGGTATGCGGCAATTGCTCTTTTTGGATTTCTGTTAAGCGTTTCTTTGACAAAGTTATTCCAACCCTCTCTTGCAGCGGGAGTAATGTTATATGGCATTTCTTGCGGGCTTTTATAACTTTGCATGTTGACCTCCAATTTGCCTCAATAACTTTATCCTATGTTTTCACACTAATATTATACATTTTGGAAGTAGATTTGTAAATAGAAAATGGCAATTTTTTTGGAATTTCAAAATCTTTGTAATCTTTAACCAAAGTTTGTTATTTTGTTAATTTACATTACAAACAAGGCTTCTCTTAATATTATATGCACTTAACTGTTAAAACTGCCAACGCAACGCTTGCACCAACAATTGGGTTGTTTCCCATTCCAATAAAGCCCATCATTTCAACATGGGCAGGAACGGAGCTGCTTCCGGCAAATTGGGCGTCGCAGTGCATTCTTCCCATGGTGTCCGTAAGGCCATAACTTGCTGGGCCGGCTTTGACATTGTCTGGGTGGAGCGTTCTTCCCGTTCCCCCTCCAGATGCAACGGAGAAATATTTCTTTCCGTTTTCCATGCACCATTTTTTGTATGTTCCAGCAACAGGGTGTTGAAATCTAACTGGGTTAGTTGAATTTCCGGTTATTGAAACATCAACACTTTCATGTTTCATAATTGCAACGCCTTCGTTGACATCATAAGCGCCATAGATTTTAACATTTACGCTTGTTCCGTTTGAGAAGCGCTTTTCGCCAACAATTTTAAGTTGGTCTGTTTCTTGATTATATTGCGTTTCAACAAATGTAAACCCGTTTATTCTTGCAATTATATATGCTGCGTCCTTTCCAAGGCCGTTTAAAATTACTTTTAGTGGAGTTTTTCTAACCTCATTGGCTCTTCTTGCAATTCCCATTGCGCCCTCTGCCGCGGCAAAGCTTTCGTGGCCAGCTAAAAAGCAAAAACACTTTGTTTCCTCGGAAAGAAGCATTTTTGCAAGCGCTCCGTGGCCAATTCCAATTTTTCGTTGGTCTGCAACAGAACCTGGAACGCAAAATGCTTGAAGACCCTCTCCAATTGAATCACAGACGGATTCAATTGATTTTTTGCCCTTAACAATTGCAATTGCAACTCCAAGGGTATAGGCCCAAACAGCGTTGTCGAAGGCAATTGGTTGAATTCCTTTAACAACCGCTGCAACATCAATTCCCTTTGAATTGCAAATTTCTTTTGCCTTTTCCAAACTTTCTATTCCATATTTCTTTAAACAAACATCTATTGCCGGTTTTCTTTTATTGTTCATAATTTTTCCTCCACTATTGTTTCCTTGGGTTGATTACTTTAACTGCATCGCTAAATCTTCCATATGTTTTAGTGCTTTTAGAAATTGCTTCTTCAATTTCAGTTCCGTTTTGAAGGTTCATCATTAGCGTTCCAAGCGAAATATATTCATACCCAATAATCTCTCCGTTTTCGTCCAAGCCCTGTTTTGTTATATATCCTTCTGCCAAATTTAAATATCTTGTTCCAATTTTGTCGTTTGAATAAACCGTTCCAACTTGGCTGGATTTTGTTTTTCCAAGGTCTTCTCTTGCCGCGCCAATTTCAAGCCCTCCTTCGCTGAAAGCAGATTGGCTTCGTCCATAGACAAGTTGAAGGAAAACCTGTTTCATTGCAACGTTTATTGCATCGCAAACAAGGTCGGTGTTTAGAGCCTCTAAAAGAGTTTTCCCAATTAAAATTTCGGCAGCCATTGCCGCAGAGTGGGTCATTCCGCTGCAACCAATTGTTTCAACAAGCGCCTCTTTAATTATTCCGTTTTTAACATTAATTGTTAGTTTACAAGCGCCCTGTTGAGGAGCGCAAGTTCCAACCCCGTGGGAAAAGCCGCTTATGTCCTCAATTTTTTTTGCGCTAACAAACTTTCCTTCCTCCGGAATTGGCGAAGGGCCAAAAGAATTTAAATTTTTTACTTTGCAAAAATTTTCTTCCATATTTTTCTCCTTATTTAATATCTTACCAAAAAATTAAAAAAAAACATAACTTATTAGTCAAAATTAAAAAAAAAGAAAATTTATTAGAAAAATTTAAAAGTTTTTTAACAAATTTTGGTTAAGAAATATTGCGCATTTTTGTTGTTGACGGCAGGGTAAAAATATTTTATAATGTTTTTAATTGCGAGAGATCAAAAAAAAATAAAAATTAACGGTTTTCCGACAATTAATTTTTAAAATTTATGGTAAAATGGAACTATGAAAATATTACTTACAATTAGTTATAAAGGAACCGGCTATGTTGGCTGGCAGAATCAAAAGAACGGAAAAAGCGTTCAAAAAACAATTGAAAAGGCAATTTCAAAATTGCTTAGACAAGATGTTGAACTCGATGGAAGTGGAAGAACAGACGCTGGGGTTCATGCCTTTGGCCAAACGGCAACTTTTGAGGCAACTTCAAATTCATTCTTTTCTAATTTCACAAGCAAAGGTTCAAAAAAAATTTGCCTAAATTCAGCAAGGTTTGTTCGCGCAATTAACGCCTATCTTCCGTCAGACATCTATGTAACTTCTGCAAAAGAGGTTTCTGAAAACTTCCATGCAAGATATTCCGCAAAGGAAAAGGTTTATGAATATCATCTTCAAGTTGGGAAAAATCCAATTTTAGGTGGGCTTGTTGGCGAATTTAATCAGATGCCAAACTTGGAGCTTATCAAAGAAGCTGCGCAAATTCTTGTTGGAACTCACGATTTTTCCTCCTTTTGCAGCGCAAAGGCGGAGGTTTCCGACTATGTAAGAACAATTAACTACATTAAAATTTATATGACAAAAGCAGACCAAATTATCTTCGAAATTTCTGGAAACGGCTTTTTGTATAACATGGTTAGAATAATTGTTGGAACGCTTTATGATGTTGGAATTGGAAAGATAAAACCAGAAGAAGTTAAAGAAATTCTTTCCGCAAAGGATAGAACCAAGGCGGGAAAAACTGCGCCAGCCTCTGGGCTTTACCTAAAAAAAGTTAAATATTAAAACCCTTCTTGGGTTTTTTATTTTATTGTGGTAAAATATATCTATGAGCGAAATTAGAGTTAACGGAATTGTTATTGGCGCAAAAGACTTTAAAGAAGCTGATAAAATCATAACAATTTATACTCTTGAAAAGGGAATTGTTTATGCAAAGCTTGCTGGCGTTAAAAAACCAAATGCAAAGCTAAAGGCGGCAAAGGAGCTTTTTTGTTTCGCCCAGTTTGATTTGGCTTGTAAAGGAGATTTTTTTTCTGTTACAGGTGCAAATATAATTGAATCCTTTTTCTGCCTTTCCCAAGACCTTGAAAAATTTTATGGCGCGTGTAATATTTTGGAAGTTTTAAAAGTTGTTGGGCGCGAAAATGAAAACAACCAAATTTTGTTTTTAGAAGCGTTAAAGGCGCTTGACTCAATTGGTTTTAAAGGCTCGGATTCAAAACTTGTTTTAATTAAATTTTTAATTAAAATTTTTGAGGCGCTTGGATATGACCTTTCGCTAAATAGGTGCGGAAAGTGTTCAATGCCTTTTAGCGGAAAGCGCTTTTTTTCGCCGCAAGACGGCGTTGTTACTTGCTTTGCTTGCAAGGGCGTTGGGGCGGTTGAAATTTCGCCGCAGGTTCACAGCGCAATGCGGCTTTGCCAAATTACAAATTTTGACAAGCTTTCATCGCTAAAACTCCCGGCGGGGGCGGCGGAGGAAGCTCTTTCAATTTTAATCAAAAATTTTGAAGATAAGTTTGACAGAAAGATAAACATAACCCACTAAAGCGGGTTATATTTTTTTTATCTTTAAATATCAATAGATTAAGAAGGCTTTTTGTTTGCGGCAAAAAGGGGGGAAAATGGAAGATTTGGCCGACTTTTTTGTTTTTATTGCTACTTTTGCAAAAGGCAAAACCTGGGGAAGAAAATGGGATAGAATCTAGGCAAAGGAGGAGCTTTTATGAAGCTTGGAGATTTGCTTTTTGAAATAGATTTTGAAGGAGACGCCAGCCTTGATTTAGAGATTGAGGAAGTTTTTTATGACAGCAGGAAAGTTACATTAAAAAGCCTTTTTGTTTGCCTTGTTGGAGAGAACACAGACGGCCACAACTATGTTAAAGACGCCCAAACAAGAGGGGCGGCGGCAATTGTTTGCCAAAGAAAAACGGAGGGAATTACAATTCCACAAATCGTTGTTAAAAATTCGCGCGCGGCCTATTCAAAAATTTGCGCAAATCTATATTCAAATCCCCAAAACAAGCTTAAAATGATTGCAATCACCGGGACAAACGGAAAGACAACAACTTCCTACCTTCTCTCGTCAATAATTTCAAATGCGGGTTTTAAGGTTGGGCTTATTGGAACAGAGGGAACATATATTGAGGATAGATTTTTAAAAACAGATTTAACAACGCCAGACCCCGAAACTTTGTTTAAAGTTTTGAGGGAAATGGCCGATTGTGGCGTTGAATATGTTGTTATGGAGGCAAGCGCACATGCGCTTTATTTGGACAAACTAAGCCCAATTACGTTTGAAATTGGAATTTTTACAAATTTCACACAGGATCATTTAGACTATTTTCAAACAATGGAAAACTACAAGCAAGCAAAATTAAAGATTTTTTCAAAAGTTAGGGCGGCGGTTTTGAATGTTGACGACCCAGTTGGGCTAAACCTCAGTTCAACCCTTCAAATTCCAACAATTACATATGGCTTAAAATTGCCTTGCGATGTTTTTGCTGTTGACATCGTTAAAAAGCCAAACAAAACCGAATTTGTTGTAAATTTGTTGGACAACATCTTTAAAGCCAAAATAAACCTTTTGGGAGAATATAACATTTATAACGCTCTTGCGGCGGCGTCTGCTGCGGCGGCAATTGGAATTGGGGAAGAGCAAATTTGCCGCGGCCTTGCGGCGCTTAAATCTGTTCCAGGGAGGCTGAACAGTTTTTTATTGTGCAATGGAGCAGTTGCAATTGTTGATTTTGCCCACACGCCAGACGGAATTATTAAAGTTTTGTCAACCTTAAAACAAATGTCGTTTAAAAGAATTATAACCGTCTTTGGCTGTGGCGGGAACAGGGACAAGAAAAAACGCCCGCTAATGGGAAAGGCTGCGGAAAAGTTTAGCGATTTTGTTATTTTAACAAGCGACAATCCAAGATATGAAAACCCAGAGTTAATTTTGGACGACATTGAACATGGAATGAAAAAAAATGGGCACACTAGAATTGTAAACAGAGAAATTGCCGTTTGCCATGCGCTAGATCTCTCTAAAGATGGCGATGTTGTTGCAATTTTGGGCAAGGGGGCAGAGGAATATCAAGATATAAACGGCGTTAAAGCGCCATATTCCGATTTAGACGTTGTCCATTTAAAAAACGAGGAAATGGCAGTTTTAAAAATTGTTGAGGGAGGGAAAATTTGAGATACTATCTTTTTTGTTTCATTGTTTGTTTGTTAATTTCGGTTGCCCTTTCGCCGCTTATTATTAAGGCTTCAAAAAAATTTAAAGCCTCTCAAACAATTTTAAACTATGTTGAAGCCCACAAGGGAAAGGAGGGAACGCCAACTATGGGCGGCCTCATCTTCATTTTAACCCTTTGCTTTTGCTTTTGCTTCTTTACAAAAAATTTCCAACTTGCAACAATTTCGCTTGCAGTAATGCTTTCCTATGGCGTTTTAGGCTTCTTGGACGACTTTATTAAAATTAAATTTAAACAAAACCTTGGGCTAAGGCCATATCAAAAGATAATTGGCCAGTTTGGAATTGCAACAATTGTTGCCTTCTATTGCTATTATTCAAACCTTGTTTCAAGCAAAATTTTTGTTCCTTTTACAGATTTAACAATTAACCTTGGGTGGGCAATAATTCCGTTTATAATCTTTGTTTATTTGGCAGTTGTCAACAGTGTTAATTTAACGGACGGGCTGGACGGCCTTGCCGGAGGCGTTTCTTGCGCATATTTAATTGGGTTTATTGGAGTTCTTCTAATCTACCAGCAAGCGGCAATGACGCCAGCAATTAGCGGAGAATTTGAAAACCTTTTAATTTTGTGTTTTTGCGCTCTTGGGGCTGTTTTGGGCTTTCTTTGCTTTAACGCTTTTCCGGCAAAAATTTTTATGGGCGACACCGGTTCGCTTGCGCTTGGCGGCCTTTTAACCTCCGTTGCCGTCTTTTCAAGAACAACTCTTTTAATTCCTTTAATTGGAATTATGTTTGTTGCCTCCGCACTTTCTGTTTGTATTCAAGTTTTCCACTTTAAACGAACCAAAAAAAGAGTTTTTCTTATGGCTCCAATTCACCACCATTTTGAGAAAAAGGGCGTGCATGAAAACAGAATTACATTCGTATATATAGTTATAACAGTTGCCATGAGCGCGTTGGTAATTGCAATAACTCTATATGCGGGTGGGTTTTGAGATTTTTTGCAAAAAATAATCCATATAAAGGGAAAAGAATTTTAATTTATGGCCTTGGAAGAAGCGGACTTTCGGCAAAGGCCTTTCTTTCGTCTTGCGGGGCAAAAGTTCAAACTTTTGTTGACGGAGAAAAGAACAAAAAAATTAATTTTGAAAAACTTTCAATGGCGGTTGTTAGCCCTGGCGTTAGTTTGGATTGTCAGTTGGTTTGTCAGCTTAAAAGAGCGGGCGTTCCAATTTTGGCCGAACTTGAACTTGGATATTTAAATGTTAACGGAAATTACATTGCAATTACAGGAACAAACGGAAAGACAACAACAGTTTCGCTTGTTTACAAAATTTTAGAAGGGCAAAACACCTTTCTTGCGGGAAACATTGGAATTCCGCTTACATCTCTCGCGGGGAAAACAGATTCGAGAAGCATAATTGTTTGTGAGGTTAGCTCCTATCAGCTTGAAACTTGCAAGCAGTTTAGGCCAAAGATTTCTGCAATTTTAAACCTTGCGCCCGACCATTTGACAAGGCACAAAACATATCAAAACTATTGCAATTCCAAGGCAAAGATTTTTCAAAATCAAACGGAAAAGGACTATTGTGTTTTAAACTATGATGAAGAAGAAGTTCTTGCTCTTTCAGAAAGGTGCGCGGCAAAAAAATATTATTTTTCCAAATTTAACCAGCTTTCAAATCCAAACTTTAAGGGCGCATATCTTTGCGGCGAGGAAATTTATTTTAAAGAAAATTTTTATAATGTTTACATAATGAACAAGGCTCAAATTAAGCTAGTTGGAGAAAAAAACCTTGAGAATGTTCTTGCGGCAATAACAATTGCAAGTCTTTGTGGGCTTAGCGGCGAAAAAATTTCGTCTAAAGTTTCAAATTTTTTCCCGCTTCCAAACCGGCTTGAATTTGTTTTAAAAAAGGGAAATATAACTTGCATAAACGACAGCAAGGCAACAAACATTGCAAGCGCACTTTCCGACATATCTGCAACTAGCGGCAACATTGTTGTTCTTCTTGGCGGAAGCGACAAAGGGGAGGACTTTAAAAGGCTTTTTTCGAATTTAAATGAAAGTGTTAAACACGCAATAATCTATGGCGCTTCGTCCGAAAAAATGGTTTCCTCGGCGGGCGAAGTTGGTTTTAAAAATTTTTCTGTTGCAAAAAACCTAAAAGAGGCGGTTTCTCAAGGAATTAAATTTTCAAGGGAGTTTGACGGCGAAATAAATCTTCTTCTTTCTCCTGCATGCGCAAGTTTTGATGAATTTAAAAATTTTGAGCATCGCGGACAATATTTTAAAAAATTGGTTGTGGAGGAATTAAAATGAAAAAAAACTCCATAAAATCAAAAAAATTGTTGTTAAATTTTAAAAAAAACATTAATTTTAAAGAAAATTCATTTATTTTTGAAAAAAAATTTAATAAAATTAATTTAGCAATTTTTTTAATAGTTATTGGCCTTGGAATATTTGGTTGTATAATGGTTTACAGTGCAAGCAGCTATGTTGCTCAATATCGCTACGGCAACCCATATTTCTATTTAACAAAACAAATTGTTGGCGTTGCGCTTGGCGCAATTTCAATGCTTGTCTTTTCAAAAATAAACTATCAAAAACTTAAAAAATTTAAATGGGCGGGAGTTATAATTTCAGTAATATTGCTTGCCCTTGTTTTCATTCCTGTTGTTGGCGTTGAAAATTATGGTGCAAGAAGGTGGATTAACCTTGGGTTTTTTACTGTTCAGCCAAGCGAATTTGCAAAGTTTGCCTTTGTTCTTTTTGCCGCGACCTATCTTTCAGAGAATTATCAAAAGGTTGGAAAGTTTAAAACGCTTCTTCCTGTTTTGGCGGTTGGAACACTCTTTTGCGTTTTGATTATCTTAGAGCCGAATATGAGCATAACAATGTGCATGGGGCTAATAATGCTCTTCATGCTTTTTGTTGGCGGGGCAAGAATGAAACATTTCATGATTCTTGGCGTTCCCGCGGCGGCCGCTGTTCCCGTTTTGATTTTAATTGAGCCCTATCGAATTCAAAGATTCATGGCCTTTTTAAACCCGTGGGCAAATCCCCAAGGCGAAGGATTTCAGCTTATCCAATCTCTTTATTCTCTTGGAAGCGGAAACCTCTTTGGAGTTGGGCTTTTTAACTCAAGGCAGAAATATATGTTTCTTCCATTTTCAGAAAGCGATTTTATTTTTTCCATAATTGGAGAAGAGTTTGGCTTTTTTGGGGCAACTATTTTAATTTTGGTTTTTGCAGTTTTAATCTTCCTTTTGGTTAAAGTTGCAAAAAACAGTCGCGACAGGTTTGGCGCGCTTTTGGCGCTTGGCGTTTCAAGCGTTATTGCAATTCAAGTTATAATCAACCTTTGTGTTGTAACCGGAATGATTCCTCCAACAGGTCTTCCGCTTCCGTTCATAAGCGCAGGAAGCACGTCCATAATTGTTTTTATGAGCGCAGTTGGGGTTTGCTTAAATATCAATAAAAACTCAAAAAAACAATAAATTTTAATAAAAAAAACAGTATTTTAATTAATTTTTTGAATTTTTAACAATAATTTCAACAATTCTTTTATTTGGGTTTGACAAATTATTTGAAATTATTTTATTTTTAATTTTTTCTTCGTCTTTTTCCAATATTTTTAATTTTTCAAATAAATTTTCGCAATTTAAATTTTCTTGCAACAAAACCTCGCACATTCCTTTTTCTTTAAAATAATTTGCGTTGTCAATTTGGTCGCCCCGGCTTTCGGCCTTTGAAAGAGGAATTAAAAGCATTGGCTTTTTAATTGCCAAAAGTTCAAAAATGCTGTTAGCGCCAGCACGGCAAACAACATAGTTTGCTGCATCAAAAAAATCTTCAATTTTATTTGTAAACTCTTGTTGGTGGTAGTTTGGCGCGGAAATTTGTTTTCCCTTTCCCTTTCCGGTTAGATGGAGGACATTGTATTTCCTAGATAATATTTCAACGTTGTCATAGACAAATTGGTTAATTGCCTTTGCGCCAAGGCTTCCGCCAAAGAAGAGAACTGTTTTTTTGTTTGGGTTTAATTTAAACGAAAGATTTTCCTTTTTACCCGTATAAATTTGTTGTCTAACTGGGCTTCCAACATACAAAAAATTTTTTCTATTTTCTGCGGTTTTGCTAAAGGCGGTTAAGGTTAAAACGCTGTAGTGGGAAATTATTTTGTTTGCAAGGCCAAGCGAAAGGTCGGATTCGTGGGTTATAACGGGAATGTTAAGCTTTTTTGCCGCAATTGCAACGGGAATTGAAACATAGCCGCCCTTTGAAAAGACAACATTTGGTTTAATTTCCTTCAAAACTTTTTTTGCAGCCTTAATTGATTTTAAAAGCAAAAATGGAATTTTTAAGTTTTTTAAAGAAAGGCTTCTAACAAGTTTAACAGCGGGAATTTCTTTAAATTCAAGGCCAAAATCTTTAACAAGTTGTTTTTCCATTCCGCCGCTTCCAACATAGACAATTTTTTGAAAATGCTTTTCAAGCTCTGGGCAAAGCGCAAGGTTTGGCGTTATGTGGCCGGCCGTTCCTCCGCCAGTTAGAACAATTGTTTTGCTTTGTTTCATTAATCCCTCTTCCTTCTATCTTGTGCAAAAATTGTTATTTTATAAATTATTCAATTTTTTTATAACTATCAATTGATGGAAGGCTTTTTTTCTCCTCTTGCTTTGAGAAAAGAGAAAGAATTTGGCCAAGGTTTGAGCCTCCTGAAATCAAACTGGAAAGATTGGAATTCTTTCCAAAAATTAGGCCAAGAAGGGGAAGAAGTGAAGAGAGGTTTGAAAGAAGATTTTGGGAATTTAAATTGCCTCCATTTTGATTTTGCTCAAAATTTTGAAAATTTTGGGTTTGAGTGGGCCCGCTTGTTATGTCCTCTGGGAAATAACGAACAGAGGGAGTTTGCTCGGAAGAAGGCGGGGCGTTTTGGACGCCAGAAAAATTCTGGCCAGGTTGAGGGTTGTTTTGATTTGAAAGAAGATTTGACAAAGCCCCAAGGCTTGACAAAAGATTTTTAAAATCCATATGTATTTTCCTTATAACAATATATATATATGAATTCATATAATAATTTAGTTAAAAAAAGTTTTTGGAGGCAAATTGGTGGGAAAGAGTTTGTTTGAATTTGCGGAAGAAAAAACAGAGGCGAAAACCCAAAATTCTCAAGAGGAATTAAAAAAAACATTTAACAGTTATTCAAAACTTTCTGAGGGGGAACTTATGAGCGAGCTTTTTAGCCAGGTTGAAAAACAAAAGCGAAGCGGAACTTTTAATTTTTCCGAACTTACCCAAAAATTTGAGGCAATTCGGCCAATGCTTTCCGACGAGCAGATTAAAAATTTGGATAAACTTTTAAACCAAATTAGATAAAAGAAGGTTACATATGAAAAACTATAAGTTAGATAAAAGTTTGTTGGAAGTTGTTTCAACATGTAGTAACAGAGAAGTTGAATGCATTGCATATGTTTCAAACATTGAAAAAGCAAAACAGTTTTTTTCCAAAAGAGAGCTTGTTTGCGCCCTTCCATTTATTGGCGCAGTTGGGCTAAAAATTAAAACCGAAAAACTTTTTGAATCAACAAAAAAAGCTTGGGTTAAAACAATAACAAAGCAATCCAGCGTTATGGCGCTTATGGACGTTGCAAGAAAAATTTTGGGCGCGGGAGAAAGGCTTGGAAGCGATGTTACAATTGCGTATATAGACACGGGAATTGCGCCCCACCTTGACTTTCTTCTTGGAAAGCCAAGAGTTTGCGCCTTTGTTGACCTTGTTTTGGGAAGGGAAAATTTTTATGACGACAACGGCCACGGAACTTTTGTTAGCGGGGTTGGAAGCGGAAACGGGGCGGCAAGCGGGAAAAAATTTATGGGAATTGCGCCCCAATCCAACATAATTTCAATTAAAGCTTTAAACGAAAAAGGCGAGGCTAACGCCGTTAGAATTTTGGAAGCAATGCAATGGATTTACGATAATCAAAAAAAATATAACATAAAAGTTGTTTGCATGAGCTTTGGAAGTGAACCGCTTGGCGCAAGCGACCCAATTATGAAGGGCGCAGAAGTTCTTTGGAACAGGGGAATAACAATGGTTGCCGCCGCGGGGAACAGCGGCCCAGAGTTTGAAACAATTAAAAGCCCGGGAATTAGCCCAAGATTGATAACTGTTGGCGGATTCAAAGATAACAGAGTTGGCGGCGAATTTAGCCCAAAACAATTTGAAATTGCGCCCTTTTCTTCGCGCGGCCCAGCGCTTAGAAGATTTAAACCAGATTTGGTTGCCCCAAGTGTTAACATAACTTCTTGTTCTAACAGCGCGGAAAATCTTTATACAACAATGAGTGGAACAAGCGTTGCAACGCCAATGGTTGCCGGCCTTGCCGCAATAATTTTGGAAAGCGAGCCAAACCTTTCGCCAGACCAAGTTAAGTTTAAGTTGATGTCGCTTGCAAGAGGAATAACATTTAATCGGAATTTGGAGGGAGTTGGCTATCCTCTTCTTTCATAAAATATGAAAGCATCTTTGTTCCATATTTTTTTCTTGAAATAAGGCAAAAACCGGGAATTTCAAACTGGCTTTTTGCCTCATGTTCACATATGAGAATTCCACCATTTGAAAGGAGGTTGTTTTTTAAAATTAGGCTTGCCGCCTCTAAATAATAATTGCTTTTATATGGCGGGTCTAAAAAAATGAAATCAAATTCTTCTAAAAGCGTTTCAAGCGCGCGCTTAAAATCCGCATGAACAACCTCAAATTGACGGTTGCCCGTAATAGTGTTTGAAATGTTTTGTTTTATAATATTAATTGCAAGCGGGCTTTTGTCAACAAAAACAACTCTTAAAGCGCCGCGAGAAAGCGCCTCAATTCCAATTGCACCGCTTCCCGCAAAAAGATCTAAAAATCTTTTGCCAGAAATTTCAAATTGAAGTTTTGTAAAAAGCGCCTGACGAACCATGTTTGCCGTTGGCCTTAATTCTTCATTTGAAACAAACCGAAGGTTTTTCCCCTTAAATTCCCCAGATATAACTCTCATGCTTTAATAATACCATTTTTTTATATTTTTTTAAAAAAATTTTTAAAAAGCATGTAAAAAAACTTGACAGGGGGGAGGGGGGCTGATAGGATATATATAGGCTTGCGGGATAAAAATTTTTTAAAAAAGAAAAATAAAAAAAGGGGGGATAAAAATGGGAACAAAATTAAAAATGCTTTGGGTTGGAGTTGCTTTGGTCTTTGCCCTTGTTCTAACGCTTGGGCTTTCGGCCTTCGTCTTTGCTGCGCCAAACGAAAGCTTTAATTTAAGCGGAAAGCTTTCCTATGAAGGCGGCCCTCAGGTTGTTAAATATTATTGGTCGGAGTTTGTTCCTGGCAGCTCGACTGATGGCCTAGCAAGTCAAAATTTAAAACTTTTTGACGATGGAACACTGAAATATGAAATGGAAATGACCATGGGTTCGCAAACAATGGGAACGACCATGGGCGCAACTTACACAAAGGGCGAAATTGCCTACCTTTTCCAACCGACGTCACTCTACAGTTATGCGGCAGTTGATGGAATAATTTCAGCTGAACTGGAATGGAACGAAGAAGACGGAGAGAATGAGGTTTATAAAGAGGTTGAGAGCCTCATGGAGAATTTTCAAATTTACGAGCACGTTGCCCATTGCGGCGACTTTGGCTGGTTTTTTGAGGACGGCTATGTTCCTTCGGAAAAGGATCAACCTTTAAGCGGCTTTTTTGCTGATGATATAGATGCTAGATCATATTGTTTCGCTGGCCTTACCGGAACAGAAACTTTTGGAGAAATTCGTTCGAGCTTTTATAATAGAAGACTTACCTTTGCTTTGGACAAAACAGACCCAGATTATCAAAACATTCCGGAAGTTGTGCATGCTTACCCCTTTCAGCTTTTAAAGTTGGACGGCCAGGACGCAACGGACAACACGGTTGTTTCGCTTGGTTATCACACAGCGGAAGTTAGGTTTGAATATAATGGCCAAACATATACATTGTTGGTTGATTTTGTTACAACAGATTAATTTTCTAAAATCGTTGACAACTTGGAATTTTTGTGCTACAATTGCGCCAGCAATTTGGCAAAAGTTTGCAAGTTGAACTGCGGAAATTATCCGTGGGAAGTCGAAAGACTTTGGGGTTTTAAGGTTGAGTCTTAGGACTGGTTCAAATCTGAAATCCTAAAAGTAATTTTTTTGACGTTATTTGGCTTGCAAGATGCAAGCCATTTTTGTTGCCAAAAGGCGAGTTTGGGCTTTGCCCTTAAAAGGAGAGTGTTATGCCAACAATTAACCAGCTTGTTAGAAAGGGAAGAAAGAGTTTTGACGACAAAAGCAAATCTCCGCTTCTAGACGAGTGTCCTCAAAAACGCGGCGTTTGCCTTTCGGTTAAAACAACTTCGCCAAAGAAACCTAACTCTGCGCTAAGAAAAATTGCAAGAGTAAGGCTTTCTAACAAAAGTGAAGCAACGGTTTACATTCCAGGAATTGGCCACAACCTTCAAGAACACAGTGTTGTTTTGGTTAGGGGTGGAAGAGTTAAAGACCTTCCAGGTGTTAGATATCACATAGTTCGTGGAACACTTGACGCGGCAGGCGTTGCAAAAAGAAATCAAAGCCGCTCAAAATATGGCGCTAAACGCCCAAAATAAATTTATTAAAAGGAGAAAAATATGCCAAGAAGAAATAGTGCTGTCAAAAGAGATGTTCTTCCAGACCCAATGTATAACAGCAAACTTGTAACAAAACTTATTAACCAAGTTATGTTAGATGGCAAGAAGGGCTTAGCGCAATCAATTGTTTATGGCGCATTTGACAGAGTTAAAGAAAAACTTGGTCTTGAACCGCTTGACGCTTTCAACCAAGCGCTTGAAAACACAAAACCTCTTCTTGAAACAAAGGGAAGAAGAGTTGGCGGTGCAACATACCAAGTTCCAATGGAAATTAGGCCAGAACGCCGCCAAACCCTTGCAATTCGTTGGATTGTAACTTTTGCAAGAAAGCGCAACGGCGAAAGAACAATGGAGGAAAGGCTTGCTGGCGAATTAATTGATGCATACAACAACACTGGCGCTGCTGTTAAAAGAAAGGAAGAGATGCATCGTATGGCTGAGGCTAACAAGGCTTTTGCTCACTACCGCTGGTAAAACTTCCTTAAATTGGTTTATACTGTGTCGCTTCGGTTTTTTTGAACTCTCATGTATTATTCATACACTTCAGTCCAAAAAAACCTGTGCTCCTTGTCTAAACGCAATTTAAGAAAGTTTTAAAAAAGCTAAGGATTTCCTTAAATTGGTTTATACTAGCGCCCTTTCGGTTTTTTTGAACTCTCATGTATTATTCATACACTTCAGTCCAAAAAACCCTGTGCTCCTTGTCTAAACACAATTTAAGAAAGTTTTAAAATCTAAGGACTCCTTAAATTGGTTTACACTGCGTCGCTTCGGTTTTTTGAACTCTCATGTAGCAGTCTACACATCAGTCCAAAAAAACCTGTGCTCCTTGTCTAAACACAATTTAAGAAAGTTTTAAAAAAGCTAAGGATTTCCTTAAATTGGTTTATACTGTGTCGCCTCGTGTTTTTTGAACTCTCATGTAGCAGTCTACACATCAGTCCAAAAAACCCTGTGCTCCTTGTCTAAACACAATTTAAGAAAGTTTTAAGTTTTTTTAAAAATAGTTCGAGTTTAGCTGAAATTAGCGGACAAAGATTTGATTTCTTCAAATTTTTAAGATAATTTCCAAGCTTTGGAAATTTAAGGAGGTTTTAAGTATGTTTATTGAAAAATTGGAAAGAACAGACTTAGAAACTTTTGGCAAAGATTATTTAAATTTGGAAGTTGATGAGTTTGAAAAGCTTGACGAAAGCGTTTATGTTAGGTTTAGTCATAAAACTTTTGAAGATGTTTTCGAGTTTACATTTTCAGATTTTAATTGCCTTGGCCTAAACGATCTTTCAAAAGGAACAGAAAAAGGCGTTCAAATATTGTATAGGCGCTTTATGGCCGAGAAATTTGGAAATTATAGCAACCAAATAACAAATGATGCCGGAGGGCAACCAGAATTTTAAAAATTAATTTATAAAGGAGAAAAAAATGGCTGAAGATTTACGTTTGACCAGAAACGTTGGAATTATGGCACACATCGATGCGGGAAAGACAACAACAACAGAAAGAATTCTTTTCTACACCGGAAAGAGCCACAAAATTGGTGAAGTTCATGACGGCCAAGCAACAATGGACTGGATGGCTCAAGAACAGGAAAGAGGAATTACAATTACTTCTGCCTGCACAACATGCCAATGGAATGGTCATAAAATCAACATCATCGACACCCCAGGCCACGTTGACTTTACAATTGAAGTTTTGCGTTCGTTAAAGGTTTTGGACGGGGCTGTTTTGGTTTTGAGCGCAAGAGATAAAGTTCAACCTCAAACAGAAACAGTTTGGCGCCAGGCAACAGAATGTAAAGTTCCAGTTATCATCTATGTTAACAAAATGGATAGAGATGATGCATATTTCGACAAGTGTGTTGACAGCGTTAGAGAAAGGCTTCACACAACGCCGCTTCCTCTTCAAATGCCAATTGGAATGGCAGAAACATTTAAAGGCGTTATTGACCTTTTGAAGATGAAAGCATACATTCCAGAAGACGACCTTGGAAAGATTATTGACGAGGTTGAAATTCCAGAAGAATATAAAGCAGAGGCAGAAAAGAGAAGAAGCCAACTTATAGAAGCAATTGTTGAAACAGACGATGCTCTTTTGGAAAAATATTTTGAGGGAGAGGAAATTTCAATTCAAGAATTAAACAAAGCAATTCGCGCGGCAACAATTTCAAAGAAAGTAACGCCAATGCTTTGCGGCTCTTCCTATAAAAACAAAGGCGTTCAAAATCTTTTGGACGCAATGGTTGAATATCTTCCATCGCCTCTTGACATTGAGGCAATTAAGGGAATTAACCCAGAAACAGGAAAAGAAGAAAGCAGAGAAGCAGATGTTAAAGCGCCTTTTGCAGGCCTTGCATTTAAAATTGCAACAGACCCGTTTGTTGGCGGGTTAACTTTCTTCCGCGTTTACAGCGGTGTTTTAAAAGCAGGTTCATATGTTTACAACTCAATTACCGGAAAAACCGAAAGAGTTGGAAGGCTTATTAGAATGCACGCAAACAACAGAACAGAAATTCAGGAAGTTGGAGCGGGAGATATCGCAGCAATTGTTGGCCTTAAAGATACAATAACTGGCCACACGCTTTGCGATGAAAAACACCCAATTCAACTTGAAAGCATGAATTTCCCAGAGCCAGTTATTCAACTTGCAATTGAGCCTAAAACAAAGGATATGCAGGAAAAAATGGCGCTTGCGCTTGCAAAGCTTTCCCGTGAAGACCCCTCTTTTAGGGTTTCAACAAACAGCGAAACAGGGCAAACTCTTATTGCCGGAATGGGTGAGCTCCACCTTGAAATTATTGTTGATCGCTTGCTTCGCGAGTTTAAAGTTGAGGCAAATGTTGGCCAACCACAGGTTTCCTATCGTGAAACAATTACAAGGCCGGTTAAGGCAGAGGGTAAATATATCCGTCAGTCCGGCGGTAAAGGACAATATGGCCACTGCTTAATTGAAATGGAACCGCTTGAAAGAGGAGCGGGGTATGAGTTTGTTGACAAAACAGTTGGCGGCTCAATTCCAAAAGAATATATCCAGCCAATCAACAACGGAATTAAAGAGGCAAAAATGTGCGGAGTTTTGGCAGGATATGAAACGGTTGACTTTAGAGTTACTGTTTATGACGGATCTTTCCACGAAGTTGACTCCTCAGAAATGGCCTTCAAAATTGCCGGCTCAATGGCATTTAAAGATGGCGCAACAAAAGCTGGCCCAGTTCTGCTTGAGCCAATTATGAAAGTTACTGTTGAAGTTCCAGATGAATATCTTGGAACGGTTATGGGAAACCTTACAAGCCGCCGAGGAATCCTTCTTGGAAACGACACAATTCCGGGCGTTCAAAGAATTAACGCAGAAGTTCCTCTTGCAGAAATGTTTGGTTATGCAACAGATTTGCGTTCTCAAACCCAGGGGCGCGGAACTTTTGTTATGGAGCCTCTTAAATATCAGGAAGTTCCAAAGTCAATTACCGACAAAATTGTTGGTGAAAGAGCTAAAAAATAGGTTAAAATCGTTTGCAAAAATTTTTTAAATATGTTAACATGCAATCGTATTAACAAAATACAAAATATTAATAAGGAGAATTAAAAATGGCAAAGGAAAAATTCGACAGGTCTTTAACCCACGTTAACATTGGAACAATTGGCCACGTTGACCACGGAAAGACCACACTTACGGCTGCTATCTGCCGTTACAGCAACATGCTTGGTCTTGCTGATGCTATGAAATATGATGAAATTGATAAGGCACCAGAAGAAAAAGCAAGAGGTATTACCATCAATACTGCACACGTTGAATACAAAACAAAAAAGCGCCACTATGCACACGTTGACTGCCCAGGACACGCAGACTATGTTAAAAACATGATTACTGGTGCTGCTCAAATGGACGGAGCTATTTTGGTTGTTTCAGCAGCTGATGGCCCAATGCCTCAAACAAGAGAGCACATCTTGCTCGCTCGTCAGGTTGGCGTTCCATACATTGTTGTATTTATGAACAAAGTTGACCAAGTTGACGACCCAGAACTTTTGGAACTTGTTGAAATGGAAATTCGTGATCTTTTAACAGCTTATGGATTCCCAGGAGACACAACTCCAATCATTAAGGGTTCTGCATTAAAAGCAAACGAAGCTTGCGATGCAAACGACATCAACAGCGAATGGTTAAAGCCAATTCAAGAACTTCTTGACACAATTGACTCTTACATTCCAGACCCTGTTCGTGAAACAGACAAGCCTTTCTTGATGCCAGTTGAAGACGTCTTTACAATTACAGGACGTGGAACTGTTGCAACAGGAAGAGTTGAAAGAGGAGTTGTTAAAGTTGGTGACACAGTTGAAATTGTTGGCCTTGGTGCACAAAAACAAACTGTCGTTACAGGCGTTGAAATGTTTAGAAAACTTCTTGATGAAGCTCAAGCAGGAGATAACATTGGTGTATTGCTTCGTGGTATCACTCGTCAAGAAATTGAAAGAGGACAAGTTCTCTGCAAACCAGGTTCAATCCACCCACACACAGAGTTTACAGCAGAAGTTTACGTCCTTAAGAAAGAAGAAGGCGGACGCCACACACCATTCTTCAATGGTTATAGGCCTCAGTTCTACTTCAGAACAACAGACGTTACAGGAACAATTGAACTTCCACAAGGAGTTGAGATGGTTATGCCTGGCGACAACGTTAGTATGACAATCAAATTGATCTCACCAATTGCTATCGAGCAAGGTCTTCGCTTTGCTATCCGTGAAGGCGGAAGAACTGTTGGAAGCGGTGTTGTTGCACAAATTATCAAATAATTATTTAAAATCTAACCCAAGCAGACCGAACGGCTTGGAAACAAAAAAACCAGTTGACCGAACGACTGGTTTTTTTAAAATTTAATTAATTTATTTGTTTTTTAAGACAAAAATAGCAATTTTAATTATTTTTTTGAAATAAAAAAATTAATCTTTTTGCAAATTAAAATACATTAACAAACTTTAAAAATATATGTTACAATATGCTCAAGAGGAGATTTATGAAAGTTTTATTGGTTGTTGACGTTCAAAATGGCTTTATGAAAAATGACAAATATAAAGAGCTTAGCAATAAAATAGATGAATATATTGCAAAAAGCAATTATGATAAAATTATTTTCACAAAATTCATAAACGATAAATTAAAGAACCCACTTTATCAGGATAGAATGAGTTGGGGAAAACTAACAACGGAAGCTCAGCAAGAATTTTCTGTCAAAGTGCCTTCAAATGCAATTGTTATGGAAAAATATGGATATGGTTTAACTAGGGAAAACTTGGATTACATAGATTCTTTAAAGGTTAACGAAATTGATGTTTGTGGGTTGGAATCCGAGGCCTGCGTTTATGCGGTCGCTTTGCAATTGTGGGACATGGGAATTTATCCAAACATATTGGCCAAATATATAGAGGGGGATTTTGATATGAAGGAAATTTTTATTAAAAATTTTGGAAATATTACAATATAAATAGAAAAATATACAATTTTTTAAATTTAAGCAGCAAACAAAGTAATAATGCGAAAAAAGAAAATTCAGTGAATTTTCTTTTTGTTTTATAAAAACATTAAATAAAGCTAGTTTTTAACTATATGGATAGTTTGGGAAATGACAATTATCTTTTCCAATATTTTTTCTTAAAATTTTGTTGTTTGCGCCAAATAGAAAGAAAAACGCCAGTTGGTATAATTCTAGTTAAAAATGCCATAAATTTAGTTGTTATCCCATATAAAGAGAATCTTTTGCGTTTTTTAGCGCATTTTAAAGCATATTTAACGACTTTTTTAGGGTCATACATAACTTGATAGTAAGTTATAACATCGTTTTGTGTTGATTTTGCGCGGTTAAAAAACTGGGTTTTCGTCCAATATGGACAAACGCAAGTTACGGAAATTTTTCTTGGAATTAGTTCTTCTCCAAGAGAGACGGAATAACTTTTTAAAAATGCTTTGGTTGCAGCATAGACATTGACATATGGAATTGGCGCAAATGCTGAGATTGAGGCAATTTGAACAATTCTTCCAAGCCTTGGAATGTATGGAAGGGTTAGTTCCGTCATCCTAACAGTTCCCTTGCAGTTTAAGTCTATCATGTTAAGCGATTGCTCAAGAGGAATTTCGTCATACCTCCCAAACTTTCCAAAGCCGCTGCAGTTGATTAGCAAGCCAACTTCGGGCTTGTTTTCTTCAAGCATTTTTTGATAGGCTAAAAAACTTTCTTCCTTTGTTAAATCTAGCGCAAGAGGAACAACCTTTGTTTTCATTTCCTTACAAAGAGTCTCCAGCCCCTCCTTGTCGAGCGCAATTCCCCAAATTTCATCAAAGCCAAGCCCGTCTATTTGTTTGGCAAATTCCCTTCCAATTCCAGAAGATGCACCAGTTACAATTGCAATTTTCATGTCTTTCCCCCTTAAAAGTAAATTAAACATAATTATTATAATAAAAAATTTAAAAATTAAAAAACAATTGTTAAAAATTTTTAGAATACTTGACATATTCGGTTATATTTAGTATTCTATATTTAAGTAAGTTTGCCGAGGCAAGTTTACTTTATTTTTAAGGAGAAAGAAATGAAAATTTTAGTTATAAACGCGGGAAGCAGTTCGCTTAAATATCAACTTTTTGATATGGAAAAAGAAACTGTTTTAGCAAAGGGAAATTGCCAAAAAATTGGAATAAAAGGGTCTTTTATAACCCACAAATATGGTTCAAATTCAACAAAGATTGAAATTGAGCTTAAAAACCACAACGAGGCAATGCAAAAAGTTTTAAGCTTGCTAACTGGCAGTGAGTTTGGGGTTATTAAATCGTTAAACGAAATTTCTGCTGTTGGCCACAGGGTTTTACATGGCGGCGAAATTTATAAAGATTCTGTTTTAGTAACAGACGAGGTTATGAAAAACCTTGAAGCATTAAAGCCGCTTGGCCCGCTTCACATGCCGGCAAACATTTCTGGAATTGTTGCCTGCCAAAAAATTCTTCCGTCTGCGCCCCAAGTTGCTGTTTTTGACACGGCTTTTCACGCAAACATGCCAAAAGAAGCGTTTTTATATGCAATTCCATATGAAGCATATGAGGATTGGAGAATTAGAAGATATGGCTTCCACGGAACAAGCCACAAGTTTGTTTCTGGCGAGGCTGCAAAACTTTTGGGAAAGAATTTAGAGGACGCAAAAATTATAACTGTCCACCTTGGAAACGGCTCAAGCGTTGCAGCGGTTAGCGGCGGCCACAGCATTGACACTTCAATGGGTTTCACTCCGTTAGAGGGGTTAATTATGGGAACGCGAAGCGGCGATGTTGACGCCTCTGTTGTTTCCTTTATTGCGGAAAAGTTGGGCTTAAAAGGCGATGAAATTGCTCAATATTTCAACAAAAAATGTGGGGCTCTTGGAATTTCTGGCGTTTCAAGCGACATGATGGACATAAACGAAGCTTCTGAAAATGGAAATGAGCGCGCAAAACTTGTTGTTCCAATGATGGCTCACAGAATTAAAAAATACATCGGCGCATATGCAGCGCTTTTAAACGGCGTTGACGCAATTGTTTTCACTGGCGGAATTGGCGAAAATCAGGCAGATTTAAGAGAGCTAAGCCTTTCTAACATGGAATATCTTGGCGTTGAGTTCGACAAGGATAAAAACAACAACCTTCCAAGAGGAACGGTTGAGGAAATTTCAAAGCCAAACTCGCGCGTTAAGGTTTTTAGAATTCCAACGGACGAAGAACTTGTTATTGCAAGAGACACGCTAAATTTAATAAAGTAACAAAAAAAAGTTGACAAAAAGGTGTTATGTGATATAATAGCCAAGCAAGATTTTAAAAAATATTTAGGAGGAAGAGAAGATGGCAGTTCCAAAGGGTAAGGTTTCAAAAGCTAGAAGGAATTCAAGAAATTCGGCAAATTTTAAAGTTTCTGCGCCAACATTAGTTGAATGTCCAACTTGCCACGAACTTAAAGTTCCACACAAAGTTTGCAAAAAATGTGGAAGTTATGACGGCAAAAAAGTTATTGAAGATAAGAAAGAAAAAAAGGCCCAATAATTTGGCCTTTTATTTTTTATATTAATTTTATGCAATTCCAAAAAGTTTAACAAAGTCCGCAGGGAAAACGCTTGAGAAAATGTAGAAGAAAGCAATTGCAAGGAAAATTATTAGAAGAACAATTTTAACAATGCTTTTTCCAATTAAATTAACAATTACCATTGCGCCAACAATTGTTAGCGCTCCATAGTTTACAAGGTAGTCAACCAAGCCCTGTGCGTTTGCAATTACATCGTCCATAAAATGGAGATGGTTGTTTAAAGATATCAAAAGCAAAGCAATTAAAAGCAAAAAGCCCGCAACAGAAACAACCCAGTTTAAAATTCTTCTTAACATAAAAGCCTCCCTAATACATTTATAACATATTTAAAAAAAGTTTGCAATATGTTTAAAAAATTATATAATTTTCATATGATAGTTAGCAGTTCGGAATTTGTTAAAAGTGTTTCAAAATTTGAAAATCTTTTAGATCTTGGTGCATATGAATTTGCTTTTGTTGGAAGGAGCAACTGTGGGAAAAGTTCGCTGATAAATATGTTAACTTCGCGGAAAAAACTTGCAAAAACATCTCAAACTCCTGGCCACACAAAACTTGTAAACTATTTTTTAATAAATAAAAACAAGCCAAACATGTTTGTTTTAGTTGACCTTCCGGGCTATGGTTTTTCCAGGGCAGGAAAGGAGCAGAGCGAAAATTGGAGTCCGCTTATTGAAGGATATTTGCTAAATGGAAAAAACTTAAAGCGCGTTTTTGTTTTGATTGATTGTCGCCACAAGCCAACAGAAAAGGATTTGCAACTTGTAAATTTCTTGTATTACAACCAAATTCCGTTTTGCGTTGTTTTAACCAAGGTTGACAAGCTTTCAAAGGCTCAGCTTTCAAAAAATCTTCCCGAAATTGTTGCAACGCTAAAACTCGGGAAGGAAAATTTAATTAAATCATCTTCTCAAACTGGTCAGGGCAGGGAAGAAATTTTGGAAATAATTGAGAGAGATTTAACCTCTATTTAGAAAAATCTGTTGTTTGTTCAACATTGTTATGTCCAGGCTTCGTTTGGGCTTTTTTAAAGTCAAACATATCTGAAATTGAGTATAACCCGGGTGACTTAAAAGCAATATATCTCGCACATTCAAGCGCGCCAAGCGCGAAAACCTTTTTATCTATAACCCTGTGTTTTATGCTTAAAATTTCCCCTTGGCTTGCAAAGGAAACTTCGTGCTCGCCAACAACTCCGCCAAGGCGCCTTGATGAAATTGAAAGATCGCCGCTTTGCCTTCCGTTTTCAAAGCTTGTAACTTGTTTTAAAGAGGGCGCAACCGACAAAATTGCATTTGCAATTGCAAGAGCTGTTCCGCTTGGGGCGTCTTTTTTTTGGGAGTGGTGGGTTTCTGATATGTCAATTTCATAGTTGTAATCCAAAAAATATTGCGCACCTTCCTTTGCAGAGTTAATTAAATATGCTGCGCCAACAGAGGTGTTTGGGCAGAGCATAATTGGGATTTCGTTTGCAGCGTTATGAATTAAAATTAAATCTTCCGTTGTTTGCCCGGTTGTTCCAATTACAAGCGGAGTTTTTGTTCTAACAGCATACTCCAAAAGCTCCTTTGTCATCTCTCTGTTTGAAAAATCAATTAAAACATTTGTTTTATAATTTATATCTTTTAATGTGTAAGACAAAAAAATTCCTTTAACAAGTTTTTCTGCGCGCTTGTCTATGCCAAGATTAACGGTGAAATCTCTTGAACTTTTGGCGCACTCAAAAACCAAACTTCCCATTTTTCCCAATATTCCGCAAATTCCTAAAAACATAATAATCTCCCTAATTTGTTTTTGCGATATATTTATATGAAGTTTTTTGTTGTTAATGTTAAATAAAAAAAGTTCAGCCAGGTGCTGAACTTAAACCTCTTGGCCTGGGCCTTGAGGGAGCTTTATCTTTCCGTTGTTTACATCGCGAACTAAATATAACATAGTTTTGGGGCAAATCAGTTCGCAAGGCTTATTCTTTTTCTTAATTTGATTGTTTTGCGCGTTTTGTAAACTTCTATAAACTTGCTCTTTAAAGGGAGAGCTTTTTTCAGACTTTAAAAAAACTTGAATTCGATGGCCAAGCTCATCGTTTAACTTTTCGCCAAATTTTTTTGAAGCTTCGTTAAATCTTTTTCTCTCTTCTCTTGCTTCGTTGGAATCAGCCGACCTTCGCGCAATATTAAGCTGGATTGTTGTAGAGGCAATTTCTTTATCTAGTGCAATTAAATATTCTCCAGTTTCTTTTTTGCGCTTTTTGGCGGAGGATAGAAAGCGCATGGCCTTTTCTTTTGACATTCCTTTTATTGGATATTTTCCTTCAACCCAAATTCTTCTCTCTTCTTGGCAAATATGAATACTGTTTACTCTAATTCGGTAGTTTGGATAAATTATAATTTCTCCCGTTAAGTTTTCAACCTCTCCGTCGTTAATCATTCTGTTAATTGCGTCCTCCCGGCGGTAAAGGTCATCAACATGTTTTTCAATTATTTCCGCAAGATTATATCTATTATCATAGCTTAACATGTTAATGTAATCTTGAAAACAGCTAACTTCAAGGCTTTTTCTAATGCCATAGCTTATTTTTTGTTGCTTTTGCTCCTTTAATTCAGAAAGTTTTCTCTCAAGCATTTTTACTTTCCCATGTTTTGTTGAATGGTAAGCATTTAAATATTTTTTAAATTCCACTGCTGCCGCTGCAAGAGTTTTTGCAATTTCTGCCTCAGATGCATTATGCATTTCAAGCGCAATTTTCCTGGCTTCGTCAACATATTGCTTCTGTTCGCCTCGGCTCATGTGATAGAAGCTGTATGGGCTATCATCATCCATTTTATCCCTCCTAAGCGTTATTTTAACTCAAAAAAAGCAATAAATCAATAGTTTTTTATAATTTGGCTTGCTAAAAAGCTGGATTTGTGTTAACATATATAACGATTAAAGGAGGTTTTAATGAAAAAAGTTAATAGAGGGTTTTTAACATATTTTTTCATTTTTCTGGGAATTTTGCTTGCAGCCTTTTTAATTTGCGTTGTAATTTTAATTTTTAGCCCAGGGACAAGCATTTTTGGCTTGAAATATTTTAAACAAGATGTTTCAAAGTCATATCAAGCAACCGATGTTTACGAATATAATTCAGACATTTCTTGGTTAGTAGAAAACGGAAGTTTCAACCCAACGGTTGTTAATTACACTTTAAAAAATGGCAAACAAGGCTCCTACTTGTTTGTTGATCTAACTTATCAAAGTGGCGGCAGCCAAGTTGAAAACACAGCAAGATTTGTTGAACGTGAAGAGGAAAAGAACGTCTATCTTAACTCGACAAAAATTGAACTTTATTCTGAAGGTGCATTGATAAACGCGCCGGATGAAAGCTATACAATCACTGACAACAGAATTTCCTTCAATTCACCTGGAGATTATTTCATATATTATGGTGAAGTTCTCGATAGAAATTACACAAGATTATATAGAGTAAACGAGGACTTAAGTTATAGTTATTACGAGTATGACGGAACATGGATAACTGGTGCAGATGGAAGAACAAACGACGAACAACAAACAATCACGAGAATTGAAGTCCCAGGAGTTTATGTTCTTGAAAATGGAATTTTCTCTCCAATTGCAACAGGCGATTACTTTTTAGACGGAATAACTTCCGAGGGGGAACAGGGAACATATAAGATTATTTTAACAGATCACAGCCAGCAAGTTTTTAAAGCTGCCGCAGAGCCAACGGGAATAACAAATTTTGCAATTGAGGGAATTGTTGACACGGCTTCTGTTGCAACTTTAGCTGATGGAAAACTAACCTTCCTTTCTGCGGGAACATACACACTTAAAGCTCAAACAGAGTCTTCAACAACAACATATAGGGTTGAAGTTGGAACAGATTTAGCTGTTAAATACTATGTAGTCTCAGAAATCCCAAGATATGTTTTAAGCGTTACAACTGGTGGCCTAACTTTAAAGGCGGGATATTATTCATATGTTAACGACACCCAATTAACAGATTTGGATATTGAAACAGTTAAAGTTGTTTCAAACAGCCATTCAGTTCAAGTTATTAGAGCAACGCCAACAGACGAGAACAGCGGTTATATGAGGGTTTTTGTTGACAACAAAACAACAGGTTTCACAACCGGCGATGTTGTAACATCTTCGATGAGCATTAAATATTATAGAGACACAAAAACTCTTGAAATTATAGCAAACATTCCAGAAGGGTTTTGGGTTACGTCAAACACAAGCAAAATTGTTGTTAGACTTCCAAACACCTCATTGCCTAACATGTTGAAAGATTTCAGTTATGACATTGATGCAGGAAAGGGGTCTGTTTCAATTGGAGATGAATATAGCAGTTCTAATTTAACGCCAAGCTCCCTTGGAATTTCGGGGCTTACCGTTAAAACAACCGGTTCGCTTGGAATAACAAGCTATGTAACATTTGGCTCTAGCGATAGTTTGGTTAATTTGGAAGTTGGTTCGGCTTCAATTTCAACAACAATTAAGGCAAATTCCGTTAACATTAAGGCTAACGGAGGGTTGACGATTAACCCAGAAGGCGTTGCAATTGAATCTAAATCAAGTGTAACAATTGAAGCAGTGGATAGCTATTCAAGTTATGGAGACATTAAAATTTCAGATTTAAGCGCAAAACTTTATTTGAAAAACACTTATGGAGAGCAGAAATTCTCTTCTGTTGAGGGAGATGTTGAAATTTCAAAAGATAGCAAAAATTGCGACTATTCATTTGAAACTATAAATGGAAACATAACCGCCGGAGTTGCAGCAACGGAAACAGAAGAAGAAATTAAAATTAATTGCAACATAAAAATTGGAACGCTTATTGGAATTAATGATATCCACACAACGGGAACCGTTGAAATTGGTTAAAAAAGCTTGTAATAATATAAAAAAAAAGAGCAATAAAAATGCTCTTTTTTTTGGTGACCCCGCCGGGACTCGAACCCAGAACAAAGCCTTAGGAGGGCTCCGTAATATCCGATTTTACTACGAGGTCGCTAACTATTTGTTAATATATCACAAAAAAAATTTAATGTCAAACACATTAATTTTATGCTTAGCGGACTTTGATTCATTTTGCCTAAAAATTTTATTGAATTTTAAGGAAAAAACTTGCAAAACAAATTTATTAGTGATATATATATTTTTTGGTAACTGTAAATTTTTTTAATGAATATACTTATACTTTGGGAGAATAATTGTGTTTAAATTGTTAAAATATCTTACTAAAAGAGAATGGCTTTACTGCGCAATTAGCGTTGCCTTAATTGCGGGAACTGTTTACTTGGAACTAAGGCTTCCTTCTTACATGTCGGATATAACAACTCTTCTAACAACGGGCGGGGCGGTTAAGGAAATTGTTATAAAAGGGTTAATAATGCTTGCATGTGCGCTTGGAAGTGCAGCGCTTTCTGTTGTTATTGGCTTTTTTGTTGCAAAGGTTGCAGCAGGGCTTTCGGCAAGACTTAGGGCAATTATCTTTTCAAAGGTTCAGTCTTTTTCAAACGCTGAAATAAGAAAATTTTCAACAGCAAGTTTAATTACAAGAACAACAAACGATGTTACCCAAATTCAAAATTTGGTTTCATTTGGAATGCAGTCGATGATTCGCGCGCCAATTATGGCTGTTTGGGCAATTGTTATTATCCTTGGAAAAAGCTGGGAGTGGAGCGTTCTTACGGCAAGCGCAGTTGGGCTTTTAATGGTTGTTATTTTAACTCTTGTTCTATTTGTAATGCCAAAATTTAAAAAACTTCAAACCCAAACGGACTCAATTAACAGAATTATGCGGGAAAATTTAACCGGAGTTAGAGTTGTTAGAGCATATAACGCAGAACAGTTTGAGGAGAAGCGATTTGGAGTGGCGAATGAGGATTTAACCAAAACCCATCTTTTTGCAAGCCGATTTATGGTTGTTTTAAATCCCTTTATGAACCTTATGATGTCTGGCCTTAGCCTTGGAATTTATTGGCTTGGGGCAATTATTATTCAAAATTCAGATGTTTCGGTTAAGCTAACAGCGTTTAGCGACATGGTTGTTTTTATGTCCTATGCAATGCAGGTTGTTATGGCTTTCATATTGCTTACAATGATTTTTATCATGCTTCCAAGAGCAACAGTTTCGGCAAGGCGAATTAACGAAATTATTGGAACAAAATCTGCAATTTTGGACGGAGAAGGGGCAGAGCCAATTTCAACGGGCGAAGTTGAATTTAAAAATGTTTCATTTAAATATCCAGATGCAGATGAATATGTTTTAAAGGATATAAGTTTTAAGGCAGAGAGGGGGCAAACAGTTGCCTTCATTGGCTCAACAGGAAGCGGCAAAAGCACGCTTATTAACCTTGTTCCAAGAATTTATGACGCAACAGAGGGAGAAGTTTTGGTTGACGGCGTTAATGTTAAAGATTATAAACTTAGCCAACTTAACGACATTGTTGGATATGTTCCTCAAAAAGCTTTTCTTTTCAGCGGAACAATCAAATCCAACCTTCAATATGGCGAAATTAAAGGAGAAAAGGCAAGCGAAGAAAGTTATGTTCGCGCGGCAAAAATTGCCCAAGCAAGTTCCTTTATTGAGAAAAAAGAGGATAAATATAACAGCGAAATAACCCAAGGCGGAACAAATGTTTCAGGAGGCCAAAAGCAAAGGCTTGCAATTGCAAGGGCAATTGCAAGAAACCCAGAAATTATGATTTTTGACGACAGTTTTTCTGCGCTTGATTTTAAAACGGACAAGCGCCTTAGGCAGGCAATTAAAAGAGAACTTAAAACAACAACAAATTTAATTGTTGCACAAAGGATTGGAACAATTAAAGATGCAGACTTAATAATTGTTTTAGATAATGGAAAAATGGTTGGAAAGGGCAAACATGAAGAGCTTATGAAAAAATGTAGCATCTACCGCGAAATTGCAACCTCTCAACTTTCAAAGGAGGAGCTGGCATGAGAATGGGAGGACGAGGCCAAAGTTTTGATAGGGCAAAGGATTTTAAAAAATCAATTAAAAAATTAATTATATATTGCAAAAAATATGTTTGGGCAATTGTTGTTGCGCTTGTTTTAGCGCTTGCCGGAACAGTTCTTTCTTTAATTGGGCCAAACAAAGTTGGCGACCTTTCAAACATAATTAAAGATGGAATGTTTGCCGAAACGGGAATTGACATGGCGGCAATAACCAAAATTGGCCTAACGCTTGTTACAATTTATTGCTTGAGCGCAATTTTCTCTTATATAACATCATTTATAATGGCAACAATAACCCAAAAGGTTTCAAAGAGGCTAAGGGGAGATATTTGCCACAAAATTAACAAACTTCCGCTTAAATACCTAGACGGTCACAGCCACGGAGACATTCTAAGCCGAGTAACAAACGATGTTGACACAATTTCTCAAAGTTTAAACAACAGCGTTGCAAGCTTGGTTACCTCTCTTGCAATGCTTTTTGGCTGCACAATTATGATGTTTTTAACCAACTGGATTATGGCACTTTCTGCAATTGTTTCGGCGCTTATTGGTTTTAGCGTTATGGGCGTTATTATGATGAAATCTCAAAAATATTTTAAAGCTCAGCAAGATAGCCTTGGAGATTTAAACGGCCAAGTTGAAGAAAATTACACGGGTCACAACATTGTTAAAGCGTTTAATGGAGAAAAACAGGAGGAGCAAGCTTTTTCAAAGTTGAATAAAAAGCTTTACACAAACAGCTGGAAAAGCCAATTCTTTTCCGGAATTATGCAACCGCTTATGAGTTTTGTTGGAAACCTTAGTTTTGTTGTTGTCTGTGTTGTTGGCGCTGTTTTATGCTCAAACGAAATTATTGAGTTTGGTGTTATTGTTTCGTTCATGATTTACATTAGGTTGTTCACATCGCCTCTTTCCCAGCTTGCCCAAATTGCAACAACGCTTCAATCAACGGCGGCGGCAAGCGAAAGGGTTTTTGAGTTCTTGGAAGAAAGAGAACTTGAAGATGAAAGCAACAAAACGCTTGTTTTGGAAAATGTTGTTGGGAAGGTTGAATTTAAAAATGTTGTGTTTGGCTATGATGAGGGCAAGACAATTATCCACAATTTTTCTGCAAAAGTTAAGCCGGGAGACAAAGTTGCAATTGTTGGGCCAACTGGGGCGGGGAAGACAACAATGGTTAACCTTCTAATGAGGTTTTATGAGATTGACAGCGGCGAAATTTTAATTGACGATGTTCCAATTTCAAGCTTGACAAGAGAAAACATTCACAAGCTTTTTGGAATGGTTCTTCAAGACACATGGCTTTTTGAAGGAACAATTAGAGATAACATAAGATATAGCAAACTTGATGCAACAGACGAGGAAATTGAAAATGCCTGCAAGGTTGTTGGAATTGACCACTTTATCCGAACTCTTCCAGAGGGATATAACACTGTGTTTAGCGACAACACTTCAATTTCTGTTGGGCAAAAACAACTTTTAACAATTGCGCGCGCAATGGTTGAAAACGCCCCAATGTTAATTTTGGACGAGGCAACAAGCTCTGTTGACACAAGAACAGAACAACTAATTCAAACCGCAATGGATAAGCTTACAAAGGGAAGGACAACTTTTGTTATTGCCCACAGGCTTTCAACAATTAAAAACGCCAACTTAATTTTGGTTATGAAAGACGGAAATATAATTGAAAAGGGAACTCACAGAACGCTTATGAAACAGGGCGGATTTTATAAAGAACTTTATGAAAGCCAGTTCACAAGCAAACACGCAGAAGTTATTGAAACTTAAAAAATCACGGCCAAAACTTAAAATTTTGGCCTTTTTTTTATCAAATTTGTTGAAATTTTTTTGAAAATAACTTTAATTTTGTTAAAATCTCAGTTGGAGTTTAAAATGAAAAAATATGATTTAATAATTGTTGGGGCTGGCCCAAGCGGAATTTTTTGTGCGTATGAGTTAATTGTTAAGAACAAACTAAAAAATGTTTTAATAATTGAGCAGGGGAAGAGAATTGAGGACAGGTTCTGTCCAATTGAAAAGGCTGGAAAATGTTTACATTGCAAGCCCTTTTGCAGCATAACAAGCGGATTTTCAGGAGCTGGCGCATTTTCAGACGGAAAATTAAATTCCTATCATCTCTCTCTTCACAACCAGGAGGGAGACCTATATCTTGGCGGAAATGGCGGAGGATATATAAAACAATATATGTCTTCCGAGGATATAAAAGATTTGCTTGCCTACACAGACCAAATCTATCTTTCCTTTGGCGCAGACCCTCATCTTCATGGAGTTGACAACCGAGATGAAATTGTTCGCCTTCAAAAAAAGGCCAAGGAAAACGACCTTGTTTTAGTTGATTTTCCAATTAGGCATTTGGGAACAGAAAAATCCCACGAACTTTATTCTAAAATTGAAAAATTTTTGGAAGAAAACGGGGTTGAAATGATTTTTAACACTTCCGTTTCGGATTTAATAATTGAAGGCGGAGCGGTAAAAGGCGTTGTTGCATTTGATGTTTTAAACAAAAAATCCTTTGAAATTTTTGCAGATAAAATTGTTTTGGGAATTGGAAGGAAGGGCGCTGGTTGGCTGAGCGACATTTGTCAAAAACACAAAATAGAAACAGCCGTTGGTTCGGTTGACATTGGGGTTAGATATGAACTTCCAGATGATGTTATGAAGGAAATTAATACATATCTTTATGAGGGAAAGTTTATTGGCCGGCCAAAACCCTTTTGCGACAGGGTTAGAACCTTTTGCCAAAATCCAAGCGGATTTGTTTCGGCGGAAGTTTATGACAACAACCTAACTCTTGTTAACGGCCATTCATACAAGGACAGAAAGAGCGAAAACACAAACCTTTCAATTCTTGTTTCCCACAATTTTAACACGCCCTTTAACAAGCCAATTGAATATGGAGAAAATATTGCAGAGAATGTAAACCGTCTTGCTGCGGGAAGTGTTTTGGTTCAGCGCTTTGGCGACATTTTAAATGGGAAACGAACATGGGAGAGGGAACTTTTAACAAACAGCGTAAAGCCAACTTTAAAAAGCGCCGTTGCCGGAGACATAACTTATGCAATTGGCTTTAGAACCATGACAGACATAATTAATTTCATAAAACAAGTTGACGGCGTTGTTCCGGGCTTTGCTGGGGAGGACAACTTGCTTTATGCTCCAGAGATAAAATTTTATTCAAACACAGTTGTTGTTGACAAAAATTTTCAAACAAGTGTTAAAAATTTGTTTTGCATTGGAGACGGGGGCGGGCTAACAACAGGGCTTATGATGGCAAGCGCAAGCGGGGTTAAAATGGCACGCAATTTAATTTTAATGGAAGACAAAAATTAATTTGAAATTGTTCGTTTAAGGTGTATACTAAAACTATGTATCAGGCGCTTTACAGAAAATATCGCCCAACAACTTTCGATGAGGTTGTTGGCCAAAAACACATAACAAAAACGCTTTCAAACCAGGTTAAGAAGGGCGAAATTTCCCATGCATATCTCTTTTCGGGAACAAGGGGAACGGGGAAAACAAGCATTGCAAGAATTTTTGCGCGCGCAATAAACTGCCTTTCGCCGGTTGATGGCTCGCCATGCTATAAGTGTGAAGTTTGCAAAGCTCTTTCAGAGCAAAATTGCATGGACATTTTGGAAATTGACGCAGCCTCCAATAACAGAGTTGACGAAGTTAGAGAAATTAGAGAAAAGGTTAAGTTTCTTCCAACAAATGGAAAGTTTAAGGTTTATATCATAGACGAAGTTCACATGCTTACCGACAGCGCCTTCAACGCTCTTTTAAAAACGCTTGAAGAGCCGCCTTCCCACGTTGTTTTTATTCTTGGAACAACTGAGCCACACAAACTTCCACAAACAATTCTTTCAAGATGTTTAAGGTTTGATTTTAAACTTATTTCTCCAACAGAGTTAAAACAGCATTTAATTTCAATTTTTAACAAAGAAAACATAAACTATGAGGATTTGGCGGTTGATTTAATTGTTTCTGCCGCCCAGGGAAGCGTTAGAGACATGCTTTCAATTGCAGATGCTGTCGTTTCGCTTGGGGGAGGCGTTGCAAGTTATTTAAACGCGCTCAGCATTCTTGGCGCAACAAACCAGGAAAAACTTTTTGCGTTTGCAGACCAAATTTTATCTGGAAATTTAGGCGGCGCATTTGAGGTTGTTGACGAAGCAATTAAAGGCGGAATTAACATCTCTGTTTTTGCAAAAGATTTAACAGTTCATTTTAGAAATCTTCTTGTTGCAAAAACATGTGAAAACTGTGAAGGAATTTTAAACCTTCCTGCCGATGTTGTTCAAAAGATGAAAGATCAGGCGAAAGATGTAAGCGAAGAAGAGCTTATGTTTTTGATGAGAAATTTTAGCGAAATTGAACCAGAATTAAAATATTCTTTAAGTCCAAGAACGCTTGTTGAAGTTGCTTGCGTTAAGGCAATTTCCGGCGAAGGCTCAAAAAAAAACTAAAAATTAAGGAAAATTTGCCTCAACCAAAGCAAATTTGGGGAAAACTTTTAACAAGGCTTAGAGAAAGCGGAGAGGCGGCGCTTTTTGTTTCTTGCGGGGAAATTTTAGATGTTGCCCTTGAGGAAGGAGCGCTTGTTGCCAGGACAGACAAGGAATATATCTCAGATTTAATATCAACAAATGAAAACATTTTAACAATTAAACGCGCGCTAAGGTTTTTGGGTTTTAATTTAGATTTTAAAGTTGTTAAAACAGCTTCAAAAGATGCAGACGAAATTTCAGACATAAACTTTTTAAAGGAAAAATTTGATAATTTAATTGTTGAATAGAAAATTTGTTGAAAAAAATTAAACATTATGTTAAATTTAATTTGATTAAAGGAGGCTTTTATGGGCGGATATAGAAATTTTGGCGGAGGCTTTGGCGGCGGCTTTAACATGCAACAACTTATGAAACAGGCGCAAAAGATGCAAGAAGACATGGAAAAAGCAAAGCAGGAACTAAATGAAACAAGGTTTTCTGCTAAAGCTGGCGGCGGAATGGTTGAGGCTGTTTTAACGGGAGACAAAAAAATTGTTTCTCTAACAATAAAAAAAGAAATTGTTGATCCCGATGATGTTGAAATGCTTCAAGATTTGGTTATTGCCGCGGTTAACGACTGTGTTAGTCAAATTGAAAAAGTTGAAAAGGAAAATGGGCCGGGCGCTCTTGGGCTTATGTAAATATGAATCAAATTAAAGCTTTGGAAAACCTTGTTGGATATTTTAGGGCTCTTCCAGGCGTTGGCCTAAAAACAGCCCAGAGGTATGCATATAAAATAATTAACTCCGAAAGTTCGTTTGCGGAGGGCTTTTCCAGCGCAATTTTAGATGCAAAGAAGAAAATTGGCTATTGCAAAGAGTGTGGGAATTTTACGGACAGGGAAGTTTGTGAAATTTGCAGTGAAAGAAACCCAAAAGTTATCTGTGTTGTTAAAGAACCAAAGGATGTTGTTGCAATTGAAAAGGCAAAAATTTTTAATGGTGTTTATCATGTTCTCCATGGAACGATAAGCCCGCTTGAAAACAGAGGGCCAAACGACATTAGAATTAAGGAGCTTTTGGAAAGAATTTCAAAATTCCAAACCCAAGAGGTTATCATGGCAACAAATCCCGATGTTGAGGGCGATGCAACTGCGCTTTATATTGCAAAACTTTTAAAACCGCTTGGTGTTAAGGTAACAAGGCTTGCTCAGGGCGTTTCAATGGGAAGCGAACTTGAATATGCAGACGAGGTAACGCTTGCCAGAGCAATTGAGGCAAGAAGAGAAATTTAGGGAACATATTATGAAATTTTTGGAAGAAATTGAAAAGGTTTTAGAGGATGAAATTAAAAAACTTGACAGCAAGGCCGAAGTTGGCCTTTCTTTTTCCGACAGACCCGAACTTTCACATTTTCAATCCAATGTTTGTTTTTCGCTTGCAAAAACGCTTAAAAGAGCGCCGCTTTCAATTGCAGAGGAAATTTCAAGCAAGATAGAAAGCCAGAAGTTTGAAGTTTTTGCCGTTGCACCTGGGTTTTTAAATGTTAAGTTAAAAAAGCAATATTTTTCAGAGATTTTTGAGAAATTTTTTAATGATAAACGGCTTGGAATTGAAAAATCAAAAAGAAAAAAAGTTGTGTTTGACTATGGCGGCCCAAACATTGCAAAACCTCTTCATGTTGGCCATTTGCGAAGCGCAGTTATTGGCGAAACAATTAAAAGGCTTTCAAAGTTTATGGGGGACGAAGTTGTTTCCGATGTCCACCTTGGAGATTATGGCCTTCAAATGGGGCTTACAATTGCCCAAATTATGGACGAGATGGATTGCAGCTATTATTTCACAGGAAAGGGCAAAAAACTTGTTTTTACGGCCAATGAACTAGAAAAGTTCTATCCAAAAGCCGCGGCAAAGGCAAAGGAAGATGAAGACTTTAAAAAGCGCGCCCAAATGATTACAGTTAAACTTCAAAAAGGCGAGAGGGGCTATTTTGACATCTGGAAGGAAATTACAAAAATTTCTGTTGAAGATGTTAGAAAGGTTTATAAAACACTAAATGTCAGTTTTGACAAATGGTATGGAGAGAGCGACAGCCAGAAGTTTGTTCCAAAAGTTTTTGAAATTTTAAACGACAAAGGCCTAATTGAAAAAAGCAACGGAGCAGAGATTGTTAACGTTTCCGAGGAGACAGACGACAGCCCCATGCCGCCAGTTATCGTTAAAAGCAGCGCTGGGGCAGAGCTTTATGCAACAACCGAGCTTGCAACAATTGTTTCAAGGCTTGAGGAATTTGCGCCAGACGAAATTTGGTATTTAACAGACAACAGGCAAGCGCTTCACTTCAAACAAGTTTTTAGAGTTTGCAAAAGAGCAAAAATTGGCGAAAATGTTAAATTTTTGCATTTTGGCTTTGGAACAGTAAATGGCTCAGACGGAAAACCCTTTAAAACGCGCGAAGGCGCAGCAATGAAACTAATTGATTTAATTGAAATTGTTAAAGAGGCTTGCAAGAAAAAGATTTTAGAAAGTGGAAAACTTTCGGAAAATGATGACATCAACGCTCTTGCAACAGCAATTGGCGTTTCCGCTTTAAAATTCGGGGATTTAATAAATTTTCCGCCGAAGGACTATGTTTTTGACCTTGAAAAATTTTGTAGTTTCGAAGGGAAAACTGGGCCATACATGCTTTATTCAATTGTTCGAATTAATTCAATTTTAAATAAGGCAGGAAACTTTGAGCCATGTTTTGAAGTTGAAACAGACTTTGAAAAAGAAATTTTAATTTCGCTTTTAAAGTTTAAAGAAGATGTTGTCTTGGCGGCAAAAAACCACGCACCAAACATTTTTGTTCAAAGCGCATACAACCTTGCTTGTTCGTTTAGCGCGCTTTACACTTCAACAAAAATTTTAACCGAAACGAACGAAAAAAGAAAGGCCTCTCTTCTATCTTTAATTAAAGTTGTTGGCCGTGCGCTTGAAATTTTTGCAAATCTTTTGGCAATTGATGTCCCCCAAAAAATGTAAAAAAAATTCTACATTTTTTGATAAAAAAATTTTTAAAAAAACTATTTACAAAAGTAAAATTGTGTGTTATTATATCCACGAGTAATGGAGGAGAAACATGAGTTTAGATTACGGATCAAAAAAGGCAAGAAAAGAAGTTAATTCATATCTTAGCGAATTTAGAGGGCTTACTGTGGCAACAATTCAAACTGGGGCAGGAAAATTTGACGCCAAAAAAATATACGAAGCTTCTGAAGAAAGGATTTCAGGGTTCTTTATTGGAAAGAATGAAGAAAAAGTTAAAGCAGGGCTTGTAAGGGCGGCAGCGGAATCTTCAAACAACGCAATTGATAACATTTCTAGCAGGGAATTTAATTAATCCTAAAACATTATAAATTTAAAAGGGAACTTGGTAAAAACTTAAAGTTCTCTTTTATTTTAATTTAAAAATAATGAGCAAATGTTACAAAGTTTTGAAACTAGCAAAAAACAGTTGCTTAATTTTTACCGGTGTTTTTGTGTTAGTTTCAAAAAAAATTAACTAATTTGTCGTTTTTTATTTTAAAAGATTATTTTATTTTAAAATATTGGAATTAATTTTGCCTTTTTAATAAATTTTGATATATTATTTTTTGGAGGTTTTTTAATGAAAGTTGTAATCGACACGCTTGGCGGAGATTATGCACCAACGGAAATTATAAAGGGCGCGGTTGACGCCCAAAAAAAACACCAAGATTTAACAATTATTCTTTGCGGAAAGCCCGATGAAATTGAGGGCGTTTTAAAAACGCTTAAATATGACAAGGCCAGAACAGAAATTGTTTCCGCGCCAGACGAAATTACAAATGACGAAGTTCCAACAGTTGCAATTAAGGAAAAGAAAAATTCTTCGCTTGCCGTTGCCTTTGACATTTTAAGAAAAGATGAAGATGTTGTTGGCCTTGTTTCTGCCGGAAGCACGGGGGCAATTTTGGCCGGAGGATTTTTAAAAATTGGAAGAATTAAGGGCGTTTCGCGCCCTGCGCTTTGCCCATTTTTGCCAACGAAAACCGGCGGCTATGTTCTTGTTGCAGACTGCGGCGCAAACATGAATTGCAAGCCAATCAACTTGGCCCATTTTGCGCTTATGGCAAATGAATATTACAAGGAGAGGTTTGGAAGCAAAAACCCAAGGGTTGCGCTTTTAAATGTTGGAACAGAGGCTCACAAAGGCGATGAGCTTTGCCACGATGTCTATCCAATTTTGGAAAGTTTGGGGTTAAACTTTGTTGGGAACATGGAAGCGCGGGACATCATGAGCGGAAAGTATGACGTTGTTATTGCGGACGGCTTTGCCGGGAACATTTTGTTAAAATCAACAGAAGGCGCTTTAAAACTTATGATGGGCGAAATTAAAAAGGCAATTAAATCAAGGTTTTTTGCAAAGCTTGGTTCTGTTTTTCTTCTTGGCGCGTTTAAGGGGCTTAAGAAAAAGTTTGATTTCAATTCCTATGGCGGAAGCCCGTTTTTGGGCTGTAAGAAACTAATTATCAAATCCCATGGATCTTCAAAGGCAAAGGCAATTGAAGTTTCAATTGATGAGATTATTACGCTTAAAAACAGAAATTTAAACGAGAGAATTGAACAGGCTATTGCAAACGCCAAAATTGACGCAGGCGAAGCCAAAATTTAATCTTTTGCTTGCAATATAAATTGGTTTGTGATAAAATAAAATTTGCAGAGTAATTTGCAAATTTTTATTTTTTTAATCAAATTGCGCTAAGGAATTATTAATGAACTTTAAACAACTTGAACTTGCAGGATTTAAATCTTTTGCAGACAGAATTCAAATTAAATTTGACGATGGCGTAACGGCAATTGTTGGGCCAAACGGCTGCGGAAAGAGCAATGTTGCAGATGCAATTAGATGGGTTTTGGGAGAGCAAAGCAGCAAAACTTTGCGCGGCTCTTCCATGCAAGATGTTATCTTTAGCGGAACTGAAAAGAGAAAAAGCCTTTCCTATTGCGAAGTTACAATGACGTTTGACAATTCCGACCGTTTTTTTAACTATGAATTTGACGAAATTGCAATTACAAGAAAGCTTTACAGAAGCGGCGAAAGCGAATATCTTTTAAACAAAGCGCCTTGCCGCCTTAAAGACATAACAAACCTTCTCTATGATTCTGGCCTTGGAAAGGACGGCTATTCAATTATTGGCCAAGACCAGGTTGGAAAAATTCTTTCCTCAAAGCCGGAGGATAGGCGCTCAATTTTCGAAGACGCTGCGGGAATTTCAAAATATAAATCCAGAAAGGTTGACGCTGAAAGGAAACTTGAGCGAACGAAGGACAATATTTTAAAACTCCAGCTTGTTATAGACGAAATTGAAAGGCAGCTTGGGCCGTTAAAAAAGCAGGCAGATGATGCAAAAAAATTCTTGGAACTTAAAGAAATTTTAAAGAATTTGGAAGTTAATGCATACATATATCAATTTGAAAATGCAAACGAAGTTAAGGCAAAAATTTCAAACAAGTTAAACGCAATTTCCGAGGAACTTGAACTTAGGCAAGCAGAGCTTGAAGAAGTTAGCCAAAGCTATTCAAACAACATGGAAAGCATTGAAACAATTGACAAAACAAACGAGCGCCTCCATGAAAGCATTTTAAATTTAACCGTTTCAATTGAAAAACAGGCCGGCGAAACAAACGTTGTTAGAGAAAGAATTAAGTTTTTAAAAGAGCAAAGCAAAAAGCTTGAGCTAGATTCTTTAAATTTTGACAATTTAATTTCTGCAATAAAGACCCAAATTGAAGACAGGGCTTCCCACCTTTCTCAAACCAATGAAAAACTTGGCTTGTTAAAAGCAAATGAGGAAGATCTTTCAAGGCAATATTTAAAAATTGTTGACGAACTTAACCTAAGCGAAGATGAGGCAGAGAGCTCTCAAAAGGAAATGTTTGATGCGCTTGACAAACTGACATATATCAAATCTAATTCATCTCGCTTAGAGGCGGAAAGAGAAGCTTCTAAAACATCTCTTTCTGAAATTGAAGAGAGAATTTCTTCGCTAAAAGAAAAATTAAAACAGCAAAGTGAAATTAAAGATAAAATCCAACAGAATTTAGATGGCTTAAATTCAGAAAACAAAGAGCAACTTGACGTAATTTTGAAAGGAAAACTTGAAATCGGCGCAAAGCAAGATTGTTTTTCTGAGCTTCAAAAAGAAATTCAAAATTGCGGAACAAAAATTCAAGTTTATGAAAACAGAAAGAGAATTTTGGAGGAGATGCAGGCAGAACACGAAGGCTATGCTGGAAGTGTTAAGAAAATTTTAAAGGAAAGCGAGAGAAACGAAGAGTTTAGAAAGAGAATGGTTGGCGTTTTGGCTTCCTTAATTTCCGTTCCAGAAAAATTTGAAACGGCAATTGAAACCGCTCTTGGAAACGCCCTTCAAAACATTGTTACAAAGGACGAACAAGATGCAAAAGCATTAATAGAGTTCTTAAAGCGAGGGCAGTTTGGCCGAGCAACATTCCTTCCAATTTCTTCAATGAAAACAAGAAGTCTTTCAGAGCAAGACCAAAAGCTTTTAAAAACAGAGGGGTGTTTTGGCGTTGCTAAGGATTTAATTTCCTATGGAAAGGAAATTGAAAGCGTAATTTCAAACTTGCTTGGAGCAACGGTTATTGTAAGTAATTTAGATGTTGCAATTAAACTTGCCCAAAGTTCGAAGTTTAGTTTTAAAATTGTAACCTTGGAGGGTGATGTTATAAACCCGCAAGGGTCAATGACGGGCGGAAGCAAAAAGAGCGAAGCAGTTAACCTAATTAGCCGAGACCGCGAAATTAAAACTCTTGGTGCAGAAATTGAAAAATTAAAGCAATTTTTTGACGGAAGCGCGGATAAAATTAAAAATTCAAAGCAAGAAATTGAAAATTTAACAAAACAACTTGAATTTTTATCTTCAAAACAAAAGGAGCTTGAGGTTGAAATTGCAAAGGAAAACGAAAAACTTTCTGCCGTTTTGGATTTGATTGGTTCATATAACCAAGAAATTGAGGCGTTGAACAACTCAAAAATAATCGTTTCTAACAAAATTGAAGTTATAACAAAAGAGCTTGAAAGCATTTCAACGCTTGAAAAAACTGTTGGAGAAAACAAAGAGGGCGCAAACGAAGCAATTGCAAAAAGGCAGGAAAGGTTTGCAAGTTTAAGAGAAAAGAGAGAAGAAATTAGCAAAAGCCTAACAGAGCTTAGAGTTGAAATTGCCTCTATTAAAAGCGAAATTATTGGAACAACCCAAGAGCTTGAAAGGTTGGACGGCCAACTTTCAGATTCGCTTGCCAAAAAGGAAGAAGCCGCGCAAGAGCTTGAAAAAAATGTTTTGGCAATTCAGCAGGCAGAAGAGCTTGTTGCATGGCAAATTGAAAACTCAACAAGCTCCGAAACGCGAAACAAACTTGAAAGTTTGAAAGAAGAGCAACGAAAACTTGATGAAAACAAAACAAACTTGCAACGAGAACTTAAAGAACTTGAGGAAAAGAGAACCTTCTTGGTTGCAGAAGTTAACAAAATTAATGAAAAGAAAATCAACGAAGAGTTCAAAATTACAAAGGTTGACACGGACATTGACACCATGCAAGACAGAATTTTGGAAGAATATCAGCTTGACTATGACGCTTGCTTAAAGTTGAGAGTTGAAGACTTTGATCTTTCCAGCGGCCTTAGCGAAATTACAAAAATTAAAAGAGAAATTAACAAACTTGGCTACATAAATGTTGCCGCAATTGAAGATTCCAAAATTTTGGGCGAAAGATATGATGCTTTGGCCGTTCAGGTTGAAGATTTAAACAAAGCCCAAACGGAACTTGTTGAAATTATTTCAGAGCTTTCAACAGAAATGAAAACAAGGTTCACCGAAGAGTTTAACAAAATTAACGAAAACTTTAAGATAACCTTTAGAGAGCTTTTTGGCGGCGGAAATGCAAAACTTGAACTTATTGGAAGCGAAAACATTTTAGAGGCGGGCGTTGAAATTTTTGCAGAGCCACCGGGCAAGAAACTAACAAACAATTCGCTTTTAAGCGGAGGAGAAAAGGCGCTTACAGCAATTGCAATTTTGTTTGCAATTTTAAAGCTCAGGCCAATGCCGTTCTGTTTGTTAGATGAAATTGAGGCGGCGCTTGACGAGGCAAATGTTTACCGTTTTGCGCAATATTTGAGAAGGTTCTCAAAAGAAACTCAGTTTATTGTTATAACCCACAAGAAGCCAACCATGGAACTTGCAGATTCGCTCTATGGCGTTACAATGGAGGAAAAGGGCGTTTCAAAAATTGTTTCTGTTAAACTTTCAGACGCGGTTAAATTTGAACAAAAATCTGAAAATTAAAAAAATTGCAATTAATTTGCAATTTTTTTATAGTTTTAATTAATTATTTTTAATTTTCGTCTTCATCTTCATAATTTTCGTCTTCAATTTGGCTTGGCGTAAAGGGCGGGTCAATTTGAGGAGCTTGAGAAGTGAAGGCAAGAACATCAACTTTTCCAAGTTTGGTTTGAATGTTTCTTGTTTTGCTTTCGGCGTCCTTCATTGTGTTTGCAACCTCTTGAAGTTTTTTGTTTGTCTTTGCAAGAATATCTCCAAACTTATTAAATTCAACTTTAACACCTGTTAAAATATTCCAAACTTCGCTTGTTTGTTTTTCAATTGCAAGCGCGTGGAATCCAAGTTGAAGTGTGTTTATAAATGCCGTTAGCGTTGTTGGGCCTGTTACTGCAACTTTGTAGTCGCGCTGCAAACTTTCGCAAAGCGAAGTGTTTCTTAAAACCTCGCAATAAAGGCTTTCAATTGGAAGGAACATAACGCCAAAATCTGTTGTGAGCGGAGGGTTGATATACTTGTCGCGTATGTCGGCGGCAAATCGCTTTATGCTTGCGGCAAGGCTTTTTCTTGCGCTTATGGCCATTGCGGAATCTCCGGCCTCTTCGGCTTGGAGAAGGCGGTTGTAATCTTCAACTGGATATTTGCTATCTATTGGAAGCATAACAAACTTATCGCCAACTTTGCTTGGAATTTTAATTGCGAATTCAACAAAATCTTTGCTTCTTGGCTTTAATTTAACATTTCTTTGATATTGATCCGGCGTTAGATATTGCTCTAAAATATTTCCAAGGCGAATTTCGCCCCATGTTCCGCGAGTTTTAACATCGGAAAGAACTTTCTTTAAATCTCCAACTCCGTTTGCAAGCGTTTTCATTTCGCCAAGCCCTTGATAAACAGATTCAAGCCTGTCGCTTACAAGTTTAAAAGATTCGCCAAGGCGCTTTTCAAGCGTTGAATGAAGCTTTTCGTCAACCGTTTCGCGCATTTTTTCAAGTTTTTCGCCGTTTTCTCTTTGAATTGAGGTTAATTTTTCCTCAACCGATTGTCTAATTTTTTCAAGTTTGTCTTCGTTTATCCTAGAAAAATTGTCAACCCGATTGCCCAAAATGTTGTTTATCTCTTCCCTTGTTTCTTTTAGGCCTTCGCGAAACTCCGATTTTAATGAGTTTAAATTGCCGTCTAAATTTCCCTGTTTGTTTTTTATTGATAGAACAATTAAAATCATATTTAAAACAATTAAAAGGCAAATTAAAACTATTATAATTGTGTCCATAATTTCCTCCCAAGAAAAATTATAGCATATTTTAGTTAAAAATAATATAATTTTAAGGTTGAAAAAGCGGGCTGAAATATGATATAATATAAATTGGGAGGAGTTTATGGGATTGTTCAGTCTTGCTCCAAAACAAGGCGTTATCATAAGCGGTTTTGCGGGGATTGGAAAAACAGGCCTTAAAGAGCATGTTCCACACTTTGACGGAAAGAAAATTTATGACCTTTCTTCTTCATATTTTAGAAAAAACCCGGGATGGGAAAAGGTTTATTGCGACCTTGCAATTAATCTCGCAAAGGAATATGACTATGTTTTTATTTCAACCCACAACGTGGTTATTGGCGAGCTTCTTTCAAGAGGAACAAATTTTTATATTGTCTACCCAAAACAATATTGCAAAGATGAATATATTCAAAGATATATAAGGCGCGGAAGCTCAAAAGAATATGTGGAAAAATTTATTAAAAATTGGGATTTTTTCATAAAGCTTTTAGATGATCTTCCAACGCAAAATAAAATAACGCTTAGAACGGGGCAATATCTTTCAGACGTAATTGGAAGGCTTAGATAATCGACAAAAGGTTGCGAAAATTCGCCACCTTTTTTCATTTTATTTCGTCCTAAAGTTACTCAATTAATAATATAATTTAGCTGTGGAAATTGTTGTTGAATATGTTTTAATTGATAATATTGTTATCAATTTTTTAATTCTAAACCTTTCCGCAATGCTTTTAAAAGTTAGAGAGAATTTTCTTTCGCTGCGCCTTGTTTCAAGCGCAGCGCTTGGCGCAGTTTGTTCGCTTATCTCTCCGCTTTTAAATCTTCCAAGCTATCTCCAAATTGTTTTCAAGCTTGTTTTGGGGCTTTTAATGGTTAGAATTGGCCTAAACCCAACGGGGCTTAAGAAAAACGCAGTTTCATATTTCGTCTTTCTTCTTCTAACCGCGGCAATGGGCGGGGTTTGCTTTGGAATTGTTTTTCTTCTCTCTGGCGAAATTGAAAGCGGCTTTGTTTTGGTTTACAACATGGAAATTCCCGTTGGGGCAATTATCCTTGTTGTTTGGCTTGTATATCTTGGAATTGCAAAATTGTTTTGCGCCCATGAAAAAAGAAAGTTATTTGGAAAATTTGTTTTTAAAGCGGAAATTAAAAACAACGGAAAATCAATTGAATTTGATGTATTTTTAGATTCCGGAAACACGCTAACAGATCCAATTTCGCTAAAACCGGTTATGATTGTTGATTACAGCGTGTTTAGAAAAATTTTTGACCTTCCACTTGAAAAAGTTCTTATGAAAAAAATTGGAAAACAAGACATTTTAAGCTCACATTACATCGACTTTGGAACGGTTGGAAACGGAGGGAAGATGCTTGTTTTTGAGGTTGAAAGCGTTGTTTTAAAAGCGGGGGAGAGGGAAACGGAAATAAAAAACCCCGCAATTGGTTTAACTTTTTCAAAGCTTCAAAAAAGCTTCAACTGCGAAGGGTTAATTGGAGTTGAATTTGCAAAGGAGTTTGTTCAATGAAATTGTTTAGAAAATTAAGAGAATTTAAACTTTGGCTTTTAAAAAAGTTTGGGAAGAAAAATTTTTTTAACCCAAAGTTTCTTGTCTGTTACATTTGCGGGAACGAAGCGCTTCCGCTTCCGCTTGACGGCGAGGAGGAAAAAATTTTGTTGGAGGAGCTTTCAAACGGAAATCAAAGTGCAAAAGAAAAGCTTATTGAACACAATCTTAGGCTTGTTGTTTACATTGCAAAAAAGTTTGAAAACACGGGGCTTGAACTTGAAGATTTAATTTCAATTGGCGCAATTGGGCTGATCAAAGCTGTTCAAACATATAACTATGACAAACAAATAAAACTTGCAACATATGCAAGCAGATGCATTGAGAACGAAATTTTGATGCAGCTTAGAAAAACTTCTAAAACAAAGAGCGAAATAAGTTTTGACGAGCCGCTGAATTTTGATCAGGACGGAAACGAACTTTTGCTTTCGGACATTTTGTTTACGGAGGAAGATTCCGTTTCGAAAAGTTTGGATCAAAGCGTTGAAAAACAATTGCTTTGGGAAAGCATAAAAAAACTTGGCGCAAGAGAGCAGGAAATTATGATGTTAAGATTTGGCCTTGGAGGGCGAGAAGAAAAAACCCAAAAGGAAGTTGCAGACCTTATGGGAATTTCCCAAAGCTATATCTCCAGAATTGAAAAGAAAATTTTGGACAGGTTAAAAAAAGAACTGCTTAAGGTAAGCAGTTTCTAATATATCCCTGGGCTAAGCAGGGTGTTTGAAAGAACAAGGCGGAAGTTGTAATCTGTGTCTGGCGGATCGTTTGGCGTCTTAACAACATCTAAAACAATTTCAAAGAACGAACTGTTAATTTTCTTTTCGTTCAAAACAGTAATTCCGCCATAGCCGTTTTCGGAGGAAATAACTTTGTAAAGATCTTGAATTGCCTCAAATTCCGTAAGGGTAACTTCGCCGCCTTCCGCTCCAGCAACGGCGTCAAGAAGCGAGTCGTTGTTGAAGAAGCCAATGGTGTAATAGGTAACCTCATATCCAGTTGAATCCTTTTCTGTTATAACAGCTTCTTGGGGAAGCTCGTCTGTTTCAATTGAAAGCTCAAAGTCGTTTTCCCAATATGTTCTTCCGTCTGGGTCAACGCCCTCATAGCCGTCATCAAAGTTAATTTGGTCGCAATCAAATTCAAAAAGCTTTCGATAGCCCGTTATTTCGTTGTAATATTGATATCTAACCTTAGCGTTAATTTTAAGATCTTTGTTATAGCTCATAAAGTTAAAAACAAAGCCAGCCTCAAGCCTAATTCCACCTTCCAAAAGTGTTGTAATTGTTCTTGCCGGAACAACTAAAATTGATTGATATTCACCAATTGGCTTGTTTGAAAATTGATAGTCAACATCGTCCTCCCCAAAAAGCGTTTCGCCCGGGAAATATCTAACATATGTTGCCGGCTTTGCAGCAAAGCTTGTTTCGCTAATAATTTCCCCGTATGCGTCTCTTCCCTCAAATGTAACGCTATAGTTCGTAATTGGTTCATAATCATAAACCCAAACATCCCCCGAACCGTCATAGGTTAGGCCGTAAACAATTTTAACAATCGTGTCAACATAATTTCTGTAGTTGATTGGATTCTCCTTATTGATCTCCTCACGGATAAATTTATTGTAATCCTCCGTAACAGCCGTCTCCCCAATAACTTCGTCCAAAATGTAATCAATTAATCTGTCTGCATTGTCCTTAGTAAACCCCGTGTAGCGCGTTTGGTTTTCATATTGAGCTTGAAGGGCGGAAGCGTAGTTTTCAAGTTTTTCCTCTTGAATAGGTGGGTCAGGAGGGGAAATCTCATCTAATTCTCCAGATAAAACATATCCGGACCAATTTAAAACTTCTGCGCTATTAGAAAATTCTACTTTAAAAGTATAAGTATATGCATTATCTTTGGTACCATAACTTACTGAAATTTCCGTTAAGTTGTCATAACCCAACATAATTTCATAAATTACAATCTGTAAAATATTTCGGAAAAGATAATTGTAGAGCAAGCTTGAGTAGGTGGCGCTTAAGTAATCAAAGGCCTCTGTAACTGCTCCAGACCATTCTTCTAATTTTTCAAAGCCATCATCATCATCGCTTAAATCATTTTGCAAACCTTCTACTGTTGGGGTCTCTTTAGGCGAAATAAACCAATTCCAGTGAACATCTTCAAAAGCAACTGTTTTATTTCCGTTTTCTGTTTTTTCATATGCATAAAATCTGATGCTATCTGGGAAAACAATATCGCCAGCCAGTTTTGGATTCTCTGATGGCAAGGAATCTAAATTGCCATCGCCAAAATAAGCGCTTATTTGTTGAAGAAAATAAGTATTGAAATTTCGTGTTGACCAAGTTCTTGCTTCGCTGTCGTCAATTCCGCCATAGCCGGAAGTGTCGTTTGCAAAAACCGTGTTAAAACCGCCAACATATCTTTCAAAGAAGGAGGGGGAGGCGGAAGGGTTTTCTGGGTCATAAAATTCGTCGTCTTCGTCGCAACCGGCAAAAACAAGCGCAACGCCAAGAAAAAGAACAATTGCAAGCGCAATTGAAAGAACGCTTTTAAAAAAACTTTTCTTTGTCTTTTCCTTCATGGTTTTAGTATAATTGTTTTTTTTAATTTTAGCAAGCGTTTTAAAAAAATTTGGGGTTGACTTTTAGGCTTCGTTCATATATAATATAACCAGAAAAGGAGAAAGATGTATGGCGCTTTCAAAAGGGAAAAAGGTTTTAATTGCAATTGTTGGGGCGGTTGTTACAATTGGAGCAGTAATTGGAACTGTTTTTGCGGTTAAAAAAATAAAGGAAAATGTTGAAATGACGGACAGGCCAGGAATTACAACGCCGGTAAACCCAGGGCAAGGCGATGAAGGGCAAAAACCCGGGCAAGGCGATGAAGGGCAAAACCCTGGACAAGACGAAGGGCAAGAACCTGGGCAGGGCGACGAAGGGCAGCAAGGCGGAGGCGATGAAGGTCAAAAACCCGGGGAAGGCGATGAAGGGCAAGACCCAGGACAAGGCGACGAAGAGCACCCGGGCGGAGGCGATGAAGGGCAAGAACCTGGGGAAGGAGACGAAGGGCAGCAAGGCGGAGGCGATGAAGGAAGCGGCGATGAGACTCCAGGAATTTCAGAAGAAGAATATTATGAAAAGAATTTGGATTTAATAAAGGCTGCGCTTGTTGAAGAATATTCAAAAGATAATCCAAAGCGAACCTTAATTTTAGATGAAGATAGTATTGTAATTAATGAAGCGCTTGGTGAGATTTATTTTGCTGGGCATACACAGGGAGGCTTAGGAGCCGTTAAGAATTTGTTTTTCACAGCGAAATTTGATAATAATATACTTTCGCATTCTCAAGAAAAAATATATGAAATACTAAACAGTAAAACTTATGACATAAACTTTACTAATATAAAGTCTATTCGAGGAAATTTATCAACAGAAGTTTACAACGAATTTTCAAACTATCTTTTAAAGCAAAAGTATGATTTTAATGGAAAAGGCCTTTCCTTTAGCAAAGAGGCAATAGTTTTAAATATTTCAGAATTCAAAGATGGAGATGCATTTGGAGGGCAGTATATTCAATTTCTAGTTATAGACGGAAATATGATTTACACGGCGCGCCTTGAAAACGCTATGCCAGCATCAATGGGAGATATTGCAATTAGTCAAATAATGGGCTATAGTAACAACGTTTTTAAGATTACTGCGGTTAACGATTTTGCGGAATTTGGAGTTGACGGAGCAGAGCAAGGCGGAGGCGAAGCGGAGAATGCCGGATATGTTTTGGATTTATCGGAAGTTCCAATATCCAAAGCAGAGGCCGCGTCTTTGGCATTTGATATATGGTCATTAAACCCAGAGAAAGATATGGACGTTATACTTCCAGCGAATGATTCGGGTTTAGAGATGTAACAAATAAAACCGGCAGTTGCCGGTTTTTTTATTTGTTATAATTTGACGAATTTTGTCGAAAAAGCACGAAAATTTTAAACGAAAAGTTTTTTCTTGCGCTCAATCATTTCATCAAGGCGAGAGATGTATTCGCCAATAAACTTAACGTTTGGGCTGCGTTCAATTCTGTTTTCAACGGAGAAAACGCGCTTTGAAATTGCGTTTGCGCCGCACGCAATAACGCTTGTTGTTTCTTCCATGCTGTCAACATTGAACAAACAAATTTTCCCTTTTTGGGCGTATCCAACGTTTTCAAGGCCAAGGGGAGTGTTTTTTTGGCGGTAGAGATAGTATGGAACAAAGCCTTCTTTTAGAAGCTCTGCGTTGGCAAAGGAAATCATCTTCTCAACCTCTTTTGGAGGGGGAACTTCAAGGGAAATTGACTTGTTTTTTTGTTTTTGAATTGTAAGCGTGCTTCCGCGCTTTAGTGCAAGCGCGTGGACGGTTATGTTCGCCGGCGCCATTTCGATTGCCGCTTGAAGAGATTTTTTAAAGGTTTGGAAACTTTCGCCGGGAAGGCCGGCAATTAAATCCAAGTTCACGTCAAAACCAAATTCAACGGCAAGTTTGTAGGCGGAAAGAATTTCTTTAACGCCGTGGTTTCTTCCAATTGCCTTAAGCGTTCTTTCGCAAAAGGTTTGGGGGTTTACGCAAATTCGCGTTACGCCCATTTCCTTTAAAACGGAAAGTTTTTCGCGGGTTATTGTGTCCGGCCGGCCAGCTTCAACGGTTAGCTCTGTTGCTCGGAAATTGATTTCGGACAAAATTCTTTTCAAATCTTGGGCAGAGAGAACGGTTGGCGTTCCTCCGCCAACATAAACCGAGCGAACAATTAGATTCTTTTTTGCAATAATTTCCTTTGCCGCTTTAATTTCGCAAATTAGCGCTTCAACGTAGTTTTCAACCATGTCCTTAACTTCGCCAATTTCGCTTGAAATGAAGCTGCAATATTTACACCTTGACGGGCAAATTGGAATGTTGACGAAAAAATCGACTAAATTGTCGTTTTTAATTATGCAATTTTGATTTGAAATTACATCTCTAACAAGCTTTGCCTTGTTTTCGGAAAGGTTGTAATCTCTAATCAATGTTTCCTTTAGAAGGTGTTTTTCCGTTCCGGTTGACAAAAGGTCGTAGGCGAGTTTTGTTGGCCTAACGCCAGTTAGCGAGCCCCACTCAAAAGTTTTTCCAAGGGCGGAGGACAGGGCAAGATAGAGCGCGCGCTTTTCGTCGCTTTTTTCCTTTTTTAAATATTTTTTAATTCTAAAAATCTTTCCAAGGACGTCGATTACATATTCGTCATCTGTTTTTTCAAAGAAAATTTTTCCTTCCTGTTCCTCTTCAAAAGTTGGATAGAAAAGCCTTAAAACTTCGGTTAGTTCCTTTTCGTTTTCAACATTTTTGCAAATTAGTTCCATATTTTCACCTAACAAGTTGTTTAATTGCGCCAAGCGCGTTAAAAATTTTTGAATTTGAAAGCTGGGATTTTTTGTTTGTTATTTCAAGCTCTATTAAACTTGTTTCGTCAAAGCTTATAATCCCAAGTTCTTTCAAGATTAAAACATATGCATAAAAATTTACAAAGGAAATTTTAACCTTTTTGCAAATTAGGTTATACATATGTGAAAGATTTGAAAATTTTTGGCCAGAAAATTCTTTTAGTTTAACAAAGAAATTTCCAATTTCTTGGCGGGATAGATTGAGCGCGGAAAAAAGTTTTTTGTTAAAACTTGAATTTTTTGGAAGGTAGATTTCTGCGCTTGAATATTTTTTAATTTCTGAGAGATAGGAGGGATCTAAAACACCGTCTAAAAAGACAATTTTTTTGTAATTTTTGAAGATTTTTGGATTGGTTGGGTAAAGATAGAGCGCGTTGTAACCTGCGTCTGACGAGTTGTTGAAAACGAAGAGGTCGAAGATGTTTTCGCAGGAATATGTTTCAATAAATTTCCTATATGTTGAACTTTTTGTTGTTACAAAAATTGTTCCAAACGCGCTGCTGTCACACTCCGCCAAAAGCCCAATTATGTCTTCTTCTTGATATGTTTTTGTTTGAACTTTCCAAGTGTTATTTAAATATTTTAGCTGTTCGAAGCAATATGCGTCCAAATTGTTTGAAAAACTTTTGTCAAGCTCAAACCCGCCGTTAAAGTTTTTTACAATTCCTTTAATATGCCCGTTTAGTTTGTTTTGAATTTCAAAGACAATGTTTTTTTGCTTTGCATATTTAAGCGAAAAATATCTGTCTAAACAGTTGAAATATACTAAATTTAGCTTGCCAATTGAAATATTGTAATGGCAGGGAAAGTTTTTAAGCGCGCCAACTTTTGCGCTTTGGGTTGAAATTTTTAAGAGTGGTTTTGCGTTTCCAAGGCCAAACGGCTCAAGTTTTTCAAGGTCTTTTAAAAATTTATCCGAAATTTGCTCCTGCTCAATGTCAAGGTCGTAATATGAAATTGGCAAAAACGCCTTTGGGCTAACCTTATTTAGAATGAAATTGTTAACGTTTTCTTTAAAAAGCGGAAAATGTTCAACTTTCAAACACATTCCTGCCGCCATTTTGTGGCCGCCGAAGGTTTCCAAAACATCTTTCATGCTGGACAAAATTTCGTGGACATTTATATCTGTCAAACTTCTTGCAGAGCCCTTTAAAAGCCCATTTTCTTCCGAAAACAAAAAAGCAGGGCGGTTGTATGTTTCAACAAGCCTTGCGCAAACAATTCCCAAAATTCCGCTGTCCCATTCCTTTGAAGAGAGAATTATTGCAGGCTTTAAAGCCATGTTTTGGGTTTCTAGCATTTTTACGCAGTCTTCAAAAACCTTCCCACAGGCTTTTTGCCTTTTTAAATTATATTCGTTTATCTTTGCAATTTGAGCTTTAATTTCCGCCGGATTTGTTGTTAGATAAAGTTTTAAACTATCGGACGCTTCGCCCATTCTTCCGCTTGAGTTGATTTTTGGCGCAATTTTGAAGGCAATGTCCGTTGAATTAATCATATTTAGCGGAATTTTATTGTCCTTTAAAAGCTCTTTGATTCCGGGCGGGAGAAATTTTTCGAAAAGTTTTAGCCCCTCGCTAACAATTGCGCGGTTTTCATCTGTTAGCGAAACAATGTCTGCAATTGTTGCAATTGCTGCAATTGGAAGAAATTCCTCACAATCGCTGTTTAAAATTGCTTGTGAAAGTTTAAGGGCAACGCCCGTTCCACAAAGCTCTTTAAAAGGGTATTCTTGCCCCTCGAGTTTTGGGTTTATAACAATTGTTTCTGGAATTTGTTCTGGAATTTCGTGGTGGTCGGTTACAATAACATCAATTCCAAGGCTTTTTGCATATTCAACCTCATCGTGGCAGGAGATTCCGCAATCAACAGTTATAATTAAGTTTGGATTAAAATTTTTATTAATTTTGTCAATTGTTTCTTTGGTTAAGCCATAGCCGTCTATAAACCGATTTGGAAGATAGTAACTAACAAAAGCGCCAAGTTTTTCAAAAAGTTTAATCAAAATTGCCGTTGCGCTAACGCCGTCAACATCATAATCGCCAAAAACCAAAATTTTTTTCTTGTTTTCAACAGCCCAAAGAATTTTTTCTCTTGCTTCTTTAATTCCAAGAAGCAAAAACGGGTTGTTAAATTGGCTTTTGTTTGGGCTTAGAAAGGAAAGAATTTTTTCCCTTGTGTCAATTCCGCGCGAAAACAAAAGCTCAACAACTTTTTCGTCTAAGTTGAGTTGTTTTGCCATATCGCAAATTAGCGCAAAGTTGTCCTTTGCGTTATAGAATTTTTGTTGTTTCATAGCTTGTTTTCGCCAAAGGCGAACCTTCTTTCAAAATTAGAATACCACAAAAACAAAAAATAAAAAAGCGATTTTTTCAAATCGCTTAATTTGGCTCATCAAAGAATATGAACATGTTTGCAAGAGTTTGGCAGCAAACAATAAATTCTAAAAACCTTCGCTTTGCGTTTTGGGCAGTTATTTCACCCAAAAGTTCTCCTTTGCTAACTCTAAAACGATAGTGATTTATTATGTCATTAATACATTGAATTACATCTTTGCTAGAAAGATTGTAGGTTGTGTTCATATAGCGAAGAGTGTTTTTATTGTCTGAAATATAAAATTTGTCATCAACTTTTTTTAAAAAAACACGAACGGGAAAAGACTTTTTAAATTCCAAATTTGTTTTAATTTCAACAAAATTGTTATCTATTTTAATTATTTCAAAGTTTTTAGATATGTTTTCAATCAATTTTTCCATTTTTTTGATTCCTTTATCAATTTCTAGTTTAGAATATTTTTTTTAAAAAGTCAATAGCAATTTGCTTTTTGTTGTGTTATAATATACATATGTTTCCAATAACAAAAAATTGGTTTGAGCTGCTTAAAGACGAATTTGAAACTTTGGAATTTAAAAACTTGCAAAAGTTTTTAAATGAAGAGTATGCAACATATAAAATTTATCCAAAAGCACAAAATGTTTTTAATGCTTTAAACCTTGTTAAGTTTAAAGATGTTAAAGTTGTTATAATTGGTCAAGATCCATATCATCAACCCGGCCAAGCCCACGGCCTTTGCTTTTCCGTTGAAGACGGGGTTAAACTTCCGCCTTCGCTTGTTAATATATATAAAGAAATTGAAGCAGAAACGGGAAAAAAATCGCAAACAAATGGTAATTTAACAAAGTGGGCTAAGCAGGGCGTTTTGCTTTTAAACAGCGTTTTAACTGTTAGAGAAGGCCAGCCAAACGCCCATAAGAACAAAGGCTGGGAAAGAATTACTGGAAAAATCATCGAACTTTTAAACAAAAGAGAAGACCCCGTTATATTTCTTCTTTGGGGGGCAAACGCACAGGAGATTGGAAAGGGAATTGATAAAAGCCGTCACTTTGTTCTTTCTTGCGCCCATCCAAGTCCGCTTTCGGCGTTTAACGGATTTTTTGGCTGTGGGCATTTTTCAAAAGTTAATTCAATTTTAAAAGACCTTGGGAAAAGCGAAATTATTTGGTAAAAAGGAGGTTAAAAAATGGGTTGGATTGTTGCACTTAGCGTTATTGGTGTTTTAATTGCAATGTTTATCTTTGGGCGCGCGCTTGTTATTTGGCGAAGAAAAAGGGCGGGAAAGGAAGTTAAACGCCCAAGAAAAATTAGGCTTAAAAGGAAAAAAGAAGAAAAACAATTGAGAAATCAAAATGGAAAGCTGGACACAAAAGGAAGCTATTGCGATGTTGTTGATAAATATCTTTTCAGAAAAGAACTTAAACTTTTTGTTTTAATAAGCAAAATTCTTCCAAAGAGTTACATTGTTTTTCCAAAAGTTGGAGTTGACACAATTTTAGAGCCGGTTGGAAGCCATACTCTGTATAATTCTATTAGAGACAGATATGTTGATCTTGCAATTTTCGAGCTAGAAACAATGAGGCCAAGGATGGTTATAGACATTTTTGATGGAAGCATTGGCGATGAACAGCTTGAAACAGAAACGCCAGAAGTTATTGAAGCGCTTAAAAGCGCAGAATTGCCGCTTATTTCAATTAAGGTTCAAACCGCTTATGACCCAGAAGAGCTGAAAGAGCAAATTATGGCCGCTTTAGAACCAAAGCAAGACGAAGATGTTGAAGCGGAGAATATTAATTCATAAAAATGAATAATTATGCAACTTTATAAGAAGGGCTTTAACAAGCGCCTTCTTTTTTATCATATACTGAATTTGTGGATAGGTGTGGGAAAATTGTTGTTTCAAAGGGCGCGCTTTTAAACAATGTTTGGGAAGTTAGAAGGGTTTTGGGCAATAAAAAAATTTGCATAATGGTAAAGGCAAACGCTTATGGGCATGGAATTGAAAGAATATATAATTTAATACATAACTATGTTGATTTCTTCGGCGTTTCAAATGTAAATGAGGCAGAGCAGCTTTATAATCTCAATAAGAACCTAAAAATTTTAATAGTTGGAAAAACAAAAAATTTTAAATCTTGCGCAGAACATGGGTTTAGCTTTGTTGTTGAAGGGCGAAAGCATTTTGAAAATCTTTTGAAATTTTTAGAAGCAAATTCAAATCTTTCAAGTTGCATAAAAATTCATCTAAAAGTTAATTGTGGAATGAACAGGCTTGGAATTTCGAGCCCAAAGGAATTTAAAAAAATCTATCTTAAAGCGCTAGAACTTGGAATTTTTGTTGAGGGCGTTGCCGCTCATTTTTCAACGGCAGATTCAGATTCTAAAACTTTTGATCAACAAAATAAAAGGCTTAATGAATTTATTTCGCAAATTCCAAAGCGGCAAAATCCAATTATAAGCGTTGGCGGCTCTGGAATTGTTTTTCAAAAACTTTTGGGAAAGCAAATTAATTTTAACATGGCTAGGCTTGGGCTTGTTCTCTATGGCTATGGGTCAGAGCAATTGAATTTAAAACCTGCGTTAAGTGTTGTTTCACACCTGATTAAAGTTTACCGCGTTTCAAAGGGCGAATATGTTGGCTATGGAAAGGGTTTTTTGGCGGAAAGGGACATGAAAATTGGAATTGTTCCGCTTGGCTATGGCGATGGAATTAGCAGGGGACTTTCAAACAAATTTTATGTTTGGATTGGAAAGAAAAGAGTAAAAAGCGTTGGCTATATTTGCATGGACATGTTTTTTGTTGATTTAACTGGAATCGATGCAAGGGAGGGCGACGAGGTTGTTGTTTTTAAAGACGCAAAAAAATGGGCTCAAATTTTGAGCACCATTGAATATGAAATTTTAACCAATTTAGCGTTAATTAGATAACTAATTTGAACCAACAAGTTTTAACATGTCAACGAGTTTGCACGTGTAGCCATATTCATTGTCATACCATGCAACAAGTTTAACAAATGTTGGGTTTAGCATAATTCCCGCTTTTATGTCAACAATGCAAGTTCTTGGGTCGCCAATAAAATCGCTTGAAACAAGCGGAAGATCGGTTGTTCCAACAATTCCTTTCATGCTTCCGTTTTCTGCTTTTTTAATTGCTTCTATAATTTCTTCATAGGTTGTTTCCTTTTCGAGTTTAACCGTTAAGTCAACAACCGAAACATCAAGCGTTGGAACGCGGAAGCTCATTCCGGTTAGTTTTCCTTTTAATTCTGGAATGACCTTTGAAACGGCCTTTGCTGCGCCGGTTGAAGATGGAATTATGTTGTAGGAAGCCGCCCTTCCTCCGCGCCAATCCTTTTTAGAAACGCCGTCTGCTGCAAGTTGAGAGGGCGTTAGCGAATGGACGGTTGTCATAAGCCCTTCTTTAATTCCAAAGTTTTCGTGAATAATTTTTGCAAGTGGAGCAAGGCAGTTTGTTGTGCAACTTGAATTTGAAACAACTTTCATAGACGGCTCATATAAATTCTCATTAACTCCCATAACAAACATTGGACATTCTTTTCCGGCAGCGGTTATAACAACTTTTCTTGCCCCGCTTCCAATGTGTTTTTCAGCTTCGCTTGCAAGCGTGTATTTTCCGCTTGCTTCGGCAATTACATCTGGTTTTGTTTTTGTCCAATTAATGTGAGCGGGTTCATATTCACTGTAGAAGTCAATTTTCTTTCCGTTTACAATAAGTTTGTCGCCATCGGCCTCTGCCTTTCCTTTGAATTTTCCATGGACGGTGTCATATGTAAGCATGTATGCAGCATATTCTGCCGTTATAAATGGGTCGTTAATTGCAACAACTTCAACGTCATCTCGCTCGCTTGCAATTCTTAAAATCAACCTTCCAATTCGGCCAAAACCATTGATTCCAATTTTAACTTTCTTTTTCATTTTTCCTCCTAAGATCTAAATTAAATTTTCTGGATTTAAGCATTTTAAGCTTTCCAAGACAAAATTGCCGTCTTTCCTAATTAAAACGTCGTCAAAATATATTTCTCCGCCGCCATGCTGTGGGAGCATTGATAGAACCATGTCCCAATGAATTGCAGAAATGTTTCCGTTTGGCGCTTCATATTCATAGCAGCTGCCCGGCGTGAAATGGATTGACCCCGCCATTTTTTCATCGAACAATATATCCTGAAACCCGCGTTTTATATATGGGTTGACGCCAATTGCAAATTCCCCGAAATATCTTGAATTTTCGTCTGTGTCCAAAATGTCATTTAATTTTTGCTGGTTTGTTCCCGTTGCCTTAACAATCTTTCCGTTTTCAACTGTTAACGATATGTTTGAAAATGAAATTCCGTTGTAGGTTGTGTCTAAATTATATGTGATTACACCGTTAACGCTTTCTCTAACTGGGGCAGTAAAAACCTCTCCATCTGGAATGTTCATCTTCCCCGCGCATTTAATTGCCGGAATCCCTTTAATTGAAAAACTTATGTCTGTGTTGGGCGCAACAAGCCTAACTTTGTCTGTTTTTTCCATAAGCTCAACGAGACTGTCCATCGCCCTGTCCATCTTTGAATAATCCAAGTTACAAACATTGTAATAAAAGTCTTCATACTGTTCGGTGCTCATCTTTGCCGCCTGGGCAAGGCCAGGGCTTGGGGCAACCAAAATTGCCCATTTAGTGTTGTTTACGCGCTGTTTTCTAACTTCTTCTGTTAACTTCATGTGGGTTGCTGTTTGGTTGGAGGGAACATCTGAATTTTCAAAGGTGTTGGCTGCGCCTTTAATTGAAATGTAGGCGTCCATTTTTTTCATAAATTCAAGGTCGAATTTCGCCTTTAAATTTAACATATCTTCGTTTTCACCAAGTAAAAGAGCCCTTGAAATTTCTGCTGAATATAAATTTACAAAGGGATTTGCTCCAACCCTGTAAGCCTCTTCAACAAGCGCTTTAATTATGTTTGGGTTGCAATCTGTTGCTTCAATCAACAAATTTTCGCCCTTTTTAAGCGAAATTGAATAATTTATTATGTTTTTTGCAAGTTTTTTTGTTCTCTCGTCCATTTTTACCCCGCTATATATTATTTGCTCTATTCGTCAAAATTATCAATTATTTGAACAACTTCCGCCTGGGTTGTAAAAGAAATTTCACCAAAGTGATAGTTGAAAAGCGCCCGGGAAAGAGTGTAAACACAAAGCCCTAAAAACGCAACCATTCCAACCACATAGGAGAACCAACCAAGGAAAGCCAAATTTATATCTAATGTTACGAATAAAATTAACCCAACAAGCATTGCAAGGAAAAACCCTGCCCAAATGCACGGGAAAAGGAAACATCTTTTAGATTTTTTTTGCACAATTTTTTCTTGAAGAGGAATTGTTATAATTTTTGGCTCAACGCCAGCCCAACCATTAACTTTTGAAAGCAGGGCGCTTTTCCCCGTCATCTCCGAAAGAGTTGAAACCAAAATTGAATCCAACAAAATTATGTCTGCTTCGCCAGGGTAGAGCTTTAGGCCAAAGAAAACCTTTGTGAAGAAACTTTTTATTGTTTCCCAACTTTTTGTAAGCCAATTTTCGCTTTTGTTTTGGCGAGAGACAACAACTTTTGCCCCGCGGCTGTTTTTTTCAATCATTCTATCTACATCTGAAAAGTTTATGTTTTTTGCGCTTTCTTTAAAGAGAACAACCGTTCCCAAGTTTTCGCTGTGAACCAAAGTTTCAAACATTTGTTCTGGCGTTGAGCTTTCTTTAAAGACGATTGTTTTAAAATTTGTGTGTCTAAATTCGTTTGATAAATTTTCTTTTTCAACATTTTTGTTTGTTAAAAAGACAACTTGATATGCCGGAGAGGGCAAACCAACTTTGGAAGTTAACTCTTCCAAAATTTTTCTTCTATTTCTTTCTCCAAGGAAAACAAAACTATAAACCAATTTGGCCTCCTTTTAGCCCAATTTTTTCAGGCGCTTAGCGTGCCTTCCGGCTTCAAATTGAGTTGTTAAAAATTCTTTAACAATTCTAATTGCTTTTCTTTTTCTTGTGTATCTTCCCGCAAGGATTAAAACATTTGCGTTGTTGTGGCGTCTTGCAAGCGAAGCAATTGTTGTGTTCCAACAAAGGGCAGCGCGAATTTTTGAGTTTCTGTTTGCAACAATGCTCATTCCAACACCAGTTCCGCAAATGTAAATTCCAATGTTGTTCTCGCTTTCCAAAACCTTTGCGTTTCCAAGTTTTGCGAAATCTGGGTAGTCAACAGAATCGGTGCTGTATGTTCCAACATCAATTGTTGTTATGTTTTCGCGATTGAAGAATTTTTTAATTTCTTCTTTCAATGGATAGCCAGCATGGTCACAGGCGAGAATAATCATTTTAAACTCCTTACTATAAAGTTAGTTTAACACAATAATTCAAATTTTAAAAATTTTTTATGTTGTTTAATAAAAGAATATTCTTAAAAATTTTAGTTGGCATATCTTATTTATAGACATAGTTAATTGGAAGGAACATGAAAATTTCCAAAAGAGAAAAATTTTATTATGGCGTTGGAAACCTTGGATATTCAACGGTTTCCTCAACTTTGTCAAACTTTATTATGTTTTTTGGAACAAGCGTTCTTGGCGTTAGCGGAACACTTGTTGGAATTGCTGTTTCAATTAGCGTTTTGTGGGACGCAATTTCAGACCCAATTATTGGTTATTATTCAGACAATTTAAACTCTTCAATTGGAAAACGCCACCCGTTCATGCTTGTTGGCGTTTTGGGAATGTGTGCAATAAACTTAATTGTTTGGCTTGTTCCTTCAAGCGCGCCGCAGAGCATTAAATTTGTTTGGATTTTGGTTTCGCTTCTTGCCGTTCAAACCTTTTGCACATGTTTTTCAACGCCACACCTTGCCCTTGGGCTTGAAATGAGCCAAGACCCCCACGAGCAAACCTCAATTCAATGTGTTAGAACAGTTTTTCAACTTATTGGAATGATGCTTCCAACAATTTTTATGTTCATTTTTATGCCAAATTCAGATGGTCAGGGGCAACTTCTAACAGAAGGTTATGTTAACACCGCCTATGCTTCTTCTGTTATCTGCTTGGTTTTTGGGCTTTTAACATTTTTTGGAACGCTAAAAAGACAGGTTTGTTGCCCAGCGCCCAAAACTTCTAAAAAGAAAGAAAACCTTCTTTCTGTCTTTAACGATTTCTTTAAAATTTTAAAGAAGAAACAATATCGAATTGTAATCTTTGGCTATGCAGTAAGTTTGATTGCTTCCTCAATTTTAACGGCTGCTGGAATGCACATGTTTACATATTGTTTCCATTTTGACTCCCGCCAAATTTCAGTTTGCATGGGCGCGCTGATTATATCTGCCGTTTTGGCTCAGTTTTTTTGGGAGAGAATTTCAAAAAAAATTGGAAAGAAAAAAACTCTTATTTTTGGACTTTCTGTTGGGATTGTTGCAATATTTATAGTTTGGGCAATTTTTGTTCTGAGAGGTTTGATTCCAACAATCGTTCTTTTCTATCTAATTTTACCGCTAATTTTTGTAATTGGCTTTGGAACAGGTGTTTTATATTCCTTTCCAATGTCAATGTTTAGCGATGTTATGGCAAAGGACGAGGAGGCGGACGCAAAGGAGAAAGTTGGAGTTTACTCTGGAATTATGACGCTTGCGTTCAAAATTTCAAATGCGCTTTCGCTTGTTATTATTGGCGTTGTTTTAGATTTGATTAAATTTTCTTCCTCTTCGCCTGTTCAACCTCTTTCCGTTCAAAATGGGCTTGGCCTTTTGGTTATTTTGGGTTGCCTTTTTTCGCTTGGCGCGTCAATTGCAATTTATAACAAATTTGAGGAGTAATTGTTTGACATAACCCTTTAAAAAGTGTAACCTTTACCTAAAGGAGAGGTTATGGGAAGGTTTGGAACTATTTCATATGGCGTTAGAACGCCAATTATTAAAAGAGGGGACGATCTTGTTGAAATTGTTACCCAAAGCGTTTTGGGCGCGCTTAAAGAAAACAATTTAAGCCTTCAAGATAGGGATATTATTGGAGTTACAGAAGCTGTTGTTGGAATTTCCCAGGGGAATTTTGCAACAATAGACCAAATTGCAAAAGATGTTGAAAGCCATTTTAAGGGAAAAACAGTTGGGTTAATTTTTCCAATTATGAGCAGAAACAGGTTTTCGCTTTTGCTTAAGGGAATTGCAAAGGGAACAAAGAAACTTGTTATAATGCTTTCCTATCCTTCAGATGAGGTTGGAAACCCATTAATAAGCCAAGAAAAACTATATGAAAGCGGAATTAATCCATATGGAAAGGCACTAACCGAAAGTCAGTTTAGAAGTGCTTTTGGCGAAACGAAGCACCTTTTTACTGGGGTTGACTACATTGAATTCTATAAAGAACTTGCTGGGAAGGATTGCGAAATTATTTTTGGAAACAAGGCAGAAGAAATTTTGGCCTACACGCCTTATGTTATAAATGCAGACATTCACACAAGAAAACAAACCAAAGCCCACCTTTTAAAGTGTGGCGCAAAAAAAGTTGTTTCGCTTGACGAACTTTTAACTAAAAGCGTTGACGGAAGCGGTTATAACGAAGAATTTGGCCTTTTGGGAAGCAACATAAACACGGACGACACGGTTAAACTTTTCCCAAGAAACACAAGGCAATTTGCATTAAATTTACAAAAGAAGTTTAAAGAGCTAACGGGGAAAAATGTTGAATGTTTAGTCTATGGAGATGGCGCATTTAAAGACCCAGTTGGAAAAATTTGGGAACTTGCAGACCCGGTTGTTAGCCCGGGGTTCACAGACGGACTTTTAGGAACACCAAATGAAATTAAATTAAAATATATTTCCGAAACAAAACTTGCAAACCTTTCTGGAAAAGAGGCAAGCGAGGAGTTTAAAAAAATTGTTCGCCAAAAAACGGGAGACAGCAAAGAAAACAACAGAGCAGCCCTTGGAACAACGCCAAGGCAGCTAACAGACTTAATTGGCTCTCTTTGTGATTTGACCAGCGGAAGCGGAGACAAGGGAACGCCGGTTATTTTAATTCAAAACTATTTTAAAAACTATGCAGATTAACCTGCCGCCCAAAGTTGGGCGGTTTTTATTTTAAAAATTTTGTTTAACATATTTTTTTAAAAGGTGTATAATATCTTTAACTTTAAGTAAGGGGGAGAAATTATGTTTTTAGAGACTACAGAAAGCTTGGAAAAAGTGCTTATGGAGGCAAGCGCGGTTGCCCTTAGGTTTGGCGGAGATATGGTTGAAACAGAGCATATCCTTTATGGCCTAACAAAAGTTCAATGCACAGCAAAAAAGATTTTAAAAGAATTTGGAATAACAGACGCAAAACTTTTAAATATTTTTAGAGAAAACAACGAAGAAGAAGCATTTTTCGACAGCGTTGTTTTAACGCCTGCTGTTAAAGAAGTTTTTAAAATTGCCCAAACAATTGCCCTTCAACTTGGCCACAATTTTTTGGGAACAGAACACCTTCTTTTAGCTCTTATTTCTGCGCAGGATTGCTTTGCAACAAGGCTTTTATCTAGCTATTTCAAAATTAATGTTGGAGAACTTAAAAACAAGGTTGTTTCCTTTCTTCAAGGCGGGGCGGCAAACAACAACTATTCTGAAAATGGCGAAGAAATTGGCGGCGATGGCCAGGGCAAATCTAACTTGCCTGAAAAACTTTTGGAAATTGGAAGCGATTTCACGCTTAAAGCAAGGCAGGGAAAAATTGACCCAATTATTGGAAGAGAGAAAGAAATTGAAAGAGTTATTGAAATTCTTTGCAGAAAAACAAAAAACAACCCCGTTTTAATTGGGGAGGCAGGCGTTGGGAAAACAGCTGTTGTTGAAGGCCTTGCGCTTGCAATTGTTAGAGGCGAAGTTCCAGACCTTTTAAAAAACAAGGAAATTTTTTCTCTTGAAATTGGAAGTTTGATGGCCGGAACAAAATATCGCGGGGCAATGGAAGAAAAGCTTAAAGACGCAATTGAAACAATTATTCAAAATAAGAACATAATTGTTTTTATAGATGAAATTCACACGCTTGCTCAAGCTGGGGCGGAGAAGGGTGAAACAAGCCCGGCGGACATGTTAAAGCCATATCTCTCACGCGGGGAGCTTCAAACAATTGGCGCAACAACAACAGATGAATATAGAAAATTTATTGAAAAAGACAAGGCGCTTGAAAGAAGATTTCAGCCAATTATTGTTGAGCCGCCAACAGTTGAACAGACAATTGAAATTTTAAAAGGGCTTAGAGACAGCTATGAGGCCTTCCACAAAGTTAAGATTACAGACGAGGCAATTGAGGCGGCGGCCTCTCTTTCGGACAGATATATTATGGATAGAAGCCTTCCAGACAAGGCAATTGATTTAATTGATGAAGCAGCAAGCAAGGCAAAGGTTAATTTTAGTTTAAAACCTTCAAGTGTTAGAGAAAAGGAAGAAAAATTAAAGCAACTTCAAGCGTCAAGAGACGAGGCAAGCCTTGAGAGAAATTATGAAAAAGCGGCCAAATTTCAATCGGAAATTGTTAAACTTGAAGACGAACTTGAAAAACTTAACATTTCGTTAAACCGCTCTGAAAAGAAAAACAACTCAATTGGGGCGGGCGAAATTGCCGATGTTGTTTCAAGATGGACGGGAATTCCTGTTAGTAAAATTACTGAAACAGAAAAGGAAAAACTTGTTAACCTTGAAAAAATTCTTCACAAAAGAGTTGTTGGCCAAGACGAGGCGGTTGAGGCCGTTGCAAAGGCAATTAGGCGAAGCCGCGTTGGCCTTCAAGATGCAAAGCGCCCAATTGGTTCGTTTTTGTTCTTGGGCCCAACTGGAGTTGGGAAAACAGAACTTTCCAAGGCAATTGCAGAGGCAATGTTTGACAATGAAAACAACATTATTCGCCTTGACATGAGCGAATATATGGAGCCCCATTCCGTTGCAAAATTAATTGGTGCGCCGCCGGGATATGTTGGCTTTGACGAAGGGGGGCAACTTACGGAAGCCGTTAGAAGAAAGCCATATTGCGTTGTTTTGTTTGACGAAATTGAAAAGGCCCACCCAGACATTTTTAACGCGCTTCTTCAAATTTTAGATGATGGAAGATTGACGGATTCCCAAGGTCGAACAGTTAATTTTAGGAACACAATTATAATTATGACAAGCAACATTGGCGCAAGCGAGGTTCAAAAGCGAAGTAAGCTTGGCTTTGAAACAGAGGAGAGCGAAGAACAAACTTTTGACGAAGTTAAGCATATTTATATTGATGCACTTAGGAAAAAATTTAAGCCAGAGTTCTTAAACAGAATTGATGTTACATGTGTTTTCCATGCATTAACCTTGGAAGATTTCACAAAAATTGCAAAGATTTTAATGAAAAACATAAACAAGCGCCTTCAAAAACAAGGCTTGGAGCTTAAATTAACAGAAAGGGCGCTTAGCCACATTGTTTCTCAGGGCGCAGATGCAGAATATGGCGCAAGGCCGCTTAGACGCTTTATTCAACAACATGTTGAAGATGCCATTGCAGAGAAAATTTTGCTTGGCGAACTTGAAAAATCCGGAACAATTATAATTGATTTTGAAGCGGGCAAGTTAACTTTTACAAACCAAGAGAAAGGCGGGGAGAGCAAAGAAGAATGATTTCAACACCAAAATATTTTAAAGCAGATGACGGGCTTGAACTCTTTGGAATTTTAAATTTGCCAGACAACTATTCAACAGAGGAAATTATAATTTCAGTTCACGGCCAGGCTTCAAAGTGCACAAATGGCAGAGAGAGGGAATTTTCAAAAACATTTGCCGAAAGCGGAATTCCATACTTTTGCTTTAACAACCGCGGAAGCGAAATTTACACAAGGCTTAAAAGAAAGGTTGAGGGCAAGAAGAAAAGTTTTAAATATGGCGCAATGTTTGAAAAAATTTCAGAAGCGCCGCTCGACATTTTGGGGGCAATAAAATTTTTAAAAAAATTTGGCTTTAAGAAGTTTTATTTAATGGGCCACAGTTTGGGTTGCACAAAAATTTTGTATTTTTACAATCAATTAGTAAAATCAAACAGCCCGCTTTTAAAACAAATTAAAGCGGTAATTTTGCTTTCACCCGTTGACATTCAAGGATATTATTATGCCAAAAACCCAAAACAAGCTAAAAAAAGTTTTTCTTTGGCAAAGAAATTTATTAAAGAGGGGAAGGAAGAAGAACTTGTTAACAGCGACAGCGGCTTTAAAATTGCGGCAAAATCCTTTGTTCAATATTTTGAACAAGAGTTTAATGTTATAAGTTACAACAAAGAAAGCAATTTTAAATATTTCAATCAAATTTCGTGTCCACTTTTTATAAAATTTGGCAGCGTGAATGAAATGATTGTTGATTCTCCGGAAAAAACAGTTGAATTAATAAAAGAAAAAGTGGCAAATAAAAATTTAGATGTTGGCTTTATTTTGGGCGCAGACCACAGTTATAGCGAAAAAGAAAAAGTTTTGGCAAAACAAATTTTAAAATTTATTGAAAAAAATAAAATCCGAAAATAATTCGGATTTTTTATTATTTTTTATTCTGATTTTTTTTGGTTGTTGACTTTGAACTTTCAGCGGCTTTTTTTGCCTCTTGTTCCATCATTTTAATTTCTTTTTTAACCATTTTTTCGCCCTTGTCTGCAAGTTTTTGAACGTCGGTGCTATATCTGTAAATAATCATACCCGCAAGTGCGCCGAACAAGACGCCACAAATAAAACCCTCTTTCATTTTCTCTTCTCCTTTTAAGCTTTTTTGCTCAAGTTTATTATCTGCAAAAAATTCTATTTTATTCTAGTTGAGCATATCATATTTTTGGAGAAAGGCAATGTTTAACTTCTTTGGCGAAATTAAAAAAGAGCTAAAACTTCCGGAGATAGACGGAAGCTATAACCTTGTTAATGTAAACGGAAAAGCGCTTTATGCCGAGGGGCAAAGAGGGCTTGTTTCTCTTTCTGAAAATCTTGTTATGTTTAAAGTTAAAGGTAAAATTGTTAGCGTTTTTGGAAGTAATTTAAAACTAAAGGAACTTTCAAGCCAAACCCTTAGCGTTGTTGGAGAAATTGAAAAAATTGAGGTTGTCTAATGAAAAAATTAAAAATATTTAAAAAAAAAGAAAAAAAATTAAAAAAAAGTTATAAATCAAGCGTTTTTCTTTGGCTTTCTGGATATAACCTTGAAAGATATTTAAACCAACTTTCGGCAAAAGGAATTAATTTTTTTTATATAGAAAAAATTAATTTAAAAGAATCAATTGTTGAAGTTTCAACTTTTGATGAAAAAAAAGTTGAAAATTTTTTTAAATCAAAAAATATTATTGTAACTCAAAAAAAATATAATGGATTTTCAAAACTTGGGAAGATTTTTAAGGCAAGGTTTGGAATTTTTGTTGGGGCGCTAATTTGCTTTTGTTTTTTTGCAATTTCATCTGGATTTGTTTGGAGAATTGAAGTCTATGGGAACGAAAGAATTTCAACAGAAGAAATTGAACAAGTTTTAAGCGAGAACGGCGTTTGCTTTCTTTCCTCTTTAAACTCAAAAACCAACTTTGAAATTGAAAAGTTGTTAATGGAAAATTTTGAAGATGTTAGCATGGTTAGCGTTGTTAAAAAGGGTTGTAGCATAATTGTTAACATAAAGGAAAAAGTTAAAAATGATGAATATGAAAACATAGACAAGGCAACAGCTGTTGTTGCAACAGAGGGCGGAATTGTAACGGAAATTCAGTTAATTTCTGGAACGCCGCTTGTTAAAGTTGGCGATGTTGTTAAGGCGGGAGATGTTTTAGTTTCGCCATATATAATTGATTCATCTGGCACGCAAATTCTAACAATTGCAAAGGCCAATATATTTGCAAATGTTTCGCTAAGCGGCCGGGCAGAGTTTGAAGCTGAGAAGGAAATTACAAGGCGAACGGGAAACTTTGTTGTTGAAAGAAAAATGGAGTTTTTAGATAAGGAAATTGTAACTTCAAAGGCGGAAATTCCATATCTTCTCTACGAACTTGAAGTTCAAGAAACTTTTCTTTCCGACTATCTTCTTCCGATAACTTACATTACAACAACTTATTACGAACTTGAACAGGTAACAATTAAATTAGACTTTGAAAGCGAAAGAGAAAGCCTTGTTCAAGAGGCAAAAACTCTTGCAGGCCTTAGGTTAAACGAAAACGATTTAATAGTTGAAGAAAACAGCGTTGTAACGGAGCAAGACGGAAAAATTTTTGTTGATTATGTTTACATTGTTACAAGAACAATTTCTGGTTGATAATTTTGAAAAAGGGCGCAGTTATGGTATAATACTTTTATGCTAAGGATTTATTTTAAAAACATAAAAAGCCCTTGTTTTAAAAGAAAAATTAAAAAAATTTTCTCAATTGCGCTTGAAAAAAAATTTAAAGAGGAGCGAAATTTTGAGGTTGGAATTAAATTTATAGGCGAGGAAGAAATTAAGGAATTAAATCAAAAATTTAGAGATGTTCCAAGAGAAACAGATGTTCTTTCATTTCCAATTTATGATTTTAAAACAGAAGGCCTGCCAAACGAAGAGGCAGTCATGCTTGGGGACATTGTTATTTGCAAAGAAATTGCAATTCTTCAAGCAGAAAAATATGGCCACAGCACAAAGCGAGAGCTTTGTTTTTTGGCTCTTCATGGCTTTCTTCATCTATTGGGGTTTGACCATATTGAACCATTAGAAGAAGAAGAAATGAAAAGATTTAGCGAAGAAATTTTAAACGAAGTTGGGGCGAAGAGATGAAATCGGGATATGTTGCGGTAATTGGTAAAACCAACGCGGGCAAAAGCACGCTTATAAACAAATTTTTGGGGTTTAAACTTAACATTGTTTCTCCAAAGGTTCAAACAACAAGGGTTAATGTTCTTGGAATTTTAACCGAAAGTGAAAGCCAAATTGTTTTTATCGACACACCGGGAATTCACCGGGCAAAAACAATGTTAGATAAATTCATGAACAAAAGCTATCGCGCGGCAAGCGAGGGGGCAGATTTAATTTTATATCTTGTTGACGGCGCAAAGGAAATTTTGGAAGAGGAAATTCAAAACATAAAAAATTTAACAGCAAAGTTTGAAAAGGTTATTGTTGGCGTTAGCAAAATTGATTTAGCAAGCCAGAAAAAACTTTTAGAAAATCTTTCGCTTTTAAACGGGGTTGGCGCATGCGAAATTGTTCCGTTCAGCTCTAAAAGCGGGAAAAATGTTGAAGTTTTGAAAAAGCTTATTGTTGACAACCTTCCAGAAAGAAGTTTTCTTTTTAGCGGCGAAGAAGTTTCAAACAGATCGGTTTTGTTTTTTTGCGCCGAAATTGTTCGCGAAAAGGTTCTTTCAACAATAAATGAAGAAATTCCCCATGGCGCTTTTTGCGAAGTTGTTTCACACAGCGAAAGCCAAAATCTTTTTGAAATTTCAGTTGACATAATTTGCGAAAAGGAAAGCCACAAGGCAATTATAATTGGAAAGGGCGGAGAAAAGCTTAAACAAATTGGCTCGCGCGCACGGGCAGACATTGAAAGGCTTGTTGGGAAAAAAGTTATGTTAAAACTGTTTGTTAAAGTTGAAAAAGATTGGCGAAACAAACAAAATTTCTTAACAACAAATATATATAGTTAATTAAATATTATTTGATTATTTATCGAATATGTGCTAAAATTCCAGTTGTAAGTAATTTACAATATTTTTCTTTGCAACTAGGAGATTAAGATGAAGAAAGAGCCAGCCATGCCAAATTTGGTTAGAAACGAGGAAGAAATTTTAAAGTTTTGGGAAGATAACAAAATTTTTAACAAAGTTAAAGAAAAAAACAAAAAAACAGGAAAATACTATGCCTTTTTAGACGGCCCAATTACGGCAAACAACGAAATGAAGTTGCACCACTGCTGGAACAGGTCGCTTAAAGACATTATGCTTAGATATAAAGCTCTTCAAGGTTTTGACGCCCACTATCAAAACGGCTTCGACGCCCAAGGCCTTTGGGTTGAGGTTGGCGTTGAAAAAATGCTTGGCTTAAAGGACAAGAGGGACATTTTAAAATTTGGAATGGACAAGTTTACAGAGGCCTGCATAGAGCGAGTTAACCACTTTGCAAACATAATTTCTGCTCAAAGCCAAAGGCTTGGTCAGTGGATGGATTGGAACGATTCATATTTCACAAATTCCGACACGAACATAACCTCAATTTGGTTTTTTTTAAAGAAATGTTATGAAAAAGGTTGGCTAATTGAAAAGTTTAGGCCAATGCCGTGGTGTAGCCACTGCGGAACATCTCTTTCAGAACACGAACTTGCAGACAGCTATCAGGACATGGAACATATTGCAGTTTTCTTCAAACTTCCAATTTTTGAAAGGAATTGGGATATGCTTGTTTGGACAACAACGCCTTGGACGCTTTCCTCCAACGTTGCAATTGCCGTTAACCCAGAACTTGTTTATTGCGTTTGTAATGTTAAATCCAGCAACAGAAAACTTGTTGTTGGAAAGAATGCAATTAAAGTTTTAAAGGATGACTTAATTTCAGTTGAAGAAGAAATTTTGGGAAGTAAGCTTGTTGGGCTTACCTATCAAACTTGTTTTGAAGAGCTTGAAGAACAAAATTTTGTTCACAAAATTGTTCCGTGGGAAGATGTTGACGCCGAAGAGGGTTCTGGCGCGGTTCACATTGCGCCGGGTTGTGGAGCGGAGGATTTTGAACTTGGCCAAAGGCTTTCTCTTCCAAATGTTTGCCCTGTTGACGAGAGCGGAATTTTTTATTCGAATTTTGGATTTTTTGCTGGAAAGGACGCCGGCGAAGTTTCAGATTTGGTTTTCAATCAACTAAAAGAGCGCGGAAAATTATATTACACCCACAAATATAAGCATAGATATCCAATTTGCTGGCGCTGCAAGAAACCTTTGATTTTTAGATTGACTAAGGAATGGTATATCAAGGCAGATGAAATTAGGCAACAGCTTATAGACGCTGTTGAAACTGTTGTTTGGCAGCCAGAGTTCATGAAGAAAAGAATGTTAGACTGGCTTGTTAACATGGGAGATTGGAACATTTCAAGAAAGCGCTTCTATGGGCTTCCTCTTCCGTTCTATCGTTGCGAGAAATGCGGCAAGTTAACAGTTGTTGGTTCTATTGAAGAACTTAAAAAACTTTCAAGCGAAAGCCAAGTTGACGCCCTTCCACATCTCCACAGGCCATATATTGATGATATTGAAATTACATGCCCAGAGTGTGGCGCAAAGGTTAGGCGCGTTCCAGAAGTTGGAGATTGCTGGCTTGACGCCGGAATTACGCCATTTAGCACAAAGAAATATTTTTCAGACGAGGAATTTTTTAAAAAGAACTTTCCGGCAGAGTGTGTTATTGAAATGAAGGAGCAAATTAGGCTTTGGTTCTATTCGCTTTTGTTCATGAGCGTTACATTAACCGGAAAAGCGCCATATAAAAAGGTTATTGGCTTTGCAATGCTTGTTGCAGAAGACGGCTCTAAATTCTCTAAATCTGGGCCAAATAATATTAGTTTTAACGACCTTGTTGACAAAACTGGCGCAGATGTAATTAGATATCTTTTTGCATCAAACAACATGTTGAACGACACGCGCTTTGGTTTTTCAATTACAGATGAAATTAAAAGAAAGCTTCTTGGCCTTTGGAATGCATATGTTTTCTTCAACACATATGCGCTTATAGACAAGCCAAAACTTGACGGCTTTAAAATTAACTTTGAAAGTTTCGACACAACAGACAAGTGGCTTTGGGAGCAATGCAACAAATTTGTTGAAAATTCAACTGCAAATTACAACAACAACAACTATTTCCTTGTTGTTAGGGATTTTGAAAATTTGATTGACAATTTAACAAACTGGTATATCCGCGTTAACAGAAGAAGATTTTGGAAGAGCGATGACGAAGAGGACAAGCTGAATGCATATTTCAGCCTTTATAACGCGCTTAAAACAATTTGCCGCGTTATGAGCCCAATTTTGCCCTTTATGGCGGAGCATATTTGGCAAAACATGGTCAGAGAAGTTGAAAAGAGCGAAAAAGAAAGCATTTTCCTTTCATCTTTCCCAACGGCAAGTGACGTTCGTTTTTCTAATTTGGACGAACAAACTCAAGCTGTTCGTGAGATTATTGCAATTGGCCAAAGGCTTAGAAATGAGAACCAAATTAAAGTTAAACAGCCGCTTAAAACAATGTTTTTAAATGTAAATGAATCAGCCCAAAAGGCGGCAAAAACATTCGAGCAGATTATAAAAGACGAGCTTAACATTAAAGAGATTGTCTTTGAAAACGACAACAACAAGTTTAATGATGCATATTTAACAGTTAATTTTAAAACTGCTGGCGCGGTTTTGAAAGGCGATGTTCAAAAACTTAAAACGAAGCTCTCGGAGGCTTCAGAAGAACAGATTAAAAGTTTTGTTTCTCAGTTTAAGGAGGGAAAAGTTTCTGTTTTTGAGTTTGAAAATTTAGACAGCAGCTTGTTTAACTTGTGTTACAAGGCAAAGGAGGAATATGTTATTGCAACCGAAAACGATATAACTGTTGTTTTAGATGTTACCATTGACGAAAATTTGATGTTGGAAGGCCTTTCAAGGGAACTTATTCGATCTATTCAAGTTTTAAGAAAACAGGCAAACTTTAAAGTTGAAGAAAGAATTTCAATTTCATTCTTGCAGCCAACCGAGAACATTAAGCGAGTTGTTGAAATTTTTGGGGATAGGATCAAGCAAGAGGTTTTGGCAAGACAAATTGAAGAAAAAATTGAAAACCCAAGTTTAGAGGAAAAAATTGAACTTTCAGACGAGAGCACAATTGTTCAACTAAAAAATTAAGTTGAGGGGAAATGGAAGTTAACACAGAGTGGAAGGACTATCAAATTTTGGCAACGGGCGGGGGCGAAAAGCTTGAGCGCTGGGGCAGCGTTGTTCTTTTGCGGCCAGACCCCCAAGTTATTTGGCCGGCGAAGAAAAATTTGAGAAGCGAAAAAAGCCTTTGTGCGCTTTACAACAGATCTAGCAGCGGAGGCGGAAGCTGGGAAATTAAAAAACCTTTTCCAAGCGAATGGATAGTTGGTTGGAGAGATTTAAAATTTAAAATAAAACCAATGGGCTTTAAGCATACTGGGCTTTTCCCCGAGCAGGCGACAAATTGGGATAAGATGATTAAACTAATTAAGGCGGCAAAACGCGAGGTTAAAGTTTTAAACCTCTTTGCCTACACTGGCGGGGCAACGGTTGCCTGCGCAAGCGCGGGAGCTTCTGTTGTTCATGTTGACGCAAGCAAGGGAATGGTTGAAAGAGCAAAGGAAAATCTAAAACTTTCAAACTTGGAAAACAAAAATGTTAGGTTTATAATTGACGATTGCAAAAAATTTGTTGAGCGCGAAATTAGAAGAGGGAATAGGTATGATGCAATAATTATGGATCCTCCTTCCTATGGGCGAGGGCCAAGCGGCGAAATTTGGAAAATTGAAGAAAATCTTTTCGATTTTGTTTCCCTATGTTTTAAACTTCTTTCCAAAAACAGCCTTTTTGTTTTAATAAATTCTTACACAACCGGCCTTCAACCCCAGGTTTTAAAAAATATATTGCTTTTAAATTCAAATTTTAAGGGGAATTGCAGCGCCTATGAGGTTGGGCTTCCAACTGATGAAAAAATAGTTTTGCCGTGTGGCGCAAGCGGCCTTTTAACTTTTTAAGGAGATGAAATGGAGCAACTTGATGTAATTTATGAAGACAATCATTTAATTGTTGTTATAAAGCCCCAAAACGTTCCAACAATGGAGGACGCCTCTAAGGATTTGGATCTTCTTTCCATGGTCAAAGCATATATAAAAGAGAAATATAACAAGCCGGGCAATGTTTATGTTGGCCTTGTTCACAGGCTTGACAGGCCAACAGGCGGGATTATGGTTTTTGCAAAGACATCAAAGGCGGCCTCAAGGCTTTCGGCGCAAATTCAAGATGGAACGATGAAAAAGGAATATCTAACTGTTTTAAAAGGCCAACTTCCGCTTAAAACAAAAAAAATTGTCAATTATTTAAAAAAGGACGGCGAAAGTAACACCGTTAAAATTGTTCCAATGAGCGAAGAGGGTGCAAAGAAGGCAGAACTAATTTTTGAAGTTTTAGAAACAGATTTTAGCCAAAATCCGCCTCTAACTCTTGCAAAAATTGAGCTGCTAACGGGAAGAAGCCATCAAATTAGGGTTCAAATGGCTGCGTTGAAAGCCCCCGTTTTTGGAGATTGGAAATATGGAGAAGAAAGGGCAAAGCAAAACCTTGCTCTTTGGGCATATAAACTTGAATTTGTTCACCCAACAACAAAACAAAAGATGAGTTTTAAAGTTCTTCCAGAGGCAAAATTGCCATGGACAAGGTTTAATCTTTCAAAAATTTAGGAGGCTTTTGTGAAAAAAAGAAGCGAGATTGAAGAAAAGGACAAGTGGGACCTTAGCGGATATTTTAAAGATGACGCCGAATTTTTAAACGAATTTAACTATCTTAAAACTCAAACAGACTTCTTGGCTGGCTACCGCGGAAAGTTGAAGGACGAGAAAACAATTTTGGAATGTTTGGAAAGAGATCAAGAGATTTCAAAGCGCCTTGAGGTTCTCTATGTTTATGCCGTTCTCAAAACAAGAGAAGACGCAGGCAATTCGCTTTATCAAGAGCGTCAAACACAGGTTGGAACGCTTATTAGCCAGTTTTCAACCAAATCGGCTTTTGTTAGCGTTGAAATAAAGAAAAATTCAAACTCTCTTTTAAAAAAACTTGCAGAAAAAAGCCAGTTTAAAAATTATTTTAAAGAAATTTTAAGGAATAAAAAACACATTCTTTCAGAAAAAGAGGAAAGAATTTTGTCAATGAGTTCGGACATGGTAAGCGGGTTTTCAGATAATTTCGATTTGTTTAACGATGCAGACCTAAAATTTCCAAAAGTCTTTGACTCAAAGAGAAAATCACATGAGCTAAACCACTCAAATTACATGCAACTTATGCAAAGCAGAGACAGAACGCTTAGAAAAAACACGCTTAAAGCGCTTAACGGAGCATATGGAAAATTTAACAACTTTTTATCTTCGAATTATATAAGCGAAATAAAGTCAAATGTTTTTTATGCAAGGGCATCTAAATATAAAAATTGTTTGGATAAATCAATTTTTTTAGAGGAGGCAGACAGGCGAGTTTATGACAAGCTTATTGCTTGCGTTAACGAAAATTTAGATGTTATTTATAACTATTATGATTTAAAAAAGAAAAGTCAAAACCTTCCAAATTTTGCAATATTCGACCAATTTGCGCCAGAAAAAGAAGTTGAAAAAAAATATAGCTTCGACGAAGCTTTTGAAATTGTTAAAAAGGCAACCAAGCCTCTTGGCGAAGAATACTCAAAAATTTTGGATTTGGCAAAGACCCAAAGGTGGATTGATAAATATCCAAACAAAAACAAGGACAGCGGCGCATTTTCTTGGGGAGCATATAGAAAGAACCCTGTATTGCTGTTGAATTTTGTTGGAAACACCCAAAGCCTTTTCACGCTTGCCCATGAACTTGGCCACAGCATGCACACATATTTCTCAAACAAAAGCCAAAATTATGACCAAGCGGGCTATAAAATTTTTGTTGCAGAAGTTGCAAGCATTGTAAATGAAATGCTTTTGCTTAAATATCTTCAAAAAAATGCAAAGTCAAGCGCAGAAAAAATCTATTATTTTGACCACTTTCTAAGCGAATTTAAGTCCACGGTTTTCCGCCAAACAATGTTTAGCGAATTTGAACAATTTGCCCACGAAACATTTGAAAATTCTCTTCCAATTTCGGCGGAGGTTTTAAACAATTTCTATTATGACCTAAACAAAAAATATTTTGGGAAGAATGTTAAATTAATTCCGGAAATCAAATATGAATGGTCAAGAATCCCTCATTTTTATAACGCGTTTTATGTATATAAATATGCAATTGGAATGATTTCGGCAATCTATTTGGTTGATGAAATAATTCCAAAAGAGCATGAGAGATATATTAAATTTCTATCCTCTGGTTCAACAAAGCCTCCAATTGAGCTTCTTTTCGATGCGGGGGCAAATTTAAGGAGCAAAGAGCCTTTCCAAAAGGCGTTTGATCAAGCAAGAAAATTTATTAAACAATGGGAAGAACTTATTTAGATGAAAATAAAAGCCAAGGAGTTTGTTAAAAACAATTTATTAAATTTAATAGCCTTTTTTATTGGGTTTGTTGCGCTTTTAACTCTTTCAATAGTTTTTAAAAGCGATGTTTTAACATTTATTTACACAATTTTTTTCTTGATCTATCTTTTTTCAACCTGTTCAAAACTTTGGGTTGCGCCAATTTTTGGAATTGCTAGCGTTGGGCTTTATATTGCAGTTTCTGTCCTCTCTAAAAACTGGGGAGAAGTTATTTTTAACTGTTTGTTTGTTCTTCCAATTTTGTTTTTTAGTGTTTGGCAATATTTAAAAAACAGAAGCAAAGAAGGCGTTTATATTTCTCAAAACAAAATTTCTATTAAAGAATTTTTAATTTTTGTTGCCTGTGATTTTGTTTTTTGCGTTGCGCTTTTCTTTGCTTTAAATGCGCTTAAAACGCCGTTTACAATCCTTGCAACAGTTTGTTTCTTTTTTTGCGCAATTCCTAACTATCTTCAGCTTAGAAGAGACAGAAGAATGTTTTATTTCTATCTACTAGCAAACACGCTTTTAATTTTGCTTTGGCTAATGCCGCTAATTCGCGGCGAAGGGGGAGGAGTTTCAATGATTCCAGTTGCGGGAGGGTTTTTCTTTAGCCTTGTGTTTAATTCTCTTGGGGCAATTAATTGGAACAAGAGAGAAAATAAAAATCAAATTGAAAACGGAGGAGAAGATGGAACTTTTAGCGCCAGCAGGTAATTTTGAGAAACTAAAGGCCGCTTTCTATTTTAGGGCAGATGCTGTTTATATTGCCGGAAAAAAATTTGGGCTTCGCGCTTTTGCCGGGAATTTTGACGAAGAGGGTTTGAAACAGGCTGTTGACTATGCAAAAGAAAGGGGCAAAAAAATTTATGTTACAGTCAACATTGTTGCCCACAACAGAGATTTTGAAGGGCTTGGAGAATATTTAAAATTTTTGGAGGGAATTGGCGTTTGGGGCGTTATTGTAAGCGACCTTGGCGTTATTTCATTTGTTAAAAAGTTTGCCCCAAAGCTTGAAATTCATGTCAGCACTCAAGCAAATGTTACAAATAAATACACCGCAAGCGAATTTGTTAAACTTGGGGCGAAGAGAATTGTTCTTGCGCGAGAGCTTTCTCTTCAAGAAATTAAAGAAATTAGAGATTTTCTTCCAAGCGAAATTGAGCTTGAGGCCTTTGTCCACGGGGCAATGTGTATAAGCTATTCTGGACGCTGCTTGCTTTCAAACTTTTTAACCGGAAGGGACGGAAATTGCGGCGAATGTGTTCAGGCTTGCCGATGGGAATACTTAATTACAACAAAGGATAGAAGAGGCGAGGCCTATGAAATTCAAGAGGACGAAAGGGGGACATATATTTTAAATTCAAAAGATTTAAATATGTTAGATCACCTAAAAAAACTTAAAGAGGCCGGCGCTTTTAGCCTTAAAATTGAAGGGAGAATGAAATCTTCCTACTATGTTGCAAATGTTGTAAACGCATATAGGCGCGCGCTTAATTATCTTGAAAAAGGGCTTGAAATTCCAAAAGAGCTTGAGAGGGAAACGCTTAAATCCAGCCACAGAAACTATACAACAGGTTTTTATTTTGGGCGAGATGAGAGCGAGTGTTTGGAGGGTTCAATGCCAAAATCCACCCACGAATTTGTTGCCGTTGTAATTGAAGACGCCAATGGCGGAAAGGTGTTAGTTGAACAAAGAAACAGGTTTAAACTTGGCGACACGCTTGAAATTCTTTCTCCAAACGAAACATTTAACAAAAAAATTGAGATTTTTTCTATTATGGATATCTCTGGCAATGAGATTTCAGACGCTAAAGATGTTCAACAAAAGCTTTACATTAAAACAGATTTACCGCTTAAAGCGGGCGACATTTTGCGCAAAGAAATTTAATTAAATTCCTTGACACCGCACGAAAACTGTGTTATATTACTCATGCTGGAAATGCGGTCGTGGCGGAATTGGCAGACGCGCAAGACTAAGGATCTTGTGAGTAACATCGTCCGGGTTCAAGTCCCGGCGTCCGCACCAAACAAAAACAATCCGAACCTTTTAGGTGCGGATTTTTTTATTGCTTTTTATTTCTTATTTTTTCACTTTTTCTTTTTTTCTCAGGTTCTGATTGTTTTTGAAATAAAAAATAAAAGAGAAGAAAGAAAAGTTCAGGTTGATGATAACATGTGAGGCTAAACTAGCGCCATTAAATATTTGACCTTTATTTTTTAAGGTTCGTTTTATTTTTTAATAGAATTTCGCCTTGGGAAATTTTAGATGCCAACAATTATTGTTGGCAGAAAACAAAAACGCAGTTAGTGTAAAATTTTAATTTGTTTTTGCGGTTTAAAACTAAATTACTTGCAAATTTTAATAGCCAAGTGGTATAATAAAAAAGTTAAAGATAAGAAGATTTTGAGAGGAATTTTTTTGTTTTCTTTATCAATTAAAAAAAGCAATTTTAAGGCATTGAAAAATTAAAAATAATATTTGGAAAAAATTAAAAATAATTAATAAAAAAAATTAAATAAATAATTCGGAGTAAAAATGAAAATTGGGTTAGATTTAGACGGCGTTGTTTTTGACACGGAATTAAGTTACAAAGTTTTGGGCGATATTTATAATTTAGAAGTAAATTCAAAAATTATAGACCCAAATGAAATTCGCATGCAAAAGAAATTTGGCTGGACGCAAGAGCAAACAAAAGAATTTATTGATAGATATGTTCTTGAGGTAATAGAAAAAGCCCCGCCAACCCCCGGCGCTTGCGAGGTTTTGAAAATTTTGGAAAAACAAGGGCATGAGTTTTATATCATTACTAGTAGATTTGGCAAGGAAGTTGAAATTTCAAAGAGAAAACTTAGCGAGCTTGGAATTAAAATTTCTGGCTCAGCGTATGAGCAAATTGATAAAACAAAGGCTTGCAAGGATTTTAAGATTGACTATATGATTGATGACTATTATTTAAATGTTAAACAACTTTCGGAAAATAACATAAAATGTTTGTTTTTCAACAGCCAACACAAGAAGTTTAAATTAAATGAAAACATTTTTGAGGTTTTTGATTGGGGAGATGTTTTAAATTTCTTTGTAAATAAATAGTATTTGATTTTTTTTAAAAGGACGAATAAGCGTCCTTTTTTTACGCAACCTAAGTTTAAAGAATTAATTAAAGGAGATAATTATGAGAGAAGAAATTGTTTGGGAACAATACACATCGTCTTTTGGAAAAACAACAGAAGATATTTTGAACGAATATAGAAGCGATTTGCATAATATGACAATGAGAGAAAGTTTGGCCAGCGACATTATGCTTTGCCCAGCATATCTTAGGGCAGTTAGCGAGCTTGGCGAATTTGACCAAACCAACCTAGATTACTTTAATTACGAAAAGGAACTTTTGTTTGGAAAATTTGATTAAAAGAGGAGAAATATATTACGCCGACCTCAGTCCCGTTGTTGGGAGCGAGCAAGGCGGAGTTCGCCCTGTTTTAGTCATTCAAAATGATGTTGGAAATAAGTTCAGCCCAACGGTTATTGTCGCCGCAATTACAAGTCAGCTTTCAAAGGCCAAAATTCCAACCCATGTTGAACTTTCGGCAAAAGAATATAAACTTCCTAAAGATTCGGTTGTTCTTTTAGAGCAAATTAGAACAATTGACAAAAGAAGACTCAAAGAAAAAATTTCCGCTCTAGATAACCAAAAGATGAGGGCAATTAACCTTGCAATTTTGGTTAGCCTTGGGTTTAATTAAGTTTCATTATTTTCAATTTGTTGCTTAATTTCATTGTTATTTTTTTCTTGATTTTCTTCATTTTTATTTTCTTCGCCAGTTTGAATTTCTTCTTTTGCTTTATTATTTAATTTATTTTCTTCTTTGTTTTTATTTTTTATTGAATTTATTTTTTCTTTAATTTTATCTAAAGAAATTTTTAATTTATTTTTAAATCCGTTTTTATTTTCTTTTTTATTTTCTTTTAAATTATTTTTCAAATTTTCTTGGGAATTTCCATTTATTTCTACATGCGCTTGGTTTTTTTTGTCTCGAATAAAAATGTATATAAAAATTCCAAGGCCAATTGCGGCGGCAATTATTGCCGTTAATTGCGAAAAGGGAAGAGAACCAATTAACATTTGATCTGTTCTAAATGTTTCAATAACAGCCCTAACAACGCCATACCACATTAAATAGCACGACATAACCAGCCCGCGCTTTTTAGTTTTGTAAAGCAGTGTTACTAGAACAATAAAACCAATTGTGTTTAAAACCGCCTCATAGAGGAAGGTTGCAAGATAGTAATGGCCGTTTATTTCAACGGTGAACGGAAGGCCAAAGAATTTTGGGTCGAAAACCTCCCAGCCGTGAGCCTCTTGATTGATAAAGTTTCCCCATCTTCCCGTGCTTTGGGCAAGAATTAGGGCGGGGGCAATTATGTCACAAATTGAAAGCATATCTTTTTTGTGAATTAAACAATATAAACAAACTCCAATAAAGCCGCCAATAACGCCGCCCCAAATTGACATTCCGCCTTCCCAAATTTTTAGCGCGTCAACAAAAGAATAGTTTGCGCCCATTGGGTTAAATGCAACATAAAAAGCCCGCGCGCCAATTATTGCAAACGGAAGGACATATAGCGCGCAACATAAAATTTCTGTGTTTTTAACATTTCTTTGTTTTGAAAATAAAAAATAACACAAAACAACAGCAAGCGCCATCGAACAGGCCATAATTAGGCCATACCAAGCAATGTGTAAATTCCCAATATAAAAACCGGGATTTTCGCCAAGAAAAAATTTCATAGTGATATTTTACTCTTTTTTAAAATTTTTCAAAACAAAAAAAGCCAACAACTTTTTTGTGTTGGCTTTTGTTTTTAAAAGTCTTGTTCGTTTTGGTTATGGAAAAAACGCACTAATTGGTTGTTAATTTCTTCTTGGGTTAATGGTTTTTGTTCTTCTGTTTGCGTTTGTTCTTGCGGCTGCGTTTGTTCTTGTTGTTGCGTTGGCTTAGGTTGTTCTGCTGCTTGAGTTGGAGCAGTTGTTTGAGTTCGTTCCGCCGCTTGAGTTTGAGCAACTTGAGCTCGCCTTGCTGTTGAAGGTTTTTCAACAGCAAAGATTTTTTCTTCTGCAACTTTGTTAATCAATGCTCTTGAAGTGTTATAGGTTGTTTTCATTGCATATTGAAGATCTTTCCAATCCTGCCCAGCATACTGGGTTGTTTCTGTTTTCGACCTTCTTGGCGTTTGAACAGTTTCTGTTATTGTAATTGCCTCAACGTCTGTGCTAATTCCAAACAAGAGAGCGGACTTAATTGCATCTGCTGCAGCTGCGTTATCAAATGAATATTTAAGGTATTTTGTTTCGCCATTTAATTCATATGAAATTTCCCCGCTGTAAGTTGCTTTTTCCATTGTTGGATATAATTTGTAAATTTCATTGAAATATTTTTGCGTGTCCTCGTCAAGGTTGTTGGTAATGCCAGTAGAAATGTATCTTTGAGGGAAGAGCGGGTAAGTGTTCTTCCCAAGTTTCATAACATTTGAGCCATAGTAAAGACTTCCATCTGCAAGAGTAACATTTTCTGCAATTTTTGTTGCCTTATCCATAAGCTTTGTTTTCTTGCTTGAACTTGTTTCGTCCATGGCTTTTGCATACAAATTAACAGCCTTCATAAGCTTTTTATAGTTTTTTGCGCTAAGTTCTTCTTCGTTTGTGTATTCTCTGTTGCCAAGGCTCGCACTTCTTAACGCTTTTTTAGAATATTTTTTAAGGTAACTATAGTTTGCTTTCCTTTTCTTTGAAGCATTATAGCAAGATTTTGCATAAGAATCTCTTTTGTTTACTGCTTTTTCAAGTTTAGATGCCAGTCTTTTGCTTTCCGGGTTCTTGCTTAATTTTTCCTGGGCTTTTTTAACTTTTTTGCTTAACTTAGACAGCTTTTTGGCGTCTTTTAAAGAGCTTTGGCCAAGCAAAAACCTTGTTCCGTTGTTTCTAAGCGAAAGCCCTCTGTTTGCTGCTTTAATTGCAGAAGGAACTGCAACGGCGGCAATAACCGCTAAGCCAAGAGATGCAACAATTGTCCAAAATTCAATTCTTTGCTCGTCATATGCCTCAACAGGCGAACTGCCATCTGAACCAACGAAATCTCCTTCGGCTGGGTCTTGCACTGGGGTGTTTTGATCTTGTGAATTTTGCTCAAAGTTGTTTGCCGCGTCATAATTTCTTAAAAAGTTATTTGCGTCACCTTTAAATTCGTCATTATCAGAATTGTTAACTGCTTCTCTAAGGTCGTCTACAAAACTCTCAAGAGAATCTGAGGTAATGTCATCTGAGCCTAAGATATCACCATAGTTGTCTACCAAAGCATTTGCGCGAAGAAGAAGCTCCTCAGCCCTTTCCGCGTCCGTCATGCCAGCCCAATCTTGTTCATCACTCTCGCCAGCCGTGTCGTGAGCGCTGTCTTCCATTTGGTCAAACAAATCGTCTAAACCAGATGTTGGTTTTGGCTCGTCTCCGTCTCCGCCGCCCGTTAAGCCTTCTTCTTCAGCTTGTTCTTCGGACGAAGAAACAGCAAGGCCAAGGTCATCTAAATAATCTCTTTCCTCTTCATCATCGATGAAATAATAAGAAGCTGTTGCATTTGCTGCTGCAACCGCTTGTTGCGCTTTTTCTGCCATATTTTCTTGTTCGCTTGCGGAAAATCCATTCACGCCGGATTGCATTGAAAGTGCAAGACGAAATGTCTGCATCACAGCTAAAAATACATTATTTGCCATATCAATACTCCTAATTTTTTTCTTTCTTTTACTAGGTTCGCCTTATTATAACTTTATTTTAGGCCTTTGTCAATAGCAAAACCAAAAAAAATTGTTATTAAACTAAGTTAGTAAGAGAGAGGAGATATATCTATTATATATTTATTCCTCGCGAAGAAGTTTAAATTCAATAAAAATTTTTTAAAAAACAGTTGACTTTATTTTTTGTTTGGTGTATTATACCCATGCTACGGCAGTTTGGATTGACATATGAGGTTACTTCCATTGGCTATGCGAGCGTCAAGGAAGAGAATTCATATCGACAAGTTTTGGCAAGACCAAAGCGCCCCCGGAAAAAGCAATTTTTTTTAACTGCCGGCGCGACACACACGGAATCGTTGTTAAATAAAACCCAATCCAAAAGGGGCTAAGTCAGCAAAATGGCTGAAACTGGCCTGGGAATTGGCAATTATTTTTTTAAGTCGCGAAGTTAGGGGAGAAACAGTTTAGACAGGAGGAAATAAAATGGCATCGCAAAAAATAAGAATTAAACTTAAGGCCTATGACCATGTTTTGCTAGATTTAGCTTGCGCAAAAATCATTGAAACAGCAAACAAAAATGGTTCAAAAGTCGCTGGGCCAATTCCACTTCCAACAGATAAGGAAGTTGTTACAATCATTCGTTCGCCACACAAACACAAAGACAGCCGCGAACAATTCGAATGCAGAACCCACAAGAGAATGATTGACATTTACAGCCCAACCCAAAAAGCAGTTGATTCACTTATGAAAATTGACTTGCCTGCTGGTGTTGACGTTAAAATTAAACTATAAGGAGAGAAGATAACATGAAAAAAGCAATATTAGGCAAAAAACTTGGCATGACCCAAATCTTCACGCCTGACGGTTTAGTTGTTCCAGTTACGGTTGTTGAGGCAGGTCCATGCGCAGTTGTTAGAAAAAAGACAATTGATAAGGACGGATATGAGGCTTTGGTTGTTGCTTTCAATCAAACGAAAGAAAACAGATTGAACAAGCCACAACTTGGAGTTTTGAAAAAGGCAAACATTGGTCCACACAAAATTTTAAGAGAATTTAAATTTGAAGACGCAAGCGGGTTTGAAATTGGTTCAGAAATTAAGGCAGACATCTTCACAGAGGGAGATATTGTTGACGTTTCTGGAACAACAAGAGGCCGAGGCTTTACAGGAACCATTCAAAGATGGAATGCCCACAGGCTTAAGATGACCCACGGCGTTGGCCCTGTTCACAGGGAAGTTGGTTCAATGGGCGCAAACAGCACGCCATCTAGAGTTTTCAAAAACAAAAAAATGCCAGGGCAATATGGCGCGGAAAAAGTTACAATCCAAAATCTTGAAATTGTTAAAGTTGATTCAGAAAGAAACATTCTTTTGGTTAAAGGTTGCCTTCCAGGGCCAAAGGGATCAATTGTTACAATTAAAGACGCGGTTAAAAGGTAGGAGGAAATATGGCAGTTTCAGCAAAATTAGTTAACATGAACGGCGAAGAAGTTGGCAAAATTAAACTTTCCGACAACCTTTTCGCAATTGATTATAACGAGCCGCTAATTCATGAAGTTGTTGTTGCTTATAATGCAAACCAAAGACAAGGAACAAAATCAACCCTTACAAGAAGTGAAGTTAGAGGCCACGCAAAGAAGCCTTATAGGCAAAAACACACGGGAAGAGCAAGACACGGCTCAACAAAATCTCCTGAATATAAAGGCGGCGGAGTTGTTTTTGCGCCAAAACCAAGAGATTTTTCAAAAAAATTAAACAAACAAGTTAAGAAAATTGCTTTTGCCTCTGCGCTCAGCGAAAAACTTAGACAGAAAGAAGTTGTATTCTTAGATGAGTTTAAACTTTCAGAGCCAAAGACAAAAGAAGTTGTAAAATTTTTGGAGGCGCTTAAATTAGATAAATCTGTTGTTATTGTAACAGATGTTAAAAACGAGGATGCTCTTAGAGCTTCTGGAAACCTTCAAAATGTTAAAATTCAAATTGCAGACCTTTTGTCAACATACGATGTTGTTGCAAACAACAAAATTGTTTTAACAAAAGATGCTGTCAAATCTTTAGAGGAGGCATATAACTAATGAACGCTTACGATATCATTAAAAAACCTCTTTTATCAGAAAAGAGTTATGCAAAGATTAGCGATAAAATCTATACATTCGTTGTTGACAAAAACGCAACAAAAGTTGACATTAGAAACGCTGTTGAAGAAATTTTTAATGTTCAAGTTGAAAAAGTTAACACAATAATGGTTAAAGGGCATGAAAAAACCCAAAACACAAGAAAGGGAAGAACAGTTGGAAGAACAAGCGATTATAAAAAGGCAATTGTAACATTAAAGAAAGATTCCAAACCAATTGCATTCTTCGAAAGTTTATCTTAAGGTTAAAAGGAGATTAAAATTATGGCTATTAGAAAAAGTAATCCAACAAGCGCTGGCCGAAGGTTTTACTCTTCTGCAACCTTTGAGGAGATAACAAAAACCCAGCCAGAAAAGAGCCTGCTTTCCCCAATTAAAAAAACCGCGGGAAGAAACGCTCAAGGCAAAATAACTGTTCGTCACATTGGCGGCGGAAATAGAAGAAAATATAGAATTATTGATTTCAAAAGGAACAAAGACGGAGTTTCTGCAAAAGTTGCATCAATAGAATATGACCCAAACAGAACTGCTTACATTGCGCTTTTAAATTATGCAGACGGAGAGAAGAGATATATTCTTGCTCCAATTGGCTTAAATGTTGGCGATGTTGTTATGAGCGGGGAGAGCGCAGAAATTAAGGTTGGAAATGCGCTTCCACTTGAAAAAATTCCTGTTGGTTCAATTGTCCACAACATTGAACTTCAACCAGGAAAGGGCGGACAACTTGCAAGAAGCGCGGGCGCGGAAGTTCAGCTTATGGCAAAAGAAGGGAAATATGCAACCCTTAGAATGCCAAGCGGCGAAATGAGAAAAGTTTTAACAAAGTGCCGTGCAACAATTGGCCAAGTTGGGAATTTGGATCATGAACTTGTTTCGCTTGGAAAAGCGGGAAGAAAAAGACACATGGGAATTAGGCCAACCGTTCGTGGTGTTGTTATGAACCCTAATGACCACCCACACGGCGGAGGTGAAGGAAAGAGCCCAGTTGGAATGGCTTCGCCTGTTACTCCATGGGGCAAACCAGCTCTTGGACTTAGAACAAGAAAGAAAAACAAAGCTTCTAACAAGTTGATTGTTAAGAGGAAGAAGTAGGAGAGAGGAATATGAGTAGATCGTTAAAGAAACAACCTTATGTATTCGACAGGCTCTTGAAGAGAGTTGAAGAGAACAATGCATCAGGAAACAAAAAACCAATCAAAACATGGTCCCGTTCATCGGTCATCTATCCAGAATTTGTTGGAACAACATTTGCTGTTTACAATGGAAAGAAACATGTTCCTGTTTACTGCACAGCAGAAATGGTTGGCCATAAGCTTGGAGAATTTGCTCCAACAAGAACATTCAAGGGCCATGCAGGCCAGAAAAAGTCGGGCGGTAAAGTTGCCGCAATGAAGAAATAGGAGGAGAAAGATGGCAACAAGAATTAGAGAAAAAGCCGAGGCTAGAAAAGCAAACAAAGATAATCGTCCATATGCCAAAGTTAAATATGTCCGAATGAGCCCATCTAAGGTTAGAATTGTTTTGGACATGGTTAGAGGCAAAAAGGCGGAAGAAGCTCTTGCGATTTTGGAAAATTCTCCTCAATTTGCAGCAAAAGAATGTTTCAATCTTTTAAAATCTGCAATTGCAAATGCAGAAAACAACAAGGGGCTTAACAGGGCAGACTTGTTTGTTGCAGAAGCATATGCTTGCCCAGGGCCAACAATGAAAAGGCTTAACATTAGGGCAAGAGGAAGAGCAGACAGAATGTTAAAAAGAACAAGCCACATAACAATTGTGCTTGACGTGAAAGAGTAGGAGGCGCAAGATGGGACAAAAAGTTAGTCCAGTTGGACTTAGAATTGGAGTTAACAAAGGTTGGCAATCTTCATGGTATGCAAACAAAAAAGATTTTGCAAAGAACTTAAAAGAAGATGACAGCATTAGAACTTTTGTTAAGAAAAAATACTATAATTGTGCAATTTCAAGCATTGAAATTGAAAGAACAGCAACAAAAGTTGTTGTAACAATCAACACTGGCCGCCCAGGAATGTTAATTGGAACAAAGGGCGCGGGCGTTGATGAAATTAAAAAAGAACTTGCAAAAATGGTTGGCGCAAAAACTCTTTTCGTAAATGTTAAAGAAGTTAAAAAACCAGACTTGGACGCAGTTTTAGTTGCAGAAGGAATTGCAAGCCAGCTTGAAAAACGTGTTGCTTTTAGAAGAGCTTTAAAACAAGCAATCCAGCGCGTTATGAAAGCAGGGGCAAAGGGTTGCAAGGTTCAAGTTAGCGGCGTTGTTGACGGAGCAAACACAATTGCAAGAACAGAAAATTATATGGAAGGTTCTCTTCCTCTCCACACTCTTAGGGCAGACATAGATTATGGCGTTGCATCGGCGTTTACAAACTATGGAAAGCTTGGAGTTAAGTGTTGGATTTATAAAGGAGAAATCCTTGGGAAGAAAACGGCCGACAACAAAGGAGGTATGAACTAATGTTAATGCCTAAGAGAGTTAAAAGAAGACGCGTTCATAGAGGCAGAATGAATGGCGTTGCAACAAGAGGAAACCAAATTACCTATGGCGAATTTGGGTTGGTTGCAACAGAGCCGTGTTGGATTAAATCCAATCAAATTGAAGCTGCAAGAATTGCAATAACGCGTTACACAAAAAGAGGCGGAAAAGTTTGGATTAAAATTTTCCCAGATAAACCAGTTACAAAGAAACCTGCAGAAACAAGAATGGGAAGCGGAAAGGGTTCTCCAGAATTCTGGGTTGCGGTTGTTAAACCAGGAAGAGTTCTTTTTGAACTTGGCGGCGTTCCAGAGGCAGTTGCAAGAGAAGCGCTTAGGCTTGGTGGCCACAAGCTTCCTTGTAAGGTAAAAATTGTTAAAAAGCAGGACGAAACCGTAGTTGAAGGTGGTGCTGTATGAAAATAAATGATATTAAGAATTTAACAACAGAAGAATTGATTACAAAAGAGCAACAGTTGAAAGCTGAACTATTTAACCTTAGATTCTCACACGCAACGGGAAACTTGTCAAACCCAATGCAACTTCACAACATAAAGAAAGACATTGCGCGAGTTAAAACCGTTCTTCGCGAAAGAGAAATTAAAAAGGTTAATGGGTAAGGAGAAGTTTTATGGAAAAAGAAATTAGAAATAGAAGGCCAACAAAACAAGGAATTGTCGTTAGCGCAGGCAAAATGGACAAAACCGTTGTTGTTGCAATTGTTGAGAATAAAAAGCACCCAATTTACAAGAAAGTTGTTAAAAGCACAAAGAAATATAAAGTTCACGATGAAGAAAACGTTTGTGGCGTTGGCGACACTGTTGAAATTATGGAAACAAGGCCGCTTAGCAAGGACAAATACAATCGTTTAGTAAGAATCGTTGAGAAAGCGAAGTAGGAGGTGAAAAAATGGTTCAACCACAAACAAGATTAAAAGTTGCCGACAACACCGGCGCAAAACAAATCATGTGTATTCGAGTTCTTGGCGGGTCTTACAGACGAAGCGGGAACATTGGAGATGTTATTGTTGCATCAGTTAAATCTGCAATTCCTGGCGGAGTTGTTAAGAAGGGAGATGTTGTTAAAGCAGTTATTGTTAGAACATCAAAAGGCCTTAGAAGGCCAGACGGAAGCCACATTCGCTTTGACGACAACGCAGCAGTTATCATCGACAACCAAAAACAACCAAAAGGAACGCGTATTTTCGGGCCTATTGCAAGAGAACTTCGTGATAAGAACTACATGAAAATAATTTCCCTTGCACCGGAAGTATTATAGGAGGAAGAGATGGAAATTAAAAAGGGCGATAACGTAGTTGTTATTGCAGGAAAAGAAAAGGGAAAGAGAGGAAAAGTTTTGGAAACTTCTCCAAAAACCCAAAGAGTTGTTGTTGAAGGCGTTAACGTTGTTTCTAAACACAAAAAACCACGTTCTGCGCAAGACAAGGGCGGAATTATCAAACAAACAAATCCAATTGATTCTTCAAACGTTATGGTTGTTTGCCCAACTTGCGATAAGGCAACAAGAATTTCCCACAAACTTGTTGACGGGAAAAAGGCAAGAGTTTGCAAGAAATGTGGCGCAAGTTTGGATAAAGAGCATGTAAAAGCTGTTAAAAAGGACTCAAAAGCGGTTAAAGCAGAGGGGAAGGCAGAAAAGAACGCGGCAGCAACCGAAGCAAAGCCAAAGGCAGCAAAAGCGCCTGCAGCCAAAGCAAAAACAACAAAAACCGCAACAAAACCTGCGGCAAAAACAACAAAAAAATCTGAAGAAAAGCTAAATAAGGAGGAAAACAATGGCTAGATTAAAAGATGTTTATAAAAAAGAAATTGTTCCAGAACTTATGAAGCTTCATGGATATAAAAACATAAACGAAGTTCCAAAACTTGAGAAAATTGTTCTCAATATGGGGCTTGGAGATGTTAAAGACAACTCCAAAAGTTTGGGAATTGCAATTGACGAGCTTGCTGTAATTTCTGGTCAAAAGCCGGTTGCAACAAGGGCAAAGAAAGCAATTTCAAACTTTAAAGTTAGACAGGGAATGAAAATTGGCGCAAAAGTAACTTTGCGTGGTGAAAGAATGTATGAATTTCTTGACAAGTTGATTTCAATTGCACTTCCAAGAGTTAGAGATTTTAGAGGAGTTTCTAGAAAATCCTTTGACGGAAAGGGTAATTATGCGCTTGGAATTAAAGAACAGCTTATCTTCCCAGAAATCAATTACGACAAAATTGAAAAAATTAGAGGTTTTGACGTTATGATTGTTACAACTGCAAAAACAGATTCCGAGGCATTGTCGCTTTTAGAGGCGCTTGGAATGCCTTTTGGGGACAGATAGGAGGGAAAAATGGCAAAGAAAGCATTAATTGAAAAGCAACAAAAGAAACAAAAATATCAAACGCGCGAGTATACACGTTGCCAAATTTGTGGCCGCCCACACGCAGTTTTGAAAAAATATGGTCTTTGCAGGGTTTGCTTCCGCGAAAAGGCAAGCAAAGGTGAAATTCCCGGCATGAAAAAGGCTAGTTGGTAGGGAGGAAGATATGATAGTTACAGATCCAATAGCAGATATGTTAACAAGGCTTAGAAACGCAATAACAGCTAAGCATGAAAGTGTTTTAGTTCCAGTTTCTAAGGAAAAAGAAGCAATTGCAAAGATTTTATTAGATGAAGGGTATATCAAATCTTTTGAAACCGTTGAAGATAAAAAGATTAAATATCTTAAAATTGAAATCAAATATGACGGAAACGGAAACAGCGTTATCTATGGGCTTAAAAGAATTTCAAAACCTGGGCTAAGAGTTTATGCTGGGGTTGACAAACTTCCAGAAGTTATTGGCGGAATGGGAATTGCAATTCTTTCAACAAACAAAGGAATTATAACAGACAAGCAAGCAAGAAAGCTTAAAGTTGGCGGCGAAGTTCTTGCTTACGTTTGGTAGGAGGTTAGTATGTCTAGAATAGGTAGAAATCCGATACACATGCCAGATGGTGTTAGCGCACAAGTTGAAGGAAATGTTATAACCGTTAAAGGCCCGCTTGGAACGCTTTCTCAAGAATTTAGTGATGTTTCAATTAGTATTGAAAACAACATAATAACTCTTACAAGAAAAAACGATCAAAATGAAGTTAAAGCTAAACACGGCCTTTACAGAGCCCTTATTGCAAACATGGTTAAGGGCGTTAAGGAAGGGTTTAGCAGAAATCTTCAAATTAAAGGCGTTGGTTATAAGGTTAACAAGCAAGGCAACAAACTTGTTTTAAACCTTGGATATTCCCACCCAATTGAGGTTGTTGAACCAGAGGGAATTAAAATTGAATGTCCAACAGCAACGGACATCAAAATTTCGGGAATAGACAAACAAAAAGTCGGCCAACTTGCATCTAACATTCGCGATTTAAGGCCAGTTGAGCCATATCATGGCTATGGCGTTAGATATGATGATGAAGTTGTCATTAGAAAGCAGGGTAAAACTGCTGGCAAGGGCAAGAAATAAAGGAGCGAAAAATGATTAATAAGAGAGATAAAAATCAAATTAGAAAAGGCAGACACGCTAGAATTCGAAACAGAGTTTTTGGAACTGCAAATTCTCCAAGGCTTGCTGTTTACAGAAGTTTAACTGGAATTTATGCGCAAATCATTGACGATGAAAAAGGCGTAACCTTGGTTTCTTGTTCAACGGTTGACAGTGAACTTGCCGGAAAGAAAACTTTTGAAGGCAAAAACAGAAAAGAACAAGCTAAAATTGTTGGCCAAACGCTTGCAAAACGCGCTTTAAAGAAAAAAATTAAAACTGTTGTTTTTGACAGAGGCGGCTATCTTTACACCGGAAGAGTTCAAGCTCTTGCAGACGGGGCTAGAGAAGCTGGCTTAGAGTTTTAGGAGGATTTATGAGCGAAGAAGTTAAAGTTGAAAACGTTGAAGTTCAAGATGCTGGCGTTGATGTTGTTAAAGAAGAAAAGAAACGCCGCGAAGACTTTAAGCGAGACAAAAAACAACAGGGAGAGCGCCGCGAAAGAAGGCGCGAAGAGAGCGAGTTTGACAAACTTTTGGTTTGCGTTAGGCGCGTTACAAAGGTTGTTAAAGGCGGAAGAACAATGCGCTTTAGCGCAGTTGTTGTTGTTGGCGACAGGAAAGGAACAGTTGGAATTGGAACAGGCAAGGCAAAAGAAGTTCCTTCTGCAATTGACAAGGCAACTCTTCAAGCTAAAAACAACATGAAAAAGATTAACGTTATTAACGGAACAATTCCACATGATGTTGTTGGGAAATATGGCACAAGCACTGTTTTAATGCTTCCTGCAAAGGAAGGTTCTGGTGTTATTGCCGGCGGAAGTGCGCGTGCTGTTTTGGAACTTGCTGGAATTAAAGATATCGTTACTAAAATTCATGGTTCAACAAACAAGATTAACTGTGTTAAGGCAACTTTAAGAGCTCTTATGAGCCTTAGAACAAAGGAAGAGGTTGCGCTTGCTCGCGGGAAATCTGTTGATGAGCTATAAGAGGTGGTATTATGGCAGAAAAGAAAAAAATGTTAAAAGTAACATATGTTAGAAGCGCCATTGGCTACAACAAAAAACAAGCTAAAATTTTGGAAGCTTTGGGGCTTACTAAATTAAACCAAACAAAACTTCTTCCAGACAACGCTAGCATTCGCGGAAGCTTATTCCACGTTAAGCATCTAGTTGTTGTTGAGGAAGTTTAAGGAGGGGAAAAATGTATATTCAAAATTTACAACCTGCGCCAAACTCTCGCTTTAAGGAAAAGAGGCTTGGAAGAGGAATTGGAAGCGGCCTTGGAAAAACAAGCGGAAAGGGTCATAAGGGTCAAAACGCTAGAAGTGGCGGAGGAGTTCGCCCAGGGTTTGAAGGCGGTCAACTTCCACTTATTAGAAGGATGAAAATCCGCGGGTTCAACAACGCTAATTTTGACAAGGAGTTTTCAATTGTCAACGTTGGAGACCTTGAGAAATTTGATGCTAATACGGAAATAACTCAAGAAATGTTATATGAAAACAGAGTTATTGGGAAAATTATGCCATATGGTCTCAAAGTTTTAGGCAACGGAGAATTAACAAAACCACTTGTTGTTAAAGCACAAAAATTCTCTGCATCCGCAAAAGAAAAAATTGAGAAAGCTGGCGGAAAAGCAGAGGTGGTAAATGTTTAGAAAAATTGCACAGTGTATGAAAACAAAAGAAGTTCGCGTTAAAATTATCATAACGCTTCTTTTGCTTTTGGTTTACAGAGTTGGATGTTGGCTTCCAATTCCAGGAATCAACACCGAAACATTCTCAACTATTGCAACAGACAACAGTTTCCTTGCGCTTTTAAGCTCACTTAACGGCGGTTCTCTTGCAAACGGAGCTTTTCTTGCGCTTGGTGTTTCGCCGTATATTAGTGCGTCAATTATAATTCAATTGCTTGCAATTGCAATTCCAAGCTGGCAAAGGCTTTCAAAAGAAGGCGAAGAGGGAAGGAAAAAGCTTTCCAAATACACAAGGTGGGCGGCTTTAATTCTTTCTGTTGCCCAAGCAATTGGAATTGTTGTTGGTTTTGGAGACACAATTGAAGCAGGAATGCTTTGGAGCGGGTCGCCTCAATGGTTGACGGCAATGATTGTTGTTGTTGTTCTAGTAGCCGGCGGAATGTTTACTGTTTGGCTTGGAGAGAGAATTACTGAACTTGGAATTGGAAACGGGCTTTCACTTTTAATTTTCGTTGGAATTTTAAGTTCTGCTGGCATGGCAATTTTGGCAAACATTGAATCAATTGTTGCAGGAGATTTAAACGGCCTTTGGACTCTTTTAATCTTCCTTGCTGCTGTTATTTTAATCTTTGCTTTGATTGTTTTTGTTGACCTTGCAGAAAGAAAAGTTCCTGTTCAATATGCAAAGCAAATTAGGGGAAGAAAGGTTTATGGCGGACAAAGCACAAACATTCCAATTAGAGTTAACGCTTCTGGCGTTATGCCAATTATCTTTGCAAGCGCAATCTTAACTTTCCCACAACTTATTATGAGCATTTTTGCGCCAAATTCTTCGGCTATGGCTTGGTATAACACGTGGATGGGAAGCGGCTCTTGGCCATACATTGTTGTTTCATCGCTTTTGATTTTGTTCTTCTCATATTTCTATGCGCAGATCACATTCAACCCCGATGATATCAGCAAGCAGATTCAACAAAACGGCGGTTTCATTCCAGGCGTTAGGCCGGGGAAACCGACATCAGATTATTTGAAAAAGATTTCGAACAGAGTTATCCTCTTTGGTGCAATTTTCTTGGCGTTTATTGCGCTTGTTCCAAATTTAATTTTTAAAGGAATTGGGGGAGATTCAATTTTGGTTAACGCGTTCAGTGCGACAGGGCTTTTGATTATTGTTTCTGTTGCCCTTGAGTTTGATAAACAACTTGACGCACAACTTTTGATGAGAAATTATAGAGGTTTCTTAAAATAAGGAGGGAAAGAACATGAACATAATTCTTTTTGGAGCACCAGGGAGCGGAAAGGGAACTCAAGCAAAGTTAATTAGCGAAGAGTTTGGAATTCCTCAAATTTCAACAGGGGACATCTTGCGAGAGCACATTTCAAAGGGAACAGAGCTTGGGAAAATTGCAAAATTATATATAGACGAAGGAAAACTTGTTCCAGACGAAATTGTTATTGCTCTTGTTAAAGAGCGTCTTAGCCTTCCAGACTGCAAGAAAGGATATATTTTAGACGGCTTCCCAAGGACAATTGAGCAGGCGGAAAAACTTGTTAAATTTGCTAGCGTAGATGTTGTTGTTCACATTGATGTTAGCATAAACGAAGTTGAAAGGCGCGCCTTAACAAGGCGAATTTGTCCAGACTGTGGAAAGATTTATAGCATTGCGGAAAAATATTTTGAAAATTGCGAGAGTTGCGGCGCAAAATTAATTCAAAGAGATGACGACAAGTTAGATGTTGTTAGAAAAAGAATTGAAACATATTTAAGCCAAAGCGAACCGCTTATTGAATTTTATAAAAAGAAAAAAATTCTTTCAACAGTTTTCAGCGCGGAAACGCCAGAAGAAACTTACAAGGCAGTTAGGGAGATTGTTCTTCCTTTTGCAAAAAGATAGAAGGAGAGGAGATGAAACGGTTGTCGCCAGCGCAAATTGTTCTTATGAAAAGGGCTGGGGAAATTACAAAAAATGCTTTGTTATACGCTGAAACGCTTGTCAAACCCGGTGTTACAACCAATTCTCTTGACAATTTAATTTCAGAGTATATAATAAACCATGGCGGAAAGCCCTGTTTTAAAGGCTATAATGGGTTTCCAAAGGCAACTTGCATCTCTGTTAATGAAGTTGTTGTCCATGGAATTCCTTCTCAGCGCAAACTAAAAGAGGGAGACATTGTTAGCATTGATGTTGGCGTTGAATATAAGGGGTTTCATGGGGATGCAGCTAGAACATTTCCTGTTGGAAAAATTTCTGAGGAAAAACAAAAGCTTATTGACGTTACAAAACAAAGTTTTTTTGAGGGAATTAAATTTCTTAAAGCCGGCGAGAAACTTGGAAAAGTTTCAAGCGCAATTCAAAAATATGCTGAAAGTTTTGGATTTGGCGTGGTTAGAGAGATGACGGGGCATGGAATTGGAGAAAAGCTCCACCTAAACCCAAGTGTTCCAAACTATGGAAAGGAGTCGGATGGGCCAATTGTTCAAGCAAACACGTGTCTTGCAATTGAACCAATGATTAACATGGGAACGCGAAGAATTTTTATCTTGGAAGACGGTTGGACAACAATCACTCAAGATCTACTACCATCGGCTCACTATGAAAACACAGTTCTAATTTTAGAAGATAGAATTGAAATTTTAACACTTTAATGAGGCAGATATGAAATTTAGAAGATTTGAAGTTGTTGAGTCAAAGGCGGGAAGAGACCAGGGAACAATTTATTTAATAAGCGAAATTTTAGACGAAAATTATGTTAACTTGATTGACGGAAAGTATAGAACAATTTCCAAACCAAAAAGAAAGAAAATTAAACATATTTGTTCGCTTGGCGAAGTTGCGGCCGAACTTGAAGAGGTTTTTGAGGATAAATCCAAGGTAAATGACGGGGTTATTAAAAAAATTTTAAAAAAATTTGAAAAAAGTTGTTAAAGGAGATTGTATGTCGAAGGAAGATGTGATAGAATTTGAGGGTGAAGTTATTGAGGTGTTGCCAAACACAACATTCTTGGTTAAACTGTCCAACGGCCACGTTATAACTGCATACATTTCCGGGCGTCTTAGAATGCACTATATAAAAATTCTTGAAGGCGACAAAGTTAAAATTGAAATGAGCCCATATGATCTTACGAAAGGAAGAATCACATGGCGCGGAAAAATGTAAGGAAAAGAGAGGAAAGAGAAAATGAAAGTTAGACCATCTGTTAAACCAATGTGCGACAAGTGCAAGGTTATTAAAAGAGAAGGAAAAGTTATGGTTATTTGTTCTAAGGACAAGAGCCACAAGCAAACACAAGGTTAATTAAAAAATCTCGGGCAAGGGGCTTTGCCCTTTTGTGAGGCGGCTGTGCAAAGAAATTTGCAACTCACACCCGTTATTTATATATAAATCAAAAAATAAAATAGGAGAATGAAAAAATGGCAAGAATTGCTGGCGTAGATTTACCAAAGGACAAGCGAATTGAAATTGGCTTAACCTATATCTATGGAATTGGCAGAACAACTGCTGACAAGATTTTACAAGCAACAAACATCAACCCAGACACAAGGGTTAAAGACCTTGATGAAAATGATGTTGCAACTCTTCGTAACTACATTGAAAAGCATTATTCTGTTGAAGGTGATTTAAGAAAAGAAGTTTCCATGAACATTAAACGCCTTTCAGAAATTGGCTGCTATCGAGGAGTTAGACACAGAAAAGGCCTTCCGGTTAGAGGTCAGAACACAAGAACAAATTGCAGAACACGCAAGGGCCCAAGAACAGCTGTTGCGGGAAGCAGCAAGAAAGGTAAATAAGGAGGAAGATGATGGCAGGAAAACCAACTAAAACAAAGAAGAAAAAGATTACTCAAAGCATAGACAAGGGGCAAGTTCACATTAAATCTTCTTTCAATAACACAATGGTAACGTTCACAGACATGGCTGGGAATGTTCTTTCTTGGTCAAGTTCAGGAAAGCTTGGCTTTAGAGGCTCTAAAAAGAGCACGCCTTTTGCAGCTCAATCTTCTGTTGAAGAAGCAGCAAAAGTTGCAAAGGAATATGGAATTAAAACTGTTGAAGTTTATGTTAAAGGCCCGGGAAATGGCCGCGAGGCAGCAATCCGTTCACTTCAAAATTGCGACATTGGCGTTACACTAATTAAAGATGTTTCACCAATTGCACACAACGGATGCCGTCCACCAAAAATTAGAAGAGTTTAAGAGGAGTTAAAAAATGGCAAAATTAATAGGACCAAGCTGCCGTCAATGTAGGCGTGAGGGTTGCAAACTCTTTTTAAAAGGCGATAGATGCACAAGCAAAAAATGCGCTTTTGAAAGAAGACAGTCACTTCCTGGCCAACACGGAGCAGCAAGAAAAAGAGTTACAGAATATGGGCTTCAACTTCGCGAGAAACAAAAAGTTAAAAGAGCCTATGGAATTTTGGAAAAGCAGTTTAGAAAATATTATGAAGAAGCAGAGCGCATGAAAGGCGTTACTGGTGAGAACATGCTTTCCTTAATTGAGCGAAGGCTTGACAATGTTGTTTACAGAATGGGAATTGGAGCTTCAAGAACAGAGTGCCGTCAAATTGTTAACCACGGCCACATAACAGTTAACGGAAAGCGCGTTAACGTTCCTTCTTACATTGTTAAACCAGGCGATGTTATAGCAATTAAAGAGAATAAAAAAGACTTGCAAATGTTTAAAGACCTTAAAGGAATGAAAATTATAATGCCAAAATGGCTTGAATTCAATTCTGAAAAACTTGAGGGAAAAATTCTTGCAAATCCTTCAAGAGAGGACATTGACCTTAACATTAAAGAACACCTCATAATTGAGTTGTATTCTAGATAATAGAAGGAGAAAAAGAATATGTTGATGGAAATTGAAAAACCAAAAATCACATGTGAAGAAACTGAAAATGGAAATTTTGCAAGGTTCACCGTTGAGCCTTTGGAAAAGGGCTTTGGAATTACTCTTGGCAATGCGCTTAGAAGAACGCTTCTTTCTTCTCTTCCTGGCGCAGCAGGAATTGCAATTAGAATTCCAGGCGTTCTCCATGAGTTTTCAACAGTTCCCGGTGTTTATGAAGATGTTGTTGACATCGTTTTAAACATTAAAGGGCTTGCTGTTAAAGTTGCAAATCCAGACAGAGATTTTAGAACAGTTTTAAGAATTAAAACATCTAAAGGCGGAGAAATAACTGCAAAAGACTTTGCACCAAACAGCGATGTTGAAATTTTAAACCCAGATCTTCATATTTGTAGCGTTGAAGAAGGTTGCCCATTCGAACTTGAAGTTATGATTGGAAAGGGAAGGGGATATGTTCCAAATGTTAGGAACAAAGAAATTGTTGACAACCCAGAGTTTATTGCAATTGATTCGCTTTATTCACCTGTTAAAAAATGTAGTTACAGCGTTGAACCAACGCGTGTTGGCCAAAGCATAGATTTTGACAAGCTTATTTTGGAAGTTGAAACAAACGGAACAACTTCTGCAAGAGACATTGTTAGTTTGTCTGGAAAAATTTTGCAAGACCACATTTCAATTTTTGTTGATCTTTGTGAGGCAATGGGCAAGATGAACATTCTTGTTTCAACAGAAGAAGAAAGCAAGACAAAAATTTTGGATATGCCAATTGAAGAAATGGAACTTTCTGTTCGCTCTTACAACTGCCTTAAAAGGGCAAACATCAACACAGTTGAGGACTTAACCCAAAAAACAAGAGAAGACATGCTAAAAGTTAGAAATTTGGGGCTTAAATCAATTGACGAAGTTCTTGAAAAATTAAACGAATATGGGCTCTCATTTAAAGAGTCGGACGATTAAAAGGAGAAACAAATGGCAAATAGTAAATTGGGAAGGCCAACAAAGGAGCGTCTTGCAATAATTAGAAATCAAGTTTCAAGCCTTCTTTGGAACGAAAAACTTGAAACAACTTTAGAGCGCGCAAAATCAACTCGTTCTATGGCCGAAAAGATTTTAACTCTTGCAATCAATTCTTATGAGGACACAGTTAAGGTTGTTAAATCTGTTAAAAATGAAAAAGGCGTTGAATCTAAGCAAGAGTTCATAAATGACGGCTTAAAGAAATTGAATGCAAGAAGAAAAATTATGAGCTTCCTCTATGACCTTCAAGAGCAGAAGGGCGAAAAGGAAAGCAAAGCAGCATTCCGCGCTAAAACAGAAGATGTCAACCATCCATTGATTGAAAAAATCTTCAATGTTTATGCTCCAAGATATGCAGAGCGCGCAAAGGAACTTGGCCAAAGGGGCGGATACACAAGAATTATTAAACTTGGCGCAAGGCGCGGCGACAACGCCGAAATGGCAAGAATTGAATTAGTTTAAAACAGCGGATTTTCGCTGTTTTTATTATTTTTTCAAAGATAAAAAGCAATCTTAGGAGGAAAAATGGATTTAAGACTTAAAAATATTGCAAAAAATTTGGTGGATTACTCTTTACAATTGAAAACGGGTCAAACCGTTGTGCTTAGAGTTAGAGGAGACGATCAGTTTGAACTTGGCCGTGAAGTTGCAGAATATTGCAAACTTAAAGGAATTAATGTCATTTCTGAATTTTTAACATCGGAAGAATATAAAAAATATTGGAAAGGAATAACGCAAGAAAAGCTTGATGAAATAATACAAAGAGAAATCGGTTGGTATCAAACAGCTGATGCAACGTGCACAATTAGAGAAGTTTCAAAAGCAGTTTTAAATTCAGAGGAAACTAAGGCTTCCAACACACATTTTAATATAATCAGTCGCAACTACAAAATGAAGAAAAGATTTGTTTTAACGTGCGTTCCAAACAAGAACAATACTGAGCTTTACGAAACATATTTAAAATCTTGTTCAATAGATTACAATAAATTATCTCTTGCGATGAATAACTTGTTTGAATTGCTGGTTAAATCAAAAAATGTTAGGATTATTGCGCCTAACACAAACCTTGAATTTAGTATAGATGGAATGACAGCTGTTAAATGCATTGGCGAGAGGAATGTTCCAGATGGCGAAATTTATACAGCCCCTGTTAAAGATAGCGTTAATGGTTACATAACATACAATGTTCCAAGCATGGAAAATGGAGTTATCCACGAAAATATTTACCTTGAATTTAAAGACGGAAAAATTGTCAATGCGCGTTCAAATCACACGAAGGAATTAAACGAGGTTTTGGACACCGATGAAGGCGCGAGGTTTATTGGAGAATTTTCGTTTGGCGTAAATCCTTTAATTTTAAATCCATGCAATAATATTTTATATGATGAAAAAATTTCGGGCTCAATTCACTTTACTCCGGGAAACGCATATGAGAGATGCGACAACGGAAACAGGTCTGCAATCCACTGGGATTTAATTCAAATTCAAAGAAAGGAATATGGCGGGGGAGAAATTTGGATTGATGACGTTCTAATTAGAAAAGATGGCCTCTTTGTTCCTGAAAACCTTCAAGCGTTGAACCCAGAAAATTTAATATCTACCATTTCTCAATAGAAAGAACAAAAATATTAAATCTGCAAAGCCCTGAATAAGGGCTTTGCTTTTTTATAATGAAAGTTATATTTTAGCAATATTTTTTTAAATAATTGTTTTTTTAAGCGTTTTGTGCTATCTTATTTAAAGATAGATGTGATCTAATTTTATTTTGGCAATAATTTAAAGGAAAAAGCATGAGTAAATCCTATGATTCAAAAGACATTGTTGTTTTAGAGGGGCTTGACGCTGTTAGGCTTAGGCCGGGAATGTATATTGGAACAACAGGCGTTAAAGGGCTTCATCACATTCTTTGGGAAATTGTTGATAACGCAATAGACGAAGTTTCAAACGGCTTTGGGAACAGAATTTCAATAACGCTCCATAAGGACGGAAGCGCAAGCGTTGAGGACAACGGAAGGGGAATTCCAGTTGACCTCCACCCAACGCTGAAAAAATCTGGCGTTGAAGTTGTTTTTACCCAGCTTCACGCTGGCGGGAAATTTAACAGCGACAACTATGGCTATTCCGGCGGACTTCATGGCGTTGGCGCATCGGTTACAAACGCGCTAAGTGAGTGGACAAAAGTTTGGGTTTGCAAGAACAAAAAGCGCTATTACATGGAGTTTGAAAGCAAAGTTGGAGAGAATGGAAAAATTAAAAGCGGCGTTCCCGTTGCCCCTCTTATGGAAATTGGCGACACAAATAAAACGGGAACAAAAGTTACTTTTCTTCCGGACAAACGCGTTTTTGAAACAACAGTTTTTAACGCAGAAACAATTTCAAAAAGGCTTAAGGAACTTGCATTTTTAAACAAGGGAATTTACATTGATTTTGTTGACGAAAGAACTGGGCAAAAACAACTTTTTGCCTATGAGGGCGGCCTTAAAGATTTTGCGCTTTACTTGAATGAGGGAAAAACCGCGCTTTATAAAGAACCAATTTTCATATCCGGCGAAAGCAAACTTGTTAAGCTTGAACTTTCAATTCAACACACAGACACCTACACTGAAAACATGTTTTCATATGTCAACAACATTCCAACCTCTGAGGGTGGAACGCACGAAACGGGTTTTAAATCTGCGCTGACACGCCTTATGAACGAACTTGCAAGGCAGCAGGGCTGGCTTAAAGAAAAGGAGCAAAACTTAATTGGAGAAGATTTTAGAGAGGGAATAACCGCAATTCTTTCAATTAAGATGAGAAACATTCAATTTGAGGGGCAAACCAAAACAAAACTTGGAAACCCCGAAATTAAGCCAGAAGTTGAAAACATTGTTTATAGCGAACTTTTTAAATATTTTGAACAGAAAAACAAGATGGAAATTGCCGAAATTGTCTTTAACAAGGCAAAGGGGGCGGCAAAAGTTAGAGAAGCTCAGCGAAAGGCAAAGGATCTTGCAAGGCAAAAAAACAGTGTTGATAAATATAATCTTGTTGGAAAACTTTCTGCTTGCACAAGCAGAAAGCCAGAGATAAGCGAGCTTTTCATAGTTGAGGGAGATTCTGCTGGCGGAAGCGCGAAACAGGGAAGGGATAGAACCTTTCAAGCAATTTTGCCGCTTAAAGGAAAACCACTTAACGCAGAGAAAAAGCGGCTTGACCAAGTTTTGGCAAACGAGGAAATTAGAACAATTATTTCCGCCCTTGAAACAGGCGTTGGCGAAGATTTTAATTTGGAGAATTTAAGATATAAAAAGGTTATAATCCTTTCCGATGCCGACCAAGACGGCGCACACATTAGGGCAATTTTGTTAACTTTCTTTTTCAGATATATGCGCGGGCTAATTTATGACGGCGATGTTTACATTGGCCTTCCGCCGCTTTATAAGGTTTATAAAAAAGATGTAACAGAATATGTCTATTCAGACAACGAACTTCAAGATGCGATTGCGCGAGTTGGAAAAGGATATCAAATTCAAAGGTATAAAGGACTTGGAGAGATGAATCCAGAACAACTTTGGGAAACAACAATGGACCCAAAACACAGAAATTTAATTCGCGTTACAATTGATGACGCTGCCGAGGCCGAGAAAATGGTTACAACCTTAATGGGCGACAACATTGAAGCAAGAAAGGCATATATTTCTGAATATGCAAATTTTAACAGAGAAGATGATTTCCTTGAAAAATCAAAAGTTAACTAAAAAAAGCCAAATATTTGGCTTTTTTATATAAATTTATTTAATTTTATTGATAAACTTTAACTTCCTTAACCTCAAGATTTGAAATTGTCATCCATGAAACCCAGCCATATCTAATTCCACTAAATGTGTCAAGAGTTATTGGGTCGTCGTTCTCGTCGCTAAGTTTTGCGTCTTTAACAGTGAAAACGGTTGTTCCAGCTTCGTTTACAAGGCTCATATCAAGTTTAATAATATTGTTGTCATCATAGAAGGTGTATTTTGCTGTATACCAACCATCTGGAATTAAAACCGAGCCTTCGTTTGAAGTTGCATCAGCGTTGATTTCGTCGTTTGAACCATTGTAAACATAGCCAACTTTAACGCCTTCATCATACTTTCTGAAATACATGTTTCTTTCGTCAACAAATTCCTTGTTTTCATCGTTGATTGAAACCGTCCAGGTAAACCCTTGGCCTGTTGTCATAGATGCGCCGTCAATTTTGAAGGTTATTGACGCGGTGTAACCATTTTCAACCCATTCAAAATTTTTGTCCTCTTCGCCAAAATATGTCATTGGCCCGTTGTTTGCGTCCGTTGATTTGTTTAATGTTATTGTTCCGTTGTTGTTATCCGTTACGCTTCCATAATTTCTAAAAAGATTGTTGTTTCCGTTTGTGAAATCACTTACGAAAAGCGTTTTCCCTCCGCCACCACAAGCCGCAAAGACGATTGCACAGCAAAGAAGCATAACTCCGGTTAAAATTTTTGAAATATGTTTCATAAAAAACCTCCTATATTAATTTTGGCTTTTTGAAAGTTTTTATTCGTTTTTTTGCTAAATTTGTTGACAAAGCGGTTTTGGGTGTGGTATATTATACCTCGCTTGGGAGTTTAGCTCAGTTGGTTAGAGCACCTGCCTTACAAGCAGGGGGTCATAGGTTCGAGTCCTATAACTCCCACCAAGAGAAAAAACTGCGCTTTGGCCTTGTTTCGCTTGTCAGCGAAACGAACGGCTTTGGCGCTTGTTTTTTCTCTTGTTCGCGGCCAGACGAAAAATTACAAGTTTCTTGTAATTTTTGCCGCGACTAAAAAGGAGCTTTAATAGCTTTTCTGTGAATAACAAATATATCTTGTTAAAAGAGCAAAGATAAATCTCAAGCGGCCGTTAACTGCGCTTTTGCCTAGTTTCGCAAGTGTGCGAAACGAACGGCTTTGGCGCTTGTTTTTTTCTCTAATACGCGGCCAGACGAAAAATTACAAATGCTTGTAATTTTTGCCGCGACTATTAATGTTTTTAAATAGATTTTCTGTAAATATTATTTTGTTTTTAAAAAAAGAGAGAGAAAATCCCAAACGGCCGTTAACTGCGCTTTTGCCTGGTTTCGCAAGTGTGCGAAACGAACGGCTTTGGCGCTTGTTTTTTCTCTTATACGCGGCCAAACGAAAAATTACAAATGCTTGTAATTTTTGCCGCGACTTGTAAGGAAAACAATAGCTTTTCTGTGAACCAGAAAGGAAACTTTTAAAAGAGTAAAGAACAATCTTAAACGGCCGTTAACTGCGCTTTGGCCTAGTTTCGCTTGTCAGCGAAACGTGCGGCTTTGGCGCTTGTTTTTTCTCTTATACGCGGCCAGACGAAAAATTACAATGCTTGTAATTTTTGCCGCGACTTGTAAGGAAATTAAATAGCTTCTTTGTTAATCGGCAATATTTTCATTAAAAATTCAAACCGCACAAAAAAAAGGCGGGTTTTAAGCGCACTAGACATAAAAGAAGCGGCAGAGAGCAGTTTAAAGCGAACGGAGCAGTTTTTTTAATATAAGCCGGTGGTTTTCTTCATCTGCCAAAATTGCAGAGAGCAGAAGTTTTATTTGAACATTTTCAATTTTGGAAATTGCAAGCTTGTAATCTATAATAGATTTTTCCTTTGCTTCCAGATTTGCGTGGAGAATTAGTTTTGTGTCTTTGATATAGTCAATTTGCCGGCCGCCTATGAATTTTCCTTGGGAAGTTGCGTAGATTGGGTTTCCATAGGTCATTTCAATTGCATTTGCAAGAAGTTGTTGATGGCGAAGGTCTGTTAAGGACATTTCGTTTAAAACGGAGGCAATTTTTTCGTTGTAGGAGCGAAGAACATTTGCATGATATTGAAGCTGGAGAAACAGAATAACTTCTCCTTCCGATCCGGCAAAAAGGTTTTGCAAAAGCCCGCTGTAATATGAATTTTTACAGTGGGTTTTAATTGTTGGATAATCTCTTAGTTCAACTTCAATTTTTGCCAAAAAAAACCTCTTGTTTATATATGAAACAAGAGGTTAATTGGTTAAAGCAGGTTAGGAATACATTTTTGAAACAACCCATTCAACAAAGTTGTTTGGAAGAATTTTTCCAAGGAATAGAAGGAATTTGTATGAAACCCCAATTGTAAGCGTTTTTGGCGGACGCTTTTTTGTTGCCACTTTAAAAATTTTCTTTGCGACATATCTGCTTGACATTCCGTTTTGTTCGTCCCTTTCCATTTTTGAAATTGAGGAGGAATATCTTTCGTTATAAACGCCATCGTCTTGTTTTATTCTGTTTTTTGTGAAGGAGGTTTTTGTGTCGCCCGGGCGAACGTTTGTTACCTTAACCTTAAATGGTTTTGTTTCTGCGCGCATTGCGGCGGAAATTGCGTCAACAGATGCTTTTGTTGCAGAATAGAAACCTTGAAACGGAATAAAAAATTTGCTTGCAACGGAGGAGACGTTTACAATCCTTCCCTTCGTTTGCCTCAAGCTTGGCAAGGCAAATTTGCACATGAAGAACGTTCCAAAAAAGTTTACGTCAAAAATTTTTTTTGCGTCTTCTTCGCTTGTGTTTTCAATTGAACCAGAAGTTCCAATTCCGGCGTTGTTAATTAATATGTCAATTTTTCCCTCTCTGCAAGCAATTTCATCGATAACAGTTTTACACTGATTGGAAGATGAAACATCACATTTTAAATGGTTTAGCCCTTCCAATGAAAATTCGTTTCGCGAAGCGCCATAAACAACATATCCTTTTTTTATAAACATTTTGGAAAGTTCAAGCCCAATTCCAGATGACGCCCCCGTTATTAAAACAACTTTCTTTTCCATTTTTTTCTCCTTTATTTTCCAAGCCAGCTTGGAACAATTTCAAAATTTTGATTGTTTAAATATTTTAATTTGTTATCCGAAAAATTAAAATTAAGCTTAAAAGCAGTTAATTTTTGGGTTTTTGCCTTAAATTTTTTATTTTCGGAATTTTTTCCATATTTTCCATCTCCAACAATTGGAAAACCAAGAGAGGAGAGTTGGGCGCGAATTTGGTGGGTTTTTCCTCCAAATATTTCAACAAGCAAAAGGCTTGTTTTTCCGCTTGAATTGTTTAATGTTGTTATTCTTGTTTCAATTTTAACGCTTCCCTTAACTGGAGAAGAAAAAATTTTAACAAGGCTTTTTTCATCGTCTTTTTGAAGATATGAAACAATTGTTTGGCCGCTAAAATTTGTTGTTCCAACAACTTCTGTTAGATAGCTTTTTTTAATTTCTTTATTTTTTTGCGCTTTTTTTATTAAGTTGAGAAGTTCTTTTGACTTTGCAAAAATTGTTAAACCTTCTGTGTTCCTGTCCAACCTGTTAACTGGAAAATATTTTTCTTTGCCTTCATTTAGAATTTTTTCTATTGAGGGATTTTCTTTGCTTGAAATTTCAATTCCTTTAAATTTATTTATAATTAAAACATTTTCATCTTCATAAACAATTTCAAAAGATTTAATTAAGTTTTCTTCTTGAATAAAAATTGTTATTACTTGCCCCGGGAAAACTTGAATGTTTTTAGACATTCTTGCGCCGTCAACTTTTATGTCCCTTTTCCTTAAAAGCTTGTTTGCAGATTGATAGCTAATGTTATTTTGAGAGATAACATTTAAAAGCTTGTCTTCCGCCTTGCAAACAATTTCCTTTTTTATCATGAATTTAGTTTATCAATTTTAAACGTTTTTTCAAAGCAATTATTAGTTTTAGAATTTTTTATTTTATTTGAAAAATTTGGCGAAATATGTTAAACTAATTTAAGTATGGACGAATTTGAAGATTTTGAAAATTTTGAAGATAGCGAGCCAATTGAGGGGCAAATTTGCTATGATGAACTTGAACCAATTTTAGAGGTTGAAAGTGAAGAAGCGCCAGCAGCGCTTGAGGGTCAGCTTGGCTTTGATGAATTAAAACCTCAAAATTTGGAAACAAATTCAAGCAAGATGGAATTGCAAAAACCAAAGAACGAAACCCATAATCACGGGAATTCGGCTTTTTTAAAGCCCGAAACTAGCGCGCAATCCAAAGAAAATTTCGAGCAAAAAGGCCAACTTTTCAAACCGGAAGAAGAAACAAAAAAAGTTTCCAGCGAAAAAGAAGATTTTGCGCATGTTGAAAGCCCCAGGGAAAGCGAGCAAGCCGAATTTTCCGGCGGGAAGAAAACTTTTAACCATGTTGAACAAGCCAATGAAAAGCAAGATTTGGGCGAAGAACAAGCAAATTTAAGTTCTATGGATAAGAGAGAAGGTGAAAGCATTTTGGACGAAATTGAAAGCGACAGAGCCAAGCGCGCTCCAAAACCGAAAAGAGAAAAGCAAATTAAATTAGATCTTTCCGAAGCGGACGGAAGCGGAATTATTTTAACATCGCTGGAAGATGTTCTTCACAATTCAATGATTCCATACACCGAACACGTTGTTTTAGACAGGGCTCTTCCGCGCGTTGAGGACGGGCTTAAACCAGTTCAAAGAAGAATTCTTTACACAATGCTTGAACTTGGCCTTCAGCCAGACAAGCCGTTTAGAAAGAGCGCAAGAATTGTTGGGGATTGCATGGGCAAATATCACCCCCATGGCGACAGTTCTGTTTATGACGCAATGGTTAGAATGGCTCAAGACTATTCACTTAGAGAGCCTCTTGTTTTGGGGCATGGAAACTTTGGGTCTATAGACGGAGACAGCGCCGCGGCCATGCGTTACACAGAGGCAAAGTTAACGCCGCTTGCAATGGAGCTTTTAAGAGATTTAGATAAGAACACGGTTAGATGGATGCTAAACTTTGACGACACGCTTAAAGAGCCGGCAATGCTTCCCGGGCGCTTTCCAAACCTTTTGGTTAACGGGGCATATGGAATTGCCGTTGGCGTTGCAACCAACATTCCGCCACACAATCTTTGCGAAGTTATTGAAGGAATTGTTGCATACATTGACCACCCAAAAATTTCGCTTGAAGAGATGATGAAAATAATTAAAGGGCCAGATTTTCCAACCGGGGGAATTATCCTTGCCGGCGAGGAGCTTAAGGAGGCTTACAGAACGGGCAAAGGCAAAATTATTTTAAGAGCAAAAACCCACATTGAAGAAAAGGGCGATAAAAAGTCCATTGTTATAACAGAAGTTCCATACCAAACAAACAAGGCGGCGCTTCTTCAAAAAATTGCAGAACTTAGAGAGGCAAACAAAAACATTTTGTCTGGGATAATTGAAATTAGAGACGAGTCGGACAGAAACGGGCTTAGGGCAGTTATTCGCCTTAAAAAAGAAGCCAACGAAAAGTTTATTTTAGACTATCTTTTCAAACAAACCGGCCTTCAAGTTACCTTTGGAATTAACATGGTTGCAATTGCAGACGGAAAGCCAAAACAAATGGGGCTTTTGGATATAATTTCATACTATGTTGAATATCAGCGAGAGGTTATTTTTAGAAGAACAAAATTCGAGCTTGACCAAGCAAAGGAAAGAGCCCACATTTTAGAAGGGCTTTTAATTGCAATTAAAAATATTGACGAAGTTATTAAAATTATTAAATCATCTGCTTCTGTTGCAGAGGCAAAAGTTAAGCTTAGAAATAAATTTGCGCTAAGTGAAAAGCAAGCGCAAGCAATTTTAGACATGCGCCTTGCAAGGCTTGTCAATCTTGAAGTTAACAAGCTAAAGGAGGAACTTGCGGCGCTAAAAATTAGAATTGCAGAACTAACAAAAATTTATGAAAGCAAGCGCCTTCAACTTGGTGTTGTTAAAACAGAGCTTGGCGAAATTAAAAGGCGTTTTAAAAGCGGAAGAAAAAGCGAGATTGACAAAAAAACGCAGTCAATTGAAACAAAAACAAAGGTTAAATTAGAGCCAATCATTATGGAAACAGAGGTTGTTTTGGCCGTTTGTGCCTCTGGCGCGATTAAAGCAATTCCGCTTAAAAATTACAACCTTGCTGCCAAGGAACTTGGCCAGTCTTCAACGTTGGATCATGTCCACACCCAATTATTAAAGATTAAAAACACAGAAAAAGTTTTAATTTTTACAAACAAAGGTAATTGTTTAAAAATTTCTGCTGGAAACATTCCAGAAGCAAAGTGGAAGGAGAAGGGAGCGCTTCTTAAAAACATAGATAAAAGGGTTGGAAGTGATGAAAAAGCAATTGCAATTTTGGCTCTTCCTTCTAACTTAGAACAAAAGAAAATTGTTTTCTACACCAGCGACGGAATGATTAAACTTTCAAATCTTGAAGAATATGACATTGCAAAGGCGGTTTTCCAAGCATTAAAATTAAAGGAAGGCGAAGAACTTATTGGCGTTGAAGAGTTTAAAGAGGGCGGTTCTGTTGTTTTTGTTACAAAAAACGCAATGGTTTTAAACTTTGAAAAAGTTGACATTCCAGTTCAAGGTCGTGTTTCTGGCGGAGTTAGGGGAATTAATTTAGACGGAGAAGACAGGGCAATTTTTGCTTGCCAGGTTACAAAATCTGGAAATTTAACTCTTCTTACAAACAAGGGAATTGGAAAGAGAATTCCAATTGCAGAGTTTGGCCTTTCGGCAAGATATCGAAAGGGGCTTAGGGCAATTTCTCTTCCAAAGGGAGGAAGCGTTGTTTACAGCGAGTTTAACCACGAGCCTCCAAGCATTGTTTGCGCTTGCGGCGAAGGATTAAAACTTGCCGGTCAAATTCCGCTTCTTGGAAGGCTTAGCGAGGGAAAGCCTGTTGTTTCTGGGCTTGCTGGCGGCGCATTTAGATTTGAAATTTAAAAATTTGTGGTAAAATTAACTTAGGAGAAAAAATGAACATAAGTTCGGATTCAACAGTTAATAAACTTGTTTTGCTTTTTGTTTTGGAAACAATTGAAATTCCGCTTGCAGAAAATTCAATTTTGGACATATGCTCTAGCAGAAATAATTGGATTAACTACATGGAGTGTAAAGAGATTTTATACAATCTTTTAGAAGTTGGGTTCATATATAACATAGATCAAAACGGAGAAGAACCGCGATATAACATTTCCTATGAGGGAAGAAATTGTTTGTCTCATCTCTACAGGCGAATTCCCCTTGCTCTAAGGGAAGAGATTAAGGAGTTCACAAAGCAAAACAGGCTTGCATTTAAGCGAAGCCAAGAATATTTGGCGGATTATGAAAAAATGGAAGACGGGTCATATAATTTAAAACTAAGAATTCGCTCTCCGTTCGACAGTGAACCAATGTTCAATGTTGAGTTTCGCGCCCCTTCGCGTTCAAGCGCAATTAATGCGGTTAGGCTTTGGAGGGAAAAAGCGCCGTCAATTTACGAAAGCGTTTATGAAACATTGATTGACGAAGATATATAAGGAGTTAAAAAAATGGAATATTTATTCAAAGACGAAGAAGCTGAAAACATTTCAAAAATAATTGAAAGGCTTTTAGACAATCTTGTTTTAAAAGATCAAATTAAAGATCGTTTTGATGAAATTAGGGTTAAACAAAACCAAGAATATATAAAGATGATTCTTCGTGAAAATAAACCGGCAAAAGAGAACGTTTTAAAGCTCTTTTCAACAATTAAAGAGGTTATAGACGAGAAAAAGTCAACCCTTGAAATAACAGAAACATTATTTAACGATAAATTTAGCAATGTTAAACCTGTTTTGGAACATCTATTTGATTTTGCCAAACCAAATTTTGTTAAAAGAGTTGAAGATGAATTTTTAGAAGTTTTGTCCATGCAGGCAGAAGTTCAGCAAAGTTTTTAATTTTAGCTATTTTTTATTGTATTTCCAAGCGCTCAGGGTTAAAAAGTTTAAAAAGAAGTTGCTTTTTAATTATGAAAATTATTTTATAATCTATTTTAGTATTGCAAAAAAATATGCGCCACCCATAATTCGACATATTTCGACAAAATAATTTTTTCTCTTATACGCGGCCAGACGAAAAATTACAAATTCTTGTAATTTTTGCCGCGACTTATAAGGAGATTAAATATTTCGAAGAGCCAAGCCCAAAATAAAAGCAGGGATAAACCCTGCCAAAGTGGAGCGGGTGAAGGGAAAAGAGCCAAGCGCGCCCAGTGGGCGAAACAGCGCAGGCGATTTTCATTTGAGCGAGGCAGCGAAAAGGCGACCAGTTTCGAACAGAGGGGAGATGAGGACTCGTAGGGTTCGATTCCCGAACCCAAAATAAAAGCAGGGATAAACCCTGCTATAGTGGAGCGGGTGAAGGGAATCGGACCCTCGCAGCCAGCTTGGAAGGCTGGAGCTCTACCACTGAGCTACACCCGCAAATTAAACGCGAAAATTATATTAGCATAAAAATAAAAAGATGTCAACCAATTTTTCTTTTTTAAATAAAATTTATAAAAAAGCGCTAGTTATTTGACTTTCATATATTTATGCAGAGCTATAACTGGATTGTTAATAATTGAGTTTTAGTTGTTTTGTTAAAAAATATATATAATATTTTTGTTTTTGGATAAAAAAGCTTTTTAAAGTGGAAATGTTTTACATTTTTAACTGTAACATACAAATTTCGACAAATTTCGACATAAAGCACGAATTAAAAACCGTTTTTGAAAAAAGAGAAGGCAAGCAATTTTTGCAGAATTTTTTGCAATAAAGTAAGGGATGCAACATAAATTTAGAATTTTTAAACAAGAAGTTTTTGTGAGAACCGTTTTTTTATTTTCTCTTGAAAAAAGCAGATTTATGTGTTAAATTAATAACAATGCAAGAAAGCAAGAGGGAATTTAAAAAGAGGTTAAACAGGCGCGGCATGCTCAAAAGCCAGGCCGAAATTTCTGATTCGAAAAAACTTAAGGTTTTTTATTTAACGGCGGCAGCAGTTATTGTAGCAACAACTTCAATTAAGCTTGCGCCAAGTGATACATACACAAACCCCGGAGTTGATTACAACACAAATTTCGTTGTTGCCCATGCGGGCGGCGCGCTAGAAGAGAACGGAAGGGAACTTGGTTATTTGAACTGCTTAGAGGGATTTTATCATTATTATGCAGAGGGAACGCGGCTTTTTGAGTTTGACCTTGTTTTTTCAAGCGATGGCAGGCTTGTTGGAACTCACACATATGAATATTTAGACGGCCACAGCATGAGAAACAGAATTGCCTATCAGGATTATAAAAACACAAAAATTGCCGGAAAATTTGAGGGGATTACGGAGGAAAGTTTGCTTGCGCTTTGCAAAATTTTTCCAGAATGTAAATTTATTATTGACACAAAAGAAAAGAATCCAACGGCGGTTTATTACAGAATTATTGACCTTGCCAAGCAGCAAAATTTGGATATATCCAAGACAATTCTTCCGTTTGTTAGTTCAAGAGACATGCTTTTAGATCTTGAAAAAAGATATGATTTTAAGGAGATTATGTTCACCAACTATAAAAATTATTATTCCACAAGGCAACTTTTAAACATTATTAAAGAATTTGATAAAATTAGATATGTTCATATTTTTCCAATAGACTTTTTTAGGGTTGACATTGAAAAACTCAATCAACAGGGCGTTAGAGTTTTTGCCCACATGGACAAGGAGAATTTTTTAAGAACGGCGCTTGACTATGGCTGCACTGGGATTTTTTCAGACAACATTTCTGAAAAAGATTTTAAAGAAAACCATTACAGTTTTTTGGCAAAGAAGCTTGAAATTGTTCAAGAACAAGTTGTTCATGAAAGAAAAGTTGAAATGTTTTATAAAAGGAAAGAAAGCCCAGAATTAGAATTTTAGGCTTTTAAAATATTTTTCATTGTTAAGGACGGCCTCGTTTTTTGGGTTAATTTCCATTGCCTTTTTATGATAGTTATATGATTCTAAAAAATTTCCAAGTTTGTAGTTTATATAGCAAAGTTGAATGTTTGGAATTAAGTCGTAATAACAATCTTCAACAAAAGCGCCGCTTTCCGCTTTTTTTTCACAGCAGAGGGCGGCTTTAAACCAAAACATTGCGCCCCTTAAATTTCTTTCAAGTTCTAAGTTTCCAAGCATGCAACAAAACTCTGCGGAAGGCGGGGCAAGCTTAAAACTTTCTATCAAATATTTTTTTGCATTTTCATTGTTGCCAAGGCGCATGAAACACTGGGCAATTATTTTGTGGGCGTCAATTTTATTTACAATAAAGGCCTCTTTGTTTTTTAGGTATTTTTTTAATGTTGCAATACATTTTTTGTTGTAATTGTTATAAAAAAGTTCGCGGGCATAGTAAAATTGCTCTCGCGGGTTGAGCTTATAGCCTTCTTTAATTTTTTGATTGTAAATTTTTAAATTTCGCTTTGGGTTTGAAAATTTAATTTTCCTGTGTTGAATTGCAATGTCAACATGTTCAATTTTTCCGCGAGGGGTTATAACTTCGTGGATAAACCCCTCCCACACAAAATTCATGCTTCGCCTTAAAATTCTTTCGCGAAAGTAAGTGAAAGTTGGGTTGTTTGCCTCGTCGAACGCAATTTCATATTTTAACATGTAAACATCTTTTGGATTAGTTGTTTGTTTTAGCTTTTTAATTTTCTCAATGTTTTCATTAGTTATTATGTCGTCTGCGTCCAGCCACATTACATAATCTTTTGTTGCCTTAGAAAAACTAAAATTTCTTGCCTTTGAAAAATCATTTTCCCACTTAAAAGAGTAAACACGGTTTGTAAACATTTTTGCAATTTCAATTGTTTTATCCTTAGACCCAGTGTCTACAACAACAATTTCGTCTGCAAACTGACAAGCACAATTTAAACATCTTTCTAAAACTTCATCTTCATCTTTAACAATTAAACAAACACTTAGTGTAAACATACTACACAATATGTTAAAAATTTCAGTTTTGTTATTTTGAAAATGCCTTGCAATGTGATATAACATAACCGTGGTTATTGTTTCGACTAAGAACGAGAATGTTAAACAAATTAAAAAGCTAAAAGGTTCAAACGGCTTTTTGTTTTTAGACAACCCAAAATTGATTTTTGAGGCAAGTTCATCTGGTTTTGAAATTGAATGGCTTGTTTTAAAAGAGGGGGCAAGCTTTGAAGAAAAAAAGCTAAATTCAAAAAACAAAATTGTTGTTAGCGAAAATGTTTTTAAAACAATTTGTTCAACGGTTTCATCCCAAGGGGCTGTTGCAGTTGTTAAATTCAATTTGATGCAGTTCCGCCCTCCATCGGGAAATTTTTTGGTTTTAGATTGCGTTCAAGACCCTGGAAATGTTGGAACGCTTATCAGAAGCGCGGTTGCATTTGAATTTAATGAAATTTATTTGATAGATTGCGCAAAAGTTTCAAATGAAAAAGTTGCAAGAAGCAGCATGGGCGCAATTTTTAGGGCAAACCTTTTTGAAATTTCAAAGCAGACATTTCTAAACGAATTTAAAGGCAAAACGCTTTTATGTGGAGAGCTTGGCGGCGCGCCTGTTTCAAAAGAAAAATTTAACTTTCCGCTTGGCGTTGTTGTTGGAAACGAAGGGGGCGGGATTTCAAAGGAAGTTTTGGCGCTTGGAAGGGGCGTTGAAATTGAAATGAGCAAAAACGTTGAAAGTTTGAACGCAGGAGTTGCTGGAAGCATTTTAATGTCATATTGTTATAATAAATTTAAAAATATAAAAGGAGAAAAATAGATGAGCGGACACAGCAAGTGGCACAACATAAAAAACACAAAGGAAAAATCTGACGCACAAAGAGGGAAAATTTTTACTAAAATCGGCCGCGAAATTGCGGTTGCGGTTAAAAGCGGAGGGGCAGACCCAGAAGTTAACGGTGCGCTAAAAAACATTATTGCAAAAGCAAAGCAAAACAACATGCCAAACGACACGATTACACGAAGCATAAAAAAAGCAAGCGGAGAACTTGGAAGCATTAACTATGAGGAATGCAGCTATGAGGGCTATGGCGTTGGCGGAAGCGCAGTTATTGTTAGGTGTTTAACAGACAACAAAAACAGAACGGCGGGAGACGTTCGCCACGCGTTCGACAAATTTGGCGGGTCACTTGGAGCGCTTGGCTGCGTTCAATTTATGTTTGACAAAAAGGGCGTTTTGGTTTTGGAAAAGGGAAATTTGTCTGAGGACGATGTTCTTCTTTTGGCTTTGGAGGCAGAGGCAGAAGATGTTAAAGACGAGGGCGATGTTTTTGAAATTTTAACCGATCCAAAGCAGCTTGAAAGTGTTAAATCCGCTCTTGAGGCCAAAGGGCTTAACTTTGTTTCGGCAGAAGTTGAATTTATTCCTCAAAACTATGCAAGTTTAGACGAAAAGCAACTTGAAACTTTTTCTAAAATGGTTGACAAACTTGAGGAGAGTGACGACGTTCAGGAAGTTATTCACAACGTTTTGTTAGATTAAAAAAAACAAGCAAAATTTTTGCTTGTTTTTTTTAACCTCTTTTTCTTGCGCGCTTTCTAGCCGCTTCGCTTTTTTTCTTTCTTTTAACGCTGGGCTTAAGGTAGGCTTCTTTCTTTCTTATGTCGCCAATAATTCCATCGCGCTGGCATTTTCTTTTAAAGCGTTTTAAAGCGCTGTCTAAACTTTCGTTTTCGCCAACTTTAACCATTGTCATCTGCCTCTCACCACCTTTTAGTTCCAGTTTCTTTTGAATTATATCAAATTAAAAATTTTTGTCAACTAATTTGTTTTTATTGTTTTCATTGATGACCTATATAATTTGTCCATATTCGTCTAGAGGCAATAATACTTTGACAAAAAAAGACAAAATTCGACAAACGATAGTTATTAATGAGAAAACACATGACAAATGGAAAAAGAAAGAATTTAACATTTACGAAAGATTACAAATTCAAACAATAATGCAAATAAAGAAGGTTTTACAAATATGGCGAAGATAGAAATTAGAACTCAAATGAACGAACAAAAGGAGGATAGGTTTTTCGGTTGTTGTTACAATTTTAACAGATATTGGAGCATTTTAAAAACAAGACTTAAAAAAAGGAAGGAAAATATTGAAAACAGAAAAGAAGATTTAATTTCATGAATGAACGATGAATATGACGTTTTCTTATGCAATTTTTTAAAGAACGAAAAGAAAGAAAACGTGAAAAAAGAAGAAGATGTGGAGAAAAGGTGGCATACAAGCATTGATTTTAAAAAAATTATGGTAAAATCTAATCAAAAGGTTGGAGGAAATTTATTTCTTCAACCTTTTGTAATTTAAAAGGAGATTTGCTATAATATGGGAGTATTTGATGATTTAATTAAAATTGATGAAAATGGAAATGTAAGTTATGCAGGATGGGTTGAATGGAAACATATCCCAATGGGACTGACGCATTGCCCGATATGTTTAGTTTTGGATAAATGTTGGTTTAACAACATTTTAAAACCACAATTGCCACAACACGAAAAATGTCATTGTATTGTAAATAATATTTCAAAACCCAAGCCAAATATCAATTCTTATGCTAAATGTGATTTAAAAAAAATTACTGATTACATTTTCAGTGATAAATATGCTTGGAATGGGAAACGAGATTTGTTTGAAAGGCTTGGCTTTACAATAAAAGATTCTCAGTATTTAAAAGAAGAATATGAAAGTCAAGCAGTAAAAAATTATTGTAATAGCAATTATAAACTTGGTAAATTAGATATGCAAGGGCAGAGAATTACCATAGATATTAAATTTTTTAAAAACGGAAGATATATTGTTTTAACTTCTGGTTGGATGGTAAGACCTAAAGGCGAAATTACAAATAATACGCCGCTTGCAGGTTAAAAGGAGACTGATATGAAGTATTTAGATTTAGTTGAACTAATAGAAGAAAAACCGGCTTATACAAAAGCAGGGGTTAGGCTAGGTGACTTTGGTGCAGTTATGAGTGAAAAAGCGGTTGATGGCAAATGGCAGGTAATCTTTTCTGAATTTTATACTGGAAAAGATATAGCAGATATTATGGTTTCGGAAGGAGACTTAAAAGTTCATAAAAGTGTGCCAAAAGATAGATATCCTAAAAAGTCTTGACACCTACTAACACTTACGGGAGGCAGTTTTTGAGAGATTTGGAACGAAGCCCAAAATTTTCAATTTTCGGTCTTTTTTGTTAGATCCAGACTATTGATTTGGGTTTGAAATAGAAAAATTAGAATCCAATTGAAAGAACAAGATTGATATTTTTCTGTTGTTAATTATTGCAATTTTAACAGTTATTGGAGCGTTAAAAACGAGACTAAAAAAGGAATTGGAACAAAAGTAATTTAGCAAGCCCTTTCAAAACAAATGCATGGAGAAAAAATGATTTTTAAAATTTGCCATTTTATATTTTATTGTGTTAAAATAGCCATGTGAAAGTTGAAGTAATTGTTGGAAACAATTTATATTCCGTTGCAGAGGCTGTTATTGGAAGCATTGAGGTTTCAAATTCTTTAGAGCTTGAAAATTTTGTTGTTGTTCCGGACAGATTTTCTCTTTTGGCAGAAAAGCTTCAGTTCAGCCAGAACAACATTAATTCAACGTTCAACATAAAGGTTGTTGGAATTTCGAAACTTGCAACATATTTTTCGCCGAAACTTAAAGTTCTCTCTTCAGATCAGAGCAGGGTTAAAATTTATTGCGCGCTTAAGGAGCTTGGGCTACAATCGTTTTTGCCAAGTTTTGAACTTTCCAGCCAAGTTTATAAAATTATTTCTCAGCTTAAATCAAGCCAAATTTCTCCAGAGGAGTTTTCTGTTGGCGCAACAAACAAAAAACTTTTAGAACTATTTTTAATCTATAAAAAATATGAGGATGAAAAGGAACTTTCAGATTCTTCCGATGTTCTTTCAAACCTTATTCAAAACATGGACGAGGCAAAAATTTCCAATTGCAATTTCTTTTTTGCAGGGTTTGACAGTTTGACGGCTCAGGGAGAAAAAATTTTGGAAAAAATTTGTTTGCTTGCAAAAAGAGTTGTTGTTGGGGCAATTAAGCCCGGCAGCCAGAAAAATTATTTTATTTACGATGAGGACATTTTAAACAAAATTAACAAAATTAGACGCAACCATAAAATTGAAATTTCTCAAACTTTTTTAAAAGATGAACAAGCGGGCGAGGGCGGCCACATTTTAAGAAATCTTTTTTCTGGAAAAGAAAACTTTTTTGAGACGGAAAAAGTTTTTCTTCTTCAATTTGAAAAACCCGAAAAAGAAGCAGAGGAAATTGCAAAAACAATTCTTTTCAAAATTAAACAAGAAAATAAAAGCTTTTCCGATTTCAATGTCTTAGTTGGAAACTTGGAGGAGGGGAACAAAATTTTTAGAGAGGTTTTTGCTTCGTATAACATACCATATTTTGTTGACCTTGGCGTAAAAGTTGAAACTCTTCCAATTTACAATTTTTTTAAGAACCTTTTCGAATATATTTTAAACTCAAATCAGATTGGCTTTTTAAACTTGCTGATGAATTGCTATTTAGACGCAGACATTAACGAAATTTCGGCGTTTGAAAATTTTTGCTTAAAATTTGGATTTGAACAAAAAAGTTTTGAAAATTTTGAAAATATTAACAAAATTAACAAAAAAATTGAAAAAATTAAATTAAAAATTGAAAAAAACAATAATATTGCAGGCTTTTCTGGAATTGTAAAAGAAATAATTGACGAATTTAAATTAAGAGAAATTAACATAGCACTAACGGAAAAATTTTCAGAAGAAAATTTGTATAACGAGAAAATTTATCTTCAAATCTTTAATCAGCTAGATGAAATTTTGGAAAATTTATCTGAGGAAATTGAAGTTGATTTTGAGGAATTTTCAACAATTTTTCTCTCTCTCTTTGGCGAAAAAGAACTTTCCTCTGTTCCTGTTTCAATCGACTGCGTGTTTTTGGGCGGAGAAAAATCCTTTTTCGAGCGGAGAGATGTTTTGTTTGTTGCGGGCGCAAAACAGGGGCAAATTCCAAAAACTGTTAAGGACGTTGGAATTCTTTGCGACCAGGACATCTCTTCTTTGCGCCTTCCAATAACGCCAACAATTAAGATGATTAACAAAAGGAACAAACAAAAACTTTTGTTTGACCTTTCTCAAGCCAAGGAAATTTTTGTTTCTTTTAGCGAAAACGAACTTGGAGAAAAGGAAGAGAAATCTTCGCTGTTTTATGAACTTGGGAAAATTTTTTCAAGGGACTTTTTGCCAATTAAAACTACTTCGAATTTTTATGAGCGCTTTGGAAGAGAAAAACTTTTAAAATTTTTAATTCAAGATGGTTTGGATTATGAAAAATTTGTTCTCTCGCTATTAAAAGAACAAAAAATTTCCAAGGCTCAGGCAGAGCAGTTGATTGTGCCAAACAAGGAGAAGAGAGAGCAAACAAGCAAAAATCTTTTTAAGAAACTTTCACCAACAGAAATTGAAAATTTTTTCAAGTGTCCGTTTAAACATTTCTTTTTCTATGGGCTTGGGATTAGGGAAAACCAAACAAACAATTTTGACGGAAGAGACTTTGGAAACTATTTCCACATGATTGCAAAGCAATTTGTTGAAAGAAATTTAAACAAGATTCAAACTATTACAAAAGAGGAAACAGACGGCGAATTTGAGCAGATTGTTTCAAATGTTTTAAAAAGCGAAAGATTTAGTTTGCTTAAAAGAAACAAAGAAAACAACCATCTCTTTGCACTTCTTAAAAAAGAGGCAAGAACAATGGTTTATAAAATTGTTTATGAACAACACAATTCAAATTTCCTTGTTCGCTATGTTGAAAAGCCATTTAGATATAACCTTGGAGAACTTCCGCTTTGCGGCGTTGTTGACAGAGTTGATGTTTCTGGCGATTATTTTAGAGTTGTAGACTATAAATCTGGCGAAATTTCAAGAAGTTTAAAAAAAGTTTATCATGGCGTTGAACTTCAACTTTTCATTTATCTAATTGCAATTGAGGCGATGTTTGGCCTTGTTCCGGCGGGCGGCTTTTATTTTCCAATTTCTGAGGATTACAGCGCCAAAGATGTTAAAAAGTTTTGTTTAGATGGCTTTGTTTTAGATTTGCAAAACATAATTTCCGATTTAGACAGACGCTTTGGAAGCGCGCTTGAAAGCGATATTGTTGCGCTTAAACTAAAAAAAGAATCAAGCCCAAACAACCTTGTTTTATCAACTAAGAAAAATGTCTTTTCAAAGGAAGGCTTTGAAAGCGTTTTGATGTATGTTAAAAAATTAATTGAAAGGGCAAAGGAAGAAATTTTAAGCGGAAAGTTTCCTGCAAACCCAATTGGAGACTCCTTTGAAACTTCGCCGTGCAAAACGTGCCCGCTTTTTTGCATTTGTAGTTTTAAACAGGGCGAGAGCCAAGAAATTAGAACATTTGGAAAAGAACTTTCTGAGCAAGATTTTAAAAGGATTTTGGGCGATGAATAAATTTACAGATGAGCAAAAGGACATATTGAAAACCTTCAATCAAAGTTCAATTGTTTCCGCCGGGGCAGGAAGCGGAAAAACAACAATTATGATTGAAAAAATTATGGAGGAATTAAAAGCGGGGGTTAGCCTTGAAAACATTTTGGCCTTAACTTTTACAAACCTTGCGGCAGGAGAGATGAAACAAAGGCTTTCTTCAAAGCTTTTAGAGTTTGCAATTGAAAACGAGCGGATTGACCTTTTGGAGCAGATTGACCTTCTTCCCCAGGCGGACATTTCAACCTTCCATTCTTTTTATGAAAAAATTGTTAAAAAATATTTTTTTGTAATTGGAATTTCTCCTAGTTTTGAAATTATTCCAGAACAAAAACTTTTGGCGCTTCAAGAACTTTCTTTTGCAAAGGCAATAGAAAAATTAAAAAATTCCTCAATGGAAAGATATCTTGCGCTTTTAGATGTTCTTGGAAGGCGAAGAAGCGCGGCGTCAATTAAGGAAAGAATTTTTAAGCTTGACAATTATCTTTCTTCTCAGTTCGACAAGGAAAGTTTTTTAGACGAAATTGCCTTTAAAATGTATTGCAATCAAGATGAGGCTTTTTCTTGCTTTTTTTCCGAAGGCTATGCTTTTGCAACAAAGGCAAAGGCAGAGCTTGAAAAGCTTTTAGCCAAAGCAAAGGGTTTTGGCGAAGATGCGCTTTGCGCCCACATAAACAATTGTATTTCTCTTTTGGCGGAATTTGTTGGGGCAGACTTTAAAAAAAGTTTTTCTCTTCTTTCTGGCGAATTTAAATTTCCGGAACTTAGAGAAAGCAAAAGCCTTCCTAAAACCCAGACTTTTTTAGAGGTTAAAGAGGCAAAACTAATTTTTGGGAACTATTTGAAAAAATTTAGAGAAAAAAACTATGGGAGTTTTGAAAATGTTTTAAATTCCTTTAAAAGTTGCAAAGAAAACATTGGGTCAATTGTTGAGCTCTATCGCGATTATAAATTCTTTTTAAGCCAAGAGAAAAGCAAGATTAACATGTTTGATTTTTCGGATTTAGAGGAATTTTGCTATCAAATTTTGCAAAACCAAACGGCAAGGGATGAAATTAAGGAAAAATATTTCAAAATTTTTGTTGACGAGTTTCAAGACATTAACCCAATTCAAAACCAAATTTTAAACTTAGTTTCAAAAGGCAACAATGTTTTTTATGTTGGAGATTCCAAACAAAGCATCTATGCTTTTAGGCAGGCAGATGTTGACATTTTTGTTGACACGTTGAAAAATTTTGAAAAGACGGAAGATAAGCGCGCCCTTAAACTGACATATAATTTTAGAAGTAACCCAAAAATTTTAAATTTTGTTAACATGGTTTTTGGAAGTTTGATGACGGAAAAAAGCGCTCAAATCAACTATGAAAAAGATGCAAAGTTTAACCTTGAAAATGAAATTATAAAAACTTCAAAAATTTCTTGCGCCGAGCCAAGCGTTAAAATTGTTGGCGTTGTTGAAAACAAGGAAGAACAACTTGAACCACGGGGAATTTACAGCGCCCTTTCTGCGCCAAAAAATTTCAGCCAAATTTCAAACGAGGCAAAAGTTATTGCAAGCGAAATTTCCAAACTTCTTCGAGAAAAGATTGTTGACAATAGCGGAAAAGAACGGGAAATTCAGTTTGGAGACATTGCAATTTTGGTTAGAAAGAGAAGCGACCTTGTTTTAGGCCTTTCAAAAGTTTTTTTAGAGGCAAACATTCCCTTTGATGTTAGCGACGAGGTTGACCTTTTGTCTTCAAAAGAAAACCAACTTTTGATTAGCCTTTTAAATCTTGTTTTAAACAGGAAGAACGATTTGGTTCTTGCGCCAATTTTGGCGAGCCCATATTTTGATTTTTCATTTGACGAACTTGGAGAAATTTCACTTGAAGAGGGCCAATATTTCCACGAGAAATTTGAAAATTATTTGAAAAGAGAAAACGCGCTTTCTGAAAAACTTTTTAAGTTCAATAAAAGTTTAGATGATCTTTCTTTTTCAATTAAGACAGAGGGCGTTAGGGCGGCGGTTTTGAAATTCTTTGAAAAAACAAATTATATTTCACATGTTTTAAAAAGCGAAAACGGCTTTGTTAAATTAAATGTTATAAAACAATTTTTGGCCCATATTGAGCAGGCCGGCTTTAACTTCAACCTTGCCTTGCTTTGCGAATATCTTTCACAAAACAAACAAATTAAAGTTCCAAGCGTTAAATCTTCAACGGACAATTGCGTTAAAATTACAACAATTCACTCAAGCAAAGGGCTTGAATTTCCGGTTGTAATTCTTGCAGATTGCGGGCGAGATTTGTTCTCAAACAAAAGGGACGGCGCAGATTTGAAAATTGACAAAAATTTTGGAATGGCGCTAAAAAATTATAACAACTTGGAAAGAAAGGTTTATGACAGCATTTTTGAACAAATTATTGTAAACTCTCAAAAAAGGCGAGAGATTGCAGAGAATTTAAGGCTTTTATATGTTGCACTTACGCGCGTGCAAAACAAACTTATCATAACCGGGAAAATTTTGGAACAAGAAAATCTTTTTGATTCGGTTTCTGAAATTAATTGCGAAACAGATTTAATTTCTGTAAAACAAAGCTATTTGAATTTAATATTGGGCGCAATTAAGGGAAAAGAAATTGATTCGCTTAAACTGGAAATTGAGAACGGAAGCGAGGAGCAAATTGAAATTAAGCCCGAAGAAAAATTTGATTTTAATTTGTTAAAAAGCGCAAAAGAAAACATTAATTTTATTTATCCAAATTTAGAAAGAACGCGTCTTTCAACAAAAACTTCTGTTAGCCGAGTTGCTTTTAGCGGTTTTGGATATGAAAATATTGTTGATTTGCCAGAGAACTATCAAACCTCAAAACATCTTTCTTTTAGCACAATTGAAGAGGGAAATATTGTTCATGAAATTATGGAGAGATTAAATTTTTATTCCGAAAATTTGCAGCAGGAAGTTTTTCAAACAATTGAAGAAACCAACAACGGAACATTTGACCCAAAATTTCTTTTTAAAACGATAATTAAAAATGTTGAAATAATTAAACAAATCATTCCAAAGGAAAACAAGATTTATAAGGAAAAGGAATTCATGATTTATGAAAGCCCAAAGCGTGTTTTTGGCTTTGGAGTTGAAGAAAAAATTTTAATTCAGGGAAAGGTTGACCTTTTTTCTTGCGGAGCTAAAAATATTTTAATAGACTATAAATATACTTCAATAAACAATGAAGAGAGGCTTGCAAAAAAATATGGCGGCCAGCTTAAAGCATATAAATTTGCGCTTGAAAGCGCAATGAATTCAAAAGTTGACGAGGTTTATTTGCTCAGTTTAAAGCATGGAAAATTAATTCGCGTGAATATCTAAAAAAAAATAAAAAAAATTCTTAAAAAATATTAAAAAAATATTAGTTAAATTATTTTTTATGTGATATACTAAAATCAATTTAAGGAGGGGATATGAACTTTTTGGGGGCGGATGTCTTTCAAAGCATCGTTACATTCTTTGAGGGCGTTAGAGATTCTCTTTCGCTTGAAGGCCTGCTTTTCTTATTTATTGGCCTAGAAATATTTGCAATAATTGCCTTTATTATTGCAACTCACTTTATTTATGAGTTAAGGCTTGTTAGGGCAATTGACAGATTAAATGTTTTTCTTTATGATGCTCAATACATAAACGAAAACAATTTAATTGAACTTAATAATTTGATGAAAGCTGTTCCAAAAACGCTTAGATATCACTGGCAGGAATACATGTTAAACAGGGATAAAAACCCAAGTTTTTACATGTCTGTTGAAAATTGTATAGACAGGCCGCTTAAAACAAGCGCCTTCCAAGCAATTATTAAAATTATTAAAGCTTTTGGGTTTGTTTTTGCTGGGCTTGCGTTTTTATTTACCTGTGGTTATGCAGCCGGCGTTGGCGAATTTGGGGCAGATTTCTTTATCACCGTTTTTACAATTCCAGTTTTTATTTTAATTATTAATTACTTGTTTGTTATAGCTTTAAATATTAGAATGGCGGCAAACACAACAGAGCTTTATCAAACTTTCCACATCTTTAACAGATTTATTGACAAGGCAGTTTCAACAATGCCAGATTATGTTGACTTTGAAGTTCTCTTTACAGAAAAAGAAATTAAACGCGGAATTCCTGTTTTGAACGAATACATTGAAAAGAGGCAAATTCAAGAACAAGAAGAACTTAAGCGCGCAAGAGAGAATGCAATTCAACACGAGCAATATAACTTTAAACCGGCGGGCGAAAAGGGTGAGCTTGTTTTGGAAAGGGCAATGAAGGAGACCGAAATTTTCATTGGCATTAGAACAAGGCTTAACACAGAAATTCAACATTTGGAAAGTGAAATTGAAAGTTTAAAGAGAAACTTTGAAAATACAACTAAAGACTACCAGAAAAAACTTCAAGCAAGCAAGGAAAACTCCTTAAGGCTTCGTGAGCAACAGGAGGCAACAACTAACAAGCTTGAATACAACTACATTAGAAAACAGCAATCTGACGAAATTAAAAAGCAAGAGCAAATTGAAAAAGATCAGGAAGATGCACAACTTAGGTTTAACCAGGAAATCAACAATCTTTCCGAGCAAATTGCTCAGCGCAAACAAGAAATTCAAGAGGCAAAAGTTAACCTTGAAAAAGCAATGCTTGCAGAATACACAACCTTTGCCAACAAGATCTTTAAAGAGGTTAAGGAAGACGTTAACACAAGAGTTAGGGAGGAGCGCGACGGGTTAATTAAATCTCGTGAGGAGGTTGAGCGCGAACTTGAAGAGGCTGTTAATAGAATTGATATTTTAGAGAAACAAAACAAAATTTTGGTTAATAAAACAGACCAAAGAGAGGCATACATTAAAGCCGAAATTGGAAAGGAAAAACAAGAACTTGAAAAGCAGCTTAAGGAAAAAGAAGCAATTATCATTGAGAGAGACAAACAAATTAGGTTGTTAACAGAGGACTATTCTTTTGACGAAAACAAAAAGCTTGAACCTCTTAGTCAAACAACAGCCGAAGATGAATTTGGCGGATATTATGACGACCTTGGAAATTACAGAAATAAGGACGGAACATACTATGACAAAGAAGGTAATTTCCACGATGAAGCAGGAAATGTTTATGACAAAGAAGGAAATTTAATCACAGCGGCTCAAACAAAAGAAAAACCAAAAGAAGAACCAAAACCAGAAGAAGAATTTTCTATGTTTGATGCGCCTTCAAACACAGCGGCCAACGAACCAGCAGCCGAAGGCGAGGGAGAAGTTGAAAACGAAGAAGTTGCCGAGTCCAAAGAAGTTTCCGAACCCTCAGCAGAACCAGAAGTTAAAGAAGAGAAAAAGCGCGGAAGGCCAAGAAAAGAGGTTTCAGAGCCGGTTGAAACAGAGCCAAAGAAACGCGGAAGGCCAAGAAAAGAGGTTTCAGAGCCAGTTGCAACAGAGCCGAAGAAGCGCGGAAGGCCAAGAAAAGAGGTTTCAGAGCCGGTTGCAACAGAGCCAAAGAAGCGCGGAAGGCCAAGAAAAGAGGTTTCAGAGCCGGTTGCAACAGAGCCGAAGAAGCGCGGAAGGCCAAGAAAAGTTGATATTGACGAAAATCTAAAGCAAATTGAGGCAAGGCTTAAGGAGCAGAACGAACTTTTAAAACAGCAACAAAAAGCTTTGGAGGCAACTGTTAAAAACGCAACAAAGCCAACAGAAGAATAATTAAAAAAGTTCGCCCAAACACGGGCGAATTTTTTTATTATTAATATAAAAATTTTGTCATATAATAAATTTGTGGTAAAATCATCTAAGATGAAAAAAGTTTTGTTATGTTTGCTTCTTTGCCTATTTGTTGTTGGTTTTTCTGGTTGCACATCTGCCCAGAATTTAACCTCAATTAACACTGCTTTTTCCTCAATTTATTTTGCAATCGATTGTTCACAGAGCGGGCTTGAGGAAATGAACCAAGAACAACAAACGGCAGTTAAGAACAAAATTCAAACCCTTGCGGCGACATATATTGAAGATGTTAAGTTGAGATATTATTCTGTTTTGGATTCCATGGTTTTGTCTAACAAAATTAGTTCAAGCGAAAGAGTTCTTTTAAAAAATCATTTAACGCCATATGTTGCGTGGAACGAAAACTCATATATAATTGAGTTTAGATTTTACACAACGCTTGCTTCAAGAATTTTTATAACAAGTTGTCAATATTCCGGGGCAATTAACAAAGAACACGCCTTTTCAACAACCACAACGGAAAAGTTTAGCCAAATTTTTTCAAAAACTCAAAGCGGGTTGATTTCGTCAACGCTTGAAAATTACTTTGAAACAGGAATTGAAGAAACTCTTTCCAAGTTTGGGCAAGAGACCGCTGAAAGTTTTAAAGGGGCAAGCTATTACTATTTCTTTGCAACACAAAACCCGCGTCTCCACGCAGTTGGCCAAGACGAAGAAGTTGAACTTAGCGGCGGAAAAATTTTTTGCTTTTACGCTTCTGAAAGCGGAGAGGAATTGACATTTGAGTTCTATGTTGTTCAAGCAAACCAATTTGCCTACTATCTCCTTGCCCTTGCAATTGTCTTTCTTTTTGTTGCGGTTTATCTTGTTGTTATATATTTTAAAAAGCCAAAGAAAACCGCTTTAAATGGTGAGCAACAGAGCAATGAAATAAAAATTGAAATTGAAGAATAAGTAAACGATTTGACTTTCGCTTTTTTTATGTTATAATTTTTTTCTGATGGATAGCACCCAGAAAAGATATTTTAAAAAAAGCATGAAAAGAAGAATGATTGAGCTTTTGGCCTCAATTCCTTTTGGCGTTGCGTTTGCATACTTGTTTTTTTTGTTAAATTTAAGCGTTGGGCTTCAGCTTTTTTTAACGATAGTTTGCTGGGGCGCTGTTATTTTGATTATTGAACTAATTGTTTTTGTTGTTGGAAAGTTAATTGAAAAAAGAAAAAAGGACAAGCCAAAGAGGCGCGACCCTTTTGCGGATTAGTGTTACAGGAGAAAACAGATGGAGAAATATAAAACCATGCCACACAGCATTGAAGCAGAACAGTCTGTTCTTGGTTCAATGATGATAGACAATGAAGCACCGCTTGTAATTTTAAGCGCGCTTAATTCTGACGATTTTTATTCAGTTGCCAACAGAGAAATTTTTGAAAACATGTTGGAGTTAAATCGCCAAAACAGGCCAATTGACTTTGTTACGCTAACAGACCTTTTGGAAAAGGTTGGAAAACTTGAAGCAGTTGGCGGAATTGATTATTTAACAAGTTTGACAAACAGCGTTCCATCTGCGGCAAATTATAAATATTACATGGACATTGTAAAGCGCGATTCACTTTTTAGGAAACTTATCATGGCTGGGCAGAAAATTATTGAAAATGCCTATCAAGCGGGGGACGACAAAGCTGCCCTTAGTTTTGCAGAGAAAGAGATTTTTGACATCGCAGAAAGGCAAGATTTTTCATCTTTGGAACACATTGAAGGCGCTTTAAAGGAAGTTATTGACAAATTAAATAAAATTGCAAAAGACCCTTCTTCGCTTCGCGGGCTTTCAACAGGGTTTTCTGATTTAGATTCAATTACAAATGGGCTTCAAAATTCCGATTTAATTCTTCTTGCAGCAAGGCCGGGCGTTGGAAAAACTTCGCTTGCCATGAACATTGTTAACAACGCGGCAACGCTTGGAAAGAAAAGTTGTGCAATTTTCTCCTTGGAAATGCCAAGGACACAAATTGCCCAAAGGTCCATGTGTTCAATTGGAAATGTTTCAATGGAAAAAGCGCTAAAAGGAAAGCTTTCGGTTGACGAATGGACGGCCTTGGTTAAGGCAAGCAGAAAACTTTCGGAGGCTTCAATTTATATTGACGACTCTTCAATAAACGACCCAAATGACATTCTTTCAAAATGCAGAAGAATTAAAAGAGAACATGGTTTAGATCTTGTTATGATTGACTATCTTCAGCTTATGAGGGCGGACAAAAATTCAACTTTCGACAACAAAGTTTTGGAAGTTGGAGAAATTACAAGATCTTTAAAAATTGCCGCAAGAGAGCTTGATGTTCCAATAATTTTGCTTTCTCAGCTTTCAAGGGCGGTTGAGCAGAGAAAGGGCGACCACAGGCCTGTTCTTTCAGACCTTAGAGACAGCGGCTCAATTGAGCAGGACGCAGATATTGTTATGTTCATCTATAAGGCAGACATGTATAACGATGTTATAACGGAAGAGAGTGATGTTGCAGAACTTATAATTGCGAAACACAGGAACGGCCCGCTTGGAACGGTTAAACTTAGATGGAACGGCGAAACAACAAGTTTTTTGGACTACAATAAAAATTTTGTAAAGAAAAAAGCTTTGGCTCAAACAGATGAGGAACTTGTTGCAAAAGAGGTTGACGAAGCAGAATTTAACGAAATTAAAGAACTTTTTGAATAGAAAGTTGTTAAAACGTAGGAAGGCCAAATGGCCTTCTTTTATTTATTAATAAAGAGATTTAATAGTTTTTTTAAACGAGAATTTTTATACAAAAATGACGAAGATTGTCGATTATTGTAAAAATGTATAAATTTGTTTTGAATTTTTTACAAAAATAAGTAAAATTTATGTCAGTTGTTGTTGACTTTGAAATTTTTGCAACTTTATAATTTTTTTGTTTATTAAATTTTAATAGGCAGAATTTATTGGCAAGGGGAAGATATGGAACTTAAAATTTGGGCAAGAACTATTTTAACGGTTCAAAGGCATATTGCAAAGGTTGTTAGGGCACTTGATGAAATAATTTACAAGCGCGCGCTTTCGTCAATCTTTGTTACAACTAAAAATCTAACTGAACAAAGCAGCGAGGCTGTTAGCAATTTTATTATTAACGTATCCGAAACAAAGGTTAATTTGATTAACCTAAACACTATTTGCATTGACGGATTAAAGGCAATTGACAAACTTTGCTCCAAAATACTAATTTTGAAACACATAGACGGAAGAACAAGCTTGGAAATTGCAAATTTGCTTGATATAAGCGAAAGAACGTATTATAGAAGGCTAAATAAAGCCTATGAATTATTTGCCGATTATTTGCAAGAAAATGGCTTTTGTGAGCAATATTTTATGGATAAATTTGCAAACGAAGGTTGGATTATGGAAGTTTATTATTCTTGCAAAAACTTTTTTAGCGGAAAGGAAAACGGCGAAATTTTTAATGAAATAAACTTTAATTTTTTAAAGAGCGTTATAAAAACAATATCCAAAACCGCTCATTCGTCATATTCATAATAGTCTTGATGGCGCGAACGCTTTCGCTTTTCGCGCTTAGTTGGTTTAAGTTCGGCGTCTTGAAGAGCTTTTGCGCTAATTTTTGTTGGCCGAAAAAGGAGATAGATTATTGCAATGCAGGGCAAACAAACGGCAACAATTATTATAATTTGAGTTGTTGTTGGAAGGGCGCTCATTGCGTCTTGGCCAGAAGGGGGTGTTGTTGTTTCAACAACAAAATCTGGCTGCTCAATATATTCAACGGCTTCTGTGTTTGTTGGAATTTCGGTAAGCAAGTCGCAAAAATAGGCATATAGATAGCCAAAAACCTCTTGGCTGCCCTTTGTATATTTGCAATAATACCATGTTGTTCCGCTGTAAGTAACTGCCTCCTCGCCGTCAATTGTTCCATAATATATTAGGTTTGTTTCCATAAAATTAATTGTTTCAAGCGTGTTTAGCCCATCTGTGTAAACGGGCGTTGAGCGAAGGTCAACTCCGCCCGGAATAAACATTCTAAAGCTTGCAATTGCAAATGGGGTTTGAGGGACGCCGCTAATTGCCTTAACCTCACTTTTTTTTACATAGCCATAGACATCTTGATATCTTGCGGTGTAATAATTTTCATTTTCACAATAGGAAATTTCAACAAAATAACTTTGGGGAATTACAAAATATACATTAGAAAAGTCTTCGCTTCCCGTTGTTGAGCGATAGAGCTTTACGCTTGAAGATTGAACTTTTGCATAGCAAGAATCTTGAGTTTGCGCGCTAACGCTTTTAATTTGAAATGGGAAAAAGCCCAGGCAAAATATGGCAGCGAAAACAATTAGAATTGATTTTTTTGCAAGATTTTTTAGCATGAATTCATTATAACCATTTTTAAATAACACTTGCTATGAGAAAAATGTCTAAATTAGAGAGATTACAGGAGAAAATATGAACAAAAAACAAATTCTTTCAAAACTTGGCGAAATTGACGACGAAATTTTGTTTAGAAATAAATATTCTAAATTAGAAAGATATAACAAAGGGAAAAAAGTTCACAAAAAACAAATGGAATTTCACAAATGTTTAAAGCGCAACCGCTGGGTTTTTGGCGGAAACAGAAGCGGAAAAACGGAGTGTGGCGCAGTTGAAACAGTTTGGCTTGCAAGAGGAATTCACCCTTTTAGAGTTAACCGCGAGGAGGTTGTTATTTGGGTTGTTTCTCTTTCTAAACAAGTTCAAAGAGATGTTGCGCAAGGAAAAGTTTTTAGTTATTTGAAGCCAGGGTGGATTGAGGACATTGTTATGGAAAGTGGCTCAAAAGATTTTCCAAGCGGGGGAGTTGTTGACTATGTTTTAGTTAAAAATGTTTTTGGCAAAATTAGCAAAATTGGCTTTAAAAGTTGCGATCAAGGAAGAGAAAAGTTTCAAGGGGCGTCCATTGATTATATTTGGTTTGACGAAGAGCCGCCATATGACATCTATCGCGAATGTAGAATGAGAATTCTAGACAGAAAGGGCGAAATTTATGGAACAATGACGCCGCTTAAAGGGCTTAGCTGGGTTTACAACGAAATTTACTTAAACGAAAAAGAAGACCAAGAGGTTTGGAACATTACAATGAATTGGGACGACAACCCATATTTGGATAGAGACGAAATTAAAAGTTTAAAATCCTCAATGAGCGAGGAGGAGCTTGAGGCGCGCTGCTATGGAAAGTTTTCATCTTCAATGGGGCTTGTTTATCCAGAATTCGACCCGCAAGTTCATGTTGTTGAACCCTTTGATGTTCCGCGAGAGTGGTTTGACACAATTTCAATTGACCCCGGGCTTAATAACCCGCTTTCTGCCCATTTTTATGCCGTTGATTATGACGGAAACGTTTATGTTATTGCAGAACACTTTGAGGCGGGAAAAGATGTTCAATATCATGCAGATGCAATTAAAAAAATTTGTGAGCGGCTTGGCTGGGAAAAGGGGTTTGGCGGAAGATATGATGCCTTAATTGACAGCGCCGCAACCCAAAAAACGCTTGCTTCTTCTAAAAGTGTTTGCGAACTTTTTTATGACTTTGGAATAAACGCAAACCCTAAGGTTAACAAGGATTTGTTTAGCGGAATTAACCGAGTTAAAAGTTATTTGAAAGATGCCCAGGGAAGAGTTAAGCTTTTTATTTTTAAAAGTTGCACTAATTTAATTAGAGAACTTAAAAGCTATTTTTGGGGGGACAACGACAAGCCGATTAAAGCAGACGACCATGCGCTTGACGAGCTTAGATATTACATAATGTCGCGCCCAGAAGCGCCAAAAGTTCAAAAAGTTAAAACAGAAATTGAAAAGGACAAGGAAAAGTTAATTAGAAAACTTGAATTAAAGCGCCGGCAACCATGGAATTAAACATTTAATTTTTGAGATAATAAAATTGATGTTGGATAAAAAAGACAAGCTTGTTATGAGCTTTATTTTTGAAAAGTGTGAGGGTGGCGGCGCAAGGCTTATTTCAATTCAAGAGCTTGTTGACTATCTTGGAAAAAAGAAATATGCAGTTTCAACAAGCGAAATTGAAGAGATTATGATTTCGCTTTCAAAAGAAGGCTTAATTGATTTTGTTGAGTCGGACAGCAAGCGCGGAGAAGTTTATTGCGTTTCGCTAAAAGGAAAGGGAAAACTTTTTAAAAAGGATCAACAAAAGGAAAGGCGCTATGCCTCTTGGATAATATTAAGAACGGCGCTTTTAACAATTTTTAGTTTTTTACTTGGGCTTTTACTTAGGGCAATATTTTAAAATCAATTGTTTAAAACAGTTGATTTTTTTTTAATTGTGGGTTATAGTTAATTGGTAAGAGAGGAAAGATGATTATTGTTAAAAACCTTAGTTTAAAGTTCACAAAGGAATTTTATGCGCTTTACGACATAAATCTTGAAATTAAAAAGGGCGAAGCTGTTTCAATTTTTGGAGAACAACACAGCGGTAAAACAACTTTTTTAAGGGTTTTGTGTAAACTTGAAAAAGATTTTACTGGTGAGGTTTATTTAAAGGACATTCCTCTTAAAAAGGTTGATTTTTCGGTTGATATTGACATGGGTTACATCCCGGCAACGCCTGTTTTCTTTGAAAAGAAAACGGTTTATCAAAATCTTCAATATATTTTAAAAACAAGAAAAGTTAGCAAGGCCGAAAGCGAGGAAAAAATTAACAAGCTTTTAATTGACTTTAATTTGGAAAAATTTAGAGATGAAAAAGTTAAAAACCTAACTTTGTTTGATAAATATGTTCTTTCAATTGCAAGGCTTTCGCTTAGAAACCTTGAACTTGTTTTAATTGACAACATTTTTGAAGAGATGACCGAAGAACAATATGAAAAAATTAGCGAACTTATAAAAAAACAATTTCTTTCAAACAAGGTTACAACAGTTGTTGCAACATCTTCCTTGGACGTTGCAAAAGACTTGACAAAAAGAATCATTAAGTTTAAACTTGGTTCAATAGAGGACTAAGGCAAAACTAGGAGCATTAATGAAAAAGGAACAAAGCGCCGTTTTTTTAGTTAAATCAAACAAAGACTTGTTTAAACCAGAACAGGTTGTTGGAAAAAAGCTTAAAATAACAGTTTATAAAAGGCTTTTTAAGGATAAAAACCTTGTTAAAATTTTGGAGAATGAAGCAATTAATGAAACTGTTGACGCCTTTATTAAGGGCGGGTTAAACCTTTCTCACGCTTCGGCAACTTCATATGTTCACAGGAACACGCTTATTTATAGAATTGAAAAAGTTAACAAATTTATTGGTCTTGATTTAAGAAATTTTGAAGATTGTTTAATTTTTGTTAACATGAGAGAGATTTATAAGATGGTGGTAAAAAAGCAATGATGTTTAAAAACTCAACTAAATTGTTGATTGCAAACTTCTCGCTTGTTTGGAAGTTGATTCTTTATTATATCATTGTTTGCGGAATTGTAATTGGCCTTATTGCCCCCTTTTTTGGAACAATTGCAGACCATCTTAACACAACCGGAGCGCTAAGCGAATTTGGAAATCTGCTTACTAACTTCAATGTTTCAGTAAATCCGTTTCAACTTTTGGTTAATATGAACGAGGTTGTTGTTGAATTCTTGGAGTTGTTTGTTCAATTTTGGCAGGCAAACCCCGGAGCAGCTTTTTACATTTGCTTTGTTCTTTTATATGTCTTTCCTTTTTTAATTGGTCTTGCAGATCTTCCCGTTGGGCAAACGCTTTTTGGCTATATGTCAAGCTTAACAAGATATTCCTTTGTTGGCTCATATATGAGATATTTCGCAAGAAGTGCAAGATATTCACTTTTTAAAAGTTTAATAATGCTTCCGGTTAATCTTTTAATTGTTATTGCTGTTGTTTTCACGCTTAGATTAAATTCTGTTGGCGGAGTTTTAATTTATTTTATGCCCTTTATTTTGGTTGCCGTTTTGGTTGCACTTGTTGCGCTTAAAAAGACATTTTTTGCGGGCTGGATGCCAGCAATTGTTGTCTATGATTACAACATGTTTAAAGGGTTTAGAAAGGGCTTTAAAGCGGTTAGCAGAAGATTCTTTAAGGTTTTTTCAACGGCAATTTGCATAATGCTTTTAGCAGTTGCATTCAACTATCTTTTCGGAACATTTGCCTTTCCAATTATAATTCCAGTTTTTGTTGCAATGTTCTATGTTTTTGAAATGGTAATGTTCTATGGAAGCCAGGGAATGAGATATTATGTCGATTTAGACACAATTCTTTCTCCAAAGCGCCTTGAAGAAAACGATTCTTTTAGAGAAGTTAAAAATTTAATTTAGTTTATAAGGCAATTTTGCTTTAAAATATATTAATTTGAGAGGAAAATTTATGAATGAAAATCAGAATTTAACGCACTTTGAGAGTGCAAATTTTGGGGTTGAAAAAAACCAGCCTCAAACAAAACAAAGAAAACAGGTTTCTAACAGACAGCCAAAAGCTCAAAATTTGCAAAAGGAACAAAATTTTGCAGTTAAAACGGCAAAAAAACCTGTTAAGATTACATTTCTTGGCGGAGTTGGTGAAATTGGAAAGAACGCAACAGCAATTGAATATGACGACGAAATAATTGTTGTTGACGGTGGCCTTGCCTTTCCAACGGGAGAGTTCCCCGGGATTGATCTTGTTGTTCCAGACATTTCCTATTTGATTGCAAACAAAAGCAAGGTTAAGGGAATTGTTTTAACCCACGGCCACGAAGACCACATTGGCGGGCTTCCATATATTTTAAATGAACTTAAAGTTCCGGTTTATGGAACGCCAATGACGCTTGCACTTTTGGATAACAAAATGCAGGAACACAGAATTGAATATAAGGCAGTTACCGTAAAGCCAAAGAATCTTTTAAAACTTGGAAATTTTCAAATTGAATTTATAAAAGTTAGCCACTCAATTGCGGGCTCGCTTGCTCTTTGCATTTCAACGCCAGTTGGAAACATAATCCACACGGGCGACTTTAAAATTGACTTTGAGCCAATTGACGGAAGCATGACCGATTTAACCCGTTTTGGAGAGCTTGGGAAAAAGGGCGTTAATTTGCTTTTGTGCGAAAGCACCAATGTTTGCAGAAAGGGCTATTCCATGAGCGAATCGAATGTTGGAAGAACGCTTGAAGGGCTTTTTGAAAAGTTTGCGGGCAAAAGACTTTTTGTTTCAACATTTGCATCAAATGTTCACAGGCTTCAACAACTTCTTTGGATTGCAGAAAAATTTAAAAGAAAGGTTGCCTTTGCTGGCAGAAGCATGATTAATATTACAGAAGCGGCAGCAAAAATTGGCGAACTTTCCTACAACAGAGAAAACATTATTGATATTGACAAAATTGATAAATATGCCGATGGAGAACTTTTAATTTTATGCACGGGAAGCCAGGGCGAACCTTTAAGCGCGCTTACAAGAATGGCTCACGGAGAATTTCCAAAAGTTAAAATTGGGGAGGGCGATGTTGTTATTTTTTCTGCTTCGCCAATTCCTGGAAATGAAAAAGCCGTTTACAATGTTATAAACGCGCTTTATAAAAAGGGGGCAGATGTTATTTATGATGAACTTGCAGAGGTTCACGCTTCTGGCCACGCCTGTCAAGAGGAGCTTAAAACAATTCATGCACTTACAAATCCAAAATTTTTCATTCCTATCCACGGCGAATATCGCCATTTAAAAAGGCACAAGGAGCTTGCAATTTCAATGGGCATGAATTCAAGAGATATAATCATGCCAGAACTTGGAATGCAAGTTGAAATGGGCGAAAACTACATCAAGCAGGCGGGGTTTGTTACCGCTGGAATTAGGCTTGTTGACGGCTATGGCCTTGGAGATTTGGAAAGCAATGTTTTAAAGGAAAGAAAACAGCTTTCTGAAGAGGGAATTTGCGTTGCAGTTATTAACATGAGTTCTTCTGGCGAGGGCGGCTTTGAGCCGTTTATAATTACCCGTGGTGTTGTTTATGAAAAGGAGGCAGAAGCCTTTACAGAGGACGCAAGAAGCGTTATTGCAAGCGCGCTTAGAGAACAGGATCTTAGAAGTTTTGACCCAAATGAAATTAAAGCAAACATAAAAAAAGTTCTTTCGAACTTTATCTACAAGCGAACGAAAAGAAGGCCAATGATTTTAACTATTTTGCTCATGGCCTAGTTGTTTAACATTTTGAGCGCGGAAATCATAGGTTGTTGAAATTGGGTTGTTAACGCCAAAAAGTTCAACCAAAATTGCATCTTCGCCAATTTTGCAAACTTGAGAAAATGGAATAAAAAGGTCGTTTCCGCCCTTTATAAAACTGAAAATAGATTTGTTCCCTGGAACTACAATTCCGGCAATTTGACCCGTTGAAAGAGTTATAACAATGTCAACAATATGTCCAAGGCGAGTTCCATCGACAATGTTGATAACTTCTTTACACCGTAAATCTAAAAAAGAGGATTGCAATTTTCCAAATTCCTTACTAAGATTATATATGCTAAATTTTTACAATTTACCACAAAATTTGACAATTTTTCCTTTCCAAAAAATACTTAAAAAAATTTTTAAAAATTTGTCATAAATCAGTTGACAAATTTTTTTTTAGGAGTATAATTGTGCTAGCAATCTGAAAAGAAGAGTGCTAGCAATAATTTCCAGTTTATTGCATATGATAGTTAGAAGGTTGGTTAAACTTGAAACTTAGTCAGAGAAAAAACGACATTTTAATAGCAACAATTGAGGACTACATTAAAGATGCAAGCCCAATAACTAGCGGTTTGGTTAAGGAGAAACATCTTCCAAACATAAGTTCTGCAACGCTTAGAAATGAACTAAACGCGCTTGAAGCAATGGGCTTTTTAAAGCAGCTTCACACTTCTGGGGGGAGGATCCCAACGCCGGAAGGCTATCGCTATTATGTTGAATATCTCTTGAAAGATTTCAAAGTTGAGCCTTCAAAGATTGACCGGGTTTCAGAAATTTTAACAGAGAGAACAAAATCTGTTGGCGAAATTGTTTCTGAGCTTGCAAAGATCATAAGCGAAGCAACAAACTATCCAACGGTTGTTATGATGAACAATTATGACAATTTTGTTGTTGAGGAAATTAAAATTATTTCGCTTGTTTCGGATAGTGCGATAATTTTAATTGGAACAAAAAACGGAATTATAAACTGTGGAATTAAAACAGCTGCAAACCAAAGGGCGTGTGATGATGCGGCAAAGTTGCTAACAAAAAAGTTTTGCGGGCAAACAATTGGGCAGATGATTGAAAACATTTCACTTGTTGAGAAAGAAATTAACAGAGAAGTTGAAGATTACAATCTTTTAGCCCAAGGGCTTTTAGAGGGGTTTAAACAACTTCAATCAAAGAAAATGGTTGGCGTTAAAACTTCTGGGGCAACAAAACTTTTGGAAAGCGGAGAGGAAAGAACGGTTTCTGGCTATAAGAAAACACTTCAAATTTTGGAAGATGAAAAACAATTGGAAGTTCTTTTAAAAACGGAAGAAGACGATTTAAGTTTTAATCTAACTGAAGATGAAGACGGAAGTGGAGTTGCCGTTGTTAAAGCGCCGCTTGTTGTTTCGGGAAAACATGTTGGAACAATTGGTGTTTTAGGACCTCAGAGAATGGATTATACAACAATTGCCTCGGCGCTTAAGTTTTTAACCTGCGAACTGGAAAATTTAGATAAGTTGGAGGATAAATAATGGCAGAAAGAAAGAAAAAAGAACAGGAGCTAGAAGAGGTTGAAAAGCCTTTTGAGGATTCAAAAAACGAGTATTTAGAGATGGCCCAACGAATTCAAGCGGAGTTCGACAACTATCGTAAGCGGAGCGCAGACATAGTTAGAGTTGCAAGAATTGACGGAATTGTTGAGGCTGTTACAAGATTTTTGCCGCTAATTGATGCAATTTCCAAGGCAAAGGACATGATTTCAGACAAGAAAGTTTTGGAAGGTTTAAATTTAATTGAAAGGGATTTTAAAACCTCGCTAAAAGCTCTTGGAATTGAAGAAATTGAAGCCTTGGGGCAAAAGTTTGACCCAAACTTGCACAATGTTGTTGCAGTTAAAAATGATAATTCGCTTGAAGATGGAATTATAACAGACGTCTATCAAGCTGGTTATAAACTTTCGGACAGAGTTTTGCGATATTCCCAAGTTATCGTAAACAAAGTTCAAAATAACAATTAATTTAAGGAGGATATTAATATGAGTAAAATAATTGGGATTGATTTAGGAACAACAAACTCTTGCGTTGCTTTTATGGAAGGAGGGCAACCAACGGTTATTCCAAATGCAGAGGGCGCAAGAACAACCCCTTCTGTTGTTGCAATTAACAAAGAAGGCGAAAGGTTGGTTGGACAGGTTGCCAAAAGACAAGCTGTTGCAAACCACGAAAACACCGTTTCTTCAATTAAAAGAGAAATGGGAACAGACCACAGAGTTACGCTTGGAGGAAAATCATACACTGCACCTGAAATTTCGGCAATGATTCTTTCAAAACTTAAAGCGGACGCAGAAAGTTATTTGGGCGAGAAAGTTACCCAGGCTGTTATAACAGTTCCTGCTTACTTTAACGACAGCCAGCGTCAAGCAACAAAGGACGCAGGGAAGATTGCTGGGCTTGAAGTTTTAAGAATTATTAACGAGCCAACGGCGGCTTCTTTGGCATATGGCCTTGACAAGGGCGAAAACAAAAACCAAAAAATCTTGGTTTATGACCTTGGCGGCGGAACATTCGATGTTTCAATTTTGGAAATTGGCGACGGCGTTTTTGAAGTTCTTTCAACAAACGGCGACACAAGGCTTGGCGGAGACGACTTTGACAACAGGATTATAGACCTTTTGGTTAGCGAATTTAAAGCGAAAGAGGGAATTGATTTATCCAAAGACAAACTTGCAATGCAAAGGCTTAAAGAAGCGGCAGAAAAAGCAAAGATTGATCTTTCTGCTTCCATGAATTCAACAATTAGCCTTCCATTTATTACGGCAGATGCTGCCGGCCCAAAACACCTTGAATATGAACTTGGCCGCGCAAAGTTTGACAGCATGACAAGCGATTTAATTGAAAAAACAATCAAATGCACTAAAAAAGCAATGGCAGACGCTAAATTAACTTACAGCGACATTAACAAAGTTATCTTGGTTGGTGGTTCAACAAGAATTCCGGCTGTTTTTGAAGCGGTTAAAAAGGAAACGGGAAAAGAGCCATATAAAGGAATTAACCCAGATGAATGCGTTGCAATTGGCGCTGCAATTCAAGCTGGTGTTTTAGGCGGAGATGTTAAAGACGTTTTGCTTTTGGATGTTACGCCACTTTCACTTGGAATTGAAACCCTTGGCGGTGTGTTTACTAAACTTATTGAAAGAAACACAACAATTCCAACAAGAAAATCTCAAATTTTCTCAACCGCATCAGACAATCAGCCAGGCGTTGACATTCATGTTCTTCAAGGCGAACGCGAGTTTGCAGCTCAGAACAAATCTCTTGGAAGGTTTCAATTGACAGATATTCCACCAGCACCAAGAGGCGTTCCACAAATTGAAGTTACCTTTGACATTGATGCAAACGGAATTGTAAATGTTTCTGCAAAAGACCTTGGAACAAACAAAGAACAAAAAATTACAATAACTGCTTCTTCAAATTTGTCTGAGGAAGAAATTAACAGGGCAATTAAAGAGGCAGAGGCTCACGCAGAAGAGGATAAAAAACACAAAGAATTTGTTGAAACAAAGAACCAAGCAGATCAACTTGTTTATCAACTTGAAAAAATGTTGAAAGAAAACGGCGACAAACTTGCCGAAGAAGACAAGAAAAGACTTGAAGAGGCAATTGAAAAAGCCAAGAAAGATTTTGAAACTCAGGACATCAACGCTTTAAAGAGCGCACTTGAAGAACTTACAAAAGTTTCGAATGAGGTTTTTACAAAGATGTATCAAGCTGCTGGAGCTAACAACAATTCAAATTCTGACGATAACTCTGGAGATAGTAACGGAAGTGATGATAACCCAGAAGAGGTTATTATTGACTAACGTTTTTGGCAAGCATTGCAAGGGAAGGTTTTCCCTTGCTTGCCTTGCTAAATAAAAGGTGGATTAAATGGCAAATAAAGATTATTACAGTGTTTTAGGAGTTGACAAAAAGGCGAGTGCGGATGAAATTAAAAGTGCATATCGCCGTTTGGCCAAAAAATATCACCCAGATTTGAACAAAGACGATAAAACAGCAGCGGAGAAGTTTAAGGAAGTTAACGAGGCCTATGAAGTTCTTGGAGACGAGAAAAAGCGCGCAAATTACGATCAATTTGGAAACGCAGAAGGCCAGCCAAACTTTGGAGATTTCTTTGGTGGAAATGGCGGCGGCTTTAGCGGAAGCTTTGGCGAAGGATTTGGCGGCTTTGGCGACCTTTTTGGCGACCTTTTTGGCGCATTTGGTGGCAGAAGCGCAAGAACTATTGAAAGAGGAGAGGACATTGACGTTCAAATAAATCTTTCTTTTGACGAAGCGGCGTTTGGCGTTTACAAGGAAATTACAATTCCAAGAGTTGAAAAGTGTTTAAGTTGCCAGGGAACTGGGGCAAAAGACGGGAAGGAATTTTCTCAATGTTCAACCTGCAAGGGCAAGGGAAGAGTTAGATATACCCAACAAACGCTTTTTGGAACAACAATTCAAGAAGGGCCGTGCAAAGATTGTAATGGAACGGGAAGAATTGTTAAAGAAAAGTGTGGCCAATGCGGCGGAAAGGGATATAAAAAGATTACAAAAACAATTAAAATTAAAATTCCAGCAGGAATTGATAACGGCCAAACTATAACAATGAGAGGAGAGGGGAATGCGCCTTTTAGAGAGGGCGTTAGCGGAGATTTAAGAATTCATGTTAAAGTTTCTCCACACAAAGTTTTGGTTAGAGATAAGTTCGACCTTCATCTTGAGCTTTATGTTCCCTTCACGCTTGCTCTTCTTGGCGGAAAGGTTGAAATTCCAACTTTAAATGGCCCATATATGCTTGAAATTAAGGAGCTTACCCAAAGCGGAACTGTTATGCGCCTTAAAGGCAAGGGAATTAAAGTTTTAAATCGAGATAGCTATGGAGATTTGATTGTTACAGTTAAAACCGAAGCTCCAAAAAGTTTGGACAAGAAAAGCAAACAACTTCTTGCTCAGCTTTCCGAGGAAATTCCAAGGCAAGCATATTCAAAATATGAAGCATATCTTAGAAAAATAAAATAGGCTTTGCGCCTATTTTTTTGTCTTGACTTTCTTATTAAAATAATTTATTATTTATTCGGAGGGAAATTATGACTTTTTCAAAAGAGGTTTTAGATAAATTCGAAGAGATTTGGAGAGAGGGAAAAACCTTAACAATTTCCGGCGTTAACGGAATGGGCCAAGAGTTTACAACTTGCGGAAGAATAACAACAACTGACCAAGGCGAAATTGGGTGTCGCGACAACCGCGTTTATTTGGAGTTTGGAGCAAAAAACGCTTCTGAAAAACCAAAGTATATTGCGTCGTTTTTAACTAAGTTGGGCGAGGATTCTTTAAACAGAATTAATTTATTTGCTTTTGAAATTAAAGATGAAAACGGAAATTTAATTTTTTCAAACGAAGATAAAGATTCAATATTAGAAGAAATTAAATTTATTAAAGAGCAAATGGATAAACAAAATCAGAGTATTGGGCTGTTTATTTCAGAAAATGATAAATTAGACCCTGTTACCAAAGAATTTATGGAAATGGTTGGAAAGCCGTTTAAATTGGAGGGAGAAGACGGAAAAGTTGCGGGGGTTTTAATTGGCGTAGATCGTTATACTAACAGAGGAAAGACTTTGTTTTGGTATTATCATGGGGCATATGAGGAGATGGGTTATGTTGACTCTAAATCTGTTTTAAAAACCGAAGATTTAAACGGAGAAGAGACAATTTTAGCAGAAAACACCCCTTCAAACTCTAGAGAAATTTTTGATTTCAGAAAGAGAATGGCCGAAGATGCTTCGCATAACTGGCTGGGAATAAGCTATTAATAAGTTAAGTTATAAAAAATATAAATTTAAAAGGAAGTTTGCTTGAATTCTTCCTTTTTTATTTGACGAATTCTCAGTTAATTTGGCTTTTTGTCTTGATTTTCTTCTTAAAATATGTTAACATGACTGTGGAGGTAGATTATGACTTTTTCAAAAGAGGTTTTAGATAAATTCGAAGAGATTTGGAGGGAGGGGAAAACCCTAACAATTTCCGGCGTTAATGGAATTGGCCAAGAGTTTACAACTTGTGGAAGAATAACAACAACAGACCAAGGCGAAATTGGGTGTCACGACAACCACGTTTATTTGGAGTTTGGAACTTCAAAAGATTCTCCAACTAGTAAACAAACGGCTTATTTTGCGCCATTTTCAACAGAAATAGATAAGAACTTATCTTTCTGTGAAGTAATCCTATATGCCTTAGAAATTTCAGATGAAAATGGAAATGTAATTTTTTCAAACGAAGATAAAGATTTGATATTAGAAAGAACAGAAGAAAATGCAAAGAGACAAAATGCTGAAAATAAGAAGAAAGGGCGCGACATTTTAGAAAAAGATATGGATTCTGTTACTAAAAAACTTATGGAAATGGTTGGCAAGCCAATTATTTTGGACGGTAATAAAGGGGTTCTGATCGGGGCGATGCATGGTGCTAGCAATCAAGGATCTACAATAGTTAATTATTATAGCGGGCCGATTTGTGGGTCAATGTTTGTTAACTTTTATTCTGTATTAGAAACCGAAGATTTAAGCGGAAAAATAGAAAAGGTTGAAGAAAACAACCCTTTTGAAACTATAAAAATTTTCAGGCGCAGAGCGCAGAGAATTGAAGATGCATCGTCATCGCAAGAAATGTGATTGATGGATTAAAAAAATAGATTAAAAAATAATTGGTGTAGGCTTTGGATAAAAAACAGTGGGAATTATTCCACTGTTTTTTAAAATATCACTTTTTTATTATTTCTTTTATTGTTACTCCCATTGTATTAGAAATTTTAAAGAGGGTTTTTAAGCTAACTTGGTTTGAGCCAGAGAGGGCTTTTTTTAGTGTTGTTATTGAAATTCCACAGTTTTTTGCGAAGCTTGACACCGATAAATTTTTTGTTTTCATAAATTTCAACAATAATTTTTTTTCTATCATATTTTCCTCGTTTTAACAATTATACAAAATTTTCAACAAAATTGTAATATTTTGTAAATTTTTGTAAAAGAATTTGGTAAATTCTTGGGGCAAACTTTGATTTTTTTCCAATTTTGTTGTAAAATGTCTATATGAAAATAGCAATCCACACGCTTGGGTGCAAAGTTAATCAATATGAAAGCGAAGCCTTGGGGTTTGCTCTTTCTCAAAAGGGATATGATGTTTGTTTTGGTTTAGAGCCGGCAGATGTTTTTGTTGTCAACACTTGTGCAATTACAAACGAGGCGGAGAAAAAATCTAGGCAAACTCTTTCAAAGTTTAAAAAATTAAATCCAAAGGGGAAAATTGTTGTTTGCGGGTGTGCATCTGAAAAAAGCCCGGAGGTTTTTTTAAAAAACAAAAATGTTATCTTTGTTTCTGGCGTTGCAAACAAACTTAAAATTTTGGATTACATTGAAATTGAGGGCAGAGTTGGCGCGGAAATTGACCCTCTTCCACTTGAATACAACGAAACATACCGTGCTGCGCCAAGCAAAACAAGAGCATATGTTAAAGTTCAAGATGGTTGCAACAACTTTTGCTCCTATTGCATAATTCCATATTTAAGAGGAAGAAGCAGAAGCAGAAATGTTGTTGAAATTTTAAATGAAATTAAATCGCTTGAAAAAAGCGTTAATGAAGTTGTTTTAACGGGAATTGACCTTTCAGATTTTAAAATTGACGGCGAAAAAGCGCTTTCAAAGCTTTTGGAAATGCTTAGCGGTTTTGACCTTAGAATTAGGCTTGGTTCGCTTGAGCAGGGGATTATTGACGAAGAGTTTTTAAAACTTTGCAAACAAAAAAACCTTTGCCCACACTTTCACCTTTCTCTTCAAAGCGGAAGCGCAAGCGTTTTAAAACGAATGAACAGACATTACACGCCAGAGGAATTTTACAACAAAGTTGTTGGGCTTAGAAAAGCTTTTGATAATCCGGCGATAACAACGGATATAATTGTTGGCTTCCCGGGAGAAACAGAACAGGAATTTTTTGAAACCGTTGAATTTATTAAAAAAGTTGGCTTTTCTTCTCTTCATGTTTTTCCATATTCCAAAAGAGAGGGAACGGTTGCGGCAAGAATGAAAGATTTAGACGGAGAAACAAAGAAGAGAAGAGTTTTAATTTTGGAAAAGCTAAATTTAACTCTTCAAGAGAAATATATAAACCAATCAAAGAAAAAGACTTTAAGCGTTTTGATTGAAGAAAAAATTGGGAAATATTATGTTGGCCACAGCGAAAATTACATAAAATGTTATATTAAATCAAAAAAATTGGAACTAAACAGCTTTGTTAATGTTAAAATAAAGAAGAAATTTGCAGACGGTGCGCTTGCAAAAATTGTTAAAAAGGAGAGGTAAAAAATGGATTGTGTATTTTGCAAAATTATAAACGGAGAAATTCCGTCACAGAAGGTTTATGAGGACGAAACTTGCATAATTATTAAAGACATTGAGCCAATTGCGCCAATTCATTATCTTATGATTCCAAAAAAACACTATGCGCTTATTAAAGAGGCAACTGTTAGCGATGCAATGGAGCTTTCTTTTATGCTTAACAAACTCTCTCAAATTGCAGACGAAATTGGCCTTGAAAAGGGCTTTCGCTTGATAATAAACCAGGGAGATGACGCGGGGCAAACGGTTAAACACCTTCATATTCACATTCTTGGCGGGAAAAAACTTTCCTGGGAAGCTTAAAGTAAATTCAAAAGCTTTCTACAAAAAATTTCCCTATTGACAAAATTGCTATTACAAGTATAATAAATTTTGTAGAGGAGGTGTTATGCCAAAGAAGCGTTATCTCTATGCCAATAAAAGAGTTTTCAAAGATGGTAGAAAACAACAGGAAGAGGATTATTTTTATTTTTGTTCTCCAGAATATGCCAAGCAAATTGGAAAGAAATTTGGCTTAAACGGAAAAGCTGTTGAAGTTGCGTTCAGGCAATATTTTGAAGCAATGAAATATCTTGGAATTACACAACTTGTTAATAAAGACAGAATTAGAAGAAGAATTGATAAATTTGAGTTCAATTTTTGGAGCAGTTTTGGCAGAGATAAAAGATTCATCGCTGCGTCAACTAATATTAAGGATTTTTCAATTGATCTTAGAAATAGTTTTAAAACTGGAGACAGCGAAGTTCTTTTCCACGAATTTAATCACCTGCTTGCTCAGCACAATAGCAATGGCGACAATTGGCTTTACGACAAGAGAGAAAAGATTTTTTCAACTGGGTTTGATATAGCGAACATAACCGAAGATGAAATATTTTTAACTCTTTTCAACGAAGGGGTAACGGAACTTCTTGCTTGTCTTCAAGATTCATATTATAAAAAGACGGTTACGCCAATTAACGCTTATGAACTTGAAACTGGCTTGGCAAATTCTCTTTACATGATTTGCGGAAATGCTTTGTTTGACGGATATTTTAACGGCGGAAATTTTGAGCCTATTGCGCGCGCAATAGGTGAGCCGCAAGAACATGATGCCCTTGCGGCTGAAGCCGTTTCAAATATTGATACGGACGCGGATAGCCTTGCATTTTTGGCAGACGATATTTCTTTCATTCAAGAAATGAACTATGTTGAAGCTTATCAAACATTTAAAGATGTTCAATTTAAACTAATTAACATTTTGTATAAAAAGGTTTTTCTTGATGTTGTAAATAATTTAGATAAGTTCAACAATTCTTCGGAAATTGATGCATCTGTTTTTACCGCTTTTGCTAATTATTCCAAAACAATTTTCTTTGGAAGAAATAAATATACTGTTTTTAATTTAGCAACAAGAGATGATGTTTTTAACTATTTAACCCAAGCATATTTTGATTTACTAAACAACGTTGAGGTTGTTATTCAAGAAAGACGAGATCTTCCATTTGCATATCAAGAGCAAAAGATTAGTTTTGAAGAAGTTCGTGATGAATTTATTTACATAAATGATTGCAGCTATGGCTTGATTGATTACAGGCAAAAACCAATTAATGTTATGGCCAAAGATTATACAATTCAAGTTTTCGAGCCGAATAAGGGAAATTATTTGAGAAAGAAAATTGGTTATGACGATGTTTATGATATGAAAGGTTCAATTTTTGGCGAACGGGTTAAAGAAGTTCTTGAAGAGGCCGCAGCGGCTTATGAAGGAGGAGAAGATGATTATTCCTTTTGACCAAAATAAATGGGACAGGGCTGGAGCAGCGGTTAGGGTTGACAAATTTTTAAGAAATATTGGTTGCGACCCGAAATATCCAGTTAATGTTTCAAACATTTTTACAAACATGGGCTTTGACATTTATGTTTCAGATGACTCAGATTTTTTCGCAAAGTTTACATATAACGAAAACGACAAGTGTTTTATTGTTAATAGAAGAATTCAGAAATTAAAGAAGAATTATATTGAGCTTAAGGCCTTCATTATTTCAATTGTAAACCACTATCAAAAGATTGCGGAGCAGAGCCTTAAGGTTAGAACTAGGGAGGCGCTTGACAACGCGCGCTTTGTTTATGAAGAAGCCGTTAACTTTAACGAAATCAAGGAATATAGGGCGCTTCAAACTCATGAAGAGCGAAAGGCCTTTAAGGAAAAATATTTAGAAGATTTAGTTGACACATTTTTTGAGAAAAAAACGCCAGAAGAACTTGTTGAACTTGAAATTACAATTCCTGCCAATTACAAACAAAAAATATCAAACGGCAATAACGCGCCAGAAAAAGAACTGCTTTTGTTTGCAGAAGAACTTGCAACAAGAGATTCAACTCTTAAAGTCATCAGCAGTTTTGAACAATAACGCGAAAAAAACTTTCGCGTTTTTTGTTGACAACAAGGGCTTTTTGTGGTAAATTAACTTCGTGCCGCGTTAAAGTGGTTTTTTATTAAGTTTCAATTTTGAACACCACAAGAGCGAGTTTGGTTAGAGGAGGTATTAATAATGTTTGCAGTTGTTCAAACCGGCGGAAAACAATATAAAGTTTCTGTTGGCCAAGAAATTTCTGTTGAAAAGATTGAACGCAACGTTGGAGACAAAATTAAACTTGATGTTTTAATGATTTGCGACGGCGAAAACGTTAAAGCAGGAAATCCAATTCTTAGTGGCGCTGTTTGCGAGGCAGAAGTTGTTGAGCACGGAAAAGGCGACAAAATTGTTGTTTTCAAATATAAAGCTAAGAAAAATGAACGCAAAAAACAAGGCCACAGGCAGCCTTACACAAAAATTAAAATTACGGCAATAAAATAATGACAAAAATTACTTTATTTAAAAAAAATAACCTTTTTTTAGGGTTTGAATCAATTGGCCACAGCGGCTATGAAAACCGCGGGAAAGACATTGTTTGTTCGGCAATTTCAACCGCCCTTCAAATTTGTGTTATTGAACTTGGTGTTTTAAAATTAAAATTCGACTTAAAAAAGGACGATAAGAAAGGTTATTTATACTGCAAGTTGAAAGAAGATGAAGCCCAAAAAGCTCAGGTTGCCTTTAAAACGCTTGAAATTGCGCTTTTGGATTTGGAAAGTCAATTTGCAAAATATCTAAAATTGGAGGTTAAAGATGAAGTTAATTAATATTCAGCTTTTTGCTCATAAAAAGGGTGGCGGTTCAACCAAAAACGGAAGAGACAGCCAGGCTAAACGCCTTGGCGTTAAAGCTTCAGACGGCCAATTTGTTCTTGCTGGCTCAATTATTGTTCGCCAAAGAGGAACAAGAGTTTACCCGGGGAATAATGTTGGCCTTGGAAAGGATCACACACTTTTTGCTCTTAAAGACGGAAAAGTTAAATTTGGCCAGAGCGGAAGCAAAAAATTTGCATCAATTGTTGAAGAAAAATAAGCGGAAATATCCGCTTTTTTTTATTTTTGTGATATAATTTTTTTATGAATTACATAATTGATAAAAACAAAATTGTTATCAAGACGGAAAACTTTGACCCTAAAAGCATATTTGAATGTGGCCAAACCTTTTCGTTTAAGAAAATTAATGATGTTTATTTCACGTTTCCAGAAGATAAGCTTGCAGCCGTTTATTTGGACGGCGAAAACTTTGTTGTTGAATGTTTGGCGGGAGATGTAAATTTCTTTATAAATTATTTTGACCTTGAAAAAGATTATCAAAATATTATTTTGGAAATTGAAAAAATAAATTCTGTTCAAGAGGACTTTGACAGACAGTTAATTGAAAAATCTCTTATATTTGGAAGCGGAATTAGAATTTTGAAGCAAGAGATTGTTGAAACAATTGTTTCCTTTATTTTTTCTGCAAATAACAATATTAAAAGGTTTACAGCATCGCTAAACCGGTTAAGACAAGATTTTGGAAGGGAGATTTTAATTGAAAATGAAATCTCTCAAAGAGTTAAGGATTTAATTCCAAAGGAAAAATTTTTTAGTTTTCCCTCTTTAAAGGCTCTTTTAAAACTTAACGAAGCCTATTTTTCAAAAATTGGCGCAGGCTATCGCGCACGCTATCTTGTTGAAACGATAAAAGCTCTTCCAAATTTTTTGGCCAAGGATTTTGGCTCTGTTTCAACCGACCAGCTTTTAAAAGAGCTAATCACCCTTAAAGGAATTGGGAAAAAAGTTGCCCAGTGTATCATGCTTTTTGGCTTCGGAAGAGCTAATTGCTTTCCTGTTGACACATGGATAAAGCAAGTTTACAACGATTTAAAGAGGGGAAAGCAAGAAAAAAACGAACAAAAAATTTCAAATCACCTCATAAAAATTTTTGGGAATTATTCTGGATATGCCCAGCAATACTTGTTTTTCTATAAACGCGAAATTAAAAAGCCCATTTAATTTTTTTTGGTTATTTTGCATAAATATTTTTTTTGCTATTGACAAAACTGACCAAATGTAGTATTATAATCACGGAAGCAACCCCTTTAAAAAAATTGTTTCCATGAAGAGAGTGTTTTTATAATTTTTTCGCTCTCTTCTCCTTTTTTTTATTGTGAAAAATATTTAAAAAACTCTTCACTTTTTATAATATATATGATATAATGTCCTTGAAGGAGGGCGGTATGGGACAAGAGATTGCAGAAATTTTTACATCAATGCCGTGGTATATAATTCTTCCGCTTTGCTTGGGCGTTTTATTTTTGTTTATTGAATGTTTTATTCCAGATTTTGGTTTTTTTGGTATAACTGGGCTGCTTTGCTTAGTTGGCGGAATTGTTGCAAACGCGGTTTTAACTAAATCAATTGCACAAACTTTGTTTTTAATTGCTTTATTTACCGTTGTTTTGTTTATACTATTTCTAATCTTCATTCGGTCTGCTAAATATGGTTTAATTAGCAAAACGCCGTTTGTTGAGACAAAAACTGCCGTTCCGGTTGATTATGCGGACAAGAACAAAAATCGCTTGAAAGACTTAGTTGGCCAGCGCGGCGTTGCAATAACTGCGTTCACGCCGTCTGGAAAGTTCATGATTGACGATGAAGTTTATGACGGAATTACGCGCGGAGAGGCTCTTGACAAAGATTGCATTGTTAAAGTTATCGATGTTGAGGGCAATAAAATTGAAGTAGAAGAAGTGGAGGTGTAAAAAAATGGGAGTAAATTTTTTGGGGCTTACAGCCGGAATGATTGCGTTAATTGTTGTGCTAAGCGTTCTTGCAGTTGTTTGCATTGTAATTTTAAGCTTAGTTCCAATTAAGCAATGGTTTGTTGCGCTTGTTTCTGGCGCCCATGTTTCAATGGGCAGGCTAATTGGAATGAGGCTTAGAAGGGTTAAAGTTCCGCCAATTGTTTCGGCTTATATTCAGGCGAAAAAGGCGGGAATTGATATTGACATTGTTGACCTTGAAACACACTATATGGCAGGAGGAGACATAGACAAAGTTATTGTTGCGCTAATTTCTGCCCACAGTGCTAAATTGCCGCTTTCTGTTGACCAGGCAAAGGCAATTGACCTTGCCGGAAGAGATGTTGCAAAGGCGGTTAAAATGAGCGTTACACCAATTGTTGTTGAAACGCCATGGATTAGCGCAATTGCAAAAGACGGTATTGAACTTAGAGTTAAAGCAAAAGTTACTCTTAGGAGTAATCTTCCAAGGCTTGTTAGAGGGGCGGGAGAAGAAACAATTTTGGCTCGTGTTGGCGAAGGAATTGTTACAACGGTTGGTTCTGCGCTGACGCATACAGAAGTTTTGGAAAATCCAGACATAATTTCTAAAACTGTTTTGAACAAAGGGCTTGACGTTTCAACAGCATATGAAATTCTTTCAATTGAAATGGCAGATATTGATGTTGGCCAAAACGTTGGCGCTAAACTTAACATAGATAGAGCGGAGGCGGATAAGTCTATTGCTCAAGCTAAAGCTGAGGAAAGAAGGGCAATGGCAAGCGCAATTGAGCAAGAGATGAAAGCTAAAACTCAGGAAATGAAAGCAATGGTTCTTGCGGCTGAGGCCGAAGTTCCAAAAGCAATGGCAGACGCTATTAAGAGCGGAAACCTTGGAGTTATGGACTATTACAAAATTCAAAATCTAAACTCAGACACCGCAATGAGAAACTCAATTGCTGGGGTTGACAAGAAAAAATCGGGCGGAGTTTAATTGATTTGAAGGTGGCCGCAAGGCCACTTTATTTTAAAGGAGAATGGACAAATGACCTGGCTTATTGTTGGAATTTGTGTTTTGCTTGTTGGAATTATAATTTATTATTCCATTCCTCTTTTTAAGAAAATTTTTAAAAATAGAAATTCTAACAAAAGCGTTGAAAAGGAAACTAAGCGCGCAATTAAAAGAGAAGAAAGGCGCGCCGAAAAACGCGAAAAGAATGATTTAAAAAAGAGCAAAGAGCATGCACCAAAACCTGTTGTTTCCGCAGAGCAAGACAGCGAAAATTCTTTGGTTAATGAAAATGCAATTGAACTTAAAGAAGACCCAGACGAAAGAGTTAACACAAACAATTTGAAATATGAAGGATATTTTGATTCTGTTCCAACTCCGCCAACCAATCAAAAACCAATTGCGGATGCAAACCCGCTTGAAGAGAACGTTGACGACCTTTTCAATAAAATTTTCAATGTAGATGAGCGAGATAGGAAAAGCGGGAACAAAGCTCCAACATTTGTTTCGGACGGAATGAATGGGAATGAAGAAATTGGAGATTTTCTTGAAGAATTTGAAACTCTTAACAGCAGAAGCGCTAGAAATTCAATTGCCGAAGATTTTGATAGGCTTTCGCCAGAGATGAAGGCCCTTATGATTTCAAATTTCTTAGACAGAAAAGAATAGTTGGCAGAACATATTTACAAAGTTGAATTTGACACCATATAATTTACGCGGAAATTAAATTATATGGTGTTTTTTTATGAGCAAAAAATTTTCGGAGAAAAAAATTGACGAGGCAATTTATAAAAAAGCCGTTGGCTATGAAGCAAACGAAGTTGTTGAAGAATTTGTTTTAGACGAAAAGGGAGAATATAAATTAAATAAAAGGAAGATTACAAAAAAGCATATTTCTCCAGATCTTTCCGCCGCGAAACTTCTTTTGGAAAAAGCGGAGAAGAAAAAGGGAAAATATTCAACAATGACAGATGAAGAGCTTTACCGCGAAAAGGTTAGGCTTTTGGAGCTTTTGGAAAGCTTGGAAGAATAATTATTAAATTGGAAGAATCTCTTCCAATTTTTGATAATTAAAACTAATTTAGGAGGAAAAATGAAAAAAGAACAAATTAAAGAGCAAGAAATTTTTGAGGAGGATTTAGTTAGAGAGGTTTTAGAAGACTTTAAACGCAGGCAATATGAGCGGAAAAACTTTGAAACCCAGTGGGAACTAAACATGAACTTTTTGATGGGAAATCAATATTGTTGCATTGGCCCATCTGGAGAAGTTGAAGAATATGACAAACAATTCTATTGGCAAGAAAGAGAAGTTTACAACCATATTGCCCCAATAATTGAGGCAAGGCTTGCGCGTCTTTTAACGCTTAAACCAAATATGACAGTTGTTCCGGCTTCTGGAGACGAGCGCGATGTTAAAACGGCTAAGCTTTCAAAAAAGATTGTTAACGCGGTTTACAACAAACTTTGTGTTAGCGGAGTTATATCCGAGGCAAATAACTGGAGCGAGGTTTGTGGAACAAGTTTTTACAAGGTAACTTGGAACTCAGAGAAGGGAACGCTTTTAAGAGAAGATGAAAACGGAAAACATTTTAGCGGAGAGGTTGAAGTTACTGTTTGTCCGCCATTTGAAATTTATCCTGAAAGTTCAAGTTGCGGAGATGTTGGAAATTGCAAATCAATTATCCATGCCAAGGCCTATCATGTTGACGACATTAAGAAAAACTGGGGAGTTGAAGTTAAGGGCGAGGATATTAATGTTTTCTCTCTTGACAATGTTTCGGCAATTGGAAGCTATGGATATTTTGGAAATGTTGGAAAAGTTGTTAGCGGCGTTAGAAGCAACTATGCAATTGTTATAGAGAAATATGAAAGCCCTTCTGTTGATTTTCCGAACGGAAGGTTGATTATTGTTGCAGGGGATAAACTTGTTCACATCTCAGAACTTCCATATATAAACGGCAATGACGGCGAACGCGGCTTTCCTTTTATTAAACAAACATGTATTGACCACCCCGGCTGCTTTTGGGGCTCTTCAGTTATTGAAAGGCTAATTCCAGTTCAGCGCTCATTCAATACGCTTAAAAACCGTAAACATGAATTTATGAACAGGCTTTCAATGGGGGTTTTAACAGTTGAAGATGGTTCGCTTGACATAGATAATTTGCAAGATGATGGGCTTTCTCCAGGCAAGGTTTTAATTTATAGGCAGGGGGCAACTCCGCCAAGGTTTATGAATTTTGACAACATTCCAATTGATTTTACAAACGAAGAAAACATGCTTTTAAATGAGTTTACATATGTTAGCGGCGTTTCAGACCTTTTGAGAAATTCCGTTGCAAGCTATGCAAACATGTCGGGAATTGCGCTTCAGGTTTTGGTTGAGCAAGATGAAACAAGAATTTCTATAACGGCAGAGCGGATTAGGGAGGCAATTAAGTCAATGGCAAAACAAGTTTTAAAGCTCTATCGCCAATTTGCAACAGTTCCGCGCCTTACAAAAATTGTTGGGGATAATGGCGACATTGAAGTTTTCTATTTCACAGCTTCTGATATATCAAGTGACGACATTGTTTTTGAAACAGGAAGTGAAATTGGAGAAACAGTTGCCCAAAAACGCAGCATGGTTTTTGACCTTTTAAATGCTGGGCTTTTGCATGATGAAAATGGAAAACTTTCAAACAGAATGAGGGTTAAAGCTTTAGATTTGCTTGGCTTTGGCGTTTGGGAAAATGCTCAGGATATAAATGAACTTCACCTTAAAAAAGCTTCAAACGAAAACTTAAAGTTTATGGAAGGCGAAGAGATTGAGCCGTTGGAAGTTGACGACCACAGTATTCACATAACAGAGCACACCGCGCTTCTTCTTGGAAGTGAATTTACCAAAAAAGCTGAGAGAAATAAAAAGCTTATGGAAAATGTTTTAAAACACATAAGGCGTCACAAACAGATTAGAGCGATTTCGGAATCGCTGGAAAATAAAAATTAATTGGAGAATAAACATGGAAAAAGATGAAAACATTAGGGAACAACCTTTAAAAAGCGAGCAAGCACAAGAGAGTATTGTTGATTTTGAAGAAAAAAGCGGTGCCACTACATCGCAGCAAGAAGGCTCCCAATTTGGAAAATTTTCTTGCGCAGAAGATTTGGTTAATGCATATAACAATCTTCAAGCGGAGTTTACAAGAAAATGCCAAAAACTTAGCGAAATTCAAAAGCAAATTGCCGAAAAGGAAATTGAAGAAACTTCTTTAAAAGATGAAACAAAGGAAATTTCTCCGGCATTTATGCAAGAGGACTGGCGAAGCCGAGTTTCAGAATTTCTTCAAAAAAACGAACGCGCCAGCGAATTTTCGCGCGAAATTTCAAACGAAATTTTACAAGACAAAAACCTTCAAACTTCGCCGAACATGCTTGAAATTGCATATGGAAGAGTTCTGGCAAAGAAATATAAAACGCCAGACCAAATTGCAAGCGAATCTTCATTTATGGAAAAATATGTTCTTTCAAATGAAGATGTCAGGCGAAAAATTTTTGGAAGTTATTTAAGCCAAATTCAAAAAGCACCCCATGTAATTGGCGCAGAAATTAAAGGCGGAGTTAGCTTGCTTCCCAAAAAAAGCAAGCCAGAAACATTAAATGAGGCCAAAATTTTGGCAGAAAAATTTTTAAATAATTAATTTATTTTATTAAAAATTTATAACAAAAATAATTAATAAATAAATTTTGTTAAAATTTTTTAAAAAATATTATTAATTATTTAATAATAAAAAAAATTTTAATTTTTAAAAAAAAATAAAAAAGGAGATTAAAAATGGTTTCATTAACAAGCGCAAGCAACGCGCTTAAAAATGTTTATTTAGGCGTTGTTGCAAACCAATTAAACACAAATGCAAACCCTCTTCTTGGAAAGATTGAACAATCTACAAGTGATGTTTGGGGTAAGCAAATTATTAAACTTGCGCCTTTTGGAATTAACGGTGGAATTGGGGCCGGAACGGAAACAGGAACGCTTCCAATTGCAGCCGAAAACCAATATGTTCAGTTCGTTACAGACCTTAAAAACCTTTATGGAAGAATTTCAATTTCGGATAAGGCAATGAGGGCTTCTGCTAACAGCGCGGGCGCATTTGTTAATCTTTTAAACGCAGAAATGGAAGGGCTTGTAAAGGCAAGCAGCTTCAATTTTGGCCGTATGTTATATGGCGACGGCTCTGGCCTTTTGGCAACAGTTGTTTCTTTTGAAAGTTCAACGGGAGCAATTACGGTTGACAGCGTTAGAAACTTGATTGAAGGAATGGTTGTTGATGTTTACAACACCTCCGGAAAGGTTTCTGCTTCAAGCGGCAAGAGAATTTCATATGTTGACAGAGCAAACAATAAATTCTATCTTGATGCAACTGCCTCAGCGTTAAGCTTTGCAAAGAACGATGAAATTTATGTTCAAAACTCTAAAGGCCTTGAAATTACCGGCCTTGGGGCAATTTTTGGCTCTAGTGAAAAACTTTATGGATTGACAAAAGCAGACTATCCTTGGCTTTCTCCATATGTTGATTCAACAACAAAAGAGATTTCTGATGAAACAATTCAGGCGGGTTTAGACAGCCTTGAAGAAAGCGGCGGACTTAGCGCAAACTTCATAACATGTTCCAGAGCGGTTAGAAAGGCATATCAAAAATATCTTTCATATTTTAGAAGGAACATTGATGTTATGGATCTTGCAGGCGGCTTTAAAGCAATTACATACAACGGAACGCCAATTTATGCAGACAGATTTGTTAAAGATGATGAAATGTATCTTTTAAACACAGATGAATTTACGTTGCATCAACTTTGTGACTGGAAGTGGCTTGAGGGAGATGACGGAAAGGTTATCAAACAAAACCCAGACGAAGCAACATATTGCGCAACATTGGTTAAGTATGCAGATTTAATTTGTAACAAGCCAAATTCCCAAGGAAAAATTTCCGGAATTTCTTCAACTGTTACAAACCCGTTTGCAAGTTCAACAGGCTCTGACAGCGGAGAAACAGCCTAATGTTATATGAAATTTCAAACGATGTTTTTTTCATTAGCGATAGAATTAAAGAAATTGATGAAAATTATAAAATCTATTTTAATTCCAAAAAAAATAAGTTTGAAATTCACAATATTGGTCAATTTGGGGACAGTTATTGTTTAACTGTCCCTTTCCAATATTTAGATTTTCGAACAATTGATTTAGTTAAAAAAACTCTTTCAATAAATGGAGAAAAATTGCTTGAAGAAATAGATTTAAATAATAAAAAAATAAGCGAAATTAATGAAAAAATAATTTTTAACAGAGCTAAAGATCAGCTATTTGATGAAATTAAATACTCTAAAAATTAAAAGGAGGAAATATGACGGCAAAAGATGTTATTAAAGTTGTTTGTGTGTTTTTGCAAAAGGAAGAATTTTTGGAACTTGAAGAGCTTGGTGGAACAGGGGAGGCAACAGAAGCCCAAACAAAAGAGCTTGAACATATGCTTAGATGTTTAAACCTTGTTATAAATGAAATTGCAACAGATTACATTCCGCTTTTGTTTGAAGAAACATTAATTCCAACAGGTGGCCATGTTTTGTTTAATTCGCTAACAAAAAATCCAATTGATATTATAAGAGTTGAAGATAGATTTGGAATTAGAGTTAATCATAAACTCTTCCCAGACTATTTGGAAACGATTGACGGCGAAGTTAAAATTCTTTATTCCTATGAGCCGGAACAAATAACAGCGCTTTCACAAGCCCTTGAAAATTTTTCACAAAAAGTTGGCGAAAGAGTAATTGCCTATGGCGTTGCAATGGAATATTGTTTCATATGTGGGCTTCACGATGATGCATCAATTTGGGAGAAACGCTTTAAGGATGCGCTTTTAATTGCAGCAAGAAAAAAATCGGAAATAAAACTTCCGAAACGGAGGTGGAAATAATGTTCTATCAAAATTCCTTGCTCTTAAAAAATAAGTCAACTTACAAGCTTTCTCTCTCAACTTTTAAAAATGGAATCAACACGGAAATTGAAGAAAATTCTCTTCCTTTTAAATTTGCAAAGGTTACGTATAACTACAACTTTAGAAGGGGCGCATTGCAAACGGGACATGGCTTTGACGACCTTTATCTTCCGAAAACTAGCAGCGAAAACCCTCCAATGAGAAAGGTTGCTATTAACGGAGAATATACAAACCTCAATCGAATTTGGCTTTTCCCGTATTACAACCAATCATTCAACGCCCGCGACCACATGCTTCTTCTAAGCCAAGACAACAAGGTTTTGTATGCAAGAATTATCGCAGTTAACCCATATTTCTATGATGTCAGCTACAGCGGCCAAACTTTTGACACTGTTCCAAACGCAATCTATTACAACATTGATGGCGAAGATGTTATGTTGATTACTTCTGAAACATATGGAATGTATGTCTTTTCTCCAGCACTTGAAGAGGAAATTTTAGATGAACCCAAAATTATTTCAATTTGCCGGCACTATGAAAGGGTTTTTGCAATTGAGGAAGGAAAGAGAAACAAACTTATTTTTAGTGCAAACCTAGACCCAACAAATTGGAACATTGATATAGACGAGGCGGGATATATTGAAATTATTGATGACAGAGGAGCATTGGAAAAAGTTGTTAGTTTTAACGACTATGTTTACATATTCAAAGAATATGGAATTTCAAGGCTATCTGCATATGGCGATCAAACCGAATTTAGTTTGTCTAGCGTCTTTGTTGCAAGCGGAAAAATTTATTCAAACTCAGTTTGTGTTTGTGGGGATAGAATAATGTTCCTTGCGCGCGATGGAATATATTCTTTTAATGGTTACAGCGCAACCAAACTTACGCTAAACATTGAATCTCTTTTTGAGGAAAACAACGACAACTGTTGTTCTGCCTATCACAACGGAAAATATTATTTGGGTTGCAGGTTGAAATATGATGACGGAGAAGTTATTGGTTGCGAAGGCTACTCGGGCGGCTATGTTAACAACACTTTAATTGAATATGACCTTAAAACAGGAGAAATTAACCTTACAAGAGGTGTTGACCTAAAATGGTTAATTTCAATTGAATATGACACAATTAACAAGCTTGCTGCGCTTTTTAATGGCGAACATAAAAAGAAAATTGGAGAAATGAATGAAACTGGCGAAATTTTTGGAACGCCGCTAAAAAAGGTTTGGACATCTTCATATTCCAACCTTGGCTATCCAAATAAAGTTAAAAAGATTGAAAAATTTTCATTAATTTCTAAAAACGATTGTAAAATCAAAATTAAAACAGATTTTGAAAGCGAAACATTTGAAATTAAGGGCAAAGACTCAACAACAACAATTTATCCAAATTTAAAGGGCGAAATGTTTCAATTTTCAATCGAATCGGACGCCTCTGTGGCACATATTGCATGCCCGGAAATTTCAATTGGAATTAGCCAATGATTTCTCTTTTGGGCGTTAAGAGTATTGTTGATGAAAAAAACAAAAAAAATTTCAATGAGTTAGGAGGAATTAAAATGTATTCTTACAAAACAACCAATTCAGATTCAAACTTTGAAGAGGCTAAACAAAATGTTTTAAACAAACTTCAAGAAATTGAAGACAAATATACTATTTTAGAGTTTGTTCCAGATGAAATAACCTCTCTTGGCCTTGAAAAACAGGAGTTCACAGCGCCAACGGAAGATCAAATTAAACTGGAAGCTGAAAAATCTTTAAGCGCACAAAAAGAAAATGAACGAGAAAAAATTGAAAACACCTATGAAGGCAAGTTTAATAGTTTAAACAACAATGTTGAAGATGTTGCTCTTGAAAGGGACGAGGATGTTGAAGAGGCGGCTTCAAATTTTCGCTCTTCGCTTAGAGATGCAACAAATTCAAGCATCAAACAGGGAATTTCAAGAAGTTCAATTTATGACGAAGCTGTTAAAGCAATTGAGGGTGAGCGAAATTCTTTAATTAGCGCAGCAGAAGAAGAGTTTAACAGAGAGATGGGAAGGCTTGAAAAGGAAATTGACCTTTTGCAAAGACAAAAAGAAAACGCCCTAGAAGCTTTTGACATTTCCTATGCAATTAAACTTGATGACAAAATTGCAGACATCAACAAAAACATTGCAAACAAGCAAAAAGAGGTTGAAAAATATAACGAAAAAGTTGACAAGCTTGAAGCAGAAAACTTAAAAGTCCAACAAGAGGCAAACGCTAAAAGACAACAGGAAATTGAAAAACACAACGAAGAACTTTTAAAGCAAATTGAAAAACTTGGCGAGGCCGGAGTTGTCCAACAAAAATTAAAGGAAAGGTCGGGGGTTGTTTTAGATTTTCTAATGTCAATTCCAAAAGATGTTGCTTTAAGCGAACTTACAAAAGACAACTACTATGAAACTCTTTTAGGTAGTTACTATCCTTCTGTCTACGCTCAAATTTTGCGAAGAGATGACTAAAAGAAAATGTGGGAAGATATTTTAAACATAGTTATTTCTAATGGAATTTTTGCAACCCTTTTCGTTGGGCTTTTGCTCTATCTTTTAAAGGACAGCAGCAAGCGTGAAAATAAATATACAGACACAATTAATTCTTTAAATGAAAATTTAAACACCGCTCTTGACATTGGCGAAAAGGTTGACGAAGTTAAAACTAGCGTTTTAGACATAAAAGAGGAACTTGGCGAAAACAGCCAAGAAATTGGAAAAGTTTCGTCAATTGCAAAAGATATTGGCGGAAAACTTAAAGAAACAAACCTTTCGCTAAATTCTCTTGACGAAAGCCTTAAAACCCACACAAAAATCATTAAAAAAGTTTCAGCCGATGTTAAAGTTGTTAAAAAAGATGTTAAAGAAATTAAAAAACATGTTTTTCCAAAAGAGGAGGAAAGTAAATGAAAGATAGAATGAAATCGTATAGTTTTTGGGTTGGCCTTTCGGGCGCAATTGTTGCGTTTGTTTCTGCAATTGGAAAAGCCGTTGGTTTTATTCCAAATGAAGAGATAATTAGCAACATAGTTTTGGGATTTGCCGGAGTTTTAGTTGCGCTTGGCGTTGTTTCCAAGCCAAAATCGGCAGAGCAAGAAAACGCCGAAACCAAAACAAAAACTGAGAAGGAAGCAGGCGAAAGCAAAAGCGAAGAAAAATAAATTAATTAGCGCTAAAACAGTTTTAAAAAAGAGGCCAAGTGGCCTCTTTTTTTACGCAATTGTTTCTGAAACGGTTGTTAAATTAAAGCCTTGATCTTTCAAAGTTTTAATTATATTTGGAAGCGCGTTTGCCGTTTCTTTGGTTGGGTGCATCAAAATTAAATCTCCGCCTGCTGCGTTTTTAACCGCGCGCGAATATATAAGTTCGCTGTCTTGGTCGCGCCAGTCAATTGTGTCGCGCGTCCACATAATTGTTGTATATCCAAGCTCTTTGGCAACTTGAAGCGTTGTTTCGCTGTAAGAGCCGCTTGGCGGAGCAAAAAGCGTCATTTCAACATTTAAAAGTTGTTTTATTATGTCGGTTGTCTTTGAAATTTCGGTTTTATTAATTTCAAGGCTTTTTTCTTTTAAATCTGGGTGGGAGTAGGCGTGGTTTGCAATCTCGTGGCCGCCATTATAAATTTCCTTTAAAATTTCTGGAAAGTCCTCCGCCCAAGAGCCGCCGATAAAAAAAGTTGTTTTAACATTGTTTTCTTCAAGCGTTTCAAGCATTTTTGGGATATATTCATTTCCCCAATAAACATTTATCATAAGACAAATGTTTTTGCTTTCTGTGTTTCCTTGATAGATTGCTTCCACCTCAGAAGAACCCGCAACATTTAAAATTCCGCCCGCATAGGTTAGTGCAAAAAGCCCGATTAAAACGAAGCCAATTACACAGTTTGCAAAAATATTTCTAAACAAATTTGCCTTGTTCTTTTTGCTGTTATTAAAAAACCCACATATTTTCATACATGGGTAATTTATGCTTTTTGTTTTGCTAATAAAACCTATTCTTTTGAAATTTTTTCCAAATATTGTTTAACTGCCTGCGCCGATTCTTTGCTTTTGAAAAACTCTAAAATTTCCTTTGAAGTTTGAAGCTTTATTTTCTTGTCCTTTTCTTTAACAAAGTTGTAAGCAACAAGGTTTAGCGGAGCAGAGCAGAACGGACAAAAATTGAAAATTTGATTTGGAACTTCAATTTTTAGTTCTTTTCCGCAACTTTTACAGAAACTTTTTTTGTCAACTGTTTCAATGCCAAATTCCATTGCTTTCTCCTATTCAAAAGTGTATTGCTCTGTTCTAGGCGTTGGCTCTGTTTCTGGTTGAGTTGGAGGGGTTGCATTGTAAATTTCAGCTACTTTTGTTTTATAGGCCTTTTCAGAATAGAAATTTATCAACTTTTCAAGGTCTTCTTCCATAACCAAGCGTTCAAGCATTGCATTATTTAGTTTTTCATAAAGCTCTTCATCAACGAATGTGTCGTGGTTTACGCCAATTGTTAGGCAAATAGCCGTTCTATCAAAGGGGTCATCTTTAATTGTGTTTGTTGTTCTAATTGAATCTTGGTGGAGCGCTGGGTTTTTCTTTTCAATTTTAAGTTCGATATATCTTTGATTAATTCCATATCTATCAACTTTTTGAGAAGGAGCAATTTGGGGCATGTCCGTGTAGCCAGTTGGGCTTATTAGCGTTTGCTCGCGGAAGTATGAAAGCCCTTTGTCTTTTGAAGATGCTGTTATAATTCTCTTTTTAGTGTAGAACCTTGAAGAACTTGTGTCAACAATTAGATGCTTTTCAACATTGGAATTGGAAAGTTTTGTTAGTTTTGTTGCAATTGCATTTGTTGTTGCGGAAATTGGGGCAGTGCTTGTAAAAAGCGAAGTCATATATCTATTTTCATTTCCAGTTAGATCATTGTTGAAGACAAAATTTAGTTCAACTTTTATGTCGCCATAATATCTATCTGAAATTCCCAAATTTTCTGCAACAAGCTTACTTGTTGGAATTGGCCATTTTAACTTCCTGTCGTCAAGATATTTTGTTTCTGTAATTCCGTCATACATAAACAAAATTTTGCGTTTATCTGCCACGCGCAAAACTTCGGAAAGTTCGTTTGCAAAAATTTGAGCATAATTTGTTTTTTCCTCAGTTGTTCCAGCGGGATAATAGAACAAATTTCCGCCAAGGAAAAACGCGCCGTCTTCCATGTCGTTAATTCTCTTAATTTGATCTAAAAGCATTTTAAGCCTTGGGGGAGTTTGAGGGTTTCCATAGAACAAATTTTGAATTGGAAGGAGCTGGATTTTTCTTTGACCTTTTGGAAGAACAATTGTTCCATAAAGCCCCCTTGCTTTTCTCTCTTCAGAAAGCCTTTGATTATGCGCCTTGTTGAGGACCCGTTGAAGTTTGTCCATTTTTCCCTCCAGTTTTAAAGTAGTCATTAACTAAATTGCGAACATTTTTTCTGTTACTTGGGTTAAAATTTTGCCTTAATTTTTCATATTCTTCTTTGAGCCTTTCCGCCTCTTTCATCCCAAATTCCCAAAGTTCGTTTGGAATTGGCCTACAATCACAATATACAGAGGTTTTGCTAAGGCTGCCCCTTTCTTTTTTGGTTGAATCAAGCAAATGGTCATTACTTTTTGTTCCAATTGTTATAAGCTTTAAATCGCTTGGAGCAGCTTCAAATCTTTCTTCCAAAGCATACATTTCTTGGCCCATTGTTGCCGGAAGAATTATAACAGAGATGTCATCGTTTATTGATTTTCCAGTTTCTGGGTCAATAACGCGTTTGGTTCTATATTCTGCCATCATGTCTTGGTGGACATGGCCAAAGATTGCAACGTTTGCCCCTTCGGATTTTGCAAGGTTAAGGCCCTTATCAAGCTTTGTTCCATCTCCGCCTTTTAAGCTATTTCCGTGGTCTATAAAGATTTTAACATCCTCATAGCCCTTTCTGTTGTCTGCTTTAAGCCTGATTGTTAGAAGCGTTGAAAATCTTGAATATTTTTCATAATATGGCGTTCCAGCAAAGAAAGTTGCCAAAATATCCGTTCCAAAACTTTGGGTTCGCTTCCCGTTGTCGTGGTTTCCTGAATTTATGAAAAGTGTTTTTCTTTTAATAATTTCATCCATGAAAATTTCATACCAAAGTTTAAGCTCTATAACGGGAGAAAGAGCGTTGTCCAGCGGGCTGGAAACACATTCTTCTGTGTTTATTGCATTGTTTCTGTTATCTCCGTTGTAACCAAGATAGATGTTTGGGCAATATTTTGCAATTAACTGGGCAACGATTGAGGGCATAAAATGAGATGAAATTGAACCCCAGTGGTTGTCTGTTAAAACTAAAAGACTAAAGTTGTCTCTGTTAGACATATCATAGAAAAGATGGTTGATTTGCTTTGGGGCTTCGTTTTCAATAATTTCGTTATAAGCCTTTGCAGCGGGATATTCCGGTAGTTCATCAGCCCTAAAAATGTTGGAAGTGAACCCTTTTTTTGTTGTAATTTTGGGTGTCTTTGCACCAGAAAAATCTTCAATTGGTGGTGTTGCCATATGTCCCTCACTAAAGCTTTTTTTCACAAAGTATAATACAACAGAATTAAAAAAAAGTCAATACCTGTTCCGTTTTGAAGGGGGGAATTGTCGAAATTTGTAGTTTTTAAACAAAATAAAAAACCCTAAAAACAAGCCTGTAAAGCTTGAGTTTAGGGAGGGTTAACAATTTTTGTTTGTTGGATATTCATAAATATTTGCGCGCTTAATTTCGGTTTCAATGTCAACTTGGCTTTGGTCTACAACAAGCGAGAAAATTTTGTTTGAAAGTTTGCTTTGTTTTGATTGTTCTGCGTCAATTATGTGATCTAAAAGCCCAGATGAATAGAAACTGAAATATGAATCCTTTGAAATAATAATGTGATCAACAAGCCCAACGCCAAGAACAGAAAGGGCAGAAAAAATTTTTAATGTTGCAGAAATGTCTTCGCCAGATGGGTGAGGATTTCCGTCTGGGTGATTGTGGGCAATTATTACAAGGCTTGCATTATTTTTTATTGCGAATTCCGAAATTTTTCTTATGTCAAGCGAAATTTTGTTAACTGTTCCATCAGCAATTTTGTCAACTTTAATTAGTTCATTTTTCGGCGTTAGGCTTGCCATGTAAAAATTTTCGTTTGTTTTCTTGTCTAAAAATGCTTTAAAGAAATCTATAATTTTTGCGGGCGTTGAAAGAAGCTGGGTTTGCTTTGTTTTTGTCTGCTCCAAGTTGTAGTGAAAAATTTTGCAAATTGATTTTAGCGTTCTTGCAGCAACCGGGCCAATTCCTTTTACGCTTAAAATTCTGTCATAGTCTGCTTCTAAAACATCGCCAAGCGTTCCAAACTCATCTAAAAGACTGTGGGCAAGGGGATTTGTGTCCTTTCTTGGAATGCAAAAGGTTAAAATATATTCCAAAATTTGAATTTCGCTCAAATTTTTTAAATCGGAACTATAAATCAAATTTTGAAGTCTTTTTCTGTGGTTTGCGTGGATTTGGCGTTTATCTTTCTCTTTTGTCTCCATTCTTGTTTATTATAACTTAAAGACAAAATTAAACAAAATTTTTAAAGTTTATTTTTTTAATTTGATTATATTCAAATTTATTATATAATCAAAATATGAGAATTCTTGGAATAGACCCGGGCTATGGAATTGTTGGGTTTGGGATTATTGATTATGAAAACTCAAACTACAAAGTTGTTGACTACGGCGTTATTGAAACGCCAAAGGAAGAGGACATTTCTGTTAGGCTTGCAATGATTTATGAAGCAATTGGAAAGTTAACAGAAACTTTTAAGCCAAATCAAATTGCTGTTGAGGAGCTTTTTTTCTTCAAAAACCAAACAACGGTTATTCCTGTTGCAGAGGCCAGGGGCGTTATTCTTCTTGCGGCAATCCACAGCTGCGGCGAAATTTTTGAATACACTCCGCTTCAAATTAAACAAGCGCTAACGGGAAACGGCAGGGCAGAAAAAGCCCAAGTTCAATTCATGGTTAAGGCAATTTTGGGGCTTGAAAAAATTCCAAAGCCAGACGATGCGGCAGACGCTCTTGCAGTTGCAATTTGCCACGCAAACTTTAATCAAACAATTGTTAGATAAAATAAAAGGTGTTATAATTTAGCTATGATTAATTATTTAGTTGGAGAAATTGCTTTAAAAAGCGAAAATTTAATTGTTGTTGAAATTGGTGGCGTTGGCTATGAGGTTAACGTTTCTATGACAACACTAGATGGCCTTCCTCCGGTTGGCTCTGTTTGCAAAGTTTACACATATTTAAATGTTAGAGAAGATGAGCTTAGCCTCTTTGGCTTTTCTTCAATTGAAGAGAAGGAGATGTTTATAAAACTAATCAGTGTTTCTGGAATTGGGCCAAGGGTTGCGCTTTCAATTCTTTCTGGAATTAGGCTTTCGGATTTGGCCGTTGCAATTAAAACTGGTGACACAAAACTTCTTTCAACTATTAAAGGCCTTGGGAAAAAGACGGCAGAGAGAATTGTTTTGGAACTTAAAGATAAAATTTCTGTTGTTGGCCTGTCTCACGAGCAGTTTGAAGAGCCGTTGAATGAGAGCATGATTGACGAAGCAACAGAGGCGCTTATTTCTCTTGGAATTAACAAAAACGAAGCATATAGGCTTGCAAGAGAAAATTCAAGCATGTGTGAAACAACAGAGGAAATAATTAGAAAAGTTTTCCAAAATTTGGGATAAGAGGAAAGAGATGGATAACACAAGATTTATAACCAGCACAAAGAACATAACTGACAGCGAAATTGAAAATCGCCTTCGCCCAACAACAATGGAGGAATATGTTGGGCAAGAGAAGGTTAAGGCCAATTTAGAGGTTTACATTAAAGCCGCAAGGGAAAGAAAGGAGGCGCTTGACCATGTTCTTCTATATGGCCCTCCTGGTCTTGGGAAAACAACAATTTCCCATATTATTGCAAGCGAACTTGGAAGCCAAATTAAAGTTACTTCTGGGCCGGCAATTGAACATGCGGCAGATTTAGCAGCAATTTTAACCAATTTAAACACCAATGATGTTTTATTTATTGACGAAATCCACAGGCTTAACAAAAGCGTTGAGGAAATTTTATATCCAGCAATGGAGGATTTTGCGCTTGATTTCATCGTTGGAAAGGGCCCTTCTGCGCGAAACATGCGCCTTAAAATTAAACCCTTTACTTTAATTGGCGCAACAACCAGAGCGGGAATGATTTCAAGCCCCTTGCGTGACAGGTTTGGCGTTATTGCCCGCCTTGAACTATATTCAGACAAGGAGCTTGCAACAATTGTCTGTCGTTCTGCAAAAATTCTTTCAATTGAAATAGAGCCAGAGGCAACGCTTGAAATTGCAAAAAGAAGCCGCGGAACGCCAAGAATTGCAAACCGCCTTTTAAAGCGTGTTAGAGATTTTGCACAGGTTATTGGAGAAGGAAAAATAACCTTTGAACTTGCAGACAAGGCACTTGGCCTTATGGAAGTTGATAAACTTGGGCTTGATCACATTGACAGGCGAATTTTGGAAACGATGATAGACAAGTTTGGCGGCGGCCCGGTTGGCCTTGAAACTTTGGCTGCGGCAACGGGAGAGGAGGCCGCAACAATTGAGGACGTTTATGAGCCATATTTAATTCAACTTGGCTACATTGCAAGAACGCCGCGTGGAAGAGTTGTTCTAGAGCCGGCGTATGGCCACCTTGGAAAAACATTTCCGCAACAAAATTAACTAAAAGGAGCGGTCGCGTGGATTTGCGGCAGGGCTTATGAGAGATTACACTAAGAGAGAAACATACAACTATGTTCTTCCAGAAAATTTAATTGCTCAAACCCCTTTAGAGAGAAGGGATTTTTCCAAAATGCTTGTTTTTGACGGAAAACGGCAAAAGGTTGGCGAGGAAATTGACATTCAAGATTGCAGGCGCCACATTTACCACAGGCATTTTTATGACATTGTAAATTACTTAAAACCCGGTGATGTTTTGGTTATCAACAACACGCGCGTTCTTCCCGCAAGGCTTTTTGGTTTTAAAAGGGAAACGGGGGCAAAGATTGAAATTTTGCTTCAAAAAAGGCTAAAATTGAACACATGGAAGGTTATTGCAAGGCCAACAAAGCGCCTAAAAATTGGAACAATTTTAATTTTTAATGAAGAGCTTAGCGGAGAAATTTTAAAAATTGGCGAATATGGCGAATGTGAAATTCAATTTAAATTTGATGAAATTAAAGACGGCGTTCATGTTTCATTTGAAGAAATTTTGGATAGAATTGGCCTTGTCCCCCTTCCGCCATATATCCACGAAAAATTAAAGGAAAAAGAGAGATATCAAACAGTTTATTCAAAAATTAATGGTTCTAGCGCAGCGCCAACAGCAGGGCTTCATTTCACACCAGAAATTTTAAAAGAACTTTCAAACAAGGGCGTTATTATTGTTGAAATTCTTTTGCATGTTGGCCTTGGAACTTTTAGGCCGGTTAAGGAAGAGAGCATTCTAAACCATAAAATGCATAGCGAATACATTAAAATTTCAAAGGAAGCTGCCCGCGAGGTTTCAAAAGCAAAAAAAGAGGGAAGGCGGGTTTTTGCCGTTGGAACAACCTCAATGCGCGCGCTTGAGAGCATGGCAGAGAAAACAAGCGAAAACGGAAAAGAATTCTATCGGCTTAAGAGCGGCGAGATGGAAACGGACATTTTTATATATCCGCCCTATGACTTTAAAATTGTTGATTGTTTGCTTACTAATTTCCACCTTCCCCAAAGCACGCTTTTGATGCTTATTTCTGCCTTTATTGGATTGGATAATGTTATGGAAATTTATAATGAAGCAATTGAGAATAACTATCGTTTCTTTTCATTTGGAGATTGTTGTTTATTTGTTTAGGAGAACATATGGAAAAATTTGAATTTGTTGTTAAGCATGTTTGCAAGCAAAGCGGCGCGAGAATTGGCGAACTTAGAACGCCTCATGGCGTTATTGAAACGCCGGTTTTCATGCCCGTTGGAACGGTTGGAACGGTTAAGGGAGTTAAGCCGGAGGAGCTAAAGGAACTTGGCGCGCAGATTATCCTTTCAAACACCTATCATCTTTTTCTTCGCCCGGGCGACAAAACAGTTAAAGCCGCGGGCGGGCTTCACAAGTTTATGGGTTGGGACAGGCCAATTTTAACGGACAGCGGCGGCTTCCAAGTTTTTTCGCTTTCAGAGCTTAGAAAAGTTTCGGACGAAGGAGTTTCTTTTCGCTCTCATCTAAGCGGAGAAAAGTTTTTTATAACTCCAGAAAAGTGCATGGAAATTCAAAACAACTTGGGTTCGGATATAATTATGGCTTTTGATGAATGCACAAAAGCGGGCGCAAGTTACGACCAGGCAAAAAGCGCGTGTGAAAGAACAACAAAATGGTTAAAACGATGTTATGACGCGCAAAAAAATCAAAATCAAATGTTGTTTCCAATTATTCAAGGAAATGTTTATAAGGATTTAAGAGAAAAAAGCCTTAGCGAAGTTTTGCCATATGCAAGATGTGGAATTGCAATTGGCGGGCTTTCCGTTGGCGAGCCAAAGGAAGTTATGTATGAAATTTTGGATTTTTTAAAGCCAAAATATCCCGAAAACATGCCGCGCTATTTAATGGGCGTTGGAAGCCCAGATTGTTTTGTTGAAGCGGTTGCAAGAGGAGTTGACATGATGGATTGTGTTCTTCCAACAAGAATTGCAAGGAACGGAACGGCGCTTACAAAGAGGGGAAAGATGATTGTTAGAAATGCGTGTTATAAGGAGGATTTTACGCCAATTGAAGAAGATTGTGATTGCTATGCTTGCAAAAACTTCACAAAGGCCTATATTCGCCACCTTATTTGCGCTGACGAAATGCTTGGGGCTCAGCTTCTTTCAATTCACAATTTAAGATTCTTAACACGGCTTTCAAAGCAGGTTAAAAAGGCAATTTGGGAGGACAGGCTTTTGGATTTTAAAGAGGAATTTTTGAAAGATTTTAAATGGTAATGTCGAATTTAACCTATAATTAAAAAAAACACAGAAAAAAATTTTGATAAAAAGTAATTGTATGTTATAAATTAATTAAAGAAGGAGAAAACAATGATAACAGCTGCACTTTTAGGATTAACTGCAACACAAATTGTTGTTCCAATTTTGGCCGTTTTGGTTGTTGTCGTTTTGGTTTTTGCATTTTCGTTATAGGAGATTTATATGTATTTTTTATTGGAAGCTAACCCAGAAGGAATTGCACAATGGATTTTACCAATTGTTCTTTTAGTTTTAGTTGTTGGAATTTTTATTTTAAATTATTTTAGAAGCAAAAAAAGCCAGGAAACCATGAAAGACATGGTTGACAGCCTTAAGGTTGGCGACAATGTTAAAACATACAGCGGCCTTTATGGAAAGATTATTGAAATTGTTGAAACAACAGACGGAAAGGTTGCAATTTTGGAAACTGGAAGCGAGAAGAACAAGGGGATTTTTAGCATAGACATTAACGCAATTTATGGAATAGATGAGAAAAAACCCGTTGTTTACGATTCAGAGGGGAACATTATCGACCCAGAAGGCGAGAATAAAGAACCCGAGGTTTTGGCCGAGGAACAGCAGCCAAAAGAGGAAAAGAAAAAGGGAAGAAAGAAAAAACCTGAGGCCGAGCCAATTGTAACAGAGCCAGTTGAAGATTTGAAAGAGCCAGAGGTTGAAAAAGAGCCAGAGGCAGCGGAAACACCCGTTGCAGAAGAAAAGCCAAAAGCAAAGAAAAAATCTAAAAAACAATAAAGCCAATTAGGCTTTATTTTTTTGCAAAAATATTTTTATAAAACGCTTGTAAAATGAAAAAATAGTGATAAAATATATCCGTAACAAAGGAGAAGTTTATGGATTGGGGAGAAATTTGGAACACAATTAAAAATTTTTTTACTGAAAATGTTTGGAACATAGTTGCATTTTTTGCAGCGCTAATAATTGGCCTTATTGTTATAAAACTTTTGTTGAACCTAATGCGAAAGCTTTTGGGAAAGACAAGAATGGAAAAGGTTTCGCAAAAATTTTTATATAACATAATAAAATTTTGTTTATACTTAATTTTAATTTTAATTTTGTTGAGCTTGCTTGGCGTTTCAATGACAGGCGTTTTGGCGGCGGTTAGCGCAGCAGTTTTGGCAATTGGCCTTGCTCTTCAAAACAACATTGCAAACCTTGCAAACGGAATTATAATTGTAACTTCAAAAATGTTTAAAAAGGGAGATTACATAATTGTTGACGGCGTTGAGGGAAGCGTTGAGGAAATTAACTTTTTGTTTACAACAATTATGACATCGGACAATAAAAAAATTACAATTCCAAATTCAACAATAATAAACAGTTCTGTTATTAACTCTGGCGCAAACGCAACCAGAAGAATTGACTTAACGTTTAGCGTTGCATATGAAAGCGATGTTGAAAAAGTTAAAAAAATTGTTGTTGATGTTATGAAAAGCGACGGGCGCGTTCTTTTAGAGCCAGAGCCGTTTTGCCGCCTTAAAACTCTTGGTGCAAACAGCATAGATTTTTTTGCAAACTGTTGGGTTGACGGCGAAGATTATTGGGACGTTTACTATTATATTATGGAAACAGTTTACAATGAGTTTAAAAAGAACAAAATTTCAATTCCATACAATCAAATTGAAGTTAGAAACAGAACGGACAAAGTTGTTCTTCCATATGACAAAGAGCCGCTTCAAAAGCGAGTTGAAAAGGTTAGGGTTGAGAAGAAACACAGAATAAACCTTGAAAAAGATAGTTTAACTGAACTTTTTAAACACAAGAAAAAGAACAAGAAAAAAGGAAAAGACAAAGAAGAAAAGCTTTTAAAAGAAGATGAAATTTTAAAAGCAGGCCAAGCGCCAATTGAAACCAAAGAGAGTGCGGAGGGAATTGTTGAAACAAAGCCCGAACAAAAAAAGAGAAAAAAGAAAAACGCCAATTAAGGCGTTTTTTTTACTTATTACTTATAGTTTGACTATTTTTTAATTTACTTCAATCAAAACTGAAACTGGGCCATCGTTTGTTTGAGAAATTTGCATATTTGCTCCAAAAACGCCAGCAAAAACGCGCCGCGGGCAATTTTTATTTAAAATTTCAACAAACTTTTCAAACAGCGGTTTTGCCTCTTCTGGCGAAAGCGCTTGGGAAAAACTTGGCCTAAACCCGTGGGAGGTTTGAGCATAAAGAGTGAAATTTGGGATAATTAAAAAACTTCCATTGTTTGGATTGTTAATTTTTCCGTTTGTATCTTGAAAGATTCTAAGCCCCAAAAGTTTGTTTGCAGCGCTTGGGAGATGGCCTTCAAAATCGCCCTCCTTAAAGCCAACATATGCAACAATTCCCTTTTCTATTTGACAAATTTTTTCCCCGCCAATTTCAAGCTTTGCGTTAAGAACTCTTTGAACCAAAATTCTCATCTATTCTCCTAGTTTTCAACATACTCTTCAAAAGTGCATTTCTTATCTATTATTGTGTTTTCGTCAACTATGTCAATAATCCTGTTTGCAACGGTTTCAACAATTTCTTGGTCGTGGGAGGCAAAAATCATAACTCCTTTAAAGTTAATCATTCCTTTGTTAAGAGAGGTTATGCTTTCAAGGTCTAAGTGGTTTGTTGGTTCGTCTAAAAGAAGAACATTTCCGCCCTCAAGCATCATCTTTGCCATCATGCATCTAACTTTTTCCCCTCCGGAAAGAACGCTTGCTTCCTTTAAAGCCTCTTCGCCAGAGAAGAGCATTCTTCCAAGCCAGCTTCGAATGTAAGTTTCTGTTTGGTCTTTTGAAAATTGCCTAAGCCAGTTGACAAGTGAGAGGTTGCAGCCATCGAAATAACTTCTGTTATCTTGGGGGAGATAGGTTGGAACAATTGTCTTTCCCCATGTCACGCTTCCAGAATCTGGCTGTTCAATTCCCATTAAGATGTTAAAAAGCGTTGTAACCGCAAGGCCGTTTGAGCAAAGAATTGCAACCTTGTCTTCTCTTCCAAGCGTGAAAGAAAGGTTGTTGAACATTCCCTTTTTGCACAGGTTTTTAACGTTTAAAATTTCCTTTCCAATTTCTTGGGTGTATTCAAAATTAATGTAGGGATATTTTCTTGAAGACGGTTTAAAGTCGTCTATTGTAAGTTTTTCAAGTTCCTTCTTTCTTGAAGTTGCTTGTTTGGATTTTGAGGCATTTGCTGCAAATCGTGCAATAAAATCTTTAAGTTCCTTTGCGCGCTGTTCTGCTTTTTTGTTTTGTTCCTTTGCCTGCCTTGCCATAAGCTGGCTTGTTTCATACCAGAAATCATAGTTTCCAAGATACATATTGATTTCGCCAAAATCAACGTCACAAGTGTGGGTGCAAACTTTGTTTAAAAAGTGGCGGTTGTGGGAAACAATTATAACAATGTTTTCAAAGTTTAAAAGATAGTTTTCAAGCCATCTTGTCGTTTTAAAATCCAAATTGTTTGTTGGTTCGTCCAAAATTAGAATGTCTGGGTTTAAAAAGAGAGATTGTGCAAGCAAAACTTTAACTTTTTGCTTTGGGTCAATTTCTTTCATTAAAACATCAAAAAGACTTTCTGGAATTCCAATTCCAGAAAGAAGGGTTTTTGCTTCGCTTTCTGCTTCCCACCCGCCAAGCTCTGCAAATTCTGTTTCAAGTTCTGCTGCCTTCATTCCATCTTCTTCGTTAAAATCTGGCTTTGCATAAAGTTCGTCTTTAAGGCGTTGAACTTCCATAAGCCGCCCGTGACCCAAAAGAACTGTTTCAAGAACAGTTTTATCGTCATACTTATTTTGATTTTGCTCTAAAACGGACATTCTTTCGTTTGAATCCACCAAAACTTCGCCCTTGTTTGGTTCAATTTCGCCAGTTAAAATTTTTAAAAAAGTTGATTTTCCTGCGCCGTTTGCCCCAATTATTCCATAGCAATTTCCTTTGGAAAACTTTAAGTTTACATCTTTAAACAAAACTCTTCCGCCAAATTGAAGCGTTACGTTAACTACTTGAATCATATTTTCTCCGTGTAAAATTTTGGTTTTTATAAGTATAACATATCCTTTTTTTATAATCAACTTTAAATTGGGCAAAAATTATTTTTTATTTTTTTGTTATTGTGTTAAAATTAAACCGATAGGAGGGAGCTATAGCGTGGAGAAAGATTTTGAAATTCAAAGCGAGCAAACTGCCGAGCGGGAAATTGACGCAAAGAAATATTTTGACGAAATTGAAAAGCTTGCCAACGACATGATGACGGAAATTGATTATTCAACCCGTCTTAGAAGCGAAATTAGAGAGGAGGCGTATATAATTTTAGACGCAATTGTTAGCGCGTGTGAAATTCAAAATTTAAAAATTTTAAACGGCCTTGTTGTTGGCTTTGACTACGTTGCTTCCAACATAAAAGCAATTAAATTTTTATATAAGGAAATGAAGAACGTTCTTGTGGATTTCTATGAGGAGCTTCAATCCTAAGGGCGCGCGGCGTCCTTTTTATTTGAGGAAGATATGGACACAAAATTTAGTTTAGATGAAATTGAAAAAACATTTGTTAAATTTGGCAAGGAAAAGCTTGTTGAAGGCGTTGTTATTGCAACGCGGCCAGACGGGCTTGTTTTCAACCTTGGCGGAAAAGCAGACGCCTTTATTCCGGCGGGGGAAGTTGAAAATTTTAATGATAGAAAAATTGGAGACAGGTTCAGCGTTGTTACAACTGGGGGAAAGAGCGAAGAGGGAATGGTTTTGTGTTCTCAAATTCGCGCGGCAAAAATTGAGCTTGAAAGCCAAAACGCAAGGGCAATTAAACTTGGGGGAACATTTCAATTTGTTATTTCAAAAGTTTTTGAAAGCGGCGCTCTTGGCGGAAAAATGGGGGATTTTGAACTTTTTATTCCAGAGGACGAAGTTTCTTCAAGAAATAAAAACCCAAGAAGCTATTTAAACAAAAAAGTTGAAGCAATTGCAACTTCAATCAACCTTGAAGAAAAGAGAATTGTTGGCTCAATTAAAATTTTAGATGATAAAACGCGCGCCGCAAACGAAGAAGTTTTTTGGAGAACAAACTTTATCAACAAAATTGTTGACGGAACGGTTAAGCGTTTTGTCCCATATGGCGCGTTTGTTGATGTTGGGGGAGTTAGCTGCCTTCTTCATATTTCCAACATATCATATAGCAAAATTAACTCTCCGGCAGATGTTTTGGAAATTGGAAAAACATATAAATTTAGAATTTTACAGATGGACAGAGACAGCAAAAAAGTTTCGCTTGGATATAAACAACTCCACAAAAAATAATTAAAGCGGCGCTAAAAATAAAAAAATCCTGAAAATCTTCAGGAAAATGGAGCTAACGGCGAGACTCGAACTCGCGACCTATTGATTACGAATCAATTGCTCTACCGCCTGAGCTACGTTAGCAAACTTAGAATAATATATCACAAAAAAAATTTTTGTCAAACAAAACAGGAGAGATATTATGCCAATTAACATTGCAATTGATGGAACGGCCGGAAGCGGAAAGGGAACGCTTGCCAAGCAACTTGCAAAAAAACTTGGCTTTGGCTGTTTGGACACGGGCGCAATTTATCGAAGCGTTGCATATTACATGATTGAAAATGGCGTTAACCTTTCTAAAAGCAAAAACATTGAAAAAGCAATTGAAAAAATTGATTTCAAAGTTGTTTTTGAAAATCAAAATGGAAACAAGGTTCAGAAAAACATTTTAAATGGAAAAGATTTGGGGGATAAAATTAGAACAGAACAAATTAGCCTTGCCTCTTCAATTGTTTCCCAAGTTAAACAAGTTAGAGAATTTGCAACAAAAATTCAACACGAAATTGCAAACAGTTTTGATGTTGTTGTTGAAGGGCGAGACATTGGAACGGTTGTTCTTCCAAACGCAAACTACAAATTTTTTCTAACAGCTTCGCCCCAGGTTAGGGCAAGGCGAAGGCTTAAACAGTTGAAACTTCCAGAAGATAATTTTGAAAGTGTTCTTGAAGAAATTCTTGAAAGAGATAGGAGGGACACAACACGAGCCCTCTCTCCGCTTAAAGCTGCAGAAGATGCAGTTTATATAGATAATTCAAATCAATTGCCAGAAGAAACATTAAAAGAAATGTTGTCTCACATTAAATAGCCGCCATCAACAACAATTGTTTGGCCAGTTATATATTTTTGTGTTGCCAAAAAAAGAATTGTTTCGGCAACTTCACGCGGAGATCCAAATCGACCAAGAGATGTTTCAGAGGAGAACATCTCTTTTTCTTCCTTTGAAAGATTTTTGTTCATCTCTGTTTCAATTGCCCCCGGAGCAACGCAGTTAACCAAGATGTTGGAAGGGCCAAGTTCCTTGGAGAGGGCAGAACAAAGCCCAATTACGCCCGCTTTAGAGGCGGAATAAAGGCTTTCTAACGCCGCGCCGCTAACGCCCCAAATTGAAGAGACGGCAACAACGCTTCCTTCCTTGTTTGAAAGCATTGAAGGAACGGTTGCTCTTGTAACATTATAAACACCTTTTAAATTTGTTCCAATAACCCTGCTAAAATCATCTTCACTTGTGTCTATAAAAAGTTTTTGTTGAGAAACTCCTGCGTTTGCAACAAGAACATCAATCTTTCCAAAAATTGAAAGAGCAAAGTTAATCATTTTTTCGCAATCCGCAAAATTTGAAACATCACACTTGTAAACTTCGCAAATTATGTTTGAGAACTTTTCTTTAATTTCTTGCCTTAGGGCAAAGGCCTCTCTTTCTGAGGTTTTGTAATTTATTAAAACATTGAACCCATTTTCTGCAAAAACTTTTGCACACTCTGCGCCAATTCCTTTTGATGCGCCAGTTATAACAACACTTTTCATATGGCCAATATATCACAAATCGCGCTAATTTCAAATTTATTTAACCAAAATTACATCTCCGTTTATCCATGCCTCAAAGTAAGATTCAAGGCTTACATTTGAGGTTTTTTCAAAGGAGGCAATCAAATGGCTTGGCGTTACATTTTGAAATTTATATTCTTCAAAGTAATTTTTCAAACACTTGTTAAAGGTTTTTTCACCCAAAATTTCTCTTAAAGAATCAAACAAAAGAAGGCCTTTAACATAAGCAATATAAACATATTCCTGCTCGCTGCCATATTCGTCAAGCGGCCTGTTCATTGAGGTGTCAACTTCTCCATAAACATTTTGATAGAGCGTTACAAAGAGCGAAAAAGATGAGTATGCGTTTGAAATTAGTTTGTCGAAAGAAATGTCATATTCTTCATGTTGCTCAAAGAAAAGCGCCGTTGAATATTCTGTTAAGCCTTCGTCAAGCCAGCCATAATCGAATGCGCTGCTTCCAACGAGGTTATACCACCATTGATGGGCAATTTCGTGAACTATAACCTGGTTGTATGTTGTTCTATCGGTAACATCGTTTGAAATGTAAATAAGATTTGGAAACTCCATTCCGCCGTGAACAAAATTTGCCTCAACAACACTTAGCGTTGAATATGGATAAATTCCAATTGTTTCGTTAAAGAAAGAAAGCGCCTTTGCAGAAATTTTAAGAGATTGGTTTGGGTCTGTGTCGGAAAAATAGTAATAAACAATTTCTGTTTTGCCAACAGTTTTTGAAATTTTTGTAAACTCACTTGATAGAACAATTGCAAAATCTCTAACGGAATTTGCGCAATATTCGTATGTTGAAGTTTTTTCGTCTTGTGTTTGGTTTATTTGACTCCCGGTTGAGCTAACAACAAAATTGCTTGGGCAGGTTAGGGTTACGTTGTAGTTCGCCATATCTGAAAAGAAGGGGTCTCCGTTGTAGTGATATAACTCTTTAACAAAATCTCCCTCTTGATAGACGCAGGCAATTGGATAGAAATTTGCAAGGTTAACTGTGTTTTCGCCGTAGCCAAAGCGGTGGTTTATGTTTGGAAGAACAACTTCGAAATTGATTTCAATTTCTCTTCTTTCGTCTGGGTAGAGCGGATTTTTAAAGATAATGTATAGAATGTTTTCGTCCTCGCCGCCTATAAAATATTCATCGTTTTGCATAGCACCTGTTTTTATAAATTCTGCAATTTCGCTATATGTTGGTTGTGTTATGCCAAAACTATTACAATATGTTGCGGTGCTCTGCAAAACAGAGACGCCATTTATAGTAATGTTGCCATAACTTTTTCCGTTTGGATAGGCTTTGTGTTGATTTGCAAGGCTAACGGGAGGTGAAATTGATTCTTCTCTAAAAGCATTTGGATATAGATTTAAACACACGAAGTTTAAAGTTGTGTCCGTGTTGTTTTTATAGGAGAGAACTTCGCTGCATAAAAGCGTTTTATTCTCATCGTTATATTCAATTTCAATTTTATAGTTGTTGTAATTTTCGTTGTAAAGCCCAGAATTTGAGCAGCCAGCAAAGATTACAACAACAAGCGCAACCATGCTTATAGCACAGAGCGCAATGAGAGATTTTGTTAATATTTTTTTAAATTTCATATATCACCCTAAAACCATGTATATGCTAACTTCTATTTTCTTATTTCAACAGTTTATTTTTATTTGAAAATTTTTTAGTTTTAGATATAATAATTTTGTGAGAATAGATATTTTAACCCTGTTTCCAAAGATGTTTGCGCCGCTTTTTGAAAGCATTGTTGGGCGCGCTGTTTCAAGCGGAAAAATTGAAATTAACATCGTTGACATAAGGGAGTTTTCAAAGGATAAACACAAAAAGTGTGATGATGCGCCCTTTGGTGGCGGGGCGGGAATGGTTATGATGGCCCAGCCAATTTATGATGCAATAAAAAGCGTTTTAAAAGACGGCTCAAAATTAATCTATCTTTCTCCAAAAGGAAGGGTGTTTAACCAAGGCCAAGCAATTGAACTTTCAAAGGAGGAACATTTAATTTTGCTTTGTGGCCACTATGAGGGAATTGACGAGCGGATTATTGAAATTTTTAACCCAATTCAAATTTCAATTGGAGATTATGTTTTAACCGGCGGCGAACTTCCGGCAATGGTTGTTGTTGACGCCGTTTCAAGATATGTTGGCGGCGTTATTTCAAGGAATTCTTTGGAAGAAGAAAGCCATTCAAACGGGCTTTTGGAATACCCTCAATACACAAGGCCAAACGTGTTTATGGGGCTTGAGGTTCCGCCTGTTTTGCTGAGCGGAAACCACGAGGAGATTAAAAAATTTAGAATTAAAGCGGCTTTAATGGAAACTAAAAAGAGAAGGGAGGACATGTTTGAAAAATGGAAAAAATAAACTGGTTTCCCGGCCACATGAAAAAAGCGCTTGATATGATTAGAAGCGAAGTTTCTAAGGTTGATGTTTTAATTTATGTTTTAGATGGCCGTGCGCCGCTTGCCTGTTTAAACCCAGAATTTGTTAAGATTATAAATGACAAGCCAATTTTGTTTGTTCTAAATAAAATTGACATGGCCGATGAAGAAAAACTTTTAAAGGTTGAAAAAGCCCTTTTGGGAAATAACAGGGCGGTTATTCGGCTTAACAGCACGGCTTCTGGCTCTAAAAAAATTGTTTTAGATAAGTTAAAAAAACTTTGTTTTCCGCTTCTTGAAAAGTTTGAGAAAAAGGGAATTTCGGGCTTTATTCGGGCAATGGTAATTGGCGTTCCAAATTGCGGGAAAAGCACGCTTGTTAACAACCTTTGCGGGGCATATAAAGCCCAAACTGGAAACAAGCCCGGGGTTACAAAAACAAAGCAGTGGGTTAAGCTTTCGGGAAATTTTGAGCTTTTAGACACGCCCGGAACGCTTTGGCCAAACTTGTCTGACCAAAAGGCTGGAATGTTTTTGGCCTTTATTGGAAGCATTAAGGACGAAGTTGTTGCCGTTGAAGAGCTTTCGCTTATGCTAATTGAAAATCTTGTTTCTGACTATCCAAAACTTTTTGAAAAAAGGTTTGGAAAGGCAAGCGGAACCGGGCTTGAAATTCTGGAGTTTGTTGCAAGAACAAGAAAATTTATGTTAAAGGGAAATGAAATTGACTATTCAAGGGCGGCGCGCGCAATTTTGGACGATTTTAGAAAGGGAAGAATTGGAAAAATAACTTTGATTTAAAGAGAGAAAAATGAACACAAAAATTTTGGGAACAACAGGAGAAGAAATTGCCACAAACTATTTAAAGAAAAACGGATATAAAATTTTGGCAAGAAACTATTCAAATCAAATTGGAGAAATTGATATAATTGCAAAGCAAAAAAACATAATTGTTTTTGTTGAAGTTAAGGCGCGCTCTTCTGTTGCTTTTGGCTTTCCGCGTGAAGCCGTTGGAAGGGTTAAGCAAGAGCGAATTAGAAAAATTGCAACTTCATATTTGAAGGAAACAAAAAACGTTGGCGCGTTATGTCGCTTTGATGTTGTTGAAATTTTAGACGAAAAATTAACCCACATTAAAAACGCTTTTTAAAGCAAAAGAAAACCAAAGCCAAGGCAAATTAAAAAAGTTAGAAGCGCGTGGGTGGTTTTTTGAAGGAAATAGAATTTTTTTGAAACCTCAAAATTTTTTAAAAATGCAAATGCTTGAAAGGAAATTGCAAGGCCGCCAAACGAAATTAAAAGAGAGCAGAGCGCAGTTTTAACGGCAAGGCAAGCCGCAGAGCCAGAAATTAAAAGGCAGCCGCCTGTCATTTCGAAAAGACCAATTATAACGCCGTTTGAAAGGCTTTTTTCAATTCCAAAATTTTCAAAAAGCCAAGTTAGCGGAGAGAAAATTCCAATGCTTAAAAGAACTTCGCCAACAATAAAGAAAATTGTTATATATCCGCCAATTAAAAGACAGGAAGAAATTGAGCTCATCATTGTTTCTGTTAAAAAATCTTCCGTTTTAATCTTTGGTTTAAACTTTTTTTCAAGCGTTATTTCTCTTGGGGAATAATTTCGATAGATAAAACCGTTTATAAGCGCGGCTAAAATGTGGGAAATTAAAATAACATAGCCCGCCTGCTTTGAAAGAAGCATTCCAACTCCAACCGTTCCAACAATAAACATTGGCCCAGAATTTGAGGTGAAAGAAACAATTCTGTGGGCTTCTGCGCGCGAAATATAATTTCCAGAATATAAATCCGAAGTCAGTTTTGCGCCCAGCGGATAGCCAGAGAGAATGCTCATCAAAAAAACATAGGAAGAAATTCCCGGGGCATGATAAAATTTTTTTGTCATTGGAGAGAAGAGGCGAGAGGCCTCTTTAACATAACCAGTTTCAACCAAAAGTTTTGTAAAGATCATAAACGGAAAAAGGGCGGGAAGAATTTGAGTTCCCCAAATTAAAATTCCCTTTAGCGCAACGGAAATATATTTCTCCGGCGAACTTACAATTGCAATAATTAAAACAACTAAAAAAATTGCAAAAAAAAGTTTTGCCCTGAGTTTAATTTTTGCAACTTTGCTAAAAAACAAGCGCGCTTTGTTTGACAAATTGGCTTTATTCATTTAAAATAATTTACGAAACTTTTGCTTATTATATGAACAGGAGAAAAAATGTTTAGCGAAAAACAAATATTAAACTTTGCAAAGAAGCGCCAAAAATCAATTGTCTTTCCAGAGGCGAGTTTTTCAAATGTTGTTATGGAAGCGGCAATGGAATTAAACAAGAAAAAAATTGTTAAGGTAATTTTGCTTGGCGATGAAAGTGCGCTTGTTTTAAGATATAAAGAAAAAATTAAGGGAATGACAATTATAAACCCAAAAACCTCAGATGTGTATGAGGAGCTTGCAAATATTCTCTATGAGAAAAGAAAGGAAAAAGGGCTAAAACTTGAAGAGGCAAAACAGCTTGCGCTTGACCCAATTTATTTTGGAACGCTTCTGGTTGAAGCGGGTTTTGCAGACGGAATGGTTGCGGGCGCAGCAACAACAAGTGCAAACGTAATTAAACCTGCTCTTCAAATTATTAAAGCGAAAGCACAAGACGAAATTGTTTCTTCTTTTATGATTTTTTATGGCAAGGGCAAAATTTTTAAGGAGAATGGGCCAATTTTTGGCGCAGACATAAGTTTGAACGTAAATCCCTCGCCAGAGCAGCTTGCTCAAATTGCAAAACAAACGGCAGAAAGCTATAAAATTTTTGTAAAAGATGAGCCAAAAATTGCAATGCTTTCCTATTCAACTTTGGGTTCTGGGAAGGGAGAGCAAGCTGAAAAAGCTAAAACGGCAACAGCAATTTTAAACCAGAAAACAAAATTTTTGGTTGATGGCGAAGTTCAGCTAGACGCCGCAATTTGCCCAAGAGTTTCCAAAATTAAAGTCCCGTCTTCAAACATTTTAGGAAGAGCAAATGTTTTGGTTTTTCCAGATTTAAATAGTGGAAACATATGCTACAAAGCAATTCAATATTTTGGCGGCGCAAAAACAATTGGCCCAATCTTGCAAAATTTAAAAAAGCCGGTTAACGATCTTTCGCGCGGGGCAACAAAAAAAGATGTTGTTCTTGTTGCGGCAATAACTGCGCTTCAGGCATAGAGAAATGTATTTTGAAAGAGCAAAGGAAAAGTTTGAAAAGTTAAGAAAGAAAAATTCCGTTAAAATTTTGGCAATTGAAAGTTCTTGCGATGAAACAAGCATTTCAATTGTTGAAAATGGGCGGAAAATTCTTTCAAACATTGTTGCATCTCAAATTGAAATCCACAAGCGCTTTGGCGGGGTTGTTCCAGAAATTGCGTCAAGAAACCATGTTAGCGCAATTTCAAATGTTTATAAAGAGGCGCTTAAAGAGGCAAACCTTTCTGAAAAGGATATTGATGCAATTGCTGTAACCTACGGCGCGGGGCTTGTTGGCGCACTTTTGGTTGGCGTTAATTTTGCAAAGGCGCTTGCTTTTTCGCTTGATTTGCCGCTAATTGCCGTTAGCCACATTAAAGGACACATTGCAGCCAATTATTTAACCCACACCGAGCTTGTTCCACCGTTTATGTGTTTGATGGTTAGCGGGGGTCACACCGCAATTTTGAAAGTCAATTCCTATAACGAACATGAACTTGTTGGAACAACGGTTGATGACGCGGCGGGAGAGGCTTTTGACAAAGTTGCAAGAATTTTGGGGCTTGGCTATCCCGGCGGGCCAAGCGTTGATAAATTTGCAAAAGAGGGCAAGGACAACATTAAATTTGTTTCCCACACGCCAATGCAAAACAGTTTTAATTTTAGTTTTAGCGGTTTGAAAACTGCTGTGATAAACTATGTTAACAACCAAAAACAAAAAGGAAAGGAAATTAGCGTTCCAGATGTTTGCGCAAGTTTTCAAACCCAGGCGGCGCTGGAGCTTGTTTCAAAGGCAATTGGCGCAACAAAAAAGTTTGGAGAAAAAAAACTTGTTGTTGCCGGCGGAGTTTCTGCAAATTCTTTCCTAAAAGAAATGCTTAAAAAAAGTTGCAATGAAAACAAAATTTTGCTTTACATGCCAAACCTTTCGCTTTGCACGGACAACGCTGCAATGATTGCAAGCGCAGCATATTTTATGCTTAAAGACGGCCTTGGGCTTTGCGACCTTTCACTGACGGCAAAGGCAACAATTCCGCTTTAATTTGGGAATTAAAGAATAATTTTTGGAGAAGATATAGATTATGGAAAGTTTATATCTTCTTTTTGTTATATTAGTAATTGTTTTTCTTATCTTTCCTTTTACATTTACCCTTAAATTTGCATATGATGTTAAAAACAACTGCGGAGCAATTTCGCTTGGCCTTTTTTTTAATTTTTTTGTTGCAAAACTTAAAAGAAAGGGAACAGAAATTCTTTTAATAACGCAGAAGAAAAACTCTAATGTTAACCTTGAAGTTGGAGAAAAACAACTTAAATTTGTTAAACATTTTAAGGAAGAAATTCAAAACAAAGTTAAGATTAGAAAAGTTAACATATATTCAAAACTTGGAGCGCAAAATCCCTTTGTTGCCTCAATTTTTTCCTCATCTTTTACAATTGCCGTTTCAATTCTTTTAAGCCGCCTAAAAAACAAACAACCAACAGGAAGTTTTGTTTACAGGCCAACAACAAGTTTTTCAAGCGATTTTTTTGCGGCGGCAGCAACGGCAAAAGTTGCCGTTTCACTTTTTGATGTTTTGTTTAGTTTTCTTATGGCAATTTTAAAGACGAGAAACGATAGAAAAGAGGAAGAAAGTTTTAAAAATGTGTAAATAAAAATTGGTTATCATGGACAAAATACAATTTGAGGTGAATAATGAAAGAATATGAAAAAACAAGTTCGTTAGACAATATAATTGAAAAAACGCTTTCTTCGCTTAAAACAATTGGAGAATGTGAAACAATTTTTGGAAAGCCAACAAAACTTTTTGATGGAACAGAAGTTATTCCGGTTTCAAAAGTAACAATTGGCTTTGTTGTTGGCGGAGGAGAATATTCCGACCTTTCAACAAGGCGTGTTGCAACCCACTATCCAATGGCGGGAGGAAGCGGGGGTGCGGCAGTTCTTTCGCCAGTTGGGTTTCTTGTTTCAACAGAAAGCGAAGTTAAATATATAAGCACCGAAAACGAGGGCAACTATCAAAAAATTTTAGAGCTTTTTGCAAAAGCTTCAACAAAAGTTGCAAAATACATGGCAAAAAAGGAGGAAAAGAAAAGTGAAAACAAAGCAAAAAATTAGGTTTTTTATAATTGTCTTTTTGATTTTTATAATGGTTTCCTCTTACATAACAACAACAGTTATAGCAAAAAAATATATGGAGGTTAGCGCCGAAAAGGAGGAAGGGGCGGCAGTTTTAGATGCAACAACAGCAACAACTTCATACGCTAGCGGAATGGTTGTTATTGAGGCAGAGAGCGGACGAATTTTATATCAAAAAAATTGTAACGAGCGCCTTGCAATGGCCTCTACAACAAAGATTATGACGGCGCTTTTGGCGCTTGAAAGTGGGCTTGATTTGGACGAGGAATTTATTGTTGACGAGCGCAGCATTGGAATTGAAGGAACAAGCCTATATCTTAGAAAAGGCGAGAAAAAAACGCTTAAAGAGCTTTTATATGGCCTTATGTTGCCTTCTGGAAACGATTCGGCTGTTGCAATTGCTTGCCGCGTTAGCGGAGGCGAGGAGGAGTTTGTTGAGCTTATGAATCAAAAGGCAGGCGAACTTGGCCTTAAAAACACGTCCTTTGCAAACGCCCATGGTCTGGACAGCGAAGGACATTACACAAGCGCATATGACTTGGCGGTTATAACCGCAGAAGCAATGAAAAATCCAACATTTTGTGAAATCGTTAAAACAAAGAATGTAACGGTTAGCGGAAATGAGGAGGTTTCTGGAAAGGCGCTTAAAAACAAAAACAAACTTCTTTGGAGCATGGAAGGTTGTGACGGCGTTAAAACTGGCTTTACCGACAATGCAAAGCGCTGCTTTGTTTGCAGCGCGAAACGCGATGGAATGAGGCTTATTTGCGTTGTTTTAAATTGTGGCCCAATGTTTGAAGAGGCAGAGCGGCTTTTGAACATGGGCTTTGACAATTTTAAGAAATACACGCTTCTAAGTTCCTATCAACCAAATGAAACAGTTCCGGTTAAAGACGGGGTAAGCGAAACTGTTAAAACGCTTACTAGGAGACATTTTTCAATTCCGCTAACGGTTGAGGAGCGCGCTAATGTTCAATTTGAAGTTGAACTTCCAAAGGAAATTCAAGCGCCGGTTGAAAAAGAACAGGAACTTGGTGAAGTTAAAGTTAAACTTGGCGACAAAGTTTTGTTTACGGAAAAGATTTATGCAATGGAAGAGGTTGAGTCAACAAGGTTCTTTGACAAGGTTGAACAAATTACAGATTATTGGAACATTTAATTTTTATTTGCAATTAATTGATAAATCCTTTAAAATATCTTTAAAGGATTTTTTTATGAGGCTTAACAAATTTTTAAGTTGTTGCGGAATTTCTTCAAGAAGAAAGTCAGAAAAGCTAATTTTAGACGGAAAGGTTAAAGTTAATGGCGTTGTTGTTTCAAGCCTTGGAACTGTTGTTAACGAAGAAAAGGACGAGGTTTTTTGCGAAGGAAAAAAACTTTCGCTTCCAAATTCCTTTGTTTACTATAAATTAAACAAACCAAAGGGATACATTTGTTCGAACAGCGATGAAAAGGGGCGAAAGACAATTTTTTCAATTTTGCCCTCTTCCCAGCGCCTTTTTTCTGTTGGAAGGTTGGACTATAATACGGAAGGGTTAATTATAATAACTAATGACGGCAACTTTGCAAACGCTTTAATCCATCCAAACAGTGAAATTGAAAAGGAATATATCGTTACAATTGAAGGAAAAATTTCCGAAAGCGAGCTTGCTGTTATGCGCGCCGGGGTTGTTGAAAACGGAGTTAGAATGCCAAAGGCGCGGGTTAATCCAATTAAGTTTGACGGAAAGCAAACGCGCCTTTCTGTTGTTATTTTTGAGGGGCAAAACAGGCAAATTAGAAGAATGTTTGAGGCAATTGGGAAAACAATTGTTCTTCTAAAAAGAATTAGAATTGGAAAAATAACCCTTGGGGGGCTTTCGCGCGGGGAATTTAAGCCGCTTTCAAAAGATGAGATTTGTTGGGTTTTAAATTAGGAGAGAATATGCTTATTATTTTAAAAATTTTGTTATTTCCGCTTGTTATTTTGCTTTTTCCAACGGCGTTTAAAGGCGGTAAAAACATTCCAAAGGGAAAGTGCATTTTTGTTTGCAACCACACGAGCAATGTTGACCCCGTTTTAATGGTTCTTTCAACGTGGAGGAAACAATATTTTCTTGCAAAAAAGGAACTTTTTAAATGTTGGGTTATGCGCCTTATAATGAAAATTGCCCACGGAATTCCAATTGACCGCGGCAAGACAGATTTGAAGGCAATTAAAGAAAGTTTAAAAGTTTTAAATAAAGGAAAAGTTTTAACAATTTTTCCAGAGGGAACGAGAAATAAGGAGAAAACAGACCTTGGGGAAGTTAAAGCGGGCGCAGCAATGTTTGCAATTAAAACAAAAACACCAATTGTTCCCGTTTGGATTTCTAAAAAGCCAAGGTTGTTTAGGCCAAACAAATTAAGGTTTGGAAAGCCGTTTACTCTTGAAGAGTTTTATGATAAAAAATTGGACGCAGCGGCGCTTGAAGAGGCCGGAAAAATTGTTGCAAATAAACTTTTAGAAAATAAATTAAACTAACAAAAAAAGAAACCCATGTTCCTTTTGTGTTTGTTTTTAATATAATGTTTTTTCAATAAAAAAAACGGCTTTTAGCCGTTTGCTTTTTTTGCATTGTCCAAAATTTTTGAAAGGCACGCCTTTTTAGCGTTTGCCTTGTTTTTGTGGATTACATTGTCTTTTGCAGCAGTATCTAAAAGTGAAAAAACTTCGCTTAAAAGTTTTGTTGCGTCATCAAACTTTCCTTCTTTAACAGCGTTTTTATAGCTTTTTGTAAAGGTTGAAATTTTAGACTTAATCATTCTGTTTTCTAAATTTTTCTTTTCATTAACAGAAACTCTTTTAATAGCTGATTTAATGTTTGGCACGGTGACTTCTCCTTAACTAATTTTCTTACTTTGCAAATTCTATCACAAAGCAAATTAAATTGCAAGTAAAAAATATAATATTTTAAAAAATTTTTCAAACACTAATTTTATGAAAAGAAATCTAACAGACATGGCAGACGAAATTCAAGAGGGTTTTACTCTGCAAAAAAATTTTGCTTACGGAATTAGCATTAAACGAAGCAAAAACAAAAAAACCTCTGTTTTATGTGCAGAGGCACTATCTCTTTTTGGCGCGAAGCTAGAAGGATATTTAACAGAAATTTTAAAGGAAGAACTTAAGAAAAATTTTAAGCTTTCAAAATTTAAAAGAATTTTAATTGTTGGGCTTGGAAATAAGGACATATTCAACGATTCGCTTGGCCCGCAAACAGTTGAAAAACTTTTGGTTTCGCGCGGGTTAGATTTAAAACCCGAGGTTAGCGCAATTGCACCAAACGTTTTTTCCAACACCGGAATTGAAACTTTTGACATTGTTAGCAGCGTTGTTAAAATTGTTGAACCAGACTTGGTTATTTTAATTGACTCCTTGGCAACGCTTTCAATTGAAAGGCTTTGCACGTGCATTCAAATTTCAAAGGGCGGCCTTGTTGCCGGAAGCGGGGGAAATTTTAAAAACAAAAAAATTTCAAAAACCAGTTTGAATGTTAAAAATTTAATTTCAATTGGCGTTCCAATGTTAATTTATGCGGAAAACTTATTGAAAGAAACAAAGGGCAGCGCAAGCACAAATTTAATTCTTTCTCCGGTTAACATAAGGAAAAGTTTAACGCTTCTTTCAAACATTATTTCTTCCGCAATCAACGGCGCAATTTTTAAAGGCATGAGCAAAGAGGAAATTGACGCACTAACAAAATAACTTTTTCATATATAACTACATGTCGAAAATTGTTGTTTTAGACAGTGGAATTGGAGGCTCTAGCATTCTAAAAGCAATTAAAGAGCGAATTCCAAAGGCAAATTATCTATATTTTGCCGATACGCTAAACGCACCATATGGCGAGAAAAGCGAGCAGGAGCTTTTTAAAATTTTAACAGGAATAATTGATAAGCTAAACAAAAAAGGCGAAATTTTTGCCCTTGTTTTGGCCTGCAACACGGCGTCAAGCCTCTGTGGGGCGCGACTTAGGCGGAGATATGATTTTCCAATAATTTGCGTTGAGCCGCCAATTAAAGTTGCCGCGCAAATGGGCTTTAAAAAAATTTCTGTTCTTGCAACGCCAAAAACCCTCAGCACGAATAAAACAATAAAAAAATTTGAGAATAACAATAACTTAAAAATTGAAAAAGTCCCTTTAAAAAATCTTGCAAAAGAAATAGATGAAAACGCTTTAAATTTAAATTATTTGTTTATAGAACTTTCTAAATACCTAAAAGGCGTTAAAACAGAATGTGCGGTAATTGGCTGCACACACTACAATTTTGTAAAAACCCAGATAGAAACAATTTTAAGATGTAAGGTTATTTCCTGTGAGGAGGCAGTTGCAGTTCAAACAGAAAAAATTTTGGCGCAAAGTTGTTATTGCTGCGCCAAGCCAAAACTAAAGATTGTTTTAAGCAAACCAAACTCTAAAATTCGTCGTTTCCTGAAAACCTATTTAAATTGCGGCCAAAGTTAAATCCGCCCAAAAACCAAATTAAATTTGAACTTATGCAAGGCGAAAAATTTTCTTTTGGCGGCCATGGAAAACTTGGCGGGCAAAATGGCGGAAAGCAACTTGGCGGGCAGCATGGAAAGTCAAAACAATTTGGCGGCGGACAAGAAAACCTTGGGCAAGGCGTTATGCTTGTTATTGGCCTTAAATTGCAATAGGGCTTGTTTATGTAGCCACATTCAAAGCGATTGCAATTGTAAAACATAAAGTTACCTCCTTCGCTTCATACTATGAAAAAAGCCGAACATGTGTTCGGCTAATTTATTTGCACCAGTTTGTTTTCAACAAGGTCGCAGGAAGTTAAATAATATTTCACGCCATCTAGTTCTGTTAAAAATTTAAAGCGGCTTTTGTTTCCGTGGAGGTGGCCATAAATAACGGCGCTTGCGCCATATTTTTTAAACAGGTCTGTAAATGCGCTTCTTTCAAGTTTTGAATTAAAGGGAGGGTAGTGGATTAAGCAAATTAGCTTTGCGTCTCGTCCTTCCTCTAAAAGCTTTTTTCTTGCATTGTTTGCGCTTGAAAGAGAGAGTTCAAGGCGGATTATTTCGCGGTTAAAAATTTTTTCATCTTCAGCCGTTTTAAAGCTTTTTTCGGGAACTTGCCAGCCTCTTGTTCCGCAGAATATGTAGTTTTCAATCACAACATGGTCGTTTTGAAGGGCAAAGAAATTCTCTGGAAGAAGCGCTCTAACGCCTGAAATGCTTTTCCACCAATAATCGTGGTTTCCTCTGATTATAATTTTCTTTCCCGGAAGGGCAGAAATTAGGTCTATGTCTGGCTTTGCATCTTCCAGCTTCATTGCCCAACTGATATCGCCAGCAATTAAAACAACATCATCATTTGAAACTTTTTGCTCCCAATCTTCAATAATTTTGTCAACATAATTATCCCAAGCAGGGCCAAAGATGTCCATTGGCTTGGGGTTGTTTATGCTAAGGTGCAGGTCGCTGATTGAAAAAATTTTCAAGTGAACTCCTAAAATGTTCTTGCAATTTCGCTAACGGTTTTCATGTCGCATTTGCCGGCATAGTTGGCCTTAAAGTGTTTCATAACGCTTGGAATTGACTTGTCGTCTAAAGAGGAAATAACCCTCCTAATTTCATCTTCGCTCATCATCTTTGGAAGGTAGGCCTCAATTATTTCACGCTGCTTTAAAATGTTGTCTCTTTGCTCGGTGTTTCCAACTTTTTCATAGCCCTCGGCTTCCTCGGTTAGCTCCTTAATTGTCTTTTGAATTATCGAAACCATATCAACATCGGTAAGCTCTTCGCCCTTTTCGCGTTTTTTAATTGTTTCCAACATTGCCTTGTTTGAAACAACGCCGTAAATAGTTCTTGCAATTGCGTTTTTTTCCTTTAATGCCTGAATGTTTGCCTTTTTAATTTCATCTAAAATCATATTTTTTCTCCTTTTATTTCTTTTTTTTGTTTTTCTTTGCAAGCATAAGTTCAAATTCTTTGTGTTCTTTTTCTTCAAAAGCTCGGCTTTCTGCCTCCAAAGCCCAGCGCTTTTTCGTCCATTCAAGTTTTTTGTTGCCGTGTAAGTAATCATAAGCGGTTACAAAGAAGCCTTGGAAAATGTAGATGTAATATGTGAAGAATCTCCAAATCAAAAGCGCCCAAATTAAATCTCCGCCGTCAAAAATTGAGGCAAACAAAACGGAGAAGGAAAGTTCGCTTGCGCCCGTTCCGCCGGGAAGAGGGAAGAAACTTGCCGTTAAATCAATCATGGCGCAGTATATAAAAATTTCTCCAAAAAGCTCAAGATGGAAGCCATAGAATGATGCGTGAATTAAGAAAGGAATGCTGTAATGGAGGAAATAGAACAAGAACGAAAAGAAAAGTTGGATGAAAAAAGTTCCCTTTTCTTTTGCATATTTTTTCATTGTTGATTGATAGTCTGAAACAACTTTTTGAATTTTGTGATATTGCTTGTCATAGTTTTTAACTATTTTAATTTTGTGAAGAAATTTTAAAATTCCAGAAACAAGTTTGTTTCCAATTGTTTTGTTAATTGAAACCAGTGCAACAACTAAAATTAAAAATGAATTCAAAGCAAAGCCAACCCAGCTTGTTGCCGTTACAACTGTTCCACCAATTGTGTTAAGTTGAGAAAGAGAAATGCTTAAAATCATTATAATGAAAGTAAAAATAACATACGCCAGCTGTTGGGTAACATATTTTCCCATGCAAACGGAAAGCGCATTACGCCCAGAAAGCCCTCGTTTTGACATGTAGTAAATTTGAAAGGGCTCGCCGCCAGCTGAAAGAGGAGTTAAAGAATCATAATATTTCCCAAGCGCAGCAACTTTATATGAAAGCGCAGGGCGATGGGTTTTTGTTGTTGAGAAAATTAAGTTCCAAAATCTAAACGACTCTGAAAACATTAAAAGAGCATAGAGAACAATTAGCAAAAAGAAAATTCCCCAATTTATGTTACAAAAAAGCGTTCCTATTGACGAGATGTCAACATCTTCACTTGAAAATTGATAGGCCAAAATTCCGGCAACAACGCCAATATTGATAAAAAGGAACAAAATGTTAAGCCATTTTTTCTTTTTTGTTCCAAGCTTTTTAACTTTTTCTTCGGCTTCTTCAAGCTGTTCTTGTTCGTTTTGAGGGGAAAATTCTTCAACTTGTTCTTTTTGGGGAGGTTGTTGATTGGAAATTTCAAGCGGGGCGCTAGCGTCCTTTTCACTAATTTCTTCTGATTCAAGCGAAAGCTGCTCAAACTTTTCGCTTTTATTAAACGAAAAATTTTCGGAACTTAATTGTTCCGGCGTTTTTTCAAAATCTCCACGCTTTTTTCGCCCTAACTTCATTTACATAATATTCTATCAAAAAAAAAGTTTTTGTCAAATATATATTTATTATTTTTATAATTTAGTATACATTGACCTTGTGTGCTTTTATTTTCTGAATTTTTTAAGAGAATATGCAAGTTCGTTTATGTCGCCAGCGCCCAAAATTAAAACGCAACCATAATTTTTTGCCTCGTCCAAAATTTTCTCTCTTGCTTGATCAAAAGTTTCAAAATATGAAATTTTTGTTAATTTTGAATTTAATATTTTATGTGCATTTTGACTAAATTTTAATTTATTAATATTTTGTTTAATATAACTATAATTTATATTTTTATAAATATGGTTATTTTTAACATAACTTTTATTTTCATTTTTAAAAATTAAAATTTTATTTTTAGACATAATTTTTTCAAACAAGTCGCTAGCCGTTGCACCTTTAATTTCCTCTTCACGAGCAGGATATGTTTTTAGAAGAATAAGGTTGTTTGTTTGATTAAAACAAGTTGCAAACTGAGAAAACAGTTTTTTTGTTCTTGAAAATGTGTGAGGCTGAAAAACTGTTAAAATTTTGCCATATCTCTTTGCCTGCTCGATCACTTTTTCAATTTCTGTTGGGTGGTGGGCATAGTCGTGAATAACAACCGAGCCAGAGATTTTTGTTATTCTTTCAAAGCGGCGCTTAACGCCTTTAAAATTTTTAATTGCGCGCTTTATGGTTTGAATTCGAATTTTATAAAAATTTGCAACAATTGCCGCAACTAGCGCATTTTTTGCGTTGTGTTCGCCTTGGAAATTGGTTTGAATTCTTCCAATTAGGTTTTCATTTTCGTAAAAATCAAAGAAAAATCCAAAATCATTTTTTTTAACATTTTTTGCATAATAATATTTTTGGAATTTTTGAGATTTTAAGCAATATTCAAATTCGTTTATTTTAAACAATTTTACTTTTGAATTTTCTAAAAATTTGTTGAAACTTTGCTTAATTTGCGAAAGATTTTTAAAAAAATCGAGGTGGTCTGGCTCAATGTTTAAAACAACGCCAAGCGAGGGTGAAAGTGTTAGAAAACTGTTTTTGTATTCGCAAGCTTCTGTTATAAAAAACTTTCTGTTTCCAATTAGAAAATTGCTGCAACAACTTTTCAAAACGCCGCCAATGTGAACCGTTGGGTGTAAATTTGCTTCTCTCATTATCTCTGAGATTAAAGCCGTTGTTGTTGTTTTTCCGTGGGTTCCGCTAATTGCAACAACATTTTTAAAACCTTTGCATATATGTGCCAGCGCTTCTGCGCGAGAAATTAACTTTTTTTTCTTTTTAATTGCCCAGGCAAGTTCCGGGTTGTCTTTATTTATTGCTGAGTTGTAAACAACAAGATTTGGGTTAAATTCCTTTATGTTTTTTTCAAAGTGCCCAATGTTATATTTAATTCCAAATTGGCAAAGAGAGTTGAGGTTTTCACAGGCCTGAATGTCGCTTCCCTCAACCAAATTTCCCTTAACGGCAAAAAAAACGGCAAGGCTGCTCATGCTAATTCCGCCAATTCCAATAAAATAAACTCGCTTAGACATATTAAATATTATGAAATCATGCTTAAAATTGTTTTGAAAAATTGCTGTTAAATGGTATTATATGACTGACTTAAAAGCCGGCTAGGTTAAAAATTAAGTTAAATTAAAAAAAGGATGGATGAAAAATTGAAAATCACAGACGTTAGAGTTAGACTTGTTGAAAAAGATGGAAGCAAGCTTAAAGCAGTTGCTTCGATGACAATTGATGAGTGCTTTGTTGTTCACGACATCAAAATTATTGAAGGTAAAGATGGCTATTTTATTTCTATGCCAAGCAGAAAAACGCCAGATGGAGAATATCGCGATATTGTTCACCCTATCAACACAGAAACACGCGAACAAGTTATTAGTGAAATTTTAAAAGCTTTCGAAAAAGCTGAGGCTTCGTCGTCAGAAGAATAATTCTATAAAGATAAAAAAGATTTTTTGGGAGAAAATAATTATAATTTCGCCCAGTTTATCTTTCGCTGAAAAGGAGAAAAATGGAAAAGGCTCAAACTAATGCAAGAAGGTTTATTTCGGCCTACAACGCAATTGATTATGCAATTAGAGTTCAACACAACTTTAAAAGAAGCATGAGTTTTTCCGAGGCTGTTAGAAAGGCTGTTCCACTAAATTATTTGGTTAGAAAATATGAAGACGATTTGGTTGATTTTGGCCGCCTAAGAAATGCAATTATCCACAGCAGCAATGATGAATATGTAATTGCAGAGCCCCATGACGATGTTGTTGAAAAAATTGAACATATAGCAGGCCTTATAACAACGCCGCCAAAGGCAATTGACGCAATTGTTGACAGAAATGTTCTTTGTGTCCAAAATAATGTTATGCTTAAAGATGTGATTCGCCTAATTGCAACGTCCAATTACAGCAACATTCCTGTTTTTAAAGATGGGGGGCTAATTGGCGTTGCAAACGGCCAAAGGATTTTAGACGCAATTGGAAGGCAAATTGAAAAAAACAACAGTGTTGAAAATTATATAAACAACAACACAATCGAGCAGGTTATTTCAGAACCAACCACATATAAAAGTTATGACATTGTTTCAAGAAATGCAACAATTGAAGAGGTTCTAAACCTCTTTAACAGAAACAGAAAACTGCTTTCAGTTCTCATAACTAAGGGAGGAACAATAAACGAAACTCCAATTGGAATTATAACAACAGCAGATGTAATTTATCTAAATGATATCTTAGATAATTATTGAGATTTTGTTTTGAAGAAACAAGTTTTGTTAAAAGCCATTAAAAAAATGGCTTTTTTTAGTGGGGGGGGCGAGGGCAATAAAAAAATCTGCCAATTTGCAGATTTCTTATTCTTTTGCAGCTTTTGTTTTTGCCTTTTTTCCGGTTAATGCGCGAAGATAGTAAAGCTTTGCTCTTCTTGCCCTTCCGCGGCGGGTTACTTCAACATGGTCGATAAGCGGGCTGTGGTATGGGAAGGTTCTTTCAACTCCAACACCATAGGAAATTCTTCTAACTGTAAAAGTTTCGCGAACAGAACCATTTCGCTTTGCAATTACAACACCTTCATAGGCTTGAAGACGCTCCTTATCTCCCTCCTTAATCTTAACGAAAACTTTAACAGTGTCGCCAATGTTAAAAGGAGCAATTTCATTTTTCCTGAGATTTTCGCTTTCAATTGTGTCGATAATATTCATTAGCTTTTCCTCCTTACTAAACATAGCGTTCATGATAAAAAATCAGCGGACCGCTCGAAGCCATGATAATTTATACCATAAATTTATTTTAATTACAAGTGTTTTTTAACATTTTTTAAAAAATTTAGTTGGGGCGTTTTTTTGTTGTTTTTTTGTAAATTCATTTTGAAAGAAAGGTTAACATGGGATATAATTAAAAAAACGAAAGAGGAAAAAATGTTATCAAAAGTTTTAAGTTTTGGGCTTTGCGGAATTGATGGATTTTTAGTTACAAGTGAAATTGACATTTCTGCCGGCCTTCCAAGTTTTGAAATTGTTGGCCTTGGAGACACGGCAATTAAGGAAAGCAAAGAAAGGGTTAAGCTTGCAATAAAAAACTCTGGGTTTGACTATCCAATTAACAGAATAACCGTTAACCTTGCCCCTGCGGACACCAAAAAAGAAGGCCCGCTTTTTGACCTTTCAATTGCGGTTGGAATTTTGGGTGCAACAAATCAAATTCCAGTTGAATCAATTGGAAAAACAATTTTTATTGGCGAGCTTTCGCTTGACGGAGGGGTTAGAAGAGTTAACGGCGTTTTGCCAATTTTAATTGCAGCAAGAAAAGAGGGCTTTAAAAAATTTGTAATTCCATTTGAAAACAGAAAGGAAGCCAGTTTTATTGAAGGAATTGAGGTTTATCCTGTTAAGAAACTTTCCGAAGTTTCAAAATTTTTAAAAAATGAAATTGAAATTAAACCTGTTGAAGTAACCAACTATCAAACTTTCTCTCGCGAACATCAAACTGGGCTTGATTTCAAGTTTGTAAAAGGTCAAAAGAATGCAAAAAGGGCAATGGAAATTGCCGCGGCCGGAGGCCACAACATTTTAATGATTGGTCCACCGGGAAGCGGAAAGACAATGCTTGCAAAATGCTTTCCAACAATTCTTCCAGATTTAACATTTGAAGAGGCGCTTGAAGTAACAAAAATCCATAGTGTTGCTGGAACATTGGACGCGCGCGAAGGAATTGTTTGCCGCCGCCCATTTAGAAGCCCACACCACACGGCAACGCTAATAAGTTTAACTGGCGGCGGAAGGCATGCAAAGCCGGGAGAAATTAGCCTTGCCCACAACGGCGTTTTGTTCTTGGACGAAATGCCAGAATATAACAGAAGTGCAATTGAAGCCCTTCGCCAGCCGCTTGAAGACGGCGTTATAACCGTTGCAAGAGCGGAGTTAACCGTTACATATCCCGCAAATTTCACTTTAATTGCAAGCATGAACCCTTGCCCATGCGGCCACTATGGCTCTAAAGATGCAGAGTGTAAGTGCACCCAAAGCCAAATTCACAAATACCTTGGAAAACTTTCCGGCCCGCTAATGGACAGAATAGACCTGCATATTGAGGTTGACAATGTAACCTATGAAGAATTGACAGACAGGGTTGACAACGAAGAGCCTTCTGTTGAAATTAAAAAACGCGTTGATGCAGCGCGCGAAATTCAGCTTGAAAGGTTTAAGGGCGAGGATTGTTTTTCAAACGCAAGCATGTCTGTTAAACAATGCAAAGAATTTTGCAAATTAGATGATCAAAGCGAAGAGCTTTTAAAGGCGGCTTTTTCCGCGCTTAAACTTTCTGCGCGCGCCCACAACCGAATTTTGCGCGTTGCAAGAACAATTGCAGATTTAGACGGAAGCAAAGATATTAAAGTTGAGCATATTGCAGAGGCAATTCAATATCGTTCGCTAGATAAAAAATATTGGGTATAACCCAATTTTTTATGTTATTTTTTTTCGAATATTTTCAAGGGCGTTTTTTTCAAGGCGGCTAACTTGCGCTTGGGAAATTCCAATTTCATTACTAACTTCCATTTGTGTTTTTCCAATGTAATATCTAAGCATAATAATTTCCTTTTCTCTTTGCGAAAGGTTTGAAAGCGCTTCTTTTAAAGCAAATTGTTCAATTAAGGAATCCACATCGTTTTTTGTGTCTGCAATTTGATCCATAACCCTAACATTTTCGCCCTTATTTGAATAGGCTGGGTCGGAGAGGGAAACCGTGTCGGAAATTGCATCTAAAGCCAAGGCAATTGTTTTAACCTCTTCGTTCATGTCCTGGGCAATTTCGTCCAGGGTTGGTTCGCAGTTTTGAGAAGATGTTAATTTTTCTCGGCTTTGAAGAGCGCGATAGGCTATGTCTCTTAAACTTCTTGTAACTCTAACCGGTGTGTTGTCTCTTAAATATCTTCTAATTTCACCAATGATCATAGGAACGGCATAAGTTGAAAACTTAACATTTAAGTCCATGTTAAAATTTTCCATTGCTTTAATTAGCCCAACGCAGCCAACTTGGAACATGTCGTCTGCCTTTGATTTGTTTGAGCCAAAGCGCTGAACAACGCTTAGAACAAGCCTTAGGTTTGCAATAATAAATTCATCTCTTGCAAATTCATCTCCTTCCTTAACTTTTTTTAAAAGTTCCATAAGTTCAGAATTTTTAAGTTTTGGAAGTTTGGCCGTGTTAACGCCTGTTACCGAAACTATATTTGCCATCTTTACCCCTTGAAACAAAAGTCTTCAAGGTATTTTTTCCTTTAAAATTTTTTTTATTCTGTTGCAAGAAAAAAAGAGGGCAAAGCCCTCTTAAAAAAACAACGGGGAATTAATAATCGCTTCTAAGTTCAATTATAACAACGTTTTCGCGCTTTGTTCCAACTTTGCTGCTGAAAATTGCAAATTCAACAACTATGTCATAAAGATTAAATCTGTTGATATAGTCAATTAATTTTTCAAAGCCGGGAACATCCCAAAGCCTGTCGTCAAAAAGTTCGCAGTTTAACATTATTTGAGGATTGTCATAAATGTTTCTGTGGTTGGCGGAGGAGTCCTTGCTTGCGCTAAGCGAAACCATGTTGTCTTTAACATATATGTCGCCAAGTAAAATTCGGCCGGAAATTGTTCGAAAGGAAACGGAAACACAAAATTTATTCGCCTTAATTGTTGAAACATATTCCAAACACTCTTCAAGGCCGCTAACAAATTTATATTTACCCATTGGAGAAAAAATGTCCCGAACAACATATTCTTTTGCTGGGTTTTTTTTAAAAAAATTTTCAATTCCTTCTGGGTCTGTTCTGTCTAAAACAGATTGAGGCATTGAATTTAAACCCATTTGTTTAATTAAATTTATGCTGTGTTCTTTGTTTTTAACTTTAATCATAATAATAGTATAACACAATTTTTATTTTTAAAAAATTAATTTTGCATCTTTACAAATTTAAAATTTTATGTTAGATTTTACCTGGGAGATTTTTATGAGAAGAGTTTTTATAACGGGGGATATACACGGCGATTTGACAAGCCTTTTTGAAAGAGTTAAAAATTTAAATTTAAAAAAGGAAGATGTTTTAATTTTGCTTGGAGATAACGGGCTTGAATATTACTCTTACTATACCAAGCCAAATCTATCTGCTTGGGACGAGCGCGTTCAAAAAAGGCTTAAAGAAGAAATTCCTTCAACAGTTATTTGTGTTCAAGGAAATCATGAAGTTCCTTTTAAGGAAATGCACGGAAATGATTCAAGAATTTTTAGCGCGAGCGCAAAGGAAAGCAACGGAATTTACTTTGTTCATAGCGGCCAAGTTTTATATATTGACGGAAAATCTTTCCTTGTTCTTGGCGGGGCATATTCAATTGACAAAGAATATCGCCAAAGAAAGAACCTCCCATATTGGGAAGGAGAGGAGCTTTCAAACAATGAAATGAAAGAAATCTTTTCAAAAATCAGAGGAAAGAAATTTGATTATGTTTTAAGCCACACTTCTCCGCGTTCTGAAATGCCAAAAGAGGCTCTTTTTGATTTAGATGAAGAACCAGAAGCCAGAACAGAAAACTTTTTGGAGATTGTTAAAAATAACATTGAATTTGACAGATGGTTTTGCGGACATTTCCACATTAACAAAACCCAAGGCAAATTTAACTTTCTTTTAGACGGCGTTGAAACGCTTGAATTTTCTAAAGATCAAGATTTTGCAGTTTAACTAATTATTAAAATTCTTGTATATAAAAGAAAAAACTTAGCGGGGGAGCTAAGTTTTTTCATTGGTGATCCCGACGGGATTCGAACCCATGATACCGCCGTGAAAGGGCGGTGTCTTAACCACTTGACCACGGGACCATATTGGTAGCGACGGAAAGATTTGAACCTTCGACCTTTCGGGTATGAACCGAACGCTCTAGCCAACTGAGCTACGTCGCCAAACGGCTTTTCTTTTGCCTTTAAATTTGGTTGCGGGAGGAGGATTCGAACCTCCGACCTTCGGGTTATGAGCCCGACGAGCTACCTAGCTGCTCTATCCCGCGACAAGGCTTTTTATATAATAATATAATTAAACTGCTTTGTCAACCATTTTTCCAAAAAAAATTTAAAATGAAAAACGCTTGAAATTTCTTTGTTTTTGTTATAAACTAAATTTAGAAAGTTTTTATAGTGGTGGAGTATGGATAAATTGGTTTACGAAATTAAATCTAAATTTGAAAAGGCTGGCAGAATTGCGCTCTTCACGCATGTTAGTTGCGATTGTGATGGAATTGGCTCAATGCTTGCGCTTTACAATTTTTTAACAGAAAACGGAAAGAATGTTAGCCTGTTTTGTGATAGTGACATTCCAACCCGTTTTTCTTTTTTAAAGGGAATTGAAAATATAAATAAAGATGAAAATCCAAGCCAAAACGCATCGCTTAAAGAAGAACTTAAAATGGAACTTGATGTTAATTTTAACAATTTCGACTTGCTTGTTGCTCTTGACACCTCAACATCGTCTAGGCTTGGAAAATATCAAGAAATTTTTGAGGGCTTTGGAAACACAATAAACATTGATCATCACATTAGCAATTCAAACTATGCAAAAATTAATTACATGAAGCCATATTCATCTTGCGGAGAGGTTGTTTATGAGCTTTTAAAAGAAGCCGGCTGCACAATTGAGCCAAATGTTGCAACTTGTCTTTTTGCGGCAATAAGCTCTGACACAAATTGTTTTAAAAATGCAAACATCTCTTCACGAACCCACATTTTTGCTGGCCAGTTAATTGAACTTGGCGCAGACCACAATTTGGTAAATCTTTCTCTCCACAAAAACAAAAGCAAGAACCAATTAAGGCTAATTGCTTACATGGCAAAAAATCTTAAGTTTTATAAGGGTATAACATATTTTTATTCAAGCTTAAAAATGCTTAAAAAACTTGACGTAAAATCAAACGATGTTTCAACTTTTATGCACATTATTTGCAACACTGCTGAGTCCAAAATTAACATTGTAATTAAGGAGCGCGGAAACGGCGAATATAGGCTTAGTTTGCGCTCTGTTGGAGATTATGACGTAAACAGGGTTACAAAAATCTTTGGCGGCGGCGGGCATAAAAATGCCGGAGGCTGTGTTCTAAAAGGAAATTTTAAAAAGGAATTTAAAAAGGTTATTTCTGAGTGTCTTGAGGAAATTAAGCGTGTTGATTTAAAACCATAAACTTTGGGGGATTTGTGAACGGAATAATTGTTGTTAACAAGCCATCAGGGCTAAGTTCAAACACGGTTGTTGGAATTGTTAAAAAAGCTGTTGGCGCAAAAAAGGCCGGCCATTTAGGAACTCTTGATGTTTTGGGGGACGGGGTTCTTCCGGTTACAATTGGAAAGGCAACGCGCCTTTTCAACTTTTTTTTATCTAAATCTAAAACATATGTTGCAACCTTTGTCTTTGGCTTTGAAACGGAAACACTTGACGCTGAAGGGAAAATTGTTAACATATCTGAGAAAAATGTTACAACTGTGGAAATTGAAAATGCTTTGGGCAGTTTTGTTGGAAAACAGTTTCAACTTCCGCCGCAGTTTAGCAGCAAGAAAATTGGAGGTAAATCGGCCTACCTTTTGGCAAGAAAGGGGGAGGAGGTTTTGCTAAAAGAAAAAGAAATTGAAATTTTTTCTTTTAAATATTTAGGTGAGGCCGGGGAAAAAGAACGCAAAATTCTGCTTGAAAGGTTTTCGAAATTCCACAGCGTCTCCGAGCTTGAAAGATTAAACAATGTTCCATTTTACAAGTTTGAAATATCGTGCAGCGCGGGAACATACATTAGAAGTTTGTGTCGAGATTTTGCACAGTACTTAGGAATATATGGTACTATGCTTAGCATAACACGCACAAAATGTGGTAAATTTGAACTTTCAGATGCAGTTTCACTTGAAGATGTAAAAAACGGAAATTATGAAATTATAAAGCCAGAAGAGGTTGTTGACTTTCCTTTAATTGAAATTTCGCCAGAGCAAAAAAGAGATCTTTTGAATGGAAAAATTGTTACAATTGAAAAACCCTCCGGCCAATTTAAGCTTTTTTGCGGAGGGGACTTTTTGGGAATTTGCGAAGTTAAGGATTCCATGTTAAAAATTAAAACTTTTCTTTTGGAGGAGAAAGATGAACAAAGTTAAATTTGGCCCGTCTGGAAACAGCAATTTGTTTTATCAGCTTGGTTATAAGTCAAGCGTTGAAGCGCCGGCTTGGCTTAGGTCGCTTGGCCTTAGCGCATATGAATATTCCTTTGGCCGGGGTTATAACATGAGCCAAGATAAGGCGATTGAAATTGGGAAGGAGGCTTGCGCAAACGGAGTTGAAATTAGCGTTCATGCGCCATATTACATAAACTTTGCCAATGAAAGCGAGGAGATGGTTGAAAAATCATATAACTATGTTTTAACAGGGCTTAAAATGCTTAGGGCAATGGGAGGGAAACACCTTGTTTTTCACGCAAGCTCCCAGGGCAAACTTCCAAGAGAAAGGGCTCTTGAGCTGACGCGTGAAAGGCTTAAAATTCTTGCAAAAAAGGTTTATGAAAACGGATATTCAGACATGATTCTTTGCCCAGAAACAATGGGAAAGCCCCTTCAAATTGGAACATTTAAAGAAATTGTTGACCTTTGCACAGTTGACAAAATTTTTGTTCCAACATTTGACTTTGGACATATCTATTCTCTTTCTCTTGGAAAGTTTGGAAGCTATGAAGATTATGTTGAAGTTTTTTCGTATGCACTTGAAAAACTTGGCGAGCGGGCAAGGTTTTGCCACATCCATTTTTCTCAAATTGAATATGGGCAAAAGGGAGAGATTAGACACTTAGATTTTGGAAATGGAAAGTTTGGCCCGAGCTATGAGCCAATGTTAAAAGCAATTTCTGACCTTGGCCTTTTCCCAACAATTATTTGCGAAAGCCACAGCAACATGGCAACCGATGCGCTTGAAATGAAAGAGTTCTTTGAAAAAATTTAAAGTTTTTTCTTTACAAAAATTTGGCTTTGTGTTAAACTCAATTAAGATTACATTTTAAGGAGATTTTATGATTACAGCAGGAGATTTTAGAAAGGGTGTTACTTTTGAAATGGATGGGAACATCTATTTGGTTGTTGATTTTCTTCATGTTAAGCCAGGAAAGGGTTCTCCGTTCGTTAGGGCAAAGATTAAAAACATTGTAACCGGCCAAGTTTTGGAAAGAACTTTCAACCCGTCTGACAAGTTTCAAGTTGCAGTTATTGAAAGAAAGGAAATGCAATATCTTTACAACGAGGGCGGAATTTACTATTTTATGGACATGGAAACATATGACCAAATTCCTCTCAACAAAAGCCAAGTTGAAGACGCGCTAAATTTCATAACAGAAAACATGATGGCAAACATTCAGTTCTATAAGGGTGCGGCCTTTTCTGTTGAGCCGCCAAATTTTGTTGAGTTAACAATTACAAAGTGTGAACCAGGAATTCAGGGGGACACTTCTAAGGCTGGTTATAAGCCGGCAACGCTTGAAACGGGATATACGTTAAATGTTCCTCTTTTCGTTAATCAGGGCGACAGAATTAGGGTTGACACAAGAACTGGAACATACATGGAAAGAATTAAATAATCCTTCAACAAAAACAAAAAACTGCGTAAATAAACCAAATTTCGCAGTTTTTTTTATATGCAAAAAAAATATCTTACAATATGACAACGAACAGCGAAGAGAAAAGAGTTTTTGCTTCAATTTTGCCGCCCAAAATTTTTTCTCCACTAATTGAAAAAATCAACTATTCTCAGTTGAATGAAATTAGGCTTAGAGCAAACAAACCAATAACCGTTTCGCTTGGCGGGCGAACGTATTTTCTTGGCGAAAGTGGAATTTCAAATAAATTAAGCGAGGCAATCTACTGCACTAAACAAGATATTGAAAACATTGTCTTTCGCGCAAGCGAATGTTCAATCTATGCTGTCAACGAACAAATTAAACAGGGTTTTTTAACAATTGGAATAGGAATTAGAATTGGGCTTGCGGGCGTTGTTGTTTGCGAGGGAGAGGAAGTTAAAACAATTAAAAACTTTTCTTCGCTTGTTATAAGAATTCCCCACAGAGTTAGAAATTGCAGCCTAAGCGCGTTCAACCACATTTTAAAGGAAAACAAGTTTTGTAACACGCTAATAATTTCTCCGCCTGGATGTGGGAAAACAACATTTTTAAGGGACATTCTTTTCCAACTTTCTTCGCGAAACATTTGTTTTAATGTTTTAGTTTTAGACGAGCGGGGCGAAATTTTTGGAAGCAGCGAGTCCAACCTTTTGGAAAGCAATTTTTGCGATGTTTTGTCCTTCATTTCAAAACCAGAAGGATTTTTGTTTGGAATTAGGGCGCTTTCTCCTTCGCTAATTTTTTGCGATGAAATTGGGGCAAAGCGTGACGCCGAGGCAATTGAGTTTGCCTCAAATTCCGGCGTTGGCGTTGTTGCAACGGTTCATGGTTCAAGCCTTTTCGATTTGCAACAAAAAGAAAATTTTAAGGAAATTTTAAATAAAAAAGTTTTCGAGCGCTTTGTTGTTCTCTCTTCAAGAGATGGGCCGGGAACAATTGAGGCAATCTATGATGAAAACTTTGGGTTGATTTCTGTTTAGGGAGGAAAATTTGAAATTTGTTTTGGCTGCAATTGTTGTAATTGGAATGGGATATATTGGTTTTGGGCTTTCAAAATACTATCGAAAACGCAAGCGTTTTTTTGAGGATTTAATTTTGCTGTGCGAAAAACTTTGCGTTGAAATTAGTTTTTCAAAGGAGAATTTAAGCTCAATTATTTCCTCAAATCTATCCTATTTTTCAAAGGACTTTGTTGAGGTTTTAAACGCATATTTAAACTATCTAAACAACAACGGCCAAACAATTTCTTCCGAGGCTTTTTTTAAAAAATCAACGTTGATTAAGGAGGAGGAAAGAGAGGCTATTACAATTTTTTTTAAAAGCCTTGGAAGGCTTGATGCAACTAGCCAAGTTTCAGAAATTCAAAATTTCAAAACAAAGTTTTCAAGCTTTAAAACGCTTGCAGAAGAGGAGAACAAAAAGTTTGGTTCTCTATCGCTAAAACTAATGGTTTTGCTTGGCCTTTTGGCTGTTATCATCTTGATTTAAGGAGGGAGGAATGGGCGTTGAAATAATTTTTAAAATTGCTGCGGTTGGAATTTTAACAGCCGTTGTTAACCAGGTTTTAAAACATGCAAACAAGGAAGAGATTGCAACGCTAACAACGCTTGCTGGGCTAATTGTTGTTCTTTTGATGGTTCTCAATTTAATTGCAACGCTTTTTGACACTGTTAGAACAATGTTTAACCTTTAATTGGAGAAGAACGCTTGGACATTTTTAAGATTATTGGAGTTGGAATTATAACGGCGATAACAGCGCTAATTGTCCGGCAAATTAAGCCGGAAGTTTCTGTTATCATAACAATTTCCGGCGGAATAATAATGCTTCTTATGCTTGTTCAATCGCTAACATCAATTTTTTCTGCCTTCAATTCAATTGTTGAAAAAAGCGGGCTAACTTCTGGGCTTTTTACAACAATTTTAAAGATTATTGGGGTTGGCTACATAACAGAATTTTCCGCAAATCTTTGCGCAGACAGTGGAGCATCTTCTATTGCAGACAAAATTCTTTTAGCAGGAAAGATTATAATTTTGGTTTTGGCGCTTCCAATTGTAACTAACATAATCGACATAATTTCGGGGCTGTTGCCATGAGGGTTTGTTTTAAATCAAAAAAATTTAAATTGACAAGAAACTTTCTAATTTGCATTTGCATATTGGCAATTTTTCTCTGTCAATTCATGCTGCCAACGCTAACCGTTTATGCAGATGACGGCATGGCAAGCGAGCTTGAAAGCAAGCTTGAAGAAAATGTTGCCTCTCAACTTGAAAAATTAAATTTTTCAGACATGGAAAAAATTCTTTCTGGCCTTGGAAATTATGAAACAGAAATCTTTGGAGACAACTCCTTTTCAGGAAAGGTTGAAAGCATAATTAACGGAACATTTGCAAGCGGCCAAAGTTCGGTTTTTTCGGCAATTGTTAATTTAGTTTTTGATGACATATTAAAATTTATACCGCTTTTAGCTTCAATTATTGTAATTGCAATAATTTGCGGCTTTGTTTCAAACATAAAAAGTGAGAACAATTCCAAGTCGGTTGGAGATATAATCCACTTTGTTTGCTATGGCGTTATTATTGTTCTTGTTATGACTGGCGTTGTTAATTTAATTAAAGTAACCTCTGGTTCAATTCAATCAATTAAAGGGCAAATGGAAGTTGTTTTTCCAATTCTCCTAACACTTATGACGGCAATTGGCGGAACTGCGTCTGTTGCGGTTTATCAACCGGCAGTTGCCTTTCTTTCAAGTTTCATCATGCAAATTTTTGTCTCCGTTCTAATGCCAATTTTCATATTTATTTTGGTTTTTACAATTGTTTCAAACCTAACATCAACTGTAAAACTTGAAAAATTTACAAAGTTTTTTGGCTCAACATACAAGTGGATTGTTGGAACGGTTTTTACAATTTTTATGGCCTTTTTGGCAATTCAAGGAATAACGGCAAGTTCATATGACGGTGTTTCAATTCGAACGGCAAAATATGCAATTCGCTCATACATTCCTCTTCTTGGCGGTTATCTTTCAGAAGGGTTTGATGTTATCATGGCCTCAAGCATGCTAATTAAAAACGCTGTTGGTGCAAGTGCGCTTGTGTTGATGTTTGCCTCTGTAATTTCTCCAATTGTTCAAATTGTTGTTTTTTCGCTAATTTTAAAACTTGCCGCGGCAATTTTAGAGCCGCTTACAGATTCTAGAATTTCAGATTTTATTTTTTCAATTGGAAAGGCGCTAACGCTTCTTGTAACAATGATAATTGGCGTTGCTTTCATGTATTTAATAACAACAGGGCTAATTATGTGCACGGCAAACTATATTTAAAGAGGAGGAAAGATGGAAGGAATTTCTATTTGGGTTTTAGCGGTTGCAGGAATTTGTGTTCTTGGTGTTTTGGTTGACCTTGTTTTGCCCAGCGGCCAAACAAAAAAATATATCAAGGGAATTTTTGCCTTTTTTGTTGTTCTTGTAATAATTTCTCCGCTTCCGTCAATTTTGGGAAAAGAATTTTCAATTGATGACATCTTTGAGGAGAACGCAATTGTAATTCAGGAGGATTTTATCTATCAGGTCAATCGCGACAGGTTGGATGTTTTGGAGGACATGGTTTTGTCAGACCTTGAGGAGCAGGGCATTTCGGGCGTTGGCATAATTATAAGCGCAAATGTCTTTACAGAAAAAATGACGATAGACGCCGTTTTTGTCGATTTAAGTCAGGTTGTAATTAAAGGAAATTTGGAGCATATAGATATTAATGAACTTGTTGCAGAAAGCGTTTTAAAATATGTTTCAGTTCAAAAATCCAGCATTATTTTCAACTAGTTTAAAGCGCTTGATGGGGAGGTTTTTTGTGGAGGAAAAATTGGAAGAAAAAAAGGAAAAGAAAGGGCTTGGGAATTTAAAATTTTTCCAAAAGCTAAAGAGCATTAAACACATTGAAATTATAATAGCAGTAATCTTGGGCGCAATTGTTCTTTTAATTTACTTTTCAACTTTCAACACTTCTTCTTCCGAAACTTCTTTTGAGGCAACATCAACAACCGAATATGCGGCAATGCTAGAGTCTAAACTTGAAAATGTAATTAAACAAATTGGCGGCGTTGGAAATGTTTCGGTTATGGTAACTCTCTCAAGCGGGCCTGAATACATCTATGCAACAAGCGAAGAAGAAAAAATTAACGAGAACCAAGGAAGCGGCTCAACAACAACCTCAACAACAATAACAAAAGAACCGGTTATAATCTCTGGGGACATTGTTATTGTTAAGGAAATTATGCCAACTGTTTCTGGAATTGTTGTTGTTGCTGGCGGAGCGCAAGACACAAGAGTTAAACTTGAAATCATTAAAGCGATTCAAGCACTGCTAGATGTCCCACAAGCAAACATTGAAGTTTTGGTTGGGAAATAATTTAAAAGGAGATTTAATTATGTTTAGCAAAAAGAAAAAGATTATAATCTTAACAATTATGGTTGCGCTATTGGTTGTTACGGGATATCTTAATATCGCTTTGAATAATAATGTTACGCAACCAACCTCAACAACCGCAACTATGGATTTCTATGATAGTTATAGGGCAGAGAGAGAAAGTTCGAGAGAAAGTTCAATTCTCTACTATGAAGGAATTATTGCAGATTCAACAAGCAGCCAAGAGGCAAAGGAAATTGCCGAAACAAAGCGCCAAGAACTTATTGAAGCGCTTGAAACCGAACTTGTTGTTGAAGGGCTAATTAAGGGGCTTGGGTTTGAAGATGTTGTTTTAACCTCAACAAGTGACAAATTAAACATTGTTATTAAAGCCTCTGTTGAAGACTTAACGCCAACTCAAAGAGCGCAAATTCTTCAAATTATTAAAGAACAAACAAACAACACAGCAGATGAGGTTAGGATTATTCCTTCAAATTAAAATTTAAAATTTATTTAAGCTCCAAATGTTGGAGCTTTTTTAATATTCTCTTGAATTTAAGAATATAAATATGTTAATAATTTATTTGATTTTTTGCTTAAAATGAGTTATCATATAAGCGTAATAATTTTTAAAAGGGCGGCAAATGACGGATAATAAAAACAGCATAACACGCTACAAGGGAAAAATAACCTGTGATAGAAGCATTCTTCTTTCGATTATAGACCTTGCAACAAGAGAAATTTGCGGCGTTAGCGGGCTTGCAACTTCGCTTAAAGCAAAAATTGCAAGCGTTTTTGCTAAAACAAAAAACCCCGGGGTTAGAATTCGGTTTAATCCAAATGGTTCGCTTGCTGTTGATGTTTATGTTAGAATCTATTATGGCTACAGCGTTCCAGACATAGCATATAAAATTCAAGAAAACATAAAAAACGGAATTTCGGCAATGGTTGACATGAGAACAACAAAGGTCAATGTCCATGTTATGGGGGTTGATTTTGAACCAGAAGAAGCGCCAGTTAGCGCATAGCAAGGGGGAAAACAGATGAGGAAAATTGCAAGAGAGCTTGCCTTTATGTTAATTTATGAAGGCTTGTTTAATAAGGACAGGGACGCCGAGGTTTCCTTTGATTTTTTTTCCAAGGAAAGGGAAGTTTTGGGCGACAATGCGCTTGACTTTGAAGATGAAATTTATGTTAAGCAAATTGTTTGTCTTTATGATGCAAACAAAGAACACATTGAAACAATGATCAATAACAACCTCTTTGGATATGAACCCGAAAGGGTTTACAAAATGGATAAGGCGCTTTTGTGTCTTGCAATAACGGAAATCTATCATTACAAGACTCCTGCGCCAGTTGTTGTAAACGAAGTTGTTGAACTTGCAAAAAAATATTCAACAGAAAAAAGCGCGAAATTTATAAATGGAATTTTAGGGGCAATCATTAAAGAAAATCCAATTGAGGAATAGTTTGGAACAAAAGGCAATTTCAGTCTCGCAGCTAAGCGGATATATCAAAGGAATTTTTGATGCGGAAGAACTTCTGCATAATATCTCAGTTTATGGCGAAATTTCTGGGCTTTCCTTTCTTAGAGGAAATGCATATTTTTCGCTTAAAGATGAGGATGCGCTTTTGCAATGCGTTTTTTTTGGCGCGGAGGAAAACACCTTTAAAAACGGGGACTTAATTGTTGCAACGGGAACGCCAAGATATTACACAAAGGGCGGAAAGTTAAACTTTAATGTTTCGCGCGTTGAGCCATATGGCGTTGGAGAGCTTTTTCGAAAATTTTTGGAAACAAAATCCAAGCTTGAGCAGGAGGGGCTTTTTAACCCTCTTGCCAAAAAACAAATTCCAAAAGATGTTAAAAAAATTGGTGTTGTAACTTCCGAAAAGGGCGCTGTTATTCGGGACATAATAAATGTTTCAACAAGGCGAAACGCGGGAATTAATATTGTTATATATCCTTCAAAAGTTCAAGGAGAGGGGGCAGAGGAAGATTTAATTAGCGGCGTTTTGTTTTTTGACGCGAAATCAGATGTTGACCTTATAATTGTTGCAAGGGGCGGCGGCTCGTTTGAAGATTTGATGCCGTTTAACAGCGAAAAACTTGCTCGCGCCGTCTTTGCTTGCAACAAGCCTGTTGTTTCTGCTGTTGGCCATGAAACCGATTTTACGATTTTAGACTTTGTTTCGGATTTAAGAGCGCCAACACCTTCCGCCGCGGCGGAGCTTGTTGTTGGCGAGAAAAAGGCAAAAGCTTCAAATTTGATTTCAATTTTTAACCAGTTTTCATCACAAATTTTAGAGGAGCTAAACTACAAGTTCTCTTCAGCGATTGATTTCAAAAAAAGTTTGGATTTTGCGCTGAAAGAAAAATTAAGCGAAGCGGAATATAACCTTTCAATGAAAATCCAAGCGCTTGAAAACCTAAACCCCAAAAAAGTTTTGGAGAGAGGGTTTGCAAAAATTGAAAGCAAAGGAAAAAACATTTCTTCAATTAAAGATGTTTCTGTTGAAGATGACTTGGAAATATATTTAAAAGATGGTAAAATTGTTGCACAAACAATTTCTTTGGAGGAGAAAAAATAATGGAAGAATTAACATTTGAAGCGGCTGAAAAAGAGCTTGAAGAGATTATTTCAAAAATGGAGAATGGAAACATTCCGTTTTCAAAGGCTCAAGAGCTTTATGAGCGAGGAAGCCAATTGATTAAATTTTGTCTTTCATCATTAGAGCAGGCAAAGGGGAAAATTAGTATAATCAAAAAGGATTTAGACACCTTCATTGAAGAAAAATTTGAATAGCATAATACTTTATATTTGGTATTATGCAAACAAAGGACACACAATATATAGAATTAAGGAGTTAATATGGCTAAAAATTTTGTTGAAAACATTGCAGATATGGAAGCGGATTTTCCACAGTGGTATACGGACGTTGTTACTAAAACAGAGCTTGTAGACTATGGCCCAGTTAAGGGAACAATGGTAATTCGTCCATATGGCTATGAAATTTGGGAGAACATTCAAAATTATTTAAATAAGGAATTTAAGAAGGAAGGCGTTAAAAACGCATACTTTCCAATGTTTATTCCAGAAAGTTTTTTAAAGCGCGAGGCAGAGCATGTTGAGGGCTTTGCGCCCGAGGTTGCAGTTGTTACATACGCTGGCGGAAAGGAACTTGACGAAAAGCTTGTTGTTCGTCCAACAAGCGAAACAATTATTTGTGAAATGTATTCCAAATGGATAAATAGTTACAGAGACCTTCCGGTTAAAATGAATCAGTGGTGCAACATCGTAAGATGGGAGAAAACGACAAGGCCTTTCCTTAGAACAAGCGAATTTTTGTGGCAGGAGGGCCACACCGTTTATTCAACAGCGGAAGGGGCAAAGGAAGACGCTTTAAGAATGCTTGACGTTTATAGAAGGCTTGGAGAGGAGTGTTTGGCAATTCCTTTCTTCACGGGGAAAAAGACAGAAAGCGAAAAATTTCCAGGTGCGATTGAAACTTACACAATTGAGGCAATGATGCATGACGGAAAAAGCCTTCAGTCTGGAACATCACACAACTTGGGGCAAAATTTTGCAAAAGCCTTTAATATTAAATTCTTAAATAAAGAAGGCGTTCTTGAATATGGCTATTCAAGCTCTTGGGGCGTTTCAACGCGCCTAATTGGTGCGCTTATCATGGTTCATGGAGACAATCGCGGCCTTGTTTTGCCTCCACGAGTTGCGCCAATTCAAGTTGTAATTGTTCCAATTGGCGGGGGAAATGAGGAAGTTTCGCATGCAACAAAAAACCTTGAAGAAAAACTTTTAGAAAGAGGTGTTAGGGTTTGGACAGACAAAACGGAAAATTCGCCTGGCTGGAAGTTTAATCAATGGGAAATGAAGGGCGTTCCAATTAGAATTGAAATTGGCCCAAGGGATTTGGCCGCTGGTCAGGTTACAATTTTTAGAAGAGATGAGCTAACAAAACAACAACTGGGGCTTGATGAGGCTGCCGAATTTGCAACAAAACTGCTTGATGAAATCCACACAAACATGTTTGAAAAGGCCAAGAAATTTAGAGATGAAAGGATTGAAAGAGCAAACAGCGTTGAAGAAATTTTAAAGGTCGTAGACGATAAAAAATTTGCGCGCGTTGACATATGTGAGGACGAAAACTGTTGCCTTAAAGTTAAGGAAAAAACAACTGCAACATCAAGAATGATTGAGGCAGAGAACATAAGCGGGAAAAAGTGTGCCGTTTGCGGGAAAGACGCAACAAGAACGGTTTTGTTTGCAAGGTCATATTAGTTATTGAAGACTTAATTAATAAAAAGCATCAGAAAAATGTTATCTTTTAAAAAAAATTAAAAAAACAGTTGCAGAAACTGTTTTTTTGTGATATCATTGTAAAGCAAAAGGGCTTTACAAAGTGGTTGAAATTGAAAAAACAGTTTATTTTGGAAATCTTTTAGAGCTTTATGGAAGGCTTTTAAGCCCGGTTCAGCAAAAAGTTATGTTCGAATATTATGAGCAAGATTTAACTTTAAGCGAAATTGCCGAAAACAACAACATTTCGCGCCAGGCGGTTTATGACGCCGCAAAAAAGGCTCAAAACAAGTTGTTGGAATTTGAAAAGAAGGTTGGCGCGCTTAAGCAAATTGAAAAATTAAAGGAAAGGATTGATGGCAATATTTGAAAGTTTAACCGAAAAACTTAACCACGCGTTTAGCAAAATAATAAACCGCGGAAAGTTAACTTCGCTTGAAATAAAAGAGGCAATGAGAGATGTTAAAATGGCGCTGTTAGAGGCCGATGTTAACTATCTTGTTGTTAAGAAATTTATTTCAGATGTTTCCGAAAAGGCAAGCGGGGATGAAGTTTTAAAAAGTTTAACTCCGGCTCAAACAGTTATTAAAATTGTTAGGGACGAGCTTGTTAAGCTAATGGGAAGCACAAATTCAAAGCTTGAAGTAAGCCCAAAACCGCCAACAATTATAATGATGTGTGGCCTTCAAGGCGCGGGAAAGACAACGATGTGTGGGAAACTTGCTGTCTATTTAAAAAAGAGCGGTAAAAGGCCGCTTTTAGCCGCTTGTGATATATATCGTCCGGCTGCAATTCAACAGCTTAAAATTGTTGGAAAACAAGCTGGGGCAGAAGTTTTTGAAAGGGGAACTTCAAACCCTGTTAAAATTGCTAAGGAAGCAGTTGAATATGCTAAAAAGCAAGGCTTTGACACTGTTATTTTGGACACAGCTGGGCGCCTTCACATTGACGAAAAGTTAATGAAAGAACTTGAGGACATTAAAAGGGAAACAAACCCAACCGAAATTCTTTTAACCGTTGATGCAATGATTGGGCAAGACGCGGTTACAACCGCCGAAGAGTTCAATAATAAGTTGGACATAACCGGGGTTATTTTAACAAAATTAGATGGGGACACAAGGGGCGGCGCGGCGCTTTCAATTAAAGCAATAACAGGAAAGCCAATTAAATTTTCTGGCGTTGGAGAAAAACTTGGAGATTTAGAGCCTTTCCATCCAGACAGAATTGCAAGCAGAATTCTTGGAATGGGCGATGTTCTAACGCTTATAGAGCGCGCAGAACAAGCAATTTCTGAAGACCAGGCAAGGGAACTTGAAAAAAAGTTCAGACAGAATAAGTTTGATTTTGAGGACTATTTAACTCAAATGGAAAACCTTAAGAAAATGGGAAACATTAAGGACATTTTGGGAATGATTCCTGGCCTTGGCTCTAAAATTAAAGCAGTTGAGATTGACGAAAAACAACTTTTAAGGCAAAAGGCAATAATCCAATCCATGACGCCCTTTGAAAGGAAAAATCCAGAGGTTATTAAGGCAAGCCAAAGAAAGCGAATTGCAGAGGGAAGCGGAACGGGAATTCAAGATGTTAACCAACTTTTAAAACAGCTTGAAAAAAGCAAGGAAATGATGAAAATGTTAAAAAATAAAAAAGGATTTGGAATTTAAGGATATTACATTCGAAAGAATTTAATATAAAAATCAAACAGGAGGAAAAGAAAAATGGCAGTTAAAATTAGGCTTACAAGACTTGGGGATAAAAAAAGCCCATTCTATCGTGTGATTGTTGCAGATTCGCGCAGCCCAAGAGACGGAAGATTCATCGATTTGATTGGAACTTACAATCCGCTTGTTGACCCAGCTGAAATTAAAATTGACGCAGAGAAGGCAAAAAAATGGCTTGCTAGCGGCGCTCAACCAACAGACACAGCTAGGGCATTGCTTGTTAAATCTGGAATAATTGAAAAGAAATAAGGAGTAAACATGAAAGACATAGTTGAATATATTGTCAAAGCTCTTTGCGATTATCCAGACCAAGTTTCTGTTAAGGAAGAATCCGACAGGGGGGCGGAAATTATAAAAATTTCTGTTGCACCATCAGACATGGGAAAAGTTATTGGCCGTAATGGAAAAATTGCAACAAGCATTAGAACAATTGTTAAATCACTTTCAAACAAGCAACATAAAAAATTTATTGTTAAAATTGAAGAGAACGCATGATTGAAATTGGAAAAATTGTTAAACCCCAGGGAATTAAAGGCGAGGTTAAAGTTGTTTTAGATTCCGATTTTTCTCGCCTTTCATCTCTAAAAAGCGTTTATATTTGCGGAAGGGAGTTTGAAGTTCAATCTCTTTCTTTTAGAGATGCGCTCTATTTAAAACTTTTTGGCGTTGAAAACAGAAACGAGGCCGAACTTCTTCGGGGTGAAAGCGTCTTTGCAGATGAAGAAAGTCTTTTGCCGCTTGAGGAAGGAGAGTTCTATTTTAAAGACTTAATTGGACTTAAAGTTGTTGACCAGCATGGAGAAGAAATTGGAAAGATTGAGGACATTGAGCAATTTGGGGCGGCGGATATTATTGTTGTTAGAGAACGAAACATGCTTTTTTCAGTTCCGTTTTTGGGTTCAATCTTTTTAAAAATTGAAAGAGAAAAGACAATTGTTTCAAGGCAAGAATATGACAATTTAAAAATTAACGGCTAGCGCCGTTTTTTTTAATTAAAAACAATTGCACAACTTTTTTTTATGTGATAAAATTAAAGCCAAGCGGAGGATAAAATGGGCTTTTGCAAATTTTCGGCTCAAAGCATAATAAACAACAAAACCGAAGTTGACAACATTTTTATCAACGATTTTTTGCCATATGCGCCGGAAAACGCCGTTAAAGTTTATCTATATGGCCTTTACAAATGTTCGAGTTCCTCCTATGATAACACAATTGAAAGTTTTTCAAAAGTTTTAAAAATTTCTGAAGACGAGATTTTGGAAATTTACAGGTTTTGGGAGGCAGAAGGCCTTGTTCAAGTTATAAACTCAATTCCAGTTGAAATTAGGTATATGCCGCTTAAAAATGTTGTTAATAATACGAAAAAATATAATGTTTCAAAGTATGGAAATTTCTCAGACAAAGCCCAAGAAATAATTGAGGGGCGAATGATAAGCCCAAATGAATTTAGCGAATATTTTGACACAATTGAAACCTTCCATATAGAGCCAGAAGCAATGCTTATGATTATGAAATATTGCGTTAACACAAAGGGCGGGAATGTTGGCTATCCATACATAATTGCTGTTGCCAAAAATTGGGCATATGACGGCGTTAGAACGGTTTCTGATGTTGAAGAAAGGCTTATAACCTATGAACAAAACAGCGAAGAATTAAAGCTTGTTTTAAAAGCTCTTGGCTCAAAGCGGGCAGTTTCAATTGAGGAAAGAGAGCTTTATTTAAAGTGGACGCGTGAATTTGGGTTTGAAAACAACTTTATTATTGAAGCAATAAAGCAAAACAAAAAACCGGGCTCAAAACTTTCTTTTTCAAAGCTAGATGAAATTTTAACAAGTTATTATGAAATGAAAATTTCCTCTCCGAGCGAAATTGAGCAGTTTGAAAGCAACCGCCAAAATCTTATTAAATTTGCAAAGAAAGTTTGCAAAGAGCTTGGGCTTTATTATGAAAGCGTTGATAAAATTGTTGAAACTTATATTTCAAAATGGGTTTCAATGGGCTTTAGCGAAGGGGCAATTTTAAAAATTGCTCAATATTGTTTCAGCTGCTCAATTAGAAAATTTGAGGGAATGAACGACTATGTTAAAAAGTTTTATAAATTAGGGCTTTTAACAGAGGAAAGTTTGGACGCATATTTTTCAAAAGTTATTGAAGAAGACCAAGAAATTAAAGAAGTTCTTTTGGCTCTTGGCCTAAACAGAAGCGTTAACTCATTTGACCGAGAGTTTTATAAAAACTGGAAATACAATTGGAAAATGCCAAAAGATGTAATTTTGTTTGGCGCTTCGCTATCCTTAGATAAAGCGCAACCAATGAAGTATTTGAGCGGAGTTTTGGCAAATTGGCATGAGAAAAATGTTGAAACTGTTGACCAGGCGAAAACTTTTGCAAGCCAAAGAAGTGAGGAACGAAAAGTTGACGGAAAAATTAAAACAAGAAATTATTCCAAGCAAGATTTAAGCGCGCTTTTTGACAGTCTTGAAGAAGTTGAAATTTAAGAGGGGAACATGAAGAAACTAGATGCTGAAGTTAGGGAAATTTTAAAAGCGCGCCATGAAAGAGCAGTTAAGGTTGCAGAGCAAAACTTGGCGGTTGCTAGAAACAACAAACTGTTTAAACAGGTTGAAGAGAAACAGGGCGAACTTTGCTTTGAAATTGCAAATTTAATTGCAGACGGCAAAGATGTTTCTCTTTTAAATGATGAGCTAAAAAAAATTAGAAAAGAAAGAGAAAAGATTTTAAAGGAAATTGGCCTTAGCGAGAAAGATTTGCTTCCAAACTTTACTTGCAAAAAATGTTTGGACACGGGCAAGAACGGTTGCAAATGTGCAAAAAAAATTAAATCGCTTCTGCTCCTTAAAAAATGCAATCTAGGGCAAAAACTTGAGGATTTTAAAGAGGCAAAAAGAACAACAAAAACCTTTTCGCTTGCGCTTGATAAATTGCAGCAGTGGGCTGAAAAGTTTCCAGAAGTTAAACACAGTTCAATTTTTATCTCTGGCCAGACTGGAACAGGAAAAACTTTTCTTTCAAGGTGTATAATTAAAAAACTTTTGGAAAGGGAATTTTTTGTTCTCTATACAACAGCTTTTTCTCTAAACCAACAATTCCTTTTGTATATAAAAGATGAATCTGCCTTGGAAGATGTTTTAAATTGCGACCTGTTAGTTGTTGACGACCTTGGAACAGAGCCAATTTTAAACAATGTAACGCTCAACTATCTATATTTAACCCTAAACGAACGGGCGGTTAGAGGAAAGTCAACGCTAATAAACTCAAACCTTGGTGCAGAGGAAATTTTGGATAGGTATGGGGAAAGAATTTTTTCAAGAATTTTTAACAAACGCGATGGCCTTGCAATCAAACTTGAAGGCGAAGATTTGAGATTAAAAAAATAGGAGAAAGGTTATGATTTATGATGTTTTAATTATTGGCGGCGGGCCGGCGGCGCTAACTGCGGCAATTTATTCAAGGCGCGCTGGTAAAAGTGTTTTAATTATAGAAAGAATGGTTCCGGGCGGCCAAGTTGCCCTAACTAGCACAGTTGAAAACTATCCTGGAATAAAAAAAATTGATGGAGTTACGCTTGCAACAAACATGTTCGACCATGCCTCTTCACTTGGCGCTGAGTTTGTTTTTAGCGATGTTTTAGAGTTTAACTTAAAGGATAAAGTTAAAAGCGTTAGAACCCACGAAGGAACATTTGAAGGGAAAACAATCATATTATGTTTAGGAGCTTCTGCAAAGCAACTAAACCTTGAAAATGAGAAGAAGTTTGTTGGAAGAGGGGTTAGTTACTGCGCAACTTGCGATGGCGCTCTTTACAAAGATCAAACCGTTGCAATAGTTGGCGGCGGAAACACCTCGCTTGAAGATTCGCTTTATCTTGCAGGGCTTGCGAAAAAAGTTTATTTAATCCACAGAAGAGATCAGTTTAAAGGCGACCAAATTTTGGTTAATCAGTTGAAAGCAGAGCTTAACAAGCAATCTAGCCCAATTGAAGTTCTTTTAAACTCTCATGTAATAAAGATTGATGGACAAGACAAAATTGAAACAATAACAGTTGAAAATTGCGCAACTAAGGAAACAAAAAAATTAAAGGTTGACGCACTTTTCATTGCAATTGGAAGAAAGCCAGACACGGAGCTTTTAGATGGTGTTGAGTTGGATAAAAATGGATATATCTTAACAAACGAAAAAATGGAAACCAACATTCCCGGCGTTTATGCCGCGGGCGATGTTCGACAAAAACAACTTAGACAAATTATTACGGCATGTAGCGATGGAGCTATTGCATCAATAAACACCAATGAGTATATACTGAAAACTTTTGGGAGTTAAATTTGTTTAAAAAGCTCTTTGGAACAGACGGAATTAGAGGTCAGTGGAGGGATAAAATAACCCCAGAACTTGCCTTTGAAATTGGAAAAGCAGTTGCAACAATTTTTAGACGCGAAGGAGAGCAAAATTCAATTGTAGTTGGAAAGGACACGCGCCTTTCTTGCGATGTTTTAGAAGCCAGTTTAATTTCGGGAATAACCTCAATGGGAACAGATGTTATAAAAATTGGCGTTGTTCCAACGGCGGTTGTTCCCTATTCTGTTTCATATTACAAGGTTAACGCTGGCGTTATGATAACCGCTTCCCACAATTCAGCTTCGGACAACGGGTTTAAGTTTTTCAATGGAAATGGGTTTAGAATTTCCGATGAACAAGAGAGCCACATTGAACATTTAATTTCCAATTCATCAGACTATGCGCTGTTTCCCTTTAACAAACTTGGAAGGGTTTGTTTTAGCAAAACAAGTTTAAATTCATACATAAACATGATTAAAGCCGAGTTAAAGTTTAAAAAGAAGTTAAAAATCCTGTTTGATTGTGCAAACGGTTCTTCAAGCAGCGTTGTTAAAAAAATTTTTAAAGGACACAATTGCACTTTCATTTCCTCATCGCCAAATGGACTAAACATAAACGACCATTGTGGCGCAACATCAATTAAAAACATAATTGAAAAGATGAAAACCAAAAAATTTGATGTTGGTTTTTCGTTTGACGGAGATGCCGACCGGGTTAGAATTGTTTTGGGCGGCGGCAAACTTGTTTCGGGAGAGGACATTATTTATCATCTAACAAAATATAACAACTTCTCTTCCGTTGTTACAACAAAGATGAGCAACATGGCGCTTTTAAATCAGCTTGAAAGCGAGGGAATTAAATGTTTTGTTGTAGACATTGGAGAAGGCGCTGTTATTGACGGGCTTTTGCAAACTTCAAGTAAGCTTGGGGGTGAGAACAATGGCCACTTCCTTTTAATTGAAAAAGGGGCATGCAGCGACGGAATTTTAGTTGCAGCTCAAGTTCTTTCAATTATGGAAAAAAACCCAAAACTAGATGTTCCATACATAAAATATTCCCAGTTTGAAAAAGCAGTTAAAGTTAAGAACAAAGAAGACATAATTAGAAATTCGTTTATCAGAGAAAAGATTGAGCTTTGCGAAAGTTTGCTTGCAGAGAAGGGAAGAATTTTGGTTAGAGCAAGCGGAACAGAAGAGGTTATTCGAATTTTGGTTGAGGGAGAGGACAGCAACCTTGTTGAGGAAATTGGAAGAGAAATAGAAGAGAACATATTGAAACTTGCATGATTGGGGTTGACAAAAATAATTGCCTCTGATAAAATGTTTTTTAAGAGGTTAAGTATGGTTGTTAATTTCAAAGGGAAAAAATATGAACTTTCAGACGAAGCTGAAAAGGTTTTGGTTGTAAAAGATGCTGGAGGGAACTCTCATTTAGTTAGATATTTTAAGGACGGAAAGGCCCACCAAATTGCAATGTCAATGGAAGCTTTTGTTGAAAGCCTTTCGGTTGCAAACAGCAAACTTTTTACAAGCAAATTTGTAAAAAGCCTTTCAGAGCCAATGGAGCTTCTTTCAAAGAAAAAAATTTTTGAAGAAGTTAAAGAATTCTATGGCGCAGTAAACGACATTGTTTCTGCGAAAGAAAGGCAAAATAAGCTCTCTGGCCAAGCGCTTTCTCAGGCGGCGGCAAACTCGCAAACTAGCGCAGAAAAAATTAAAATGATTGGAAAAAATCTATAGTATTTACAAAAAAAGTCAAACAACAATAAAATTTTGTTTGATTTTTTTTATAAATAGGTTACAATTACTTTGTAAGTTTAATTAGAAACTAAGTTTTAGTTTTAAAATATATACAAAAATTATATTCCTTGAAAAGGTTAATTTTGGCAAGTTTTTAATTAAATTTAACTTTAAAATTTTGGAGAAGAAATATGACAATATCACTATTGGGCGTTTCTTCACTTGCGGCAGCTTTTATTGGTTTAGGCTGTGGAATTGTTGGAATTGTTGGCGGAATTTTTGCCGCATATTTCCTTCTTTCCAAGAAGATTGGAAAGACTAAAACAAAAGCTGCTAAGATAATTGAAGAAGCGTATGCGGAGGCTAAAACCGCAAAAAAAGAAGCAATTTTAGAAGCCAAGGAAGAGGTTCACAAACTTCGTTTCGACTTTGATAAAGAAGTTAAAGACAGAAGAAATGAAATTCAGCGCTCGGAGGACAGGCTTTCTCAGCGAGAGGAGTTTATTGAAAAAAAAGAGCTTTCCTTAGACAAAAGGCAAGAACAACTTGAACAGGCAAAAGAAAGGCTTTCGGCAAAAGAAGTTGAAATTGAATCTATCAAAGAAGAGGAAAACAAAATTCTTTCATCAATGAGAGATGAGCTTGAAAAAGTTGCACGAATGACCAAAGAAGAGGCAAAGAAATCCTTGATGGATTCCATGGTTGAAGATGCAAGAGTTGACGCAGCAAAGACGGTTAAAGAGATTGAAGAATCTGCAAGAAATGACGGCCAAAAGAAGGCGCAGGAGATAATTGCATCTGTAATTCAAAAGTGCGCAACAGACATGACAAGCGAGCTAACAGTTACATCTGTTGCACTTCCAAACGACGAACTTAAGGGAAGAATTATTGGCCGCGAGGGAAGGAACATTAGGGCGCTTGAAGCAGCAACAGGCGTTGATTTAATTGTTGACGACACGCCAGAAACAATAACGCTCTCGTGTTTCGACCCAATCAGAAGAGAAGTTGCGCGCGTAGCGCTTGAAAAACTTATTATGGACGGAAGAATCCACCCAACAAGAATTGAAGAGCTTGTTTCAAAGGCTCAAAAGGACATTGACCAAAAAATTAAGGAAGCCGGTGAAAACGCAGCAAACGAAGCTGGAATTTTCAATCTTCATCCAGAGCTTATCAAGGTTTTGGGAAGGTTGAAATATAGAACAAGTTACGGCCAAAATTGCTTGAAACACAGCTTGGAAACATCTTACATTGCCGGGCTTTTGGCAGCAGAACTTGGGGCAGATGAAAAAGTTGCAAGGCGAGGGGGCCTTCTCCACGACATTGGAAAGGCTTTAGACCACGAAATTGAAGGAACTCACGTTCAAATTGGGGTTGAACTTGCAAAGAAATATAAGGAAAGCCCAGCGGTTATCCACTGCATTGAAGCCCACCACTTTAATGTTGAATTTGAAAGCGTTGAAGCCGTTTTGGTTCAAGTTGCAGATGCAATTTCAAGCAGCAGGCCGGGGGCAAGGCGCGAAACAATTGAGGCGTATGTTAAACGCTTGGAAAAGCTTGAAGAGATTGCAAACTCATTTAAAGGCGTTGACAAATCATATGCCGTTCAAGCCGGACGAGAGGTTAGAATTATTGTTAAACCAGAGGAAATTTCGGACGAGCTTGCAGTTTTTATGGCAAAAGACATTGCAAAGAAAATTGAAGACGAAATGGAATATCCAGGGCAAATTAAAGTTAATGTAATTAGAGAAAGCAGGTTTTCTGAAATTGCAAAATAACAATTAAAGCAGCGCAATTTACCGCTGCTTTTTAATTTGACGATTGAGTTTTCCTTTTTGCTAAATTATGTTAAAATAAAAGTGTATGAAAGAGATTGAAATTTACACAGATGGTGCATGCAGCGGAAACCCTGGCGTTGGAGGCTGGGCTGCAATTTTAATTTACAGAGGGAAAGAGAAGGAAATTAGCGGCTCTGAGCTTGAAACAACAAACAACAGAATGGAACTTATTGCCGTTATAATGGGGCTTGGCGCGCTTAAAGAAAAATGTAAAGTTCGGCTTTATAGCGATTCTGCATATGTTGTCAACTCAATTAACAATGGCTGGCTTTTTTCGTGGGCGCTTAACAACTGGAAAACGGCGGGGAAGACCTCCGTTGCCAACAAAGACCTTTGGGAAAAGCTTTTAAAGCTTACAAAAAAACACCCCACAACTTTCATAAAAGTTAAGGGGCATTCTGATAATGAATATAATAACAGATGTGACAAACTTGCAGTTTCTGAAATTAAAAAGGTTAAAAACGATATTTAAATTTTTCTCTAACTTTTCTAATTGATGCAGTAATTGCCTTTGTTGTGTATGGAATTGCACCAAAGTGGAAGGAGAGAATTATTGGATAGATTAAAATTGGAAAATATTCAATTGCCTTTCCGGCCCTAAAGCCCAAAATTAAGTTTATTCCAATAATAACTAAAATTAGTGCAACAGCGGCCATTGGGAGGACGAGAGAGGAGGTGTCTTCCTTTTTTATTTGAATAATTCCTTTATATCTTTCTTTTCGATATAGAATAAAGTATACAATAAAAGCAACCAGCGCTAGAGCAGGGATAATTATGTAAATAATCTCTCCAATTGAACCTGAACCAAGCCCGAAGTAGAAAGCAATTGAAAAAGCAAGCGAGAAAACAAAGAAAATAAAGCTTCTAACAAGTCTAACCAACATTGGGTTAACATAGAAATTAGAAGCAGAATCCTTTGCCTCATATTGTTTAAAGCCAATTCCCTTTGATGTGTAATAGCCTTCAAGGCTTTTGTAGCTGCTGAAAATTTTAGATTGAGAAGATTCTCTTTCATATGTGTTTTCAACTCTGTTAAATTCTTCTTTTTTTATTTGTTTAACTTGAGGCTGTTCGGGAATTTTTTTAGCTTCTTTTTGTTTTCTTTCGGCCTCAAACCTGTCAATCTTATGTTGAATTTTTGCCATTGACTTTTCGTGGTCATACGGCAAGTTTAAGTTTGCAATTAACATGTCGGACATTTTTTCTTGAACAGGCGTTGCGTCTTGTTTTGGCTTTTCTTTTATCTTTGCGTTTAAATAGCTTGTGTCGCGCGCTTCAATGTTTAGAGATGCAGGCTCAAATTTTTGAACTTTTGGAAAGTTATAATCCTCAATTGTTTCCGTTATAAACCTTCCGTCGTCACGGGCCATGTCAACTTCTTTAAAGAGATTGTATTGGCCGTCCTGAGGCTCTTCTTTTTTCTCTTCAACTTTTTCTTGTTGAACTTCTTTTTTAGCCATTGTAAACATGTTCTCTTGTTCTGCAAGTTTAATTGGCTCTTCAACCTTACTTTCCAATTTTGGTGCTGGCGCTAAAACTTGTTCTCTTTGTTTTTCAAAAAGAGAGTAGTCAACAGGGTTTTCTTCCAAATATTTTCTTCCCTCGGCAGTTAGGCAATAATAGTGACGCTTTCCGCCAATTGCGCTGTCTCGCCAATATGAGGAAACAAGTTTTTGTGTTTCCATTCTCTTTAAACTGCTGTATAAACTTGGCTGCTTAATTTCAATTCCAGTTTTATCTTTGATTTCATCAATTATCTCGTAGCCATATTTATCTCCAGCTATCATTGTTGAAAGAATTGTTGGATTTAATTGGCCTCTTGGCAGTTCGTTCAATTCCATAAATAATACCTCTAAATAGAAAATATCAAAATTCGCCATAAAAGTCAAATATTTTACATGTGCTATGCAAATTAAATTGTATAACTACGCAGGCGTAATACACAACATGTTGTGTTATTATTGTTGTTTAACTTTTTTTGAAATGGAAATAATTAGAAAAGCAAAAATCAAGGAGGAATTTTTATGAACCCACTTTCTATTGAAACAAAAGAAATAGCAGAATATTTTATGGACTGGGAAAAGCTTTATCCAAAGCCATACAACAAGAAAACAGCTTCGCCTTTTACAAAGGTTAGAGTTATTTTAATGAACGGAACAGAATTTGAATCCACATGGTTTTTACATCAGTTTGCAAGGAATTGCAGCGATCAAGATTTAAAAAGGAAAATTGCTCTTGTTCGCGCCCAAGAGCAGCAACAACAAAAGAGAATTGGGGCGTTAAAGCCAAAAAATGAAAATATTTTGGAAACAACAATTTCTTATGAGCAGCTTGCAATTGAGCTAACGGCAATTTTAGCAATTCACGAAAAAAATAAAAACAATAAGGAGGCGTTAAACTTTGCCTTGCTTGAAGATTTTGACCATCTTTATAGATTTGGAAATCTTTTAAAAATGGATTTTGGAATTGACGCAGAAAACCTTGTTGGTAAATACACCGAAATTACGCCTGGAAGGCCAACAATTTCAGAGCATAGGTATCCAATTGACAATGTTAAACGGGCGCTAAACAGCAAAACCGCCGACCCGTTTTCAAACCTTGTTGCTTCTATCATAACGGCAGCAGAGCAGCAAACAATGAATTTTTACATGAACATGGCAGCTTTTTATAAAAATGACACCGGAAGAAAGTTGTTTTCTGAAATTGGAATGATTGAAGAGCAGCATGTTACGCAATATGAGAGTTTAAAAGATCCAACTTGCACCTGGCTTGAAAACTGGGTTATGCACGAATACACAGAGGCATATTTATATTATTCAATGTTCTGCGACGAGAGCGATAGAAACATCAAACAAATTTGGAAGGAGCACTTTGAAATGGAAGTTGCCCACCTAAAACTTGCGATTGATTGTTTGATGAAATATGAAAACAAAGATTACAAAGTTGTTCTTCCAAAGCCGGAGTTTCCAAAGCTAATTCAATTTGGCGGCAATAAGGAATATATTAGAGATGTTCTTGAAAGAACGGTTAATTTAACAAGCGAAAGAGAGAAATATGTTGAAGTAAGCAAACTTCCAAAAGCGGCAGATTTCTTTAAGTTTCAGGGGAAAGTTAACAGAAATGTTGAATCAGTTCCAAGCCATGCAGTTATTGTTTCTGCAATTTCAAAGCTAGGAAAAGACTATCGCTATGAAGATAAACCAAACCCTGTTAAAGCACTTCAAAACAGAAAGAAAGATAATATAACAATTGGAAGAGAATAAAAACCAACCAGCAATAGCTGGTGGTTTTTCATATAACGGGTAAAACCCTATTTCAAAGGAAGCACGAACTTGTTGCGAATCTTCCGTTGTATTTTAAATGCTATGTGATATTTGCAATTTAAAGTCGTATGTGCTAAACTGTTTTTGACATTTTTCTCCTTTTGTGTTTTTTAATTTTTGCTAGGCTACAAACTAAAGTCCAACACAATGGAGATCTCATCGCTAAACCTAAATTGACCCCCCAGATAGTCTGGGGGGTTTATTAAACAAAAAACAACCCGAAACCGCAAAGGGTTCGGATTGTTTGCACTTGGCGGAGAGTTAGGGATTCGAACCCCAGGAAGCTTTCACTTCAACGGTTTTCAAGACCGCCGCTTTCGACCGCTCAGCCAACTCTCCAAGCGCTAATATAATTTATCACAAAAAATTTAGAATTGCAAGCATTTTCTGCAAGAAAAAAACGAGGTTTGCTATATTGTAATAAAAAAATAATTTATTATTCCAAACTGTTGAACATGAGATAAAAATGCCTGTTAAAAACATAAACATCGACTAAAAAAAGTTATTAACAAAAACATTTCTAAACAGGCAGTTAATTAAAAAAAGAACTAAACTTTTTATTATTCAAAAATAGTTCTTTTTATTTTTTTACCAGTTTAAAGGCCCAGTTGATTTTTTTAAAATAATCTTTCATTATTATAATTTTTTCATCTGAAATGAGGCAGAAGATTGTTAAATACCTCATTTGATATTCACAGGGCAGAGTGGCTTAAGTTCATTTAATTAAAATTCTGCATTCAATATTTGGATTTAAATTTTCTAAGAAAGTTTTCTCTGCTTCTTTGCCTTGCGTTCCTTCAATTTCACCGTAGTGAACTGGAATTACAATTTTGGGCGCAATTTTATTTGTTAGTTTCGCCGCCTGCTTAGCGTTCATTGTATATGTTCCTCCAATTGGAACAAACAAGATATCTGGCCTTTGTTGACTTAGCTGCGGAGTGTCATCCGTGTCCCCACAAATTGTATATGTAGTTTCGTTGAGGTTAATTGTGTAGCCAACAAAGCCGTTTTCAATTGGATGAAACCTTCCAAAATTGTATGACGGAAAAGTTTCAATTTCAACGCCGCCAATGGTAAGTTTTTGATGTTGAGAAACCACAACTATTTTATTAGCAAATTGTTTTAAATTTTCCAAGCAACTTTTGGGGCAAACAATTATTGTTTCTGAATTTATGACATTCTTAATTGAAGATGGGTCAAGGTGGTCAAAGTGTGGGTGAGTTAAAAAGACAATCTTTGCATTTTGCTTCTTTTCATTTATGCGAAAAGGGTCAAAGTAATATGCATCATCTATGCAAATTGAACTGTGGCAGTTAACTTTTATGTTTTTCATGTTGTTCTCCTTTTAATTGCGCATTTTCGTGGCTAAGTAAAAAAATTTTTTTCTCAATTCCGCCCGAATAACCAATTAATTTGCCGTTAGAACCGATTACTCGGTGGCAGGGGATTATAATTGGAATTGGGTTTTTTGAAATTGCAAGGCCAACGGCGCGAGCGGCCAATTTTTTGTTTGGCGAAACAATTTCCGAAATTTCCTTATAGCTTTTTGTTTTGCCATAGGGGATTTTTAAAAGCATCTCCCAAACTTTTTTTCTAAAAACGCTTCCATTTAGTTCTAGGCTAAGTTCACTGGGGTTTGGATTTTCTCCTTTAAAATATCTTGAAAGCCAATTTTTTGTTTGCTTGAAAATTTCTAAATTTTCGTTATTAATAAGCCCTTCTTTTAAAACCTTTCCAAAGAGGAGTTCAACAAGGCTTTTGCCGTTGCTAATAAGGGTTAACTTTCCAAGCGGAGAATCTGCAAGACAGAAATATTTCATAGTTTGATGATATCATAAAAACCGCAATGACAAAAAATTTTTTTAAAACATATATTAAATTGCTTGACAATTGAGCGGCTGTTCAACTATAATACAATTGAACGGTTGTTCAACTAAGGAGTTTTGTATGGGAAAATCTGAGGCAACATGCGATTGCGATGTTATCCATTGTGAAACAGTTGAGTTTGTTAAACAAAGGGTTTTAGATGAAAAAAGCCTTCTTTTAATGGCGAACTTTTACAAAGCGCTTTCGGATAGCACTAGAATTAAAATTATTAATGTTTTAGACGAGGGGGAGCTTTGCGTTTGCGATATTTCTGTTTTGCTTAACATGACGAAATCTGCAATCTCCCACCAGTTAAAGTATCTTAGAAAAATGAACTTAATTTCCTCAGAAAAAAGGGGGAAAGAGGTTTTTTACAGGCTTGCAGACAACCATGTTAAAGAGGTTTTTGAAATAAGCAAAGAACATGTTTTTGAGGAAAGAAATGAAGAAGGTTGTTAAGATTGAGGGGTTAAACTGTCCAAACTGCGCAAGGGCGCTTGAAAAGGAAATTAACAAGATTGAAAGCGTTAAAGAGGCAAAGATTGATTTTGTTGCCTCTAAGTTAATTTATGAAAGCGATGAAGAAGGAACGTTAAATCAAATTATTGAACTTTCTAAAAAAATTGAGCCAAATGCAAAAATTTTGGTGCAAAAAGAGAAAAAGTTTGATAAAAAATTTTTTTTAGATTTGTTCATTCTTTTGGCAGGAATTATAGTTGGAGTTTGCGCATTAACAATTAACATGCCAATTTGGCTTTATTGGACGCTTTTTGTTTCCAGCGCGTTATTAATGGGATATAAAACATATCTGAAAGCAATTTTTCTTTTGTTTAGAGGAACAATTAATGAAAATCTTTTAATAACTTTATCTGTAATTGGCGCGGCAGCTGTTGGCCAGTCGATGGAGTCGTTGATGGTTATCGGCCTTTATTCAATTGGGAAAATTTTGGAAGGACTTGCAGTTGACAAATCCAGAAAATCAATTGAAAGCATTGTAAACCTAAGGCCGGAGTTTGCTCTTGTTTTAAGAAATGGGGCGGAGGAAAGAATCTCTCCACAAGATGTCAAAATTGGGGAAACAATTTTGGTTAAACCAGGCGAGCGCGTTCCAATTGACGGAAAAATTTTGGAAGGAAATTCAATGGTTGACCTTCAAAGTTTAACAGGGGAAAGCGTTCCGGTTTCAAAAACAGAAGGGGAGGAAATTCTTTCTGGGGCAATTGTTTTAAACGGCCTTCTTCAAATTGAAACAACGAAGAAATATGAAGATAGCGCTGTTAGCAAAATTTTAAATCTAATTGAGCATGCTCAGGGAAAAAAGAGCAAAACAGAAACATTAATTTCAAAGATAACAAAATGGTATACGCTTGGCGTAATTGTTTGTTCGCTTATGGTTTTTGGAATTGTTTATGGAGTTGTTGGAGACTTTTCAGAGGCAATTTACCGAGGGCTTATTTTTCTTGTTGTTTCGTGTCCGTGCGCCTTTGCAATTTCTGTTCCACTTTCATATTTCTCTGGAATTGGAAATGCCTCTAAGCATGGAATTTTAATTAAGGGTTCGAATTACTTAGATGCTTGCGCAAAGCTTAATATTGTTGCATTTGACAAAACAGGAACGCTTACATTAGGCGAATTTGAAGTTAAAAAAGTTGTTTGTTTAAAGGAAGGGCTTTCAGAAAGCGGGCTTGTTTATCTTGCCGCGCTTGGTGAACAAAATTCTCTCCACCCGCTTTCAAAATCAATTCTATCCTACAACACAAAAAAACTTAAAAAAGTTAAAAATGTTAATGAAATTGCGGGCAAAGGAGTTTATTTTGAGTTTAACAATAACAAATATTTTGTTGGCAAAACCGAAAATGAAAGCAAAAATACAACAGTTGGAGTTTATGAAAATCAAATAAAAATTGGCGAAATTGAGTTTGTGGATAAAATTAAAGAAAGTTCCTTTGAGACAATTAAAGATTTAAACAAGCAGGGAGTTAAAACAATTTTGCTTTCCGGAGATAACAGAGAAATTGTTGAAGAAGTTAGCAAAAAGCTGAATGTTGATACCCATGCTTCAAATCTTTTACCAGAGGATAAATTCAAGTATATTCAAGATCTAAAAAAGAACAATAAAAATCTAATTGGCTATGTTGGCGATGGAATTAATGATGCGCCGTCACTAAGCCTTGCAGATGTTGGAATTAGCATGGGAATTTGCGGAAGCCCCGCAAGCATTGAAGCCTCGGATATTGTTTTAGTTGACGACAACCCCAAAAAAATTTCAACGGCAATCAAAATTTCAAAATTTACAAGAAAAATAGTTTGGGAGGATATAATTCTCTCTGCAACGGTTAAATTTTGCTTTCTGCTTTTAGGGGCGGTTGGAATAACCGGAATGCTCAGCGCCGTTTTTGCCGATGTTGGCGTTACAGTTTTAGCAATTTTAAACAGCATAAGAGCGCTTAAATTTAAACCTAAATAACAAATTAAAAGCATGCAACATAAAATGGAGTGAGTTTAAATATTCAAAGGAGGAAAAATTTTATGGCATGCAATTTTTTTGGAAACAACTGTAGGCCAACGAATTGTTGCAGACAAAGGAATTTAATTGCTCGAGTAACAGGTCCAACAGGTCCAACCGGGCCGACAGGCCCAACAGGCCCAACGGGGCCAACTGGTCCAACAGGCCCAACAGGTCCAACTGGAGCAACTGTTACAACTGTTGAAGTTATTGGAACAACAACGCTTGCAGCTGGAAGCCAAGCTTCTGTTGTTCAAAGCGGAACAGGCTCGACAGCAGATTTAACTTTCTTTATTCCTGAAGGCCCAACCGGCCCAACGGGTGCAACAGGAGCAACAGGAGCAGCTGGTGCAACAGGAGCAACTGGTGCAGCAGGAGCAGCAGGCGCAGCAGGAGCAACTGGAGCTACGGGGCCAACAGGCCCAACTGGTGCAACAGGACCGACAGGACCGACAGGTCCAACTGGGCCAACAGGAGCCGCAGGAGCAACAGGCCCAGCAGGCGCAACGGGAGCAGCCGGAGCAACTGGAGCAACAGGCCCAACCGGACCGACAGGTCCAACTGGAGCAACAGGGGCAACTGGTTTAACGGGCGACACCGGGCCAACAGGAGCAACAGGCCCAACGGGGGCAACTGGGCCAACAGGAGCAACGGGTCCAACAGGCCCAACTGGGCCAACGGGAGATGCTGGCGCAACTGGTTTAACAGGCGACACAGGGGCAACAGGAGCAACCGGCCCAACAGGACCAACAGGTCCAACTGGGGCAACGGGAGCGACGGGTGCAAGTGCAGTTGGTTTGGCAGCATATGGTGGACTATATAACAATGCTTCTCAAACGCCAACATTGACAACTGCAAACACCTACACTCAAGTTGAACTTAACACGGAAATGCCGCTTGAAAACACAACCACAGCAACTAATCAAATTACTGTTCTTGAAGCTGGTGACTATGAAATTACTTTCCATGTTCAAGTAAATTCAACAACAGAGTTGACATTCAATGTAACCGCAAGAAACAACACAACGCCAATTGATTCATCAACCGTTGAGAAAACCGCTCTTGAAACAACAACAGGCGGAACATTTGTTGCAGACTGCAATAACTCGGTTATCGTAACGCTTGCGGCAAACGATGTTATAGACCTTGCAATTGCAGCAACAACAGATCCATCGGGCTCTACAATAACAATTCCTGAAAACGGCGATGCAACGTTAGTTGTAAAAAAACTTAACACTTAAAAACTTCTCTCACAATAGTTTCGGAGGTTATGTGTTGAAGAGAAAATAAATCACCAAAAAAATTGGTGATTTATTTTTTTTATTTATAGATTTGTAATATAATAAAATTTAATTAGAGGTGCAGAGGATAGATATGACAGATATTGAAATTTCAAGAAATTCAAAACTAAAAAATATTGTTAAAATTGCAAAACAGCTAAAATTAAAAGCTTCCGATTTGATTTTGTATGGAAATAAATTTGCAAAGATTTTAAACTATAAAAAGGGCAAAGAAAACGCAAAACTTGTTTTAGTTACAGCAATAAACCCAACGTCAAGCGGAATTGGAAAGACAACAGTTTCAATTGGTCTTGCCGATGCTTTAAAAATTTTAAACAAGAAAGTTTGTCTTTCGCTTAGAGAGCCTTCGCTTGGGCCTGTTTTTGGAATTAAAGGCGGTGCAACTGGCGGCGGCTTTAGCCAAGTTGCGCCAATGGAAGACATAAATTTGCATTTTACTGGGGATTTCCACGCAATAACAAGCGCCAACAACCTTCTTTCAAGTTTGATTGATAACCACATTTTTCAAGGCAACGCGCTTGGGTTTAAAAAGGTTGTTTTTAAAAGGTGTTTGGATTTAAACGACAGAGCTTTAAGAGAAGTTGTTGTTTCAAAGAGCAACGGCGCAAAGCCGCGAGAAGAGGAGTTTACAATAACTGCGGCAAGTGAGGTTATGGCAATTCTTAGTTTGGCAAAGGATTTAGAAGACCTTAAACTTAGGCTTGGGAATATTCTTGTTGGCTATAACAAGAAAAACTTGCCAATTTTTGCAAGAGACCTATGCGCTGAGGACGCAATGGCAATTTTGCTGAAAGATGCAATAAAACCAAATTTGGCTCAAACACTTGGCGGGTCGCCGGCTGTTATCCACTGTGGGCCTTTTGCAAACATAGCCCATGGCTGTAGCAGTTTAATTGCAACAAACTTTGCAGTTAAAAATAGTGAGTTTGCAATAACTGAGGCTGGGTTTGGAAGCGATCTTGGCGCTGAAAAGTTCTTTGACATTGTTTGCAGAGAGGGGAATTTGTCGCCCTCTTGTGTCGTTTTGGTTGCAACGCTAAGGGCGCTTAAACTTCATGGCGGCGCAAGCTTAAGTGAACTTTCAATGAGAAATTTAGAAGCTCTTAAAAATGGCCTTTTAAATCTTGAAGCCCACATAAACATATTAAAAAACTTTAACATTCCAATTGTTGTTGACTTAAATTTATTTAACGATGATTCTAACGAAGAAATTGAAATTGTTAAAAACTTTGTAACAGAAAAAGGCGTTTCTTTTGAAACATGCAACGTTTGGGGAAGGGGCGGATATGGCGCAATTAATCTTGCAAAAAAGGTTGTTTCAATTTCAGAAAAACCTTCTAAATTAAATTTAATTTATAAAAATGAAGAATCTGTTAAAACAAAAATTAAAAAACTTGCGCAAAAGGTTTATGGAGCGGATGGAGTTGAATATTTGGAGGAGGCGGAAAAGTCAATTAAGTTGCTTGAGAAAAACAATTTTTCAAATCTTCCAATTTGTGTTGCCAAAACGCAATATAGCCTTTCAGACGATAAAAACCTAATTGGCGCGCCGCGAAATTTTAAAATTACTGTTAGAGATGTTGAAATTCGAAGCGGAGCAGGGTTTATTGTTGTTTTGCTTGGAGAAATGCTTTTAATGCCGGGGCTTGGAAAAGCGCCCGCTGCTTGTAAAATGAAAATTGACGAAAACGAGGTTATTGAAGGACTATTTTAGTTTTTAACTTCGCGCAAATTTTGGCGAAGAATGCAACTCAGCTTACAGCAACGATTTAAAAAAATACATAAAGAAAAATCTTTAATGTTGACATTACTTTCATTTTGATATAGAATTGGCTTAGAAGAATATGGAAAAAAGATACGGTATCTTAACTTTGGTAAATAAAGAAGATATTGAATTGTTGGAGAAAAACCCTCGCAAGTTTTGGCGTAGGGTAACGTCAATTGGTGATTATGCTTTCCATTATTTTACCAGACTAACCACAGTAGAAATCCCAGATAGTATAACGTCAATTGGCGAAGGTGCTTTCGGGGGTTGCGGTAGTTTAACCACAGTAAAAATCCCAGATAGTGTAACGTCAATTGGCAACTCTGCTTTCAAGGGTTGCAGAAGTTTAACCACAGTAGAAATCCCAGATAGTGTAACGTCAATTGGCGCTGGTGCTTTCTCTTATTGCAGCAGTTTAACCACAGTAGAAATCCCAGATAGTGTAACGTCAATTGGCAGCTCTGCTTTCAGCGATTGCAGCAGTTTAACCACAGTAGAAATCCCAGATAGTGTAACCTCAATTGGTGATTATGCTTTCTGTCATTGTACCAGCCTAACCAAAGTAAAAATCCCAGATAGTGTAACGTCAATTGGCGAAGATGCTTTCTTTAATTGCAGCAGTTTAACCACAGTAGAAATCCCAGATAGTGTAACGTCAATTAGCATCTCTGCTTTCAGGGATTGCAGCAGTTTAACCACAGTAGAAATCTCAGATAGTATAACCTCAATTGGCGAAGATGCGTTTTCTGGCACAAATTTAACTTCAATAGTAATCCCAGATAGCGTAACTTCAATTGGAAAGAGAGCTTTTAACATCTCTTCATTAAAAAGAATTAAATATGGCGATTTAACCTTTAAAGAAGACAATAGGTTTGGTCATTGGGTTGTTGAATATAAGGGCAAACTTCTTAAATTCAATAGCCACCCAAATATGCTAGATTTTGGTTCAACATTAACTTTTGTTAAAGATGCACAGAGAAGAAACATAAACCTTCCATTTATTCCACATCAATCGGTTGTTGAAAACTTAAAAATCGATGATGTTATCTTGTTTTTCGCGAATTCAAAGACATATAATTCTCTTTTAGAAGAATTTGCTGAGGAAAATGGAAAAGACAGACAATCTTTGATTTTATTGAAAAGAGAGGCACGAGAGGACTTTTTTAAGCTATGTTATGTTTCTGGCTTGTTTTCAAAAAATTCCAAGGAAAGGTTGGCAGCAGAAAAATTTATCAGAGAAGAAATTATTCCAAATTATTCAGAAGACAACCTACACGAAAGGTTTTCTGGATTAAATACAAAGCAGAACGGTTTTAACCCAAAATTTGCAGAATTTTTAATTGAAAATTTTCATGAAAATTTTTTAATCCAAGATATCTACGATTATGAAAATGGGAATGTTACAGTAAATTATTTTTCTGAAGCATATAACAGATTTAATGAAGTTTTAAAGAACTTCCCAAACTCAGAAATTAGAACCAATACGGATAGAGATAGGTTAACAGAAAAAGATGTTATCTCATTTTTATTAGCTATTAAATACGTAAATGTAAAGCACAAAACTTTAGCCGAAGTTGTTGGAAGATATGGCTACAGCCAAGAGCAGTTTAAAACTCTTCAAAGCTGGTTTGAAAAGGGAATACAAAAAGGAAGCAACCTTTCGGCTTTCCCAGACAATCCAAAAGGAAAAATTAAGTTTGAGCTTTTGAAAAAAGACAATCCTCTTGGGGCAGTTTTGGGGAATATTACAAACTGCTGCCAAAGAATTGATGACGCAGGCGAAAGCTGCGTTGAACATGGAATGAGCGACCCAAACGGCGGATTTGTTGTGCTTAAATATGAGAATAGAATAATTGGCCAGGCATGGGTTTGGTATAACAAAAGAATTAAAAAGCTTTGCTTTGATAACATTGAAATTCCAAATTCTGCAAAGGGTTTGGTTAAGAAAAACGGAAAAGAATTTAAGGACTGTTTGACAAGAGCGGCAAAATCAATTTCTGAATCAATGACCAAAGCCGGCCACAAGGTTTCACTCGTTACGATGGGAGAGGGCTACAACGACCTTTTAGAGTCAATTTCTGAAGGCGAATTTAAGAAAATAAAAAACAACCTCCATGGCGGGGCGCCAGAAGGAAGGTATACCGATATAGAGGCCGGCGAACTTTTAATCCCATTTGCTCAGGCTGCTATCTCTTCTGGAGTCTTCGCAGAAAAGAAAGTTTTAAATCAACAATCAGAACTTGAAATTTAAATTAGGCTGTGATATTTAGATATAAAAAAGAACCTGTTAACGCAGATTCTTTTTTTTGATTGTTTAAGATCAGATAAACCACTCTAAATTTTGATGTATTTATTTTTTCTTCTAAGTAGCCAGTTCATAATTGTTAGCCCAGCAAGCAAAACAAGAGCAATTGGAATTGCAGCCCAAACGCTAAGCGACGCTAATTGGGCTTCTAACAAACCGCCAAGCAGCATTCCAACAACAAAGATTATTGTTGTGTAAGTTAAAATTGCGTTGCTTCCCCAAATTTCAAAGAAATCGAACTTAGGTTTCCAGTTGTTAATGCAGTTTAATCCGCCCCAAATCATAGCAGCAATTGCAACGCAGAACATTGCATAAACAGGGGTGCAACCTCTTTTAGCAGCAACAAAATCAAAACCAACAATCAAAACAACTGAAACAAGCAAAATTAAAGATGTTAAAGTCCAATATTTTTTGCTGTCATCTTTAAGTTCAAAGAAAATTGAGCCCAAAAGCAGTATGCATGCCCAGCTGAAACCGCCAATTATTCCGCCTTCCAAAATTGATTTTGCAAGCGGGAAAAGGCCGTTTTGCATTAAAATTGTTAATACTGTGAAAGCAATGACAACAATTGCAAACTTTCCACCTTTCTTAAACTTAACAAATGGAAGGGCAATTAAGCCGGCAAGACCAATGTTTTGAAGAGTGTCCCATTCCCAGCCGCCATATCTTTCGCCTGTTTCTGGAAGCGTAATCTTTTCTGCTGTTGCAACTAAAATGAAGAACAAGGCCAAAATTCCGGCAATTGCAAGCGTGTATTTAAACAAAACTTCTGCAATGGTTTTAAATTTTTCATGTTTAACGAATTTAGAAACAATGTAGACAATTAAAAGAGCAATTGCAATCCAGAACATAACTGAATAAATCTGAATTTGAATTGAAAGTTCTGAAAATGTTTTATCTCCAAGGAAAATGTCAACCCAGCCGCTTTCAAAGCCGTTGAACAAAATTCCAATTCCAATTAGGCATAAAAACCTTAGCGCAAGTTGGAAATATGCTCTTGTTGTTCCAAATTTTTCTTCCCTTGCCTTAAAGCTTTTGCAGATTGTAAGGCCAATAACAAAGATGAACATTGCGGCAAACAAATCGGCAAAAGAAATTCCAGGCAGAATTTGAAATCCTTTATCCCCATGCTCAACAACAGGCGCTAAGAAGTTGAAACATGAAAACAAGGGAAAGATAAAACTGCAAGCCATAAGGAACATGCAAAGCCCTCTGAATCTATCGATTGAAAGGATTCGTTCCTTCTTAACAACAACTCCCGCATTTTTATCCGCAATCACTTGCTCGGCAGAAACTTCTTGCTTGTCTTCATTTTGCAAAGCAGAATTTTCGGCACCCTCTGTTTTTTCATTTGTTTTTTCTTCCAAGTTTTTTCCTCCTTTTATAAACTTATTGATTTTTTCTTTTTCGCAAGTAGGAATGCAAAGGCCGTTAGCCCAACAACTGCAATTATGGCTTGAATTATTGCAAGCCAAACAGACGCGCCTCCAAGTGCAGATTGTGGCATTAAAGAAGTGTAAAGCCCTATCACGAAAAATTCAACCAAAAACATTATTATTGGGTTTTTGCCCCACCAAACAAGAGGATCGAATTTTGATTTATGAAATTTGTCCAACAAATCGAAAACAACGAAAATCAAGCCGCTAAGCCCAACGCCAACTAATATAAATGTTGGAGAACAGCTTCCCATGTTGATTGTTCCAAGCCACTGTGTTAGGAAAACACCAATTGCACAGAATAGAGCAGAAACAATTAGCGCAGGATATTTTTTCTTAAAATAAAGGTCTGCAATAAACATGTCGAAAATCAACATCGCGCCCCAACCAAAGCCGCCAACAACGCCGCCATGAACAATTGCATCAAGAAGCTCTCTGTTGTTTCCAAGTTGGTGATAAACAGTAAACAAAATTGCAATAACTAAGGCGCCCAAAAATTTAACCCATGTCTTTGCCTTAACAAAGGGCAGAGCAATTAAAATTGCAAATCCAATTCCTTGAAGAGTAACCCAATAACTATAAATTGTTCCTTGTCCGCTAACAATGCTTGCATAATCTATTGAAGTTATTATTATGTTAATAATTCCAAGACAGGAAAGAGCAACATAAAAAATTTGTTCGCTAATGATTGAAAATTTTCCCTTTAAAGAAGGAATTAAAGCAAGAAGCCTTAAAATTAGGCCAAGGATTGCGGCAAACGAAAAAGCGGCAACAACCCAATCAACAGCGTTAAAAGTATAATCTCCGCCGAACATATCCAAAAATTTATTACATAAATCCAGAAATGTTCCAACGCCAATTATTGCCAAAGCCCTTTCAAGATAGTGAATTATTGCATGTTTTGTTCCATAAAGCCTTTGCCATTTGTTGAAGGAAAGCGCAAAGGTTAGGCCAATTGCAAAAATAAAAGCAGGGGCGATTATGTCTGCAAGCGTCATTCCAGGCAAAATCACAATTCCGTTTTCAAGAGAGTGATCTGCAAGGCGCGATAAAAAGCCCAAACTTTCAAAGTTTTTCAAAAATTGAAAAATTAACATTGCAAAAACGCAAAAGCCTCTAAATCTGTCAATGCTTTTAATTCTTTTTTCAGCCTTAGAACTTTCCTCGCCCATGTTGGGGGAGTTTTGCAAATTAATTTCCTTTGTGTTAGCTTCCATAACTTTCTCCTTAAAGTATTTCAAATTTTTTATAATCAACCTTTCCAAAGCTTGTTCTGGGCATTTCTTCAATAATTTCAATCAGCCTTGGCCAAGAATATTTAATTAAGTTTTTAAAACATAACTCAAAGAGTTCACGCTTAATTTTTTCTTTATTAAACTCTTTAATTTTTAAAGATACATAAAGTTTTATATATGTTTTTTCGTTATAGTGATATGGAACTGCGCAAGCTTCGTCAACATCTGGGTGGGTTTTAACAAGGTTTTCTATTTCAGATGGAAAAATGTTTATTGCGTTAATTTTGATTGACCTCTTTTTTCTGTCCAATATAAATAAAAAGCCTTCTTTATCCATATATCCAAGGTCGCCAGTTTTAACCCAAATTTTGTCACCTTTAACAACATAGCCCTGGCCGTCCAAATATCCCACCATAACAGAAGGGGAGTTTACAACAACTTCGCCAATTGTGTTTGGCTTTAAGGGCTTTTCCTTTTCGTCCCAAATTTGAATTTCGGTGTTTGGAATTGGCCTTCCACAGCTGTATTTTTTATAATTCTCAAAGGTGTTAACGGCGCAAACGCTGCTAACCTCTGTTAGCCCATAACCTCTCATCAATCTTGCCGAGGACTTATGCATTTCCATAATCGTGTCAAAGTGTTCAACAAAAGATTCGTTTAAAACATCTCCGCCACACCATAAATCTCTCAACTTTGAAAGATGTTTTCCATAAAATTTTTTATGCTCAATCATTTTCTTAAACATAATTGGAACGCCGGCCATGAATGTTACATTATAGCGCTTTATATATTTAATTAATTTTTTAGGCGCAAATTTTGGAACGAGAATTAAGCTGTATTTGTTTGTTAAACATGTGTGAACGGCAACTCCAAGCCCATAGGCATGGAACATTGGAAGAGCAACAAGGCCAAATTCTGTTCCCCTTTCCTTTCTGGTATACATTTTTTCAAGCGAAACGCTTAAATTGTTTAGCGCGTTGTTTGACAACTTAACAATCTTCGGCTCTCCGCTTGTTCCTCCGCTGTGCATAGTGCAAACAACGTCGTTTCCCTTTCCGCCAACTCTTAAAAAGTTTAACGGAGACTGGGTTGTTTTGTGGCTAACGAGTTTTGAATATTTAAGCGCCTTTGTGCATGTTTTGGTTTTAATTTTCACATAAAGCGAATATATTCCCTTTCTAAATATTACATAGTTTGAAATTGAACAATTTATTAAAATTTGGTTTAAGCTTGCCAGTTGCTTTTGATCTTTAATTAATAGATCATAAAACATTAAAGCTTTTGAGTTTGTTTGCTTTAAATTTTCTCTTAAATTTTCAATTGGCATAAGCGGGTGGACAATGTTTGCAATTGCGCCAATTTTCGAACATGCATAAAAAGCAACAATTGCCTGGGGACAGGTTGGAAGATAGATTGTTAAAACATCTCCCTTTTTAAACCCTAATTCTATTAGTGACAGAGAAAATTCATTAATGTCTTTAATAAACTTATGTAAAACAATTTTATGCCCATTGAATATAATTGAACCCTTTTTAAGGTCGCAATTATTAATTAACATTTCATAACAAGTTTGATTTTCCATATGTTTCTATCGCAACAAATTTAAGAATATCATATTTTGTTGGATTTACAAACAAAATCATATTATTATTTGACATTTTAAATGTTTTAATTGCATAACCGCAAATTTTACAAAACCACATTTTCGCTTTATCATTTTACTTGATTGTTGCGAAAGATTTTAAGCCTTTACAGTTGCATTTTTATAGATAAACGGCGTAATATTTTCCACAAAAAACAGCATCTAAAACACATCTTTTACTTTTTGTTATATAAAATAATCTTCTTTAATACCATACTATATGAGATTTTTAATTATAAAAAAGAAGGCGCTTTTAATTGGGCTTGCCCTTTTGCTTTCATTTGCAAGCGTTGTTTCCTTTGCTGTTACATCTGCAACAGCATCACCAAAACCACAATACACAGTTGTTATAGATGCAGGGCATGGAGGAATTGACCCCGGATGTGAGGGAACGCTTGAGGGCAGTAATGAAAGAGTGCTAAATCTTCACTATGCAAAAACGCTTAAAAAATATTTTGAGAGTTATGGATTTGGTGTTGTCATGACGCGAACAACAACAGACGGGCTTTATTCTTCCTTTGCCCAAAATAAGAAAAAAGACGACATGCTAAAGCGAAAGGAAATCATAGACAAGGCCAAGGCGGATTTAATTTTAAGCTTGCACATGAACGCCTTTCCTCAAACATCTGTTAGAGGAGCCCAAGTTTATTACAACCCAGAAAGTGAGGTCTCAACAAATTTGGCACAGTCAATTCAAGAGACTTTTGTTTCTGATCTTCCACAGGCAAAGAAAAACCCTGGGATAGGGGATTATTACATTTTAAACTGTTCCAACACGCCGGCGGTTATTGTTGAATGTGGTTTTTTAAGTAATCCAGAAGAGGAAAAGTTGCTTCTTTCTCAAGATTATCAAGAGAAAGTTTGTTATTCAATTTTATGTGGTGTAATTAAATATTTTGGATAAAAGTTTTGAAAAAAGATATAATTGTGTTATATATAAAATATTAACATTGGAGGACATATGAAAAAAGAAAAAATTAGAAACACTTGTGACAATGTTTTTACCAAAGACACGACGATTGGTGAGGTTATCTCAACTAATTCTGATTTAACAAAAATTCTTGAAGGTTTTGGGCTTCATTGTCTAGGGTGTCCAATGAGCCAAATGGAAACTCTTGAGCAGGCAAGCGAGGTTCATGGAATTGACCTTGATTTTATGCTTGAAAAACTTAATCAAAACAAATAAAGCCGGATAACCGGTTTTTTTAAAAATGAATAGTACACTATATGTTGTGGTGTTATGTGAGGTAGTATGAACGATATATGTGAAAAAAGTCAAAATGAAGAAATGAAGCAAAAGAAAAAGAAATGGCTTTTGCTATCCTCTCTTTTATTCCTTTCTTTGGTTGTTGTTGCAGCGGCGATTCTAATTCCAATTGCGCTAACACGAGATTCCGAAGATAAGTTGAAAGTTGTTGGCCTATATTTTGAAAGGGTTGACGCAAGTTTTGGCTATGATGAAGATGTTTTGTCAACAAATTTAATTGTTGTTTATGAAGATAAAACGCAATCAACTGTTAAACTTGTTGATGCAATTAGTGAGGCAGATAAACAACTTTTATCTTCTGTCGGGACTCATAGTGTTACGCTTTCCTATAGGGGATATTCAAATGAAGTTAGCGTTACAATTGAGCCAAAGGAGTACACTGACGCAGAAATTGAAGCCTTTGACGCGCATTATAAAGAATATTCTTACAGCAAAGAGGGCTATCCAATAACTCTTCAAAATATTCCTCAAGATGCCAGCGTAATCTACTATGTGAACGATCTTTCCATTTCAGAACCAGAAACTTATGTTGTTGTTGAACCGGGGGCATATCCAATAACAGCCGTCATAACACGGGCGGGATATAAAGAATTAACATTAACCTATACAATTAAGATTATTGAATAAAAAAGCCGCCAAACATGGCGGTTTTTTTATATGTAAGTAATTGCTGTCATTGCAACGTAATAAATGATAGGAATTAATATAACGGCGACGGCAGCTGTAACCCCAAAAGTAATTCCCCAAGCTTTGATGAAGGTTTTTCTTGCAACTGTTCCTTCTGGATATATGCAAATTCCGATAATCAGGCCAATCACTCCCAAAAACAAGCCGAGAAGAACGCCAATTCCCGTCTTTGGTTCGTCATACTCTTGAGATTTTTCTGGTTCCTTTTTAACAGAGCAGCCACAGTTTACGCATACGAGGGCATCGTCATTAATTTCCTTGCCACACTTTGGACAAAACATCTTTTTTCCTCCCTTGTTAAAAGTAAATAGAAATCTATTCCTGCCCAAATTATATCAGAACAAAATGTTCCATGTCAAATATTTTTGAACAATTTGTTCTAAACTATATGTGTGAACAAATTTTCAGAAAGAATTAGGGAACTTCGCTTTGAAAAGGGGCTGTCAAGGAAGCAGCTTGCCCAGGCCCTTTTTATCAGCGAAAGGCTTGTTTCTTATTGGGAAAATAATGAAAGAGAATGCGATTTTGACATGCTTATAAAAATTGCAAAATTTTTTAATGTCAGTATTGACTATCTTCTTGGAAATTCTAATTATTAAAAAACCGCCTTAGTAAGGCAGTTTATTTTATTAATAAAATTGGCGGAAAGGGCGGGATTTGAACCCGCGGAGGCTTTTGACCTCACCGGTTTTCGAGACCAGCACATTCGACCACTCTGACACCTTTCCAAATCTGAAAGTTATTTTACATTAATTTGAAGATAAAATCAAGTAAAAACTTTGGTAAATTGATATTAAATTTTTAATATTTGTGTTATACTACTTTTATGAAAAATCTGTTAAAACTTAATAAATCAATTTTAACCATACTTATCCTTTTGTTAATCTTGCTTTCTTGCTGTTTAATTTTCTCTGCATGTGGAGAGGAACCGGCGTCTCAGGATGAAAGAAAAGTTCTTTCATCTAACATGATTAAAGAAATTGAAGAGATGTTTTACAACGGAGAAAGCTTAGAGCCAGATGTTGTTTTAATGGACGGCGAAACCCTTTTAGTTGAGGGGGTTGACTATAAACTTACTTACGCAAATAACATAGAACCGGGAAGGGGAATTGTTTATATAACAGGAATTGGGAAATATCGCCAAACAGTTCAAGCATATTTTACAATTCTTGCTTCTTTTCAAGAAAAACTTAATTCCATGACTTCTGGGGAAACTTTTTCACTTGGGCAAAATTACACGGGAAGTTTAACAATTCCAGAGGGAATAACTGTTAAAATTGAAAGTGGCTGTTTAATCTATTTGGAGGGGCAAACAACGCTTATGGAAGATGCCCAGCTAATTAACGAAGGAACGGTTGTTCTAAGAAAAGATGCAACATTAAATTTGGGGCTTGGAACTTTAACAAACAACAATCAAATTACAATTGCGGGGGCTCTTTTAGAAGGAGAGGGAGGCGCGCTATATAATAACGGAACAATAATTTTAAACGGTGGAGAGATTGACATTTCAAATGCGCTTAAAAACCAAGGAACTTTTTCCTTAACATTTGGAAGCGTTTTTAATGTTGACAACCTTGAAATGCTTAATTTAGCCCAGCAAATAATTCAGTCCTCGGGTTCTCTATATGACAATACAATTCGTTTGAATAATAGTTTAGATTTGGATGGGGGAACTCTTTTAATTGGAAGGGCAACAACGCTTGATATGCAAAGCTTTTTGCTTTCTAATGGAACGGTTGAAAACAGGGGAACAATTTGTGTCCAGTCATATTCGGGCTTAATTAGCGCGCTTGGTTATTGCAAGGGCGAAGGAACGGTTAAACTTTCTGGGGTGTCTCAAATTTCACTAACAAACATATTAACTGTTCCAGCGGGCGTTACGCTATATTTTGATGAAAACATTTCAATTTCTTCAACAAACCCAGAGCTATATTACCTCGATGTTCAAGGGGAAATTGTTGGCAAAAATAATGTTCAAATAGAATTGCTTGGAGAAAAAATAATAGTTGGAGCGAAAAATATATTTTATGGTGATGTAATGTTTGTTAATGTTCGCGAGGGAATTTATTATTGGAATCAAAGCGCAGAAAAATGGAACTATATTCCCCAGGTTTAAAATGGAAGAGAAAAGCAAAAAATAGTTGGCAAAAGAAAAACTTTTTGGCGGGAAAGACGAAGAGATTTGGGTTTCATTTCTTGACGCTAATGGAAGAACAACAACTCTTCCAAAGGAGCAATTTCTTGAAATTTCAAAATATCAGCCGTGGAAGATAAAAAAGTTATAAAACATTTAAAAAAAGGGCTTTTAAAAAAGCTTTTTTTGTTATATAATATAGCGGAAAAGTGAGGAAGATTATGAATACAAACAGACTTGGGGTTCTTTGTTGCGTAAAAGAAAAGGACGGAAGTTCAACATATGTTTTTAATGTTTATGAAAAGCTTGGAGAAAATGAGGAAGGGAAAGAAGTTTTAAAAGAGCTTGGCCAGAACGAAAATAAAAGTTTTGAAGAACTTTTTGGCTGTAATAGGGGAGAGCTTGACCTTCTTAAAAAATATGTAACTTGCGGGCTAACAATGATAACTTATCATAACGGAGAAGAGGTTGTTTCAAGCCTTAGATATCTTGGGGCTAACCTTGGTTGTGGTTTTGGGAAAGATGTTGTTGAAAGCGCAAGAGACTTGGAAAGGTTTATTTCTTCAAACGAAGATGTTTTCGCAAAAAATGTTGGGAAAATTGAGGCGCTTGGCGCGCTTATTTCATCTTTTGATAATGGAATGGAATAGAACGATTTGCATTTTTTAATAAAATGTAGTATAATATACTTGCGAAGGTGCAGTATTCTAGTCGGGCGAATTTGCTTGGAAGGCGTTAAAAGCGCTAAATGGCACATCGATGAAGTTTCTGGTGTTGGCTTTGGTTGCCCAAACTGGGGCTTATGCTGGAAGTTAAGATTTTTGGGAGCGCTGTAATGGCATACAGAGGCAAACCCAATTATCGCGGAGACCCATACCGGTGGTTTCGTTAGAGATGGCACTGATTGGGGATGAACCTGCATTGCGGTAAAAAAATTGCTGTGTGCAGCGTAGCCAGCCTTGAGTGGGACTGTTGGGATTAAGTTTATTTAAAATGGTTTTGGCCGAAACTGTTTTAAAGCAAAAAAGCAGACTTATGAAATTCACCCTGCAAAAAAGGATAAGAGCAAAATTCAATCGTTTGAGAAAATCTCTAGACTGTTCGTTTGCGATTCACTTTGGGGATTATAGTGTGGTCTTAGTGGCGATTCGGTGATGTCCTTCCCTTAAAAGGAAACTGCTTTTACGGCGACGGAAAGTGTGGAAGGCGGGAAATCCAACCGAACCTATGCTGCAAGGTTTACTTAAAGTGAAGCCTTTGCAAGAAGGTTAGTGATAACCTTCTTTTTTTATGTTGTGATATATTAAAATTTGTGTTATTATAATATATGTATGGAAGAAAATAACTCAGAAAAAGAAATTGAAATTGAAGCAGAACAGGAAGGTTCTAAGGATTCTAAAGTTAAAAAGTCAGATTTAAAATCTGCGGCAAGCAAGGCGGTTAAAAAGAAAGCGCAGCCATGGTGGGTTTGGCCAATTAAAATTTTGGTTATAACGCTTTTCCTTTCGCTTTCGTTTAGCGTTCTTAGCGAACTTTTGATGTCTAATGTTGGAATTGCTGTTTCATTAGTTGTAATTGTTTTCCTTCTTGCTTTGGGAATTGTTTCAGACATGATTGGAGTTGCAACAACAGCTTGCCAACTTGAGCCCTTTGCTGCAATGCGTTCAAGAAAGGTTAGAGGAGCAAAAGTTGCAATGACGCTTGTTAAACACGCAGAAAAAGTTTCAAGCATTTGCAACGATGTAATTGGAGATATTTGTGGAATTTTGTCTGGGGCTGCGGGCGCGGCAATAACTGCAAAATTTATTGTTGACGGAATGGGTAATTCAATTCAAATTTTAATAGCTGGGGCGGTTAGTGCAACAATTGCTGGGCTAACAATTTTTGGAAAGGCAATTTTTAAAAAATATGCGCTAGACAACTGCACAAAAATTGTCCTTGGTTTTGGAAAGTGTTTAAGCATATTTTCAAGAAGAGAAAAGAAATAACAGTTTTATAATTTTTGGCAGAGGAGCTTTCCCTGCCATTTTTTTTGTGGTAGAACAAGAACATAACTGCCTTAGAAAAGAAAAAAAAGAAATGTATAACGATTTATATTTATAAATTCGTTTTGCATGGAAATTCAAATCCTTAATTTTTATAAAAAAACGCGTGAATAAATATTCAAAAATCGCTTGCATAATTATAAATTGTATTGTATAATAATTCCAAACCTTGATTAAAGGCCTGAATATTTATGAATTTATAAATATTCAAAATCGCTACAATGCCCTAAAATAGGCAGGTGTAGCGATTTGCCGGCCGAGCTAAAGGGGCTTTGCAAAATTGTTGCAAAAGGAGCAAGCGAAAGAAAAAATGGCAAGATCGGTTAGACAATCTAAAATTTTAGAGTTAATCTCAACAAGAGAAATTGAAACTCAAGACGAACTTGTTGAGTGTTTGCGTGCAGCAAATTTTGATATAACCCAGGCAACAATTTCAAGAGATATTAAGGAGCTTGGCCTGATAAAAATCTTAAGCGCAGAAACAGGAAAATATAAATATTCTCTTGTTGACTCTGGCGAGCAGGCTGTTTCGAATAAATACATATCAATTTTTAAAGAAGCTGTAATTTCAATTAAAACCGCCCAAAACCTTGTTGTTTTAAAAACTATTAGAGCCATGGCCAATTCAATTTGCGGGCTGATTGACAAACTTAATTTAGATTCTGTTCTTGGCGCAGTTGCCGGAGATGACACCGTTATGGTAATTCTTCCAACAAACGAGCAAGCTCAAAAGGTTGCAACAACAATTGAGGCTTTAATCCATTTTTAAACAACTTAAAAAGTTCTTTTTTCTATGACAGGCAAAGTTTTGCATAACAAGAAAAACCCACGGGGGCGTGCCCGTGGTCTTTTTTAATCTGGCTCTTTGGACTTTTTTTAAAGCAACCCAATTTATCTAAGTTTAACCTTTGTTGAGGCGTTTCGGCGAATGTCTTCGTCAATTGCAGCGTAGTGTTTCTTTGTTGTGTTAACATCTTTGTGGCCAAGAACATCGGCAACAATGTAAATATCTTGGGTTTCGCGGTAGAGGCTTGTTCCATAGGTGCTTCTAAGCTTGTGGGGTGAAATTTTTTTAAGCGGCGTAACAGCTTGGCTATATTTCTTAACCAAATTTTCAACTGCGCGCGGGGTAATTCTTTTTCTTTGAAGGGACAAAAAGAGCGCGGGCTCGTCCTTATCCAAAGTTTCAATTTTCTCTCTAACATTTAGCCACTGAATTAGCGCTTCTTTAACTTCATTTGAGAAATATAAAACAACCTCATTGCCGCCCTTTCGCGTTATTTTAAAGCTGTTATCTGCTAGATTTAGGTCTGAAACATTTAGGCCAACACATTCGCTAATTCGAATTCCTGTTCCCAAAAACAGGGTTAACATTGCAACATCTCTTTCCTTTGTTCTTCTGTTGTATGTAATTTCTCTTCTTGTTAGGTTTTCGGGGGCTTCAGCCTCGTCTAAAAGCCTTGCAACCTCGTCCGGCTCAAGCCTAATAATTTCCTTTTCATGAATTTTTGGCGTTGTAATCTTGGAAACAACATTTGAACTAATCAAATCACTTTTAAATAAAAATTTAAACAGGCTTCTAATTGCAGAAAGCTTTCTTGCTTTGCCTTTTTCCTTGTTTATATGAACCTTTCCGTCCCTTTCAAAATATGAAACATAGCTTAAAAAGCGCTCTATATCCCTTGATTTTATTAAGTCCAAATCTGAAAGGGTGATTTCCTTTGGAGGTTTTGAAAGATTGTTCGCAAGATATGTAAAGAAAAGCTTCAAATCTGCAAGATAATTAACCCTAGTAAGCGAAGAGGTGTTGTTTTCAATTGAGATTATAAAATCTTGAACATATCCAGGGAAAAAGGAAAGTTCTTGCATGATTTTTTTCTGATTTTTTAAATCCATTTCTGTGTGATAATTGACTTTGGCCATATGTTTATTATCTATTAAAATGTCTCAAAAGTCAAATAAATAATTAAAAAATATGCATAGCACTTGCATAATACGCTTAATATTGTGTATTATGCATGCATAGTATTACTTTTCTTGCAAAATACATTTAAGATTGTTTTTTAATGCATTTGCAAAAATGGTTGAATATGGTTATAATATTGTTATCAACTTTAAAGGAGCAAAAGAATGATCTCAATAGAAATGATTAAAAACGACCAAGAAAAAGTCGAGCGCGCAATTGAAAAGCGCGGAATGAAAATAGATTTTAAACCTTTGTTTGAGTTGGATTCAAAACGAAGAGAACTTTTAAACAAGGTTGATGTTTTAAAATCTAAAAGGAATCAGGAAAGCGCAAAAGTTCCAGCTCTAAAAAAAGAGGGGAAAGATTGCAGCGAAATATTTAAAGAAATGAAAAAACTTGGAGAGGAAATTTCTTCCTTAGACGAAAAGGTTTCAAAAGTTGAAGAAGAAATTTTTAACTTCCTTGCGCCAATTCCAAATTTGGTTGATGAAGACGTTGTTCCAGGAGGAAAGGAGGCAAATGAGGAAGTTAGAAGCTTTGGTGAAAAGCCAACTTTTCCTTTCCAGCCGCTTTCTCATATTGATCTTTGCAAAATTAATGGGTTCATTGATTATCAAGCCGGCGCAAAGCTTTCTGGAAATGGCCACTGGATTTACACAGGCGAAGGCGCAGAACTTGAATGGGCGCTTATAAACTATTTTATCAACCAACATCTTGAGGACGGATATAAGTTTATTTTGCCGCCACATATGCTTGGATATAAATGTGGGTTTATTGCCGGCCAGTTTCCAAAATTTGACGATGAAGTTTATTGGCTAGACGAAAAATCTAAAACGGGGAAATTTTTGCTTCCAACTGCCGAAACGCCTCTTGCAAGTATGTATCAAGACTCAATTATTCCAGAGCAAGAACTTCCAATTAAAATGTTTGCCTACACGCCTTGCTATCGCCGCGAAGCTGGAAGCTATCGAACGGAAGAGCGCGGAATGATTAGAGGCCACCAATTTAACAAAGTTGAAATGTTCCAAATAACAACGCCAGAAGGGTCTGACGCCGCTTTTGATGAACTTGTTTCTAAGGCCGAAAAATTGGTTTTGGGGCTTGGCCTTCATTTTAGAACAACAAAACTTGCAGCAGAAGATGTTAGTGCAACAATGGCAAGGACATATGACATTGAAATTTGGATTCCAAGCATGGGAATTTATAAGGAAGTTAGTTCAGCTTCTAACGCAAGGGATTATCAAGCAAGGCGCGGGAACATAAAATTTAGGGATTCCAAAACTCAAAAAACGCTTTTTGTTAATACTTTAAATGCAAGCGGGCTTGCAACAAGCCGCCTGTTTCCAGCGCTTTTAGAGCAATATCAAAATGAAGATGGAACAATTCGTGTTCCAAAGGTTTTACAACCGTTTATGAGGGGAAAAACTGTTATAGGAAAGGGAAAATAATTTGAAGAAGGGAAAAGTTTTAGATAAGGGAATGATTGAAGACTTTGCGCAAAAGGTTAGTGATGATTCTGCGCGTAAGGTTTTCTATTTAATCTCTGAATATGTTGACGAAATTGCAACATCTCTTTTTCAAACGAATCCGCTTTTAAATGTTCAAAACATTGAGCTACTTATGGCGGGGGATTTGCTTACAGGAACATTTTTAAGCATTTCCGAGCCGGAATTCTATCTTTCTGTTCGCTCTGCACAAATTGAAATTAATTCTGTTGGCCCAATGGAAAACAAGTTTAAAATCATGTGGAAAAGGTTTAAATCTGCTTGGGCAACGAGAGATAAGAACACAAAAAGATATCAGAAGAAAGAAAAGAAAAAAGCGTTAAAGAAGGGCTCTGAGATAACCGAAAAACAACTTTTAGAGAAAAAGGAAAAGCCATATTCGCTTTTAGATTTTAAAAATGATTTTTTTGAAGGCCTTGTTCAAAACATGACGAATATGACGGTTTTATATAACACCCCAAGTAAAATTAGAATTTTGGCAAGAGATGAATTTGGCTTTAGAATTAACATAAACCCAGTTATCAAGCATGATGATTATTATAAAGTTTGGAACTCAAGTTCAAATAAGTTTATAGAAGTTTCTTTGGAAAAAGCTAAAAAGCTTTTAGAGGATAAAACGGCCGAAATTTCAAAGTTGAATTCCGTTGAATTTAACGACTTAGATTTGCTTTATAAAATAATTAGAATATTTAAAAATTTATATTACAACCTTTGTCATTCATATAACTATCAATTTGTTGAAAGTTTAATCTATTTTTGTCCAAGTTCGCTTTTTAAAGTTGAAGAGGAAGAGAATTATATTTATAATGTCTTTTTAAAGGTTTTAAACTATTTAAATAATGTCTCACTTGCCGATGTAAGATCAATCTACAACCAAGAGGCTAGTCTTTTTAAACAACACAATATTTCAATTTTTCAAATTAAAGGTTTTTTAAAGGATATAAAAAATTATTTAGAATAGAGGAGGGATATGAAAAGTTTTAGAAAAGAACTTTGGTTTAAATTTCCAAAGCGCCGCGGCCTTGTTAACATAACAGGAGATGTTCAAGACGCAGTTACTGAAAGCCAAATTAAAGAAGGCCTTGTTTTAGTTAATGCAATGAACATAACGGCAAGCGTTTTTATTAATGATGACGAAAGCGGGCTTCATCAAGATTTTGAAACCTGGCTTGAAAAACTTGCGCCAGAAAAGCCTTATAGCCAATATCATCACAACGGTTATGAAGACAATGCAGATGCCCACCTTAAAAGAACAATTATGGGCAGGGAAGTTGTTGTTGCAATTACAAATGGCAAATTAGATTTTGGAACTTGGGAACAAATTTTTTATTATGAACTTGACGGAATGAGAAATAAGCATGTCTTAATAAAAATAATTGGAGAGTAGCAACAAATTGCGGTATTATATATTTATAATACACAATATCTAGTTAAATTAAAAAAAGAATAACCCAAAGGATTATTCTTTTTTTTGGTGCGGAAAACAGGATTTGAACCTGCAAGGAATTTCTTCCACTAGAATCTGAATCTAGCGCGTCTACCAATTTCGCCATTTCCGCATTAAAATTATTCTGCCTCAACAATAAGAGCAAAGTTTGTTGAAATTTCTGGATATATTTTAGCAGTTATCGTGTAGTTCCCAACAGATTTAATTGGCGAGGGAAGGACAATTTTTTTCTTGTCTAAATTAATTCCTTCCTTCAACAGAGCATTTGAAATTTCTTGGCTTGTAATTCCTCCAAAGATTTTTCCGTTTTCTCCGGCTTTAACCGTTAGGTGAAGAGTTTTGGTTTTTAAAAGCGCGGCAAGTTCTTTGGCTTCTTTAATTTCAACAGATTTATGATAGGCCATTGCTTCTTTTTGTTGCCTATTTTCGTTTAGAGCGGCAGAAGTTGCCTCTTTTGCAAGGCCTTGTTTTAAAAGAAAATTTCGCGCATAACCGTCTGTAACATTGACGATTTCGCCCTTTTTCCCGCTTCCTTTAACATCTTTAAGAAGAACAACTTGCATAAAACACCTCGCACACAATAATTCTATCCAATCCAAGCCAAATTGTCAAGAAAAAGAGCAGACTTTGGAATATTCTTATTTAACTTAGGGAAAACTTATTTTGAGGAATGTTATGGATATTAGGTGCAGAAAGACAACATGCAAATTTAACAAAGACCACACATGCCAAGCAAAATCTATTTTAGTAGATAGAAAGGTTTCGTGTTCAACATATCAACTTTCTTCAGAGGCTCTTAAAGGAAAAAACAATCGGCAAGGACTTTTGGATAAAGCGGAGGACTATTCAGAAAGAATGTTTGAAAAACCCCCTAAAAATGCACCGATGAGAAACAGAAAAAAAATTGAAATATCTTGCAAGGCAGACTGCCTTTTTAACAATAACGGAATTTGCAGGGCAAACGGGATTACTGTTAACGATGTAAACTATCCGGTTTGCATGGGCTATTTGCCGAAATAGGGGAACTATTTTATCAAAAAAAGAGGCCTTTAACTATTCGCAAAAGACACATTTTGCGAATAGTTAAGGCCATTTTCGGCGGGTTTTTGGGATATTATGCATTTTTTATAATTTTGCTTTGCTTTTATAAATTTGTTTGATTATAAATATTAATTTTTTTTCTTTGCATAATATAAAAAAGCCAACTTATTAGCTAGCTTTTTTTGTTTAATATTCCTTCTATAATTTCAACTGTTTTATCCAAATTGTCATTTTGAATTATAAGATTATAATTTGGCCTGTGGGCGCTTTCAAATTCAAAGCGTTCCATTCTTTTATCTATGTTCTTTTCGCCTCTAAGTTTTAACCTTCTAATAAGCTCTTGTTTTGGAACATCTAAAAAGATTGAAACAATTTTAACCTTATTTCCAAGGCGCTCTGTCATGTTCTTTTGCCCCAAAACGCCAATGTCTTTAATATAATTTGTTCCTGAAAAGACGTCATCAATTGAACTTTTTAAAATTCCATAATAGTTTCCATGGATTTCTTCATATTCGAAAAGTTCGTTGTTTTTGATTTTGTTTTCAAATTCTTCTCTTGTTAAAAATATGTATGAATCTGTTTCATCATCACGGTTTTCTTTGCTTCTTGAGGTGCAAGATTTTAGATATTTTAAAGTTGGGCTTTTCTTTAAAAGATGGCTAATAACAGTGTTCTTTCCCGCCCCTGAGCAACCGGAAATTAAAATTAGCATGCAAATCTCTCCTTACATGCTAATTTTAAATGTTTTAAAGTCTTTTGTCAAACGATTAGGTTTGATTTTACCAGTTCTCTATTATTTCTTTTAAGCTTTCGCCGTATGTGATTGCTGGAATTTCCGTTCCAACAACAGCGTCAATTGTCTTTATAACAACTCCGTCCTTACTTATTGAAACTGTTCCAACTTTTTCTTTTGAGGCAAGCGGTGCGCATACCTTTTCGTCGATTTCAACGGTTACGGCATATTCTGCGCTATCGCCTTTTCTTGAAACAACAGAGAAATCTTCTGCCGCATAAACTGGAATGGTTTTAATTTTGCTTCGTAAAACATCTGTTTCAATCAAACTTTCGCTTGATGATATAATCTTTTTATTTTCAAAGTTACTAAATCCATATGTTAAAAGTTTTGAAGTTTCATTAAACCTAAGCGTTGCATCCTTTGCACCCAAAACAACGGCAATAAGCCTCATTCCGTTTCGCTCTGCTGTTGCCGATAGACAATAGCCGGCTTCGTCTGTTGAGCCTGTTTTTCCGCCATCACAGCCCTTAAAATACCTTATAAGTTTATTTGTATTGATAACATCTGTTTCCCGGCCAGAAGGATGCGTTAACTTGTCCATCCAAATTGTGCTGTAATTAAAATAATCTTTAATTTTCAAAACTTCCTTAGTAAGTTTTGCAACATCTCTTGCCGTTGAATATTGCCCGGGCTCTGGAAGGCCGCTTGCATTTACATAAACAGTGTCGTTTAGTCCAAGTTCTTTTGCCCTTTGGTTCATTTTTTTAACAAAGGCTTGTTCTGTTCCTGAAATTTTTTCTGCCAGGGCAACGCTTGCATCATTTGCAGACGCAACAATAACGCTTTTTAACATGTCTTCAACGCTGTAATCAACGAAAGGGTCGATAAAAACTTGGCTTCCGCCCATTGAAGAAGCATTTTCTGTTGTTGTAATCATTTCATCAAGGCTTAAATTACCGGCCTCAATTTCTTCAAAAGTTAGTAAAATTGTCATAAGTTTTACAATTGATGCAACTTGAACCTTTTCATCTGGGTTTTGGTTAAAAAGAACTTCGCCGCTGTCATAATCAATCAAAATTGCAGATTTTGCATCAATTGATAAATCTGCGCTTTCGGCGCTTGCAAAATCAATTTTAAAACTAGATAATGCGCATGCTATGCACATAATACCGCAAAATATTGCGAAACCAAACTTTTTCATAGATTTTCAATGCTCCTTTTAATCTACTTTAGTTTGGCTATCCGTTTGAAAAATATTCTATAAAACCAAAATTATTTTGCTTGAAAAAAAGTAAAGAAGCATGGTTTCAATTCCGTTTAAAATAACAAGAGCAATTAGTGTTATTAAAAACTTATCCCAAATTTTACATGTTGATCCATATCTTCGCTTTAAAACTGCCCTTTTGCAGCTAATTGAACAAAACAAACTAATTATTAGCAAGCTAAGCAACTGGCAAGGAAATATAATTAAAAGACATGTTATAAAGCCGCCAAGGCCGTTTACAATTATAATCAGCGAACAGTTTAAGGTTAATAAATATGCGCGATAGGTAACTAAAATAAAATTAATTGGAATTAGAAAAATTGAAAAGGAACAAATTAAAGTTAAAACAACAATAACAATTGTTGAAAGCAGCCTTGAAAAGAAAAGGTCGCCCGTTCCAAGTTCTCCTGAAAGATATTGAGAGAGAGAAAAATCGTTAAAGTTAATTAGCGACGCTCCGTTTGAATATCTAATTGCGGTAAAAATTCCCGTTAAAAGGCCAATTAGGCAAAAGAGAATAAGAAACAAGGTTGTCTTCTTATTTTCTTTAAAGGTATCGAAAAGTTTATATTTAATCCCGCCAAATCTCCGCGAAAAGCTTTGATTTTTCATGGTTTAATATATTCACTTTTTCGACATAAAATTACAAAATTATGCCGCAAGCATCCAATCTATATAAACTCCATATCCTTTGGTTGGGTCTGAAACAAAAACATGGGTAACTGCGCCAACAACCTTTCCGTTTTGCAAAATTGGGCTTCCGCTCATTCCTTGAATTATTCCTCCGGTTAAGTTTAAAAGCCGTTTGTCTGTAACTCTAAAAACAAAGCTTTTGTCGCTTGAAGAAGGCTGGTAATTTGCCTTTATTATTTCAATTTCATATTCTTCGCTAACGCCGCTTATAGAACTTATTAATGTTGCCTTTCCTGGTTTCATTGTTAGGCGGCTTGCAACTTCTGCTATTTTGTTTAAATCAACAATTTTTGATTTGTCTGTTATATTCCCAAAAACGCCAAATTCTGTGTTCTTTTCAATTGTTCCCTTTTGGCTTTTTCCTTGCATAAAAACGCCTTTAATTTCCCCCGGGCTTCCCTTTTCGCCCTTCTCTAAACCAACGACATTGCACGGGTAAACCTTTCCGCTTTTTGCTGGAACAAATGCCCCTGTTTCATAGTCTGTTATTGGATGGCCAAGAGCGCCAAAATCAAGCGAATCGGCCTCAACATATGTTAAAGTTCCAACCCCCGCGGCGTCATTTTTAACCCAAAGCCCAAGTTTATATTCTCCGTCCTCCTTATCTAAAACGGGTTTAAGCGTTAGATTTAGTTCTTCCTTGTTTCTTAAAACACACAATTTTAACTCTTCTCCATCAAAAGAATCGGAATTTAAAACCTCTTCAAGATCTTCAATTGTTGAAACCTTTTTGTCATTGATTGAAAGAATAATGTCGCCGCGCTTCAACTTTGAATTTTGAAGCGTGTCAACCGCGCCATTTTCTGTTAAAACACTGTTGTTTCCAAGAACTATTAAACCATCTACATCAATAGAAAGCCCAATTGGACAGCCTCCAAGATAAACCTCTTGTTCGGCTATTAAATTTGCTTCAACAGTTTTAATTGGAATTATCCCAAAAAGCCTAAAAACAAGCGTTTTAATGCTAAACTTTTCTCCTCCAACATTTACAGTTTTTTCTTCTATATTTGCCGAAACATTGCTTCCAAAAATATTGTCCTGATTAATCTTTTCAACGTCTGAATATGTAATTGGAAGAGAGCTTGGAAGGTTGTAAACATTTAAAAGTTCGCTGTTAAAAAAAAGAAGCAAAAGCGAAAGCCCAACAACGCCAAGAAAAACCGCTATACCAATTTTTTTCTTCATCTCAAATCCCTCGTCAAAACTTTTTTTAGTTTGCGCGAATTTGATTTGGTTTATTCTATTGTATCTTTAAACTTGTTGTTTAAGTTTAAAAGTTCTTGTGTTAGTTCAAGCTTTTTATCGTCAAAACTTCCATAGGTTAATTTTGCAATTTCTTGGCAAATTTGTTGGTTTGATAGTTGGGTTGCTTGTGTTTCAGTTCTTCCATCTTTTTCAAATTTAGAAACCAAAAAGAAACTGTCGCCCATTGCAGCAACTTGTGGAAGATGGGTTATGCAAAGAAGCTGGAAGTTTTTTGAAAGCCTTGCAATTTTCTTTGCAACGGCGCTTGCAATTTTTCCGCTAATTCCAGAATCAACTTCATCTAAAATTAAAGTTTGGCTGCTGTTTTGGCTTGCTATTATGTTTTTAAAAACAAGCATAAACCGGCTTAGCTCTCCTCCGGAAATTGTTTTTGCAAGAGGTTTCAATTGTTCTCCAAAGTTTGCACTAAACAAAAATTCAACATCTTCAAGGCAATTTACTGAGTAGGAAGAAACATCAAAAATTGAATCGCAAAGTTTTGTAAAAACAACCTTAAACTTTGCCTTTTCAATTCCAAGTTCTCCAAGGCCTTTTTCAATTTTTTCTTCAAGTTCTGCTGCGCATTTTCTTCGATATTGGCCAAGCTCTAAAAGCTTTTTTTCGGTTTGAACTAAAAGTTTTTGCTTTTGCTGCTCTTTTTCTTTTAAAATCTCCTTTGCGTTTTCAAGCTTTAAAAGTTCCTCACTTGCGCTTTGAAGATAGGAAAGAACATCTTCAATTGTTGAACCATATTTTCTCTTTAAATTATCTAATAAATCTCTTCTTTCAATTAATTTATCAATTGAATTTTCGTCTAAAACATAGTCCTCTGAAAGCGAAAAAAGGCCGTCCGCCCCGCTTTCTAAACTTGCCAAACCCTCTTCGAAAGATAAAATAATCTCTGAAACTTTTTCGTCATATTTTTCAACCGATTTAAGGCTTGAAATTGCCCTTCTTAAAAGCGAAAGGCTTCCGCTATCGCTGTTTAAATATTCTTCCGAACTTGCAATGGCCTCAGAAATTTTTTCAAAATTTGAAAGCTTTAAAAGCCTTTCGTTAAGCCGCGCGTCTTCGCCTGCTTTAAGATTTGCCTTTTCAATTTCATCAATTTGATATTTTAAAAGGTCAATTTGCCTTTCTCTGTTTGCCTCGCTTCCTCCAAGAGTTTGAATTTCTTTATTAACACTGTTAAGGCTTGAAACAAGTTCCTCTGCCTCCACTAATAAAGTTTGGTTTGGCTTATACGAGTCCAACAAAGAAAGATGGTTTTTTTGCTTTAAAAGCGAAACCCCTTCGTTTTGGCCATAGGAATCAACAAGTGCTTCTCCAAGTTGTTTTAACATTGAAAGAGGCGCAATTTCGCCGTTTATTTTAACATCTCCCTTTCCACTTGTTGAATATGTTCTTGAAATAAAAATTTCTTCATCACAGGGAATGTCATAGCTTGAAAGGATTTTGCAGGCAGCGCTGCTTGGAGAGGAAAAAATTGCCGAAACTTTCATGGTTTCCTCGCCCGCGCGAATAAGCGTTTTATCTGCCTTTTCTCCAAGAACAAAGTTTAATGCATCAAAGATAATGCTTTTGCCCGCGCCTGTTTCACCAAGAACAACGTTAAAGCCGCTTGAAAAATTAATTTCAAGCGATTTTATAAGTGCAACATTGTTTATCTTTAGTTTCTCTAACATATTTTCCCTATCTATAATTGTCTGGAAGGTCGTTTTCAAAAAGAATAATATCGCCTTCCTTTGCAATTTCTTTCAGTTTAATTCTTGCCTCGATAAGTGACGCTGCAAAAAGAATGTTTTCGCTGTTAAAGTTTTCTTCGCAAAGCCCTTCGTTAATTGCGTCCATATTAGTTTTGTTAACAATAATAACAACATCTGCAATTGAAGCCATTTTCTTTCCAAAATTGATGTTTTCTTCTTTTTCCTTCTGCCCAAGTTCAACAAGCCCTGGGGTTACAATTATTTTTCTTCCGCCTTTAAAAAGCTTTAAAACTTCAAGCGCGCGCTCAGAGCCCTCAACGTTTGAATTATACGCATCGTCAATTATAACAAGGCCGTTTTCTCTTTTAACTTCAAGCCTGTGGTTAATTGGAACAAGCTTTGAAATTCCAATTTTAATTTGTTCTAGGCTAAGGCCAAGGTTGTATGCAAGCGCTGCACAAACTAAAATGTTTTCAAGGTTGTGTTTGCCAATTAATTTTGTTCTGCACTTAATTTCGCTTTCTTCAATTACTAAAACAAAAGAAATTCCGCTGCTTGAAACTTTAATATCTTTTGCATGAGCAAAGGCCTTTGGATTTGAAATTCCGGTTATAAATTTTTTAATTTCACATTGCTCATAAAGTTTAACGCAAGTTTCGTTATCTCCATTAAATATTGCAATTCCGTCCTTTGGAAGCGCTTTGATAAGCTCGTTTTTTGTTTTTGCAATGTTTTCAAGGCTTCCAAATGTTGCAAGATGTTGGCTGCCAACAGAAGTTAAAATTCCATATTGAGGCTTAACAATATCGCAAAGATATTTTATATCTCCAACCTGCTTTGCGCCCATTTCTGTTATCAAAACATCATGATTTGGTTTTAGATAATCCAAAACAACGCGGGTAATTCCCATTGGTGTGTTAAAACTGTGTGGCGTTATGCAAACGCTGTAAGCTTCTGAAAGGATTGTGTTTAAAATATATTTTGTGCTTGTTTTGCCATAGCTTCCCGTTATTCCAATTTTAATTAAGTTTGGAAACTTTTTAAGTTTTCTTTTGCTTTTGTTAATATAACGCTTAAAATTCAAATTTTCAAATGGAACTAAAATTCCGTGGGCAATTGGAACTGTTAGCGGAAGCAAAAGCGGTGTTAGCGATATGCTTGCAAATCTAACATATGGAATAAATTCCGTTGTAAAATAGATTATAACAAAAGTAAGCCCTGCCATCAAAAGCCCATGGGCAATGCAAAGCCTTGTCATTCTATATGTTTGAACAAGAGGCGTTTTTTGGGGAACATGATACATGTTAACGATAAAGACAATTGTAAAGTAGAAATAGAAAATTAACCCTAAATAAGAAAAGTAACTGTCTCGGCTAATATAGGAGTCAAACAAAGCAACTGTTACAAGCATACAGGCCAAACTCATAAAGGAAAGAAGCGCAATTCGTCCAATATATTTAGCATGAGTGTCTTTTAGCCAAACTTTGTAGCCCTGAATTTTATAGCCAGAAAGTTGAAGAACATGCAAAAATTTATATCCACAAAAACAAAGCATAACGCCGTTGACAACAGAAAGCGCAATTGCTATGTATAAATTTGGGTTTGATGCATCAAAAAAAGCCATACTATCCCTTTTATATGAAATTTATCAAAGATTAGTATACAACTAAATAAAAATTTTTAAAAGCAAATTAAAGGTCTTCGCCCCCAAGGAAGTTTAAAATTGCAAGGTTTGTTTCGCGCGGTTTTTTTAAGTAAACAAAATGGTCGCCACCTTCAATTACAACAAGGGTTGAATTTGGAATTAGTTTTCGAAACTTTTTTGCCATATAAAGCGGCGTTTCGCTATCCAAATTTCCCGAAATAATCAATGTTTTAGCCTTAATTTGCTTACAGGTTTTTGACAAATCTTCCCTAATTATGTTGTTAAAGGTTTGTTTCATAATTGGAGATAGAATTTTGTAGTCCGAAGAGCCAAAATTTCTAACTTTTCTGCTGCCAATTTTCTTGTAAAACTTATATAAAAGAATTTGGCTCTTTGTTTTAAAAGAAAACCTTGGCTTTAGCCCCGCAGAAGATATTAAAACAAGAAAATCTGCCATATAAGCAAGCTTAATTGCAACCCGGCCGCCAAAAGAATGGCCAAAAAGAACAACCCGCTTAACCGCAATCCCGTTATTTTTTGAGACTTCTTTTGCAATTGAAATAATCTCGCTTGTTAAATTGCAATAATCATCTAAATTCCAAGGCGAAGTTGGCTCAACATCGCTCTTTCCAAATGGCGGAAAATCAATTAGAAGAATTGATTTACCTTTAAATTGACTTGAAAGCGGCTTCATTAAGTTAAGATTTGAACCCCAACCATGAAGGAAAACAAAAAGACTTTCTCCAGAAATTTCAAGCTCATAATTTATTCTAACGTTTTTGTATAAATGTTCCATGCAAATTGGTATGAAAAAAAGCACAATAATGTGCTTTTAGTGCTATGCAAACAATATGTTGTGTATTATGCTTGCATACTATTCCATATTTAAGGCTTTTCTAACCTTTCCTTCAATTTCATCAAGAAGCGCCTTGTCTGCCGCAAGATATGCTTTTGCGCTCTCTCTGCCCTGGCCAATTTTGTTGCCCTCATAGGAATACCAAGCGCCTGTTTTTTGAACAATGTCCTTTTCAACTGCAAGGTCTAAAACATTTCCCTCTCTTGAAATTCCCTTTCCAAAGACAATTTCAAAATCTGCCGTTTTAAATGGCGGAGCTAATTTGTTTTTAACAACTTTAACTCTTGTTTTAGATGCAATAACTTGGTTTGAAGAGTCTTTAATCGATTCAATTTTTCTAACATCTAGGCGAAGGCTTGCATAGAATTTAAGCGCTTTTCCACCTGTTGTTGTTTCTGGTGTTCCGCCAAAGCCCATTGTGTTAAGCTTTTCTCTAAGTTGATTGATAAAAATTATGCAAGTGTTGCTTTTGCTTGTTATTGCCGTAATTTTTCTAAGCGCCTGGCTCATGAGCCTTGCTTGAAGCCCCATATGGGAATCTCCCATATCTCCGTTTATTTCAGCTTTTGGGGTTAACGCTGCAACAGAGTCGATTACAATTATGTCAACCGCGCCGCTCTTAACAAGCGCCTCACAAATTTCAAGCGCTTGCTCGCCGTTGTCTGGCTGAGAAACATAAAGCTCCGAGATGTTAACGCCAAGTTTTTCTGCATACGTTGGATCTAGCGCGTGCTCAGCATCAATGAAAGCGGCAGTTCCGCCCGCCTTTTGACATTCCGCCAAAATGTGAAGAGAAACCGTTGTCTTTCCAGAAGATTCTGGGCCATAAATTTCAATAATTCTTCCCTTTGGAACGCCTCCAATTCCAAGCGCATAGTCAAGAGACAGGCAACCCGTTGGAATTACATCAACTTTTTGAATTGGTGCATCTCCAAGTTTCATAATTGCACCCTTTCCAAATTGCTTTTCAATTTGGCTAATTGCAAGATCTAAATTGCTTGATTTGTCTGTTGTTTTTTCTGCCATAAATTTCTCCTTTAACTTCTTTATTATACCTCATTTTCCTCTAAATAGAAATCGTTTTTACGCAATTTTTTAACAAGATAGAACAGAGCCGCCTGCGCCGATGTTTCAATTACCTCTTCTCTCGTTCCAACAAATTTATTTTTAAAAACATCAATTCTATTTTTATTTCCAATTGCAATAAAAACAAGGCCGGCATCTTCGCTTTTATTTACAGAGGAGGCAAAGCCAGTTGTTGCAATTGCAATGTCTGCTCCGCTTGTTTCTAAAAGCCCCTTTGCCATGTCGTATGTTGTTTGAACGCTAACGCTTGTGTATCTTTCAAGTGTTTCTCTTGAAACGCAAAGGCGGTTTTCTTTTGCTTGGTTGGAATATGTTACCGCGCCCTCCAAAACAACTTCGCTTGCGCCCAAATTTTTTTTAATTAGGTTGCTTACAATTTGGCCGCCGGTTATGCTTTCTGCTGTTGCAATGGTTAACTTGTTGATCTTTAAAAGCTCAAAAGCAACTTGTTCCAGTGAAATATCACTTTCGGCATATATATATGGGTTTAATTTTTCAAAAATTTCCCTAGTAAATTCATAAAAATAAACGTTATTATCCCCGGCCTTAAGAGAAACGTCAACTAAAAGCCCATTTCCACTGAACTCAACAAGTGTTCCATGGCTGTCTGCAATAAGTGAGGATAAAAGCGACATTGCGTCGCCCTTCGAAATTCCAAAACATTTAAAAATGTTACTTTTCAATTTCTTCCTTTTCCTTTTTTTCTTTTCCGCTTACAACTCCCCAGTTTTTAACAAGATAGTTTATTCCCGAAAGAATTGTTAGAAGGGTTGCAAGGCCAAGTAAAACCCAGTTTATTATTTCAAAGACAAATAACCCTGTTCCAGTTACAACGCCACTTGTATAGAAATATGAAAGAAGGAAGAGCGCAGGAATTGAAATGTCTTGAACAATTGCCTTAATTTTTCCAAACCAATCTGCCGCCATAACAAAATTCTTTGTTGCGGCAACCTGCCTAAAGGCGCTAATAATAAGCTCTCGCCCAATTATGATTATTCCAGCAATAACGCCATATGGTGCGGGAACTGTTAAATCACACAAAACTAAAAGCAACGCGGAGGTTACTAAAAGCTTGTCTGCAATTGGGTCCAAAAACTTTCCAAGGTCAGTAACAAGGTTTCGCCTCCTTGCAATTTGGCCGTCCAACATGTCCGTTAGCGCCGCAACAACAAAAATTATAAGCGCAACAATTTTTCCCCATCCATCTGGGATAAAGTTTGCTAGATAGAAAAAAATCATGAACGGAATTAAAATTATTCTAACAATTGTTATCTTATTTGGCAAATTCATAAACAAAATCTCCTTAAAAGTATTATACTTTAAACCTTAAAAATTTCAAAGTGTTTTATCTTCATTAAAAAGCTTTGCAGTAAAAAAGTAATTTTCGAAACCTGTTAAAACAACTTTATAAAAGCTTCCAATTTCAACTTTTTCGCTTGAATCTAGTTTAACCAAAAAGTCAACATCTGGCGACATTTGCGCCGTTCTACACTCAAAATATCCCTCCTCTGGAATAAACCCGTCAACTACAACCTCCTCAACTCGTCCTAGCTTTGAAAGGTTATTTTCAAGCGCAATCTTACTTTGAACTTCCTGAGCTTTTCTAAGCCTTTTTCTCTTAATAAATTCAGGAATTTGTTTTTTCATGTAGAAGGCTTTCGTTCCCTCCTCTCTTGAATATGCAAAGAAACCAACATTATCCAATTTTGCCTCGTTTAAAAATTCAACAAGTTTTTTAAACTGTTTTTTGCTCTCTCCGGGAAAGCCAACAATAAACGTTGATCTAATTAAAATTTGAGGATAGTTTGTTTTAATTTTTTTAACAAGCTCTCTTGTTGCCTCTTCGCCAATTCGCCTGTTCATATCCTTTAAAATTTTATCGTCAATGTGTTGAAGCGGAATGTCTAAATATTTGCAAATTTTTGGCTGAGAGGCTATGTAGGACAAAAGCTGGTCTGATACCAATTCTGGATAACAATAGTGTAACCTAACCCACTTTAAATCCTTAATTTTAACAAGTTCTTCAAGTAGTTCAATTAGTTTAACTTCACCATATTGATCCATTCCAAATCTTGTTACATCTTGCGCAACAACAATAAGTTCTCTTGCGCCCTTTGAAACAAGTTGTTTTGCGCGGTTAACAACTTCTGGAATTGTTTTAGAAATATATCTTCCTCTAATCCTAGGAATTGTGCAGTATGCGCAAGCATTGTTGCAGCCATCTGCAATTTTTAAAAAGGCATAGTGGGCTGGCGGAATTATAAATTGATTACTGTCATAATTATATTTAACTTCAGCGCCATATAAATCTGCAATAATTTGAACAATGTTTTTGTTGTCTTTAATTTGAACAAACTTGTCAACTTCTGGAAGAAATTTTTCGAGTTCTTCCAAATATCTTTGCGGAAGACAACCTGTTACAATAATTTTTTCAATCTGGCCGTTTTCTTTAAGTTTTGCCATTTCCAAAATGTTGTCAATTGCCTCTTTTCTGGCGGAAAGAATAAATGCACAGGTGTTTATTATAACAATTTGGGCTTTGCTAGAATTAGCAAAGGAGAATCCAAATTTGGAAAGGTTGTGCATCATCTCTTCCAAATCAACTTTGTTCTTGTCGCAACCAAGTGATATGAAGGCAATTTTCTTTTGTTTTAAGTCCATCTATTCAACATCTCCAAAAATTTCTCTATATTCTTCCATTGTCATAAACACTGGGCGTTGCTTAGAGCCTTCTGCCGGCCCAACATAGCCCTTCTGCTCCATTTCATCAACAAGGTTAGCCGCGCGCGAAAAGCCAATTCTAAACCTTCTTTGAAGCATTGTTATTGACGCCTGGCCGTTTTCAATAAACAATTTTAGTGCATATGGTAAAAGTTCGTCGCTTTGGTCTGGATTGTGGGCAAATGGATTTCCGCCATATCCTTTTGGTGCATTTACAACATCGTTTGCAACTTCCATATCAAAATCATAGTTGTTGTTAGATTTAACAAATTCAACAACATTTTCAACTTCTTTCCCGTCAATATAACAGCCCTGAATTCTCGTTGGCTCTGCTTGGTCGCTTGGCGCATAAAGCATGTCACCCTTGCCCAAAAGTTTTTCCGCCCCGGCAGAATCTAAGATTGTTTTAGAGTCAACAAAGCTTGTAACGGCAAAGGCAATTCTTGATGGGAAGTTTGCCTTAATTGTTCCGGTAATTACGTTAACAGACGGCCTTTGCGTTGCCAAAATTAAGTGAATTCCCGCTGCTCTTGCCTTTTGAGCAAGACGCATAATTTTTTCTTCAATCTCCTTTTTAGCAAGCATCATTAAATCTGCAAGTTCGTCGATTATTATAACAATAAGCGGAAGTTTTTCGGTTTGGCCAGAGAGAACTTGTTGGGTTGAATTATATTCTGCAAGGTTTCTTGCCTTTGCCTCTTGAAAAAGCCCAAATCTTCTTTCCATTTCATTTATTGCCCATGTTAAAGAATTAACTGCCTTGTCCGTTTCTGTTATAACATTTGGAAGCATTAAATGAGGAAGGCCATTATACATTGAAAACTCAACGCGTTTAGGGTCTATTAAAATAAGCTTTAAATCTTCTGGAGAAGCTTTATAAAGCATTGATATAATAATTGAATTCAAACAAACGCTCTTCCCAGAACCAGTTGCCCCAGCAACTAAAAGGTGTGGCATCTTCTCCAAATTGCAAATTCTAATTGCTCCGCTAATTTCCTTTCCAAGCGCAAAAGAAAGCGGGCTTTTTGCCTCTTGGAATTCGCGGCTTGAAAGAATTTCTTTGATTCCAATTGTTGTAATCTTATCATTTGGAACTTCAATTCCAACAACGCTTCGCCCAGGAATTGGAGCTTCAATTCTAATATCTCCGTTTGAGGCAAGGTTTAGCGCAATGTCATCTTGATGGGCAAGAATTTTTTTAACAGGAACGCCAACTGGCATTTCAAGTTCATATCGCGTTACCGATGGGCCAACAACAATTCGCGTTACTTTTGCGTTGATGTTGAAAGTTTCAAGCGCACTTTCCAAAACTTGGGCTTTCTTTTGAACACTTTCTTGAAGTTCTGTGTTATCTGTTTTAACATCAAACAAAAGGTCTAGCGTTGGCGCAACATATCTGTGATGCTCTTTAATTTTTGGCTTTTCAGCCCTGCTTTCAGGCTGCTTTGCAACCGGCTTTAGTTTTTCTGCGCTGATGTTTATGTTTGGCTCATCTTTCATAATCTTTTCAATTATGTCGCCAGCAACAGCTTTGCTTTCTGGCGAATTAAATGAACTGTCGTCATCTAAGTCTACAAAGGCAGAAGATGATGTTTGCGGCTCTTGCGAAAATTGAGGCTTTTGTTCAACAATTTCAGGCTGAGTTGAAAAATCTTCAATAACATCTGCTTCTTGTTTGATTGCGGAAATATTTTCCTCAACTTCTCGCGCAAAATCTGTTTTGTTTTGTTTAACATTTTCTTTTTTCTCAAAAATTTTCATTTCAGTTAATTGAGGCGGCGTTAAAAGATATTCCTTTCGCGAAAGCTCATTTCTTTCAAATTTTTCTCTTAGAGAGGGCTCCTTTTTAACTGGCTCAGAAGAGGCAATAACCTCCCCTTTTCTAATTAAGCCAAGGCGCTTTCGCGCGCTTGAACTTTTTTCTTCCTCAATTTTTTGTTCTTCAATTTTTCCGTCTAGCGTAATTTTTGGTTTGTTCTTTTTTCTTTCAATAGCGGCGTCAATTTTTGCAAGCGTTTTCTCGTTTCCATCTGCCTGCGAAACAGAAAAAAGCTCCCCGTCCTTTCCAACCAAATTTCCTTCTCTGTCTAAAATCCACTCACTTTTTGGAGCATTTTTTTGAATTTTCGTTTCATACTTTTCTTGCTGTTTTTTAAGTTTTAATTCTTCCGTCTGCCTTTGAAGTTTAATTGGCGCGTTTTCTGCCGCTTTCTTTTTTACATAAAGAAGATAGTCTGCAATCAAACAAGAAAAAACAACAAGCGAAATTGCGAAAATTGCATAAACTCCAGCTGTTCCAAAGGCAAACTTAAACGGAGAAATTATTAGCCCAATAATAATTCCCCCAGGCGTTAATTGCGCCGTGTAGTTATAGCCCAAAAACTCAAAAAAACCGCCAGAAAAATTTCCAACAATTATGTTTTGGATTATTGCAAGAAGAGAAACTAGCGCGCAAATAATATACGCCGTGTATTTAACCGGCAAAACATATTTTTTCTTGTTGATAAGCGCAAGGCCAACAAAGAACAAAATGATAAATATTGGATAGGCAAAAAGACCAAAAGTTCCAAGCAAAAAGAACCTAAGCGGCTTTATAAGCCCAGTAAACAAAACTAAAAAGGCAAAGGAACATAAAACGATTAGCCCAATTCCAATTCCTAAAACAAGTTTTCTTTTATTTTCATAGGATAGTTTAATCATACCAAGTAATTATAACACAAAGAAAACAAAGATAAAATAGAAAAATTGAATTTTTTATATTTTTTTCGCAGCAAATGAATAAACTTTAATTTACTGCACAATATAAAAGCGTAAAGAAAAGCTTCCAGGCTTTTTGGAAAAACTTTCTTTACCGTAGCAAAAGCTGCCGCAGTTATTAGTTTGCGGCAGCTTTTGCACTATTTTAAAATTTTTAAAATCTCTTTTTTAATATTGGAAACAGAGAACCCATATTTTTTATAAACTTCCGTTCCGCGCCCGCTCTTTCCAAATTTTGTTACATTTATAAGTTTCCCTTTTTCGCCGATGTATTTATACCAAATTGGGTCGGACGAAGCTTCAATTGCAACTCTTGCCTTAACTTCTTTAAACAAGACGGAGTTTTTATATTGCTCGCTTTGTCTTTCGAATTCCTCCAAGCAAGGAAAGGAAACAACGGCAACTTTAACGCCGCTTTTATTCATTTCGCGCTTAACGCTCATTGCAAGTTCAACTTCGCTTCCCGTTGCATACAAAACTAAATTAACCTTCCCGGGGTCTTTTTCAAGAACATATCCCCCTCGGCTTGCCTGTTCAATTGTTCCTTTTTGTTCAAATAAATCTTGCTTTGAAAGAACAAAACATGTTGGAGATTCGGTGTTTAAAGCAAGGTTGTATGAGGCAATAAGTTCGCTAACATCGCACGGCCTGCAAACATTTACATTTGGAATTTGCCTAATTGTTCCAAGTTGTTCAACTGGCTGGTGGGTTTCGCCGTCTTCTCCAACTAGCAGCGAATCATGGGTGAAAAAATATAAAACTGGTTGGTTCATAAGCGCGCTCATTCTAAGCGCCGGAAGAAGATAGTTTGAAAAGACAAAGAAGGTTGAAACAAAAGGCCTAAGCCCTGCATAAAGAGAAATTCCGTTTGCAATTGCCGCCATAGCATGCTCTCTAATTCCAAATGCAATGTTTCGCCCGCGCCTGTTTTCTGAACTGTAAATCCCCCCGTCCTCAATAAAAGCCTTTGTAGAGGCCGCAACATCTGCCGCGCCTCCAACAAAATTTGGATATTTTTCAGCAATTAAATTTAAAATTCTAAAATTTGCCTCTCTTCCGCTAATCTTTTTCTCTTTAATTTTGTTTCCAACAATTTTTTCAACATCAATTGGCTTTTTATCTAAAAATTGAGAAAGTTGTTTATATAGTTCTGGGTTTGTCTTTGAATATAAATTGACTTTTCGCCTCCACTCAATTTCAATTTCAAAGTTTTTATCCGTTGTTGCTTTGCAAAATTCTTTAACATCATCTGGAACGACGAAAGGTTCGCTTGTAATTTGAAGAGAATTTTTATAAACCTCAAGCTCTTCTTGGCTGAGCGGCCTTCCGTGGATTGCCGGCTTTCCTGCATACGGAGTTCCAAAACCAATTATTGTGTCAAAAATAATAACAGTTGGCTTTGTTGTGCTTTGTTTTGCATGGGAAATTGCCCGCGTAACAGCGCGATAGTTGTTTCCGTTTGGACAGTGGATAACATTCCAGCCCTGAGCCTCAAATTTAGCTGCAACGTTTTCAGTGTTGGAAATATTTAAATCTCCGTCAATTGTAATTGAATTTCTGTCATAAAGCAAAATTAGGTCTTTTAATTTTAGTGTTCCAGCAAGGCTAATTGCTTCAAGGGCAACTCCTTCCATCAAACATCCATCGCCCGCAAGAACATAGGTTTTATTTGAAAAAATTGGGTCGTCTAAAACATTAAATCTCTCAGCAAGCAAACTTTGGGCAATTGCAAGACCAACGGCGTTTGCAACCCCTTGGCCAAGCGGGCCTGTTGAAACCTCAACTGCTGGTGTTTCGCCAAAATGTGGATGCCCAGGCGTTATGCTTCCATATTTTCGATAGTTTTTTAAATCTTCGGCGCTAATTGGAAAACCAAACATGTGTTCAATTGTGTAGAGAAGAGGGCAAAGATGGCCGGCAGAGAGAACAAAACGATCTCTATTTAAAAATTCTCTGTCTGAAGATGAAAAAATTAAATGGTCTTTAAAAAGCGCAAACAAAATTGTTGCTGCCCCAACAGAAGAACCGGTGTGGCCAGAATTTGCGTTTGTAATTGTTTCGGCTGTTATTGCCCTTGCAACATTAATACATTTTTGTTCAATTTTCATTCTTGCTCCAAAATTTGATTTTCCAAATTTTCAATCAAATTATCTAATTTAGATATATCATATTTTACAATTAAATTGCAATTTTTTTTAAGATATTTGTCCCTCTGATTGAAAACAAGCTTTGATATTTCATAATTATGCAAAAATTCCGTTTCAATTCCTGAATTAAACAACTCTTCAACTCTTTTGTTAAACTGCCCCTCTGTTTGCCTAAGATAAACTATTGTGTTGCTTGAAGAAATTGCATCAAAATTGTTTGAAAAAGTTTCATAGGACATTGAAAGAACCGTTCTTTCAAAGGTGTTCAACCCAAAAACAACTTTTCGCTCCTCTTCTTTCATGTAATCAACCCCACAAACTTTTTCCATTTTTATTTTGTCGAAAAGAGAATAGGAAATCATTTCCTCTGAGTTTAAATAAAAAAACTCTAGCCTTTGAGCAAGCAAAAGGCCAATTTTTTTTAAGTCTTCTTCAATTAAGCCAACCAAAAGGACATTGTTCATATTTTAAACCTTTGATATAGTTTAGCATAAATTTAATTTTTTAAAAAAAGAATTTTATTTTTTTCAAAAAGAAATTTAAATAAAATAAACGGGTTTTACCCGTTTATTTTTCCTTAATCCAAGCTTCTTAAAAATGAATTTTCAACATATTTTTTTGCAATTTCAAGTGCGCGAAAGAAGTCTTCTCGCTTATGAGGAATTGTTATATATGGCTTATCTAAAGATTCTGGAGGGTTATATTTTTGAATTGCATATGCTTTTGCGCCGCATATTAATTTTCCAATTCCCTCAACATCCGAAAGCGAAACATCGGGCGCGAATGTTGTTCTAAACTCATAGTCAACACTGGAATTTTTTAAAAGATTTATTGATTTTGAAATCTTGTCAAAGTCAACTTCTCTTCCAACAAGTTTGCTGTAATTTTCTTTTGAAGTTTTAACATCCATCGCAACGAAATCTAACAAATTATCTTTCAATAATTTTTCAACAATGTTTGGGTTTGTTCCGTTTGTGTCCAGTTTAACCTTAAATCCCAAGGCTTTAACTTTTCTTATAAAGTTTTCAAGTTCAGGGTTAAGCGTTGGTTCTCCCCCAGAGATTACAAGCCCATCAATAAACCCTTTTCGCTTGCTAAGAAAATTTAAAACTTCTTCTTCTGAAATGTTTTCGCTTGATTTATCTTCAATTATTCTTCTGTTATGGCAATACCAACAGTTAAAGTTGCAGCCAAAAGTAAAGACAACTGCGCTGATGTAGTTTGGATAGTCAACAAAGGAATTTTTTATAAATCCAGAAAAATTCAACCTCTTCTCCTTAAACTATTTGATCCTCTTTAATAACAAATTTCTTTCTAAGGTCATATTCCTCGCGTTTAGAGTCGTTAAAGTCTTGAACCATTCTTAAGTATCCAACAACCCTGCTCCAAACTTCGGTTTTTTCGCCACATTCAGGGCATTCAAAATGTTCGCCCGCAATGTAGCCATGGTTTTGACAAATGCTGAAAGTTGGAGTTATTGAAATATATGGCATTTTATTGTTGTTAAATATTTTTTGAATTAGTTTTTTTGCAATTTCTTTATCTTCAATTTTCTCGCCCAAATAAAGGTGGAGAACTGTTCCGCCGGTGTAAAGCGATTGTAACTCATCTTGAAGCCTAACAACTTCAAAGATATCATCGGTAAATTCAACAGGAATTTGGGTTGAATTTGTGTAGCATGGTTCTTTTTGACCTGCTGTTATGATGTTTGGGAAACGCTTTTTATCAATTCTTGCAAGCCTTGCGCTTGTTCCTTCTGCTGGAGTTGCTTCTAGGTTATAGCTGTTTCCTGTTTCCTTTTGATATTCAACCATCTTCTCTCTAAGGTGGTTCATAACCCTAATTGCAAATTCTTGGCCTTTTTCTGTTGTTATGTTTTCATCTTTTCCGAACAAGTTCATAATTGCTTCGTTCATTCCAACAATTCCAATTGTGTTGAAGTGGTTCGCCCAATATGAACCAGAGCGCTTTTTAACATCTCTTAAATAGAACTTACAATATGGATATAGCCCGTCTTCCGTTTGTTTTTCTATAATTTTTCTCTTTATTTCTAGCGAAACTTTTGCTGCATCTGCAAGTTTATCTAGCCTTTGCATGAATTCTTCTTCATTTGAAGAAAGATAGCCAAGCCTTGGAAGATTTATTGTTACAACGCCAATTGAACCGGTTAGCGGGTTTGAGCCAAAAAGGCCGCCACCGCGCTTTTTAAGCTCGCTAACATCAAGTCTTAACCTGCAACACATTGAAACTGCGTCTTCTGGCGAAAGATCGCTTGTTACATAGTTTGCAAAGTATGGAATTCCATATTTGCATGTCATGTCCATAATTTTATCAACAACTTCGCTGTTCCAGTCCAAGTTTTTTGTAACATTTATTGTTGGGATTGGGAAGGTGAAAACTCTTCCCTTGCTGTCTCCTTCAAGCATAACATCGCAGAAGGCTTTGTTGAACAAATCCATTTCCTCTTGATAGTCGCCATAGGTTGTTTCCTGAGGAATTCCGCCAATTATAACTGGTTGATCTTTTAAAGTTTTTGGAACTTTAATGTCAAGAGTAACGTTTGAAAACGGACATTGAAAGCCAACTCTTGTTGGAACATTCATGTTAAAAACAAACTCTTGAATTGCTTGTTTAACCTGAGTGTATGAAAGTTTGTCTGCGCGAATAAAAGGAGCGCTGTAAGTGTCAAAACTGCTCCATGCCTGAGCGCCAGCAGTTTCGCCCTGGGTTGTAAAAGTTGCATTAACAATTTGACCCAAGAAGGAGCGAAGGTGTTTTGGAGGCGAAGAACTAACCTTTCCAGCAACGCCCGTAAAACCATCAACCAAAATTGCTCTCAAATCCCAACCAACGCAATATGCGCCAAAAAATCCAAGGTCATGGATGTGAATTGCACCGCTAGTGTGAAGATCTCTTATGTAATCCGGATAGATTTCGTTTAGCCAATAGCTTTTTGTAAAAGCTTCTCTAACATAGTTGTTAAGGCCGGCAATGCTTCTTTGCATGTTTGCGTTTTCTTTAACTGCCCAGTCTTTCTCTGAGAGATAGTTGTCAAACATGTCAATTGTTGCGCCAATTAGCGCATTTTGCTCTCTTGCTTGTTTTCTTTTTTCTCTGTAAAGAATGTAGGATTTTGCAACCTGAGCATGGCGGTTTTCAATTAAAACCTTTTCAACGCAGTTTTGAATTTCTTCAACAGTTGGAATTTTGTTTCCAAAAAGCTCTTCAAGCTTTTCAGAAACTTCGGTTGCAAGGTTTTCCGCTGTTTCGCGGTCGTCCCCCCCGCAGGCTCTTGCCGCTTTAAAAATTGCGTCTGCAATTTTCTTTTTATCAAAATTTTGAAATGTTCCATCGCGCTTATAAACTTGTGTTATCATGTTTTCTCCTTTAATTTACCTTACAACCTATATATAGTTTTAATGGTTGCACAATTATGCTATCACAACACAATATATTGTGTCAACTATTTATTGCAATTTTTTTAAATAACAGAGTTTTTTGTTTAAAAAGGCCATAATTTTTAAAGACAAAAAAACGCAAAGTTGCTGTAAAATCTCGGAGGTTAAAGGAAGTTTAAAAGTTTAAAATTTTTAAAGGAATTGACGGCTTAGAAAATTGTTATCTAACTAAATTTTGTCAAAATTCGACACCCTTCGGCATATAAATACATGCAAGACGGAGCAATTTTTTATGATTTTTGAAAATTTTATAACCTTTATAAACAAGATTTTGGTTTTTTCATCGTTTGTAAACACCGCATCTGGCTTTCCAAAACCGCTAACACTTGAAGAGGAAAAGGAATATTTTAAAAAATTTAAAGAGGGAGATAAGGAAGCAAAGGACATTTTAATTAGCCACAATCTTCGTTTAGTTGCCCACATTGTTAAAAAATATTCCGGAGCTGGAGAGGCCGACGATTTAATTTCTGTTGGCTCAATTGGGCTTATTAAAGCAATAAACAGTTTTGAATACAGCAAGGGAACTCAGCTTTCAACCTATGCCGCAAGGTGCATTGAAAACGAAATTTTAATGCTTATTAGATTAAACAAAAAACATCGTCAAACAATGTCTCTTCAAGAAACGCTTGGCCAAGATAAAGAAGGAAACGACATTGAGCTCATGGACATAATTCCCGGAATTGAAGATGAGGTTGTTGAACTTGTTGAAAGCAACATTCTAACGGAGAAAATGGGAGAAATTATAAAAAACTCTCTTTCTGAAAGAGAGTATGAAATTATTAAACTAAGATATGGTCTTTTCGGAAACAAACCTTTAACCCAAAGAGAAGTTGCAACCAGGCTTGGAATTTCTCGCTCCTACATCTCTCGCCTTGAAACAAAGGCAATGGAAACAATTAAGGAGGAGATAACTAAGAGAAACTTGCTTGTTTAGTCAACAATTTGGCCAAAATCCTTTATTCTTGTTGCGGTTGCTTTAATTTCAAAAGTAACTCTTCCACGCTCTGTTCTCATTAAAACTGTAATTTCTTCGTCCAGTTCGGCATAGGAAGAAATTATTTCTGTTATCTCGCTTTTTAAAATGTTTAAAATTCGCGATGGGCTTTGATTTTTATCGCGAACTAAAACATTTATCAATCTATCGTTTCCAATTTCTGCAATTGTTTTCATTATATTTTCCTTTTAAGGTTTCGCCTAAAATTTCCAAACAGGCCGCGATATTTCATTGTGTAATCATAAATTTTTTTTGTTCCTTCGTGAAGATTTTCACAAAGAATTGTAAACGCTCGCCCGCTGATGCTTGCCCCTGCAAGACCGCCAACTGTTGAAAGCGCCGTTATATCGTCATCTTCTGGAATAACGCCCAAAAGCGGCGTTTTAAGCGCCCTAACAATTTCGTCCGCAGAAAGCATTTCTCCGCTTAAAACAAGGTCTCCTCTAATTCTGTTTACAACAATTGACTTGTGAATTAAGTCATATCCAGAAAGAATTGAAAGAACCTTGTCTGCATCTCTAACGCTTGAAATGTGGGGAGTTACAACAACAATTGCCTCGCTTGCGCAATAAACTGCCCTGTGGAAGCCGGCCTCAACGCCTGCTGGGCAGTCAATTAATATGTAATCAAAATTTCCGTCAAGCGCTAAAACAACTTCTTTAATCTTTTCGCCGGTAACATTGCTTGAACTGTAACTGTGGGCAGAAGGCATAACATAAAGCGATTGAATTCGCCTGTCTTGAACAAGCGCTTGTTTTGGGCGACACCTTCCCTCAATTACATCAACAATATCAAACATAACTCGTTTTTCAATTCCCATAACAACATCTAAGTTGTTAAGGCCAATATCAACATCCATCAAACAAACTCTAAAGCCAAGCGCAGCGAGGCGCGCGCCAAGATTGGCGCAAATTGTTGTTTTTCCAACTCCACCTTTGCCGCTTGTTATAACAATTTTTCTTGCCATATTAAAATTTTATTTAATGCAGCTAAGAACGCAAAAGCCTTTTGTGGCGAAATATGGCTTTTTTTAAATATTTTTATAAAGTTTAGTTGTTTCTTTGAGACAGAAGTTTTAGGAAATTTCTCCTTGAAATTGCCTCTTGTTTGGCCTTTTCAAAAAGCTCTTTAGAAAGTTGTGGATTTGCCTTTGCAAGAGAAGAAAACCTTGTTTCTCCAGAAATAAATTCTTCATAAGAAATTGTTGGCTCGCCGCTATCTAAGAAAAGAGCGTTTGTTTTTGGATTAAATCTAAAAAGCTCCCAATATCCGCTTTCAACAGCTTTTCTCATTTCTGTGAAGGTGTTTTCCAAATTTATTCCGTGGTTAACGCACGGCGCATAGGCAATTATTATGCTTGGCCCGTCAAACTCCTCTGCCTCCTTAAAGGCTTTAATTGCCTGTTCATAATTTGCTCCAAGAGAAATTTTTGCAACATATGCATTGTTGCTCATAATTGCAATTGCGCCAAGGTCCTTTTTGGCGGTTTTCTTTCCGCCAGAGGCAAACTTTGCAACTGCGCCGCTTGGCGTTGATTTTGAAGATTGGCCACCCGTGTTAGAATAAACTTCTGTGTCTAAAACTAAAATATTAACGTTTTCGTTGCTGTGAAGAACGTGGTCAAGCCCGCCATAGCCAATGTCATAAGCCCAGCCATCGCCGCCAATTATCCAAACATTGCTCTTTTCCTTTCCTTCTTCAAGAATGTTTCTTCCAAGTTTAATTCCAAAGCCAAATTCGGCATTGTCCTCAAACAAACTGTTTGCCCAAGCAGGCCCATTTCCGTGTTCATCTTTTGAATAAGGGCAAGATGGAAACGACCCGCCATAGATGCTTGAACAACCTGTTGCATTTGCAATAATTAAATTTTCTCCATAAAGTTGGCTTAAAAGCTTTATATATGGTGTTTCGCCGCAGCCGCCACAAGCCCCGCTAAACTCAAAATATGGCCTATAAAATTGAAGACCTTTTGTTGAAAATTTGTTGAAAGGCGAAGTTGTTTGTTTCAAAGTTTTGCTAAAATTATAATTTTTAATTTCCTCTGATATGTCGCTTGCAACTTCCATTTTAAGCGCCTTTTCCTTTGCAATGCAAACGTTTGCGCAAACGCCGCAACCTGTGCAATCTAGCGGGCTAACTTGAATTCGATATTTTGCTCCTTTAACTCCAATTGCGTCTTTGGATGTAAAACCTTCTGGCGCATCGTTTAGTTCGTTTTCATCAACCAAAACAGCCCTAATTGCAGCGTGGGGGCAAGCCATAACGCAGCGCCCACATTGAATGCAAAGTTCGCTGTTCCAATTTGGACACCTAAGCGCAATTCCCCTCTTTTCAAATTGCGATGTGTTGGTTGGAACTCGCCCGTCTGGCTCAAAGGCCGAAACTTTTAAATTGTTTCCTTCTCTAAGCGAAATTGGCCTTATAACTTCATTTGCAAAGTTAACTTCGCTTTCACATTTTGTGCAATTTTCACAATTGTTGCATCCGTCAGAGCCAAAATTTTTGGGCTCGCCTTCAAAAGTTTTCTCTGAAAGGAGAGAAAGAGGAACAAATTCCAGCCTGTCAAAGGAAAGAACTGCCCTTTCATTCGCCTTAACAACACTTTCTCCTTTTCTTTTATAAGTTTTTCTTGCGGCGTCTATCATCTGATTCTTCGCGCTTTCAAAGTCAATAATATTTGAAACTTTAAAGAACGCAGATTGCATAATTGTATTAATTTTGTTTCCAAGCCCAACCTCGCTTGCAATATTTTGGGCGTCTATTATATATAGTTTTGCGTTTTTCTTGATCAAATCTTGCTTAAAGAAAATTGGAAGTTTTTTATCTAGCTGCTCCGCTTTTAAAACCGTGTTTAAAAGAACAGTTCCGTTTTGTTTTAAGTGTTTTAAAATGTTAAATCTAGAAACAAAACTGAAATTATGAATTGCAATAAAATCTGCCTTTTCAATTTCATATGGCATTAAAATTTGTTTATCTGAAATTCTCAGGTGAGAAACGGTTAAGCTTCCAGATTTTTTAGAGTCATATTCAAAATAGCCTTGAACAAACTTTTCCGTGCTGTTTCCAATTATTTTAATGCTGTTTTTATTTGCGCTGATTGTTCCGTCTGAGCCAAGCCCAAAAAACATCATTTGATAGCAATCTTTTTCAATTAATGAATTAATTAGCTTTGCTAGTTGTGAATTAGTGTTGAGCGATCTGTTAGTTACATCATCTTCAATTCCAACTGTGAAAGAATTCTTTTGCTCTTTAGCCAAGTTTTCAAAGACAGCAACTACGCAAGATGGCGTAAATTCTTTGCTTCCAAGGCCATATCTTCCGCCAATTACTTTAATTTTACTTCCAACTTTGTTTAGCGCCGTGCAAACATCAACATATAAGGGTTCTCCAACAGCCCCCGATTCTTTTGTTCTATCTAAAACACAAATTCTCTTGGTTGTTTTTGGAAGAGAGTCTGCAAACGCCTGGCTGTTAAAAGGCCGATATAACCTAACGTTTAAAACGCCAATGCTGCCAAGTGAAGAAAATTTTTCTTTTTCCTTTTCAATTTTAGAAATTACATCTTTAATTGTTTGACTTGCGCTTCCCATAACAACAACAACGTTTTCGGCATTGCTATCACCATAATATTCAAACGGACGATAGCTCCTTTTAATTTCCTTCTCAACATCTAACATTGTTTGATTAATAATTTCATAGGCCTTGTCATAAAAGCTGTTGGAAGCTTCTCTGTTTTGAAAGAAAACATCTGGGTTTTGAGCTGTTCCAGATTGATGGGGATTTTTTGGAGAAAGCGCTCTTTCTCTAAACTTTTCAATTTCTTTTTTTGGAAGAAGTTTTAAAAGTGTTTGGTCGGATATATCTTCAATTTTTTGAATTTCATGAGAAGTTCTAAAGCCGTCAAAAAAATGTATGAACGGAAGGCTTGTTCTAAGCGAAGCAATGTGGGCAATAAGCGCGCAGTCTTGCGCCTCTTGAACGCTTGAAGAGGCAAGCATTAAAAACCCAGTTGAACGCGCGGCCATAACATCTGAATGATCTCCAAAAATTGAAAGCGCATGGGTTGCAACTGCTCTTGCCGAAACGTGAAAAACAGTTGGCAAAAGTTCGCCAGCAATTTTAAACATGTTTGGAACCATAAGCATAAGCCCTTGGCTGCATGTAAAAGTTGTTGTAAGCGCGCCGGCTTTTAAACTTCCATGAACAGCCCCCGCAACGCCTGCCTCGGATTGCATTTCAACAAGTTTCAGCGGTTTTCCAAAAACATTTTTTTCTCCCGCTAAAACCATTTCATCACACGCCTCTGCCATTGGGCTTGAAGGCGTTATTGGATAGATTGCGCTAACTTCGCTAAGTTTATATGCAATGCGCGCGCAAGCAACATTTCCGTCCAAACAAATTTTGCTCATTTTAACCTCACAATTAAGACAATTATAGACATTTTTTAAATTTTCTCCAATTATTTTATTAGAATAAAAATTATTTTAATAAAAAATAAATTAAAAAAGTTGTTTTTTTTTAATATCGTGATAAAATACCATGTAATTATGTGGCACGAAATATATCACGCAATTTTAGAGACGCTTAGGATAATTCCAACTTTATTTTTGGTTTATCTTTTAATTTCATACCTAACCCACCACAAGGAAGACCCATATAAGTTTTTAACAAAGAAAAGCAAGCGTTTTGGCCCGCTTTTCGGCTCACTTTTAGGAACAATCCCACAGTGTGGCTTTTCCGCAGTTATGGCAGACTTATTTTCAAAAAGAGCAATAACTCTTGGAACTTTGTTTGCTGTTTTTCTTGCAACAAGCGATGAGGCAATTCCAATTTTAATTTCAAACCCAAGTTGGTATGCCGAACTTGGAATTATAATTGGCGTTAAATTTTTGGTTGGAATAATCTTTGGCTATGCAATTGATTTTATTTTAGAACTAATTGAAAAAAACAAGGGAAAAACAAAAATTTCAAAAATTTTAAAGGAAGAAGCAATGGAGGTTCATGGCAATTTAAATGTGGTTGAAGTTCATCATGAGCACGACCACGAAAAAGCATGCTCTTGCCATGTTCATGAAGAGTCGGACAAAACATGCCCCCACAACCACAGTTCCTCTTGCTGCGCAGATAACATCTTTGTTGATGCGCTAATTCACACGCTTAAAATCTCTGGTTTTATCTTGGTTATTAATGTAATTTTAAATGTTGTAATTTATTATGTTGGAATGGAAAATTTTATTAGTTTTGTTTCCATAAACAAATATCTCCAACCTCTTGTAACTTCGCTTATTGGGCTGATTCCAAACTGTGCAGCATCTGTTTTTTTAATTGAAATTATGATGCAAGGCGGAATAACGCTTTCGTCAACAATTGCTGGCCTTTGCGTTGGAAGCGGAGTTGGACTTTTTGTTCTATTTAAAAACAACAAGAATATTAAACAAAACCTTTTAATTGTTGTTCTTCTATATATAATTTCAGTTTGTGTTGGCCTTGCGCTAACGCCTTTACTGAATTAAAAACATAATTTAAAATTTTTTAAAAGGGTCTTTTAATTTAAAATGATCCTTTTTTTTAAAATGTAAATTTTTTTATTTCAGTTAATAAAATTTCTTCTAAACTTTAAGAGTTTATACTCGCGCGATTACTTTGGCTGCTTAAAAATAAATCAGCTTCTTGTAATACTCTGATTGTTGCTAGCAAACCTGTTCTGAGCTTCTAACTGGAACATAATTAGCGCCGTTTGCGGAATTAATAGCCGCAGCGACAAGAGTATGAACTGCTTTCCAAATTGTAACTTCGCCAGAGCTTGTGTCTGAATATCCGGCAGGAGCGCCCTCTCTTTCTTCTTTCGTTGCTTCCCTAAATTGATCGCTATGCTTTAAATATAATATATCGTTATACCCTTTGCCCATTGTTACAAGATTAACTTTGTTTCCGTTTTTGCTCATAGATTCAGAAATTGATGAAGATGCTCTTTCCAAACACGAAATAAACTCGTCATAATTTTTCTTAACAATATCTTTCGCAGAATTTGGAACTTCTATGTTGTCAAAACAAACTTTTCCTTTTTCTTTGTTATACCAAACCCATGCTTGGCCTATAATTCTTTTTCCAAGCCTGAAAACAACAAACCCGCCATTTGGGTCGCTCATTCCATGTTTTGCACAGCTTTCTCCGGCGTCGCCAATTTTCTGGCAGCAGTTTGTAACATTTCCTAAAACCGCGCCAAGAGGGTTGTCTTTAGTTAAAAGTTCGAAGGTTATTTTGTTTGTTTGCGCGTCTGGCTCACAAGAAAGTTTAGTTCCTGAATTGATTCCATTGATGAACCAATTCTGAAGAGTTTCAAACTGTGTTTGGCTATATCCATAGTTTCCAACAACTTTCGCTAGTTCACAACATTTTTCTGTAAGATAGGAATCCCCTTCTTTCCCTATATTTATATATTTATTATCCTCCAAAAAGGAAATAACTTGGTCTGCGGTTAATCTGTCTCTATCTGTGTTTGTTTTAATCTCTGAATTTGGAAATGCCTCCAAAATTTCGTTAAAGCGGTTATATGCTTGAGAAAAAAAGTCTAATTTGTCAATTTCAAGATCTTCATTACTAGTTATTAAAAAATTTGGCGAATAGTTTGCTTTTAAAAATTCTGCAAATTTTGGATGATAGCCATTTTTCTTTGTTTCAAGGCCAGAAAATCTTGAATGGAGCTCATATTGATTAAATTTCCCAATAATATTTTCTCTAATAAACTTCTCTGCGCTTTCTCTTTCTTTTGCCGATGGAGAAAAAAGCCCAGAAATATAGCATATCTTAAAAAAATCTTCCCTTGATTCAGTATTTATATTTTTTATTTCTACTTTACTAAATTTGGCAAATTCACTTTGCAAAGCGGCATAGGTTTTTGAGTTTGAAAAGAAATTTTTAAGATCTTCTTTTTTTATATTTTTAAAAACTGATTCATGCGGAACAAACGGGATGTTTTCAATTCCAACATCGTGGGCGGCTTTATAGAAGACAATTTTATTATAAAATTGTGCATCATCAATATTGTTTTTTATTTTAATGGTTTTTCGATAATACTCGGCCGTCCAAAAGCCTTCGCTGTTTTTGTTAAAAACTAAATCACCGTAATTTATTCTTGTTAAATTATCGCAATATTCGAAAGCATATTGCCCAATTTCCGTTACATTTGAAGGAATTTTAATTGAGGTTAAACCGCTGCATTCAAAGAAAGCGAAATTACTTATTGAGGTTAATGTGCTTGGAAGACTTACAGAGGTTAAAGCGCTGCAACCATTGAAGGCCATATTCCCAATTGAGGTTACACCTTCTGGAATTTCAATTGAAGTCAAGCTGCTGCAGCCATAGAAAGCATCTTCGCCTATTTCCTTTACACTTTCTGGAATTGTAATTTTAGTTAATTTTTTGCAAAAACTAAAAGCGGAATTACTTATTGAGGTTAATGTGCTTGGAAGACTTACAGAGGTTAAACCGCTGCAACCATTGAAAGCATTGGCGCCAATTGAGGTTACTCCTTCTGGAACTTCAATTGAGGACAAGCTGCTGCATTCAGAGAAAGCCCCATTCCCAATTGAGGTTACGCCTTCTGGAATTTCAATTGAAGTCAAACTACTGCAGTCATGAAAAGCCCTATTTTCAATTGAGCTAACTCTTCCTAAAAGTTTTATTGAGGTTAAATTGCTGCAACCGTCGAAAGCATGCGCGCCAATTTCCGTTACGCTTGAAGGAATTTCAATTGAGGTTAAATTTTTGCAATTATTGAAAGCATAACTACCAATTGAGGTTACTCCTTCTGGAATTTCAATTGAATCTAAAGTAGTGCAAGAAGCGAAGGCACTTTCGCCTATTTCCTTTACACTTTCTGGAATTGTAATTTTAGTTAAATTGCTGCAACCGAAGAAAGCGGAATTATTTATTGAGGTTAATGTTCTTGGAAGACTTACAGAGGTTAAAGCTCTGCAGCCAGAGAAAGCAGAATTGCCAATTGAGGTCACTCCTTCTGGAATTTCAATTGAGGACAAGCTGCTGCATTCAGAGAAAGCCTTTTTGTCAATTGAGGTCAATGTCTTTGGAAGGCTTATAGAGGTTAAATTGCTGCAACCATCGAAAGCCTGGCCTTCAATTGAGGTTACACCTTCTGGAATTACAATTGAGGTCAAGCTGCTGCATTCAGAGAAAGCCCCATTCCCAATTGAGGTTACTCCTTCTTGAATTTCAATTGAATTTAAAGCACTGCAATAAGCGAAGGCATCATCGCCTATTTCCTTTACACTTTCTGGAATTGTAATTTTAGTTAATTTTTTGCAAGAACTAAAAGCGGAATTACTTATTGAGGTTAATGTTCTTGGAAGGCTTACGGAGGTTAAAGCGCTGCAACCGTAGAAAGCTCCATATCCAATTGATGTTACACCTTCTTGAATTTCAATTGAATTTAAAGCACTGCAAGAAGCGAAGGCACTTTCGCCTATTTTCTTTACACTTTCTGGAATTGTAATTTTAGTTAATTTTTTGCAAGAACTAAAAGCGGAATTACTTATTGAGGTTAATGTGTTTGGAAGGCTTACGGAGGTTAAAGCGCTGCAACCGTAGAAAGCTCCATATCCAATTGATGTTACGCCTTCTGAAATTTCAATTGAATTTAAAGCGCTGCAATGAGCGAAGGCATCTTTGCCTATTTCCTTTACACTTTCTGGAATTGTAATTTTAGTTAATTTTTTGCAAGAACTAAAAGCGGAATTATTTATTGAAGTTAATGTTCTTGGAAGGCTTACGGAAGTTAAATCGCAATTATAGAAAGCGCTGTCACCAATTACTTTTACACCTTCTGGAATTTCAATTG
>CASDUK010000002.1 GCA_949283975.1 uncultured Bacillota bacterium
TAATTTTGCTTTTAAACTCATAATTTTTCTCCCTTCCGTTTAATTTGCTTAAATTTAAAATTTAAATTCAATTAAATCTATTATAGTATCGAACATTTTGGTTGTTTTGTCAAATTTTTTGAGCCATTTTATTAAAAATTGTTGCAATTTTTTTTGAAACAAAAAAAAGAGGCCGAAGCCTCTTTCTTCTCCTAATTTTAAAGCAAAATGCAAATTATTCCGCCCTTTCCCCTTAAAATGTTCCGTTTTATTTACGCCGGCTTTGTTGTTGAATATGTCCCCGCCCCGCTGAAACTTGTAACCGGGGTTGGGTCGTTGTTCTTATACCATGTTACATAACCTGGAAGCGCAATATTTTCATCAAGCTTTGACCCCTCTTCAACAACAATTTCGGTTAGGTTTGTTAAATTGTGGTCTGTAAACAAATTGGTTGGAAGGCTTTCAACCCCCGCCCCCAGTGTTAACGAAGTTAACTTGTCGCATACAAAGAAAGTACTTGAACCCAAACTTGTAATATTTCCGTTGATTGTAATTTCGGTTAAACCGCTGCATACGTCGAAAACACTATTGCTAATTGTAGTTAACGAGCTTGGGAGAGACACCGAAGTTAAATTGGTACACTGTCGAAAAGCATGCTCCCCAATTTCTGTTACTCCTTCTGGAATTGTTATTGAGGTTAAGCCTTTGCACTCAGCGAAAGCAAACTCGCCAATTTCTGTCACTCCTTCTGGAATTGAAACTGAAGTTAAAGTTTTGCATGAATAAAAACTATAGTCGCCAAGCCTGGTCACTCCCTTTGGAATTTGATAAAAAGATGCTGTGTTTCCTATTGCATACGCATAAAGGGTTTTCCCACCGTCAAGAAGAAGCGCGCGGCCGCTGTTATCAATAGTGTAATTATCGTTTCCTGCTCCTTTAAATGATTTTAAATTAATGCAATAGTAAAAAGGCATCATACCAAATGAAGTTAATGTGCTGGGCAATGTTACCGAAGTTAAATATATGCAAGACATAAAAGCACTATCAGCAAGTGAAGTCACTCCCTCTGGGATTGTTATGGAAGTAAGACGAGTGTAAGCAAAGGCCCCCTGAGCAATTTCGGTTACGCCTTCTGGAATTTTAATTGAGGTTAAACCGCTGCAATAAAAGAAGGCCACGCTACCAATTTCGGTTACCCCGTCTGGAATCGTTATTGAGGTTAAACTATAGCACATATAGAAAGCAGCCTCGCCAATTGAGGTCAATGTTTTTGGAAGAGATACCGAGGTTAAATTGCTGCAATTTTGGAATGTATTATTGCCAATTTCACTTATCCCTTCTGGAATTGAAACTGAGGTTAAGTCTTCGCAGTATCCGAACGCATAATTGCCAATTAAGGTTAATGTGCTTGGAAGAGACACTGAGGTTAAACTGCTGCAACTTTGGAAAGCATAATCGCCAATTGAGGTCACTCCTTCTGGAATTGTAATTGAGGTTAACTTGCTGCAACTAGCGAAAGCAGAACTGCCAATTGAGAAAACTTTGTAAGATTTGTTTTCGTTTTGAACTTCAGGAAGAATTTCAGCGCTTGAAAGCTCTATTGAAGTTGTGTCCGTTACTTCTGCAAGTTCTGCATCTTCATAGATTGTGTATTTTAACTCCCCAACTGTTTGCTCTGTTGTTGTTTCGTTAAAGAGAGCAAAGTAAGTTGTTGGGCTGTCTGAAGAAAGCTTAAAGGAATATGTTGGAGAGGTTGAAACAATTTTCATTTCGTTTGGGTCTGTTGATGTTGCCCAGGCGAGGAAACTGTTAGAGCCGGACGGCGTTGCGGTTAGGGTTACCGTTTCGCCAATTGTATATTCGCCAGAACCAGTTTCTGGGCCTAAGCCGGTTGATGAACCAGAGCCGGTTGTTGAGCCCAAAGTTGAAATATTTGGCGAAACCGAAATTGTTGCCTTTGCAACTTCATAACTTAAAGTTCCCTTTAAATTTAATTTTTCGCTTGGGGCGGCAAAGGCAAAGCCAACGCAAACCGCGGCAAGAAGAGCAAAGCAAATTGCAAGGATTGAAATTTTAATTTTAAGGCTCATGATTTTTTCTCCATTTCTCTTATATTTTGTATTTTACCACTAATTATTTAAAACATATTGACGGTTGCCCGTAAACAAGCGTTTTTTTGGCAGTTTTTTTGGCTAGGCAAAGCCTGTTTTGCCCGTTTTTTTAGGTTTTCTTCCGCTTTAGCCAAAGCAAATTGCTTTCCGCTTTGGTTCAAAAACCTTAAAACCAAACTAAGAGGTTGACCTCGCTTGCGACCGCCAATGGACGTTTCCACCAAAAAACTTTTCGTGGCTTTACATACCTATTGTACTGCCCCCCCCCCCCCTCATTGTCAAGTGTTTTGAGGGGTGTTTTGAAAATTTTTTTAAAATTTAGCCCTTTTTTTCTTTCTCCCCCGCTTTTTTCGGGGTTGGGGGCAGAAGGAAGAAAAAAAAGCGGCAAAAATTGCCGCTTTAAATTTAACACTTCATTTATAACAAGTTTAATTAATCAACCATTTTAAGCGAGGTGTTCATGTCGACCTTTTTAATCTTGTGGAGCAAAAGCAAATCGATTAGCCCTATTAACGCGATAACAACCGCTATTGTCAATAGATAGACCCACCAGCTTACATCTGAAATTAAGCCAATATCCAAATAGCCAAACAAGAACCAAACAAGGAAACATCCAACTGGAATTCCAATTAAGATTCCCATAAGTGACATAATAAAAATTTCGCGGTAGATATACCCTGCAACTTCTGCTTGGTGGTAGCCTAAAACTTTTAAAGTTGCAATTTCTCTTGTTCTCTCGCCAATATTCATGTTTGTTAAATTATATATAACCAAAACGCAAAGGGCGCACGCAAAAAGGACAATTACAGACGAAATTAGCGAAACGGCGTCTGCAACAGCGCCAAGTTTTTCGCTTGTTGTTGTTGCGTTATAAAGCGCAACGCCAGCAAAAACAATTGCCGTTGAGCCCCCAACAGAAACAAGGGTCATAATTAAATGTTTTTTATATCTAAAAATGTTTCTAAAGGTGGATTTATACTTAAATTTAGTTCTGTTCCAAATAAACGGAATTTTTTCTAGAAAAATTTTCTTTCCTGGCTTTGGCGCTTTTGGCCTTAAAAGGTCGGCTGGTTTTTCTTTTAAATAATTTCCAATAATAACTCCAGTAACCCCGCAAACTGCAAGAATTATTCCAAGAGAAACAACTCCTCCAATTAAAATGTTATAGTAGCTTACCATTTCAGGGAGGAAAAGAATTGTGTTAAAGCCTGGATAGATTATGTTTGGAATTAAAAATGTTCCAGTTGCAAGCCCAAAGCCGCAACCCAAAATGCAACTTACCGCGGAAAATATTATATATTTAAAGGAGATTTTTCCGTTTCCATAGCCAAGAGTTTTATAGCAACCAATAATTTGCCTTTCCTCTTCAATTAACCTTGTCATTGTTGTTAAAACAACTAAAACAACAACGGCAATAAAAAACAGCGGGAAAATTAAACTAATTTTTTGAACTTTATCCGTGTAACTTTCCGTAATCATATAACTTTTGTTCTGTTCAACTGTTAAAATTTCAAAAGTGTCAAACGAAAGGGTTTCTTCAAGCTGCTGCGCCGCAGCCAATACCATTTCTTTGTAATCATCTGAAAAATAATTAATTCCCTCTTCTTTTTCCAATTTTAGATAGACATCTTTTGTTGGAAAAGGAAGGAAATTATATGTTGAATCTATGTAAACAATTAGCTCCAGCGGATTTTGATTTATAACATCTGGCTCAAAATCCTTGCTGTAAATCAACGGACTTCCAACAACGCCAACGATTTTGAAGGTAATTCCATATAATTCAACAGTGTCGCCCTCGGAAAATTTTTGCATGTAGTCTGTTTGCCTTTCAACAACAATTTCGTTTGCCGCCTTAGGAAGCCTTCCAGAAACAAGTTCCAAGGTGTTAACATTGTTCTCGTTAAAATTCATGTAAACAATTCTTGAATTTAATTCTCCAATTTCCATATCAATTGAAGAAACAGCTTGAAAATCAGCAACTCCTTCAAAGGAAGAAATTTCTTTAATTTGGCTTTGGGAAAAGTTTCCCGTTGTTGATTTAACAATTAAGTCTGAAAAATTATATGCTTCAAGGTTATTGCTAACAGAAACCCTTGTTATTGGCGAAAGAGCGCCAAGCCCAGAAATTATTGAAACTCCAAGCATTACAATCAATGCGATTGCAAAAAACCTTCCCAAATTATTTCTAAATGTTCTGTTAATTGTTTTTGGATAGGATTTCATCGCGCTACCACTCAATCTCCTCTATGTCCTTTGGTTTTTCATTTCTTTCAATTTTTTCAACTTTTCCGTTTTTAATTTGAATAACTTTGTCTGCCATGTCTTTTAAAGCAGCGTTGTGGGTTACAATTATAATTGTTTTATGTTCTTCCTTACACATGTCGTGAAGCAACTTTAAAATGCTTTTTCCTGTTAAATAATCTAGCGCTCCGGTTGGCTCATCGCACAGCAAAATTTTTGGGTTTTTTGCAATTGCCCTTGCAATTGAAACTCTTTGCTGCTCGCCGCCAGAGAGTTGGGAGGGAAAATTGTTAATTCTATCTTTAAGCCCAACTTTTTCCAAAATTTCCGCCGGTTTAAAGGCATCTTTACACAACTCAACCGCAAGTTCAACATTTTCAAGCGCTGTTAAATTTGGCATCAAATTATAAAATTGAAAGACAAATCCAACATCATTTCTTCTGTAATCTGTTAAACTTTTTTGATTTAATTCTCTAAGGTTTGTTCCGCTAACATATAGGTCGCCAGAGGTAATGCTGTCCATTCCGCCCATAAGATTTAAAAGCGTTGTTTTTCCCGCCCCGCTTGGGCCTAAAACAACGGCAAATTCACCTTCTTCAACGTCAAAAGAAATTCCATCAACGGCGTTAATTTCACTTGTTCCAACCTTAAATGTTTTAACAACGTTATTTGCCTCAACAATTTTATTTTTCATATCTTTCTCCAAAAGTTTTAAAAATTAACTAATAATTTTAATAAACTCATTAGGGTTTAAACTTGCCCCTCCAACAAGAGCTCCGCCAATTCCACTAATTTTTAATATGCTCTTTGCCGTTTGTGAAGTTAAACTTCCGCCATACAAAATTTTTTGTTCCTGCGCCGCTTGGTTTGAATAGTGAGATGAAATTACCTTTTTAATTGTTTTAATTGCCTCTTCAATGTCTGCGTTACTTGCAACCTTTCCAGTTCCAATTGCCCAAACAGGCTCATAGGCAATTATAATTCCCTTTAACTCGTTTTCAAAAATCCCTAAAAGCGCGCTTTCAATTTGCTCTTTTAAAACCTCTGTTGTCCTTTTAGAATTTCTTTGAACTTTTGTTTCTCCAACACATAAAATAACTTTCAAGCCATGGCGAAGGGCTGTTTTTATTTTTTTATTTATCTTCTCGTTGGTTTCGTTAAAATGCTTCCTTCTTTCACTGTGGCCAATAATAACATATTTAACGCCAAGAGAGCAAAGCATGTCCGCTGAAATTTCGCCAGTGAAAGACCCAAAATCTTCTTCGTGCATGTTCTGAGCGCCAACTGAAATCCTCTCATCTAAAAACTTTCCCAAACAAAGCGAAGTGTATGGAAAACACAAGCAAACATCTGAAGATAAACTTTCTGGAAGATGGTTGTTTAGTTCTTGAATATAATCCAAAACTTCGGGGTTGGTTTTATTCATTTTAAAATTTGCAATAAAAATTTTTTTCATATTAATTTTCCTTAACATCTGTTAAAGCTTCAAGCCCGGGAAGCTCCGCCCCTTCCAAAAGAGCAAGCGTTGCGCCACCGCCCGTTGAAAGATGGGTAAATTTATTTTCTAAATTAAGAATTTTAACTGAGGCAACACTGTCCCCGCCACCAACGATTGAAAAGCCACCAGTTTTGGCAATTGCTTTTGCAATTGACTCTGTTCCATTTGAGAAGTTTGAAAACTCATAAACCCCCATTGGCCCGTTCCAAATAAAAGTTCTTCCTTCTTTTATTATGCTTTTAAATAACTTAATTGTTTTTGGCCCTATGTCAAGCGCCATTAAATCGCTTGGGATATTGTCAACATCATAGAATTTTGCGCTTGCATTTGGGCTGTATGTTTCCGCCGCTGCAACATCAATTGGAAGAACAAGGTTTTTCCCCTCGGCCTCTGCCTTATCTAAAATTTCCTTTGCAACGCCAAGGCTTTCATCGTCAACAATTGATTTTCCAACATCAAAGCCCTTTGCTTTTAAGAAGGTGTATGCCATTGCCCCGCCAATTAGAACATAATCTGCCTTTTCCATAAGGTTTTTAACAACGCCAATTTTATCCGAAACTTTTGCTCCGCCAAGAACAACAACAAGCGGCCTTTTTGGCTTTTCCATTGCTTCTGTTATCGTGTTAATTTCCTTTCCCATCAAAAAGCCCATTCCATTTTTTGGAAGAAGTTTTGCAACGCGGTAAATTGACGCATGCTTTCTGTGGATAGTTCCAAAGGCATCATTTATGTAAATATCGGCCATGCTTGCAAGTTTTTTTGCAAAATATAGGTCATTAATTTCTTCTTCTTTGTGAAAACGCAAATTTTCCAAAAGTAAAATTTCGCCATCTTTTAAATTTTTTGCTTTTTCCATTGCGTCTGGGCCAACAACATCAACGGCAAAATAAATTCTATTAATTAAATACTTAACAAGTTGTTGAGCAACGGGAAACATTGAATATCTTTTATTAAATTCCCCTTTTGGCCTGCCAAGATGAGAACAAATTATTAACTTTGCCCCCTGCTTTAAAATATATCTAATGGTTGGAAGCTCATTGTAAATTCTTGTATCATCAATTATGTTTCCTTTTTCGTCAAGAGGAACGTTTAAGTCCGCCCTCAGCAAAACCCTTTTTCCTTTTAAATCAAGGTCTGTTAACATTCTTTTCATACTCTTTCTCCCTTTGTTACAAATAGTTTAACACCTTAAAAAAAATTTAACAAATAATTTTATTAAAAATTATTGCGGAAGTTAAATTTTTGTTGTATACTTTTTTTAACTTTTATTTAGGAGAATGAGAATGGATCTATTTAAAAAGTGCTATGATTACACGCGAATTGATGATTTAAAACAAGTTGGTTTATATCCATATTTCCACTATTTAACAACAGGCCAAGACACTGTTGTTCAAATGGAAGGAAAAAGAACAATCATGATTGGTTCAAACAACTATCTTGGGTTAACTTCAAACCAAGAAGTAATTGATGCCGGCGTTGAGGCAATTAAAAAATATGGAAGCGGGTGTTCTGGCTCAAGGTTTTTGAACGGAACGCTTGACATGCACATTCAACTTGAAAAAGAACTTGCAGAATTTTTACATAAAGAAGATTGCGTAACTTTTTCAACAGGGTTTCAATCTAATCTTGGAATTATTAGCGCTGTTGCAGGAAGAAATGATGTTATAGTTAGCGACAAGGAAAACCACGCAAGTATTTACGATGCTTGCCGCCTTTCTTTTGCAAAGCTTTTAAGATATGAACACAACAACATGGAAGATTTGGAAAGGCAACTTTCTTCAATTGACAAAGACAAGGGAATTTTAATTGTAACCGACGGCGTTTTTTCAATGAGCGGCGAAATTTGCAACCTTCCAGAAATTGTTAGGCTTGCAAAGAAATATGGCGCAAGAGTTATGGTTGACGACGCCCATGGCCTTGGCGTAATTGGCGAAGGCGGAAGGGGAACGGCGTCCCACTTTGGCCTTGAAGATGAAGTTGATTTAATTATGGGAACTTTTAGCAAATCTCTTGCAAGTTTGGGAGGTTATGTTGTTTGCAGCGCAAAAGTTGCAAATTATATTCGACACAATTCGCGTCCGTTCATATTTAGCGCAAGCATAACCCCGGCAAGTGTTGCATGCGCAAGAAAGTCGCTTGAAATTTTAAAGCGTGAGCCAGAGCGCGTTGAAAACTTAAACAAACTGGGCGATTATTTCCGCGAAGGTTTAACAAAACGCAACATTAAATTTATTCCAGGTAAAGCTCCAATTGTTGCAATTTGGACATACACAGACGAAAACTCCTTCCTTGCTTGCAAAATGCTTTTGGAAAGAGGCGTTTATGTAAACCCGGTTATCTCCCCCGCTGTTCCAGTTGGGCAAAGCATTTTAAGAACTTCTTTCACAGCAACCCACACAAAAGAACAGCTTGACGAAGCAATGGACAAAATTAAGGAAGTTTTGGATATAATTTTAAAAGAAAATAATTAGTTAATTTACACATAAAAATGTTTAATTAAATATGTTCAAATTAACTAAGTTTTTTCTTTGAAAAACTAGTCAAATTGCACAAAAATATACTACAATTTTTTAGTCAAATTAAACAAAAAAACAACCGCTTTGGTTGTCTTTTTTATTCAACTGAAACAATGTAATAATAAACCGGTTGGCCGCCATAAATTGCGGTTACCTCGCAATTTGGATATTTCTCTTCAAGCGAAGCACGAAGTTTTTCGGCGTCTTCTTCATTTATGTCTTCACCATAGAAAAGAGTTATATTAACGCTTTCTTCATCAACCAACTTTTCAATCAAATTTTCTGTTGTTGTTTGAACATCGCTTCCCTTTGCCAAAATTGCCTTATCATCAAGGCCAATAATTTCGCCAACAGAAAGATCAAACCCGTCAACATGCGTTGCTCTAACGGCGTAGGTAACGCTTCCCGCCTTAACGCTTTCAAGTGCGGCTGTCATTGCCTCCAAATTTTCTTCTGGTGAAACCTCTGGGTTAAACGCAAGTGAAGCTGAAATTCCCTCTGGAACATTCTTTGTTGGAACAACATAAATTGGCTTTTCGGCCAGCGCTTTTGCCTGTTCTGCTGCTAAAATTATGTTTTTGTTGTTAGGGAAGACAAAAACAGCTTCTGCTGGAACTTTTGAAACAGCATTCGCAATGTCCGCTGCGCTTGGGTTCATGGTTTGGCCGCCTGCTATAATTTGGTCAACTGTTAAATCTGTAAACAAATTTGCAAGCCCTTCGCCCGGAGCAACAGAAACCATTCCAAGCGGTTTTAACTCTTCAACTTTTTTCATGTTCTTTTTAAGTTCGCGGTTCTGCTCGCGCATATTTTCAATTTTTATATTCCAAATTTCGCCCAACCCAAGAGCATAGCCAAGCGCTCTGTTTGGTTCGTTTGTGTGAACATGAACCTTAACTAAGCTTAAATCGCCAATGCAAAGAACAGAGTCGCCAATATCCATAAGTTTTTCGCGAAGTTTATCAATGTCCGCCTCTGTTGTCTTTTTAAGCATGTGGATAATCATAAATTCTGTGCAATATCCAAATTCAATATCCGCCAAGTTATTGATGTCCGCAATAACATCATCAACAGATTGAACTGGCTTTGCATCGTCAAAGTTAAAAGTAAGCGTTTCATCGCCGCAAAGGGCTTTGTAATAACCAGTAAAAAGAACAATAAGCCCTCTTCCACCGGCGTCAACAACGCCCGCTTTTTTCAAAACAGGCAACATTTCAGGCGTTTTTTGAAGAATTTCTTCGCCCTTGTCTAAGACAATTTCCATGAATTCTTCAAAATCTTGGTGTTTTTTAGCCGCCTCGCCAGCCGCCTCTGCCATTGTTCTAATAACAGTTAAAATTGTTCCCTCTTTGGGTTTTGTAACCGCCTTGTAGGCAATGTTTGCACCTTCTTGAATTGCCTTTGCAAAAATTTTGGTTGTAATTTCCTGGTGTTGCCCCAAAACAGAGGTTAAGCCCTTTAAAATTTGAGATGTAATAACACCGGAATTTCCCCTTGCCCCTCTTAGCGCGCCTTTTGCATACGCCTCGCAAAGAGAATCCATGCTGTTGTTGATGCAATTGTTAACCTCAGAAGAAGCTGACTTAATTGTTAGGAACATGTTTGTTCCCGTGTCCCCATCTGGAACAGGAAAAACATTTAGAGCATCAACAAGTTTTTTATTTTGTTCAAGCAAGCTAGCGCCTGCCATAATCATTTTCCTAAAAACGGAACCGTTAATCGTTTTTTGCATATTTATCCACCTTATAGTTAAACACGGATTCCAACAACGTGGACATTAACAGTGTCCACTATCATACCCGTGAAATTTTCAACACTATATTTAACAGCGCTTTTTAAACTTTCTGCAACAGCGCTAACTGAAACTCCATATTTTAAAATGCAGTAGATATCAATAAAAATTCTGCTGTCAACACTTGAAATTTTAACACCTTTTGAATAGGGCTGTTTTTTAATAAGCTCTGTTAAACTTTCTTTTAAAGAATTTGCAACAAGGTCTACAACGCCATAGCAATCTAGCGCTGCGTAACCCGCAACGACAGCTATGCTTTCATCTGATATTGTTATTCTTCCATAATAATTTTTAGTATCAACTGTCATCTAAAAACCTAAACTAAACAAATTCTTACGAATACTACTATACAACATTTTTAACTTTTATGCAACAATTTTATTGAGTTTGAATAAGTATTGCCTCTTTTTAAAAGTCTTAAATCTAACAAATCATTATATGAAAAATATTTTTAGTTAATTATAAAATTTACTTGCAATTTTAAAATACTTGTGTTAAACTTTGCTAGTATAAAAATTCGGAGGAAATTATGAGCAGAGTTTGTGAAATTTGCGGAAAGGGAAAAATGAGCGGAAAAAACGTTAGCCATAGCAATAGAAAATCTAACAGAACATGGGGCGTTAACCTTCAACAAACAACAATTGAAGTTGACGGAAAAGAAAAATCCGTTCGCGCTTGCACAAAGTGTATTAAAACCCAAAAGAAAGCATAGTTAAAGCGGCAACAGTTGCTTTTTAAACAAAAGAGCCAAATTAGTTTTGGCTCTTTTCTAATATTGCTTTAATTCTTCTAACGCCTGCGCTGCTGCTCTCTTCCTTAACTATTTTAAATTTCCCAAGCAAACCTGTTGATTTTGCGTGTGGCCCGCCGCAAATTTCTCGGCTGACTTCGCCAATTGTATAAACAGAAACATTTTCGCCATATTTGTCGCCAAAAACCCCTGTTGCGCCGCTTGCTTTTGCTTGATCAAGCGTCATGTTTTCGCAAACAACCGGAATGTTGCTTAAAATGTTTGCGTTAACCTCATCTTCAATTCTTCTAAGTTGCTCTTGGGTTAATTTTTCTGGGTAATTGAAATCAAAACGCAACCTTTCAGGGGTTATGTTAGACCCCTTTTGAACAATTCCCCCGCCCAAAACTTTGTTTAAAGCGGCAAGCAAAAGATGGGTTGCCGTGTGAAGCTTTGCATTTTCTTCGGAAGAATCAATTAGCCCGCCTTTAAATGTTCCAACAGAAATTCTGCTTTTCTCTTGGTGTTCTTTGAAAGCTGAGTTGAACCCTTCAATGTCAACATCAAAGCCGTTTTCCTTTGCCATTTCAACCGTTAGTTCAACTGGAAAACCAAAGGTGTCGAACAACTTAAAGGCTTTAGAACCAGAAATTGTCTTAACCTCTGGCGCAAACTTTTTCATATTAGAAATCAACTTTTCAAACTCTTTGTTGCCCTGGATAAGGGTTTTTTCAAATTTTGAAAATTCGTGCTCCATTTCGGAAAGTATTTGCGCCCTTTTTTTGTTTAGGTTTGGATAAACATCTCCATAAACATCAATAAAATCCTCTGAAATTCCTTTCATAAGGTTTGAATCTGCTCCAAGCCCCATGATATATCTAATTGCTCTTCGCATTAGCCTTCTTAAAACATATCCTGCGCCAACATTACTTGGAACAATTCCTTTCTCGTCGCCAATTAGCATAACAGCAGTTCGAACATGGTCGCAAATTATTCTAATCTGTCGAGTTGTGTTTTCATCTTCGCCATATTTAACATTACATTCATTTTCAATTCTTTTAACCGCTTTTTCGAAAAGGTCTGTTTGATATGGATCTGAAATTCCGTTAAGGAATGTTAACATTCTCTCAAAGCCAAAGCCCGTGTCAACATTTTTCTGAGAAAGCTCCTCAAGTTTCCCGCCGGGAAGCTGCTTATATTCCATGTAAACATCGTTTCCAATTTCAACAAATCTTCCACAAGGGCAATTTATATCACAACTAGGTGAACATTTATTATCATTTTTTGGATAGAACCATTCGTTATCTGGCCCACAAGGCGTGTTGTCAAGACCTTCTAAATTCCACCAGTTTTCATCTGTGAAATAGATGTTTTCTTTCTTAATTCCATTTTCCAAAAGCAATTTTTCTGTTTCAACGTCTCTTGGAATTTTGCCCTTGCCGGCAAAAACTGTTGAGCAAATTAAATCCTTTTTAAGCCCAAAAACTTTTGTTAAAAGTTCAATTGAATATGCAACTTTTTCTCTTTTAAAATAATCGCCAATGCTCCAATTGCCCATCATTTCAAAAAAGGTGAAATGGCTTTCATCGCCAACATTATCTATATCAACGGTTCTAATGCAGCCTTGAATGTTGCAAAGCCTTCTTCCCATTTCATGCTCTTTTTCGCCAAGAAGATATGGCATAAGCGGTTGCATTCCAGCAACGTTGAACATAACGCCAGTTTCACCATCTCCAATTAATGAAACGCTTCCAATGTTTTTATGGCCTTTGCTTTCATAATAGGAAAGCCATTTTTCTCTTAACTCTTTGCTTGAAATTCTCATTCTTCTTATCCTTAAATCAATCTCTGCTAATTATAACAAGCAGAAGAAATCTAATTAAATTTAAAACACCCAAAACCAACGCAGCAACATATGTTAACCCCGCCGCTCTTAAAACTTTTTTGCAACCTGGAAGCTCTGTTGAATCCAAAATTTGAGTTTCTCTTAAAATTTTAAGCGCTCGATTAGAGGCGTTATATTCAACGGGCAGCGTTATCAAATTTATTACAATTGCCAAAAAGAAAAACACAACTCCAGCCAAAATGAAAATCATTCCCAAAAGGCCATCTAGCCAAAGAAAGTTAAACAAAATTCCAAGAATAACCATTGGCCAAAGGAGGGTTGAAACAAAATTTGTGAACCTAACTGCTCCGTTTCTTAATTTTGCAGGGAAATATTTTCTGTTATGTTGAATTGCATGGCCAACCTCGTGAAGAGCAATTCCAAGCGCGGCAATTGAATCGGATTCCGCAACCTCTTCTGAAAGCGAAACGCAATTTTTTGAAGGGCTGTAATTGTCTGTTAACTTTCCGTGGATAACATTAATTGTAACCTGTTCAAGATTGGCCCCGTCCAAAACCCGCCTTGCCGCATCTTTTGCTTTAATTCCACTCTTTGCCTTAACTTTGCTAAAATAATGATAGGCAGAGTTAACTTTTGCTTGGGCAACAGCCGCAAGAATAATTCCCGGCAAAAGAACAATTCCAAGTAAAATATACTGCCAATAAAGCATAAGCTAGCCTCCTTAAAAGAGTTTAGATTTTCTTGTTAAAAACGTCCACCACAAAATGCTTCGCAAAAAATCTCCAACATATGTTAAAAGCGCTGCCTTCAACAACTCTTTAGCCATTGTCATCTCTTCATCATCAAATGTATCTGTTCGCCTAAGAAGGTCAAGCCCTCTTTTAGAGGCGTCTTTTTCTAGCGGAATAAGTGAAAGCTTAACAATTAGTGCAAAAAGAAAAATTGCAAGTGCCAAAATTAAAAATGCAAGGCCAATGTAATATAAATCTGGAAAAAGCAAAAACAAAAACAAACCAACAACCGTGAACGGAAACATAAAATATCCAATAATTTTAACAAGTTTTGACATTGTTCTGTTAATGCTAAGTTTTTTAGACGCATTTAGATGTTGGCTTGCATGGCCAAATTCATGGGCAACAACAGTAAGCGCCGCAACCGTTGCAGAATCGCACGTTGCCTCCGAAAGAACAACCATTCGAGACTTTGTGCTGTAGCCATCTGTTAAATAACCCTTTGTTCTTCCAACCATAATTCTGCTTCCAAACACATTGTTGGTTAGAAAAAGAGCAAACTGCCCTCCCGTAATTTTTCTGTTGCAAGGAACATGGTTATACCTTTCAAAAGTGTCCTCTAATTGGGCGTTGGAATAAGTTGCTATTGCAAGCGCAAATAGCAAAAACAAAACAACAACACCAATTAAAATGTAAACCATAGAATAAATTATATACTTAAGTTAAACAAATTACAAATATTTTTTAACCGCTTCTTCAATTTGGTTTTTCTGCCTAAGGCCAATCATTTTTTCTTGCTCTTGGCCCTCCTTAAAGACAATCATCGTTGGAACGCTCATAATTCCATATTTTCTAGCAAGATCCAAACTTTCGTCAATGTCAACCTTAACAACATTAAACTTGCCGTCGCTATCTTCTTCAACTTTCTCTAAAATTGGAGAAAGCATTTTACATGGCCCACACCATGTTGCAAAAAAATCAACAATTGTTGGCTTTTCGCCCTTAATAACCTCTTCAAATTCATTGCTTTGAACAATTTTCATTTTTCTCCTCCTCTATATTATTATTAACTTTTTCAACAATATATTTATTAGTTGGAATTTTAGAAAGAAAAATTTTTATTAAAACCAAACAAATTAAACCAAAAATTGTCGTTCCTATAACCAAAAGAAAGTGATATAACTCTTCCTTAAAGAAAAACCCAAAGCCAAAGCCAAACAGAAATGTTATCATTGGAAGCATATAGATTAAAATTTCAAGCGCGCAACTCAAAAAAGGTTCTTTTAACAAATTAACCTTTTGGCCAACTTCAAGCTTTTCGTTTGACTTTGCAACAAATTTTTCTTCACCAGAAGAAACTAAAACAACTTTTTCGTTTGCCTCTAAAACCGTGCAATTTTCTTTAAAAATTTCCTTTTCTTTCATCATTCGTATTATATCAAATTATAATCTCTAATCAAAGCGTTTAATCAAGTAATTTATTAATTACATAAGCGCCAATTGTAATTCCGCAAGCAGAAGGATAGAAACTTGTTGAACCAACTTTTGAACTTTTAATTGAATCATCTGGCGAATAACAAACCGTTAGGTTTTCAATTTTATTGTCTTTTGCAAGTTTTCTAAATTTTTTAGAAAGAGGGTCGTTGTGTGTTTTAAATAAATCATCTATTTTAAAGTTTGGAATTGAAATTCTGTTTCCCGCCCCCATTGAGCTTATGATGTTAATTCCCCTTTCCTGGCAAATTTTTGCAAGCAAAATTTTTCCGTTTAAATCGTCAATTGCATCAACAACAAAGTTATAATTATCATTAAAAATTTGACAAATTGTTTCTTTATTTACTTTAACATTATATGTAAAAACATTGCAGTTTGGGTTAATTTCAAAAATTCTTTCCTTCATAACCTCAACTTTTGGGCGGCCAATTGTTGAGGAAAGCGCAATAATTTGCCTGTTTATGTTGCTTTGGCTAACGTTGTCGAAATCTACAATTGAAAGATTTCCAACCCCGCCTCTTGCCAAAATTTCGCAAACATAGCCGCCAACTCCTCCAATTCCAACAACTAAAACATGGGCAAACTTTAATTTATCCATGTTTTCCTTCCCAAACAAAAGCTCAGACCTAGAAAATCTTTCCATTATAAAACATACTTTTTAAGGTCATATTTCTTTCTGTTTTCGCTAAATGCGTTTTGAACATATGGCCTGTCTATTTTAACTTTAAGCATTGGGTGGTCGCCTGTTGCGTTGAATGAAATGTCCTCCAAAACCTTTTCAATAATTGAATGAAGACGCCTTGCCCCAATGTTTTCGCTGGTTTCATTTTCAACTTCCGCCATCTCTGAAATTTCTTTAAGAGCATCATCTGTAAATTCAAGGTCAATGTTGTCAACTTTCAAAAGCTCTGCATACTGCGTTGTTACAGAAGTTTTTGTTTCGGTTAAAATTCGATAGAAATCTTCCTTGGTTAAATTTTTTAATTCAACTTTAATTGGAAATCTTCCTTGAAGTTCTGGAATCATATCCTCAATTTTCGAAACATGAAACGCGCCAGAAGCGATGAACAAAATATAGTCTGTCTTAACATTTCCATATTTTGTTGCAACTGTTGAACCTTCAACAATCGGAAGAATGTCCCTCTGAACGCCTTCGCGTGAAACATCTGGGCCATTTGAAGCCGATTTTCCAATAATTTTATCCATCTCGTCAATGAAAATAATTCCATCCTCTTCTGCGCGGCGAATTGCTTCGCTGTTAACGCTGTCCATGTCAATCATCTTCTCAGATTCTTCTGAAATTAAAAGTTCCCTTGCCTCTTTAATTGTAACTTTTCTTCTCTTCTTCTTCTGAGGGAAAATTCCGCCCATAATTGTTCCAATGTTAATTTCTGCAACGCCGCTTGAAAGGTCAAGCGGTTTTGGCGTGTCTTTAACTTCAATTTCAACAATTTCTTCGTCCAACTTTCCCTCGAAGTAATCAGCCTTAACTTTTTCTTTTAACTCATCTGGATTTTCTGTTGGGTTTTTTGCAAGCTGAGCCTTTGTTATTGCGTCAAGCAAAATTCTATCAACAACTTCCTTTGCTTTGGTTTCAACTTCGTGTTGCTTTTCATCTTTAACCATTCTAACAGAAGTTTCAACAAGGTCTCTAACCATGCTTTCAACATCTCTTCCAACATAGCCAACTTCGGTGTATTTAGTTGCCTCAATTTTGATAAATGGCGCTTTAACAAGCTTTGCAAGCCTTCTTGCAATCTCCGTTTTTCCAACGCCGGTTGGGCCTTTCATTATAATATTTTTTGGCGTAATTTCATCTTTCATTTCTTTTGAAAGTTTGCTCCTGCGGTAGCGATTTCTAAGCGCAACAGCAACGGCCTTTTTCGCCTCGTTTTGGCCAATTATATATTGATTTAATTGTTCAACAATTTGTTTTGGCGTTAAATTCATAATCTCTCCTTTAAATTTCTTCAACAGTTAGGTTGTCATTTGTAAACACGCAAATTTTGCCTGCAATTTCAAGCGCTTTTTTAGCAATTTCCCTTGCGCTTAGTTTTGTGTTCTCAATTAATGCTTTTGCTGCTGCAAGTGCATAGTTCCCGCCAGAACCAATTGCACAAACTCCGTCTGAAGGTTCAATAACATCGCCGTTTCCAGAAAGAATTAAAACTTGGTTTGAATCTGCAACAATCATCATTGCCTCAAGTTTTCTTAAAACTTTGTCTCCCCTCCAAAGCTGGGCAAGTTCAACCGCGCTTCTCATTAAGTTTCCAGAATATTTGTTTAACATTTCTTCAAAGCGTTCGCAAAGGCTGAACGCATCTGCAACAGAACCGGCAAAGCCAACAACAACTTTGTCGTCATAAATTCTTCTAACTTTAACTGCATTGTCTTTAAAAATAACACTATTTTGCATGGTAACTTGGCCGTCTCCGGCAATTGCCGTTTTTCCGTTGCGCTTTACCGCGCAAATTGTTGTTCCTCTAAGTTCCATAGATCCTCCAAATAAATTATATATCTCTAAAACTTTTATTCAAAACATTTTTAGCTTGCTGGCGTTTCCTTTCCCTTCATTGGATTTGTGAAGGAATAGAATTTACATTTGTCACAAGCATAATAAGTTTTTCCTGCCCTACTTCGGCGAATTGAAACATTTCCCTCCTCACATTCAGGGCATTTTCCAATTATTTTCGGCTCATATTTTGGCTTGCTTGTTTCCAATTTCATGACATTTGTGCAATTTGGATATGCGCTGCAACCAAGGAATTTTCCAAATCTGCCCTCTCTAACAACCATTGGTGCTCCGCACCTGTCGCAAACAACATCTGTTTTCTCTGGTTGAATTTTAATTTTTTCCCTGCTTGCGCCCGCTTTAACCAAAAGCCCAGAAAAACTGTTCCAAAAACTTGTTGCAACATTTTGCCAGTTCTTGCCCTGTTCGGCAATTTCATCAAGACGGTTTTCCATGTCGGCAGTGAATTTAACATTAATAACCTGTCTAAAATTATTAGCAAGATATTGGTCAACAACTTTTCCAAGCTCTGTTGGAACAAGATATTTTCCATCGTGAACCGTGTAGCCTCTTGAATCTAGCGTTGTAATTGTCATTGCATATGTTGCTGGACGGCCAATTCCCTTTTCTTCCATTTCTTTAACAAGGCTTGCCTCGGTGTAGCGCGCAGGCGGTTTTGTAAATTTTTGTTCTGAAATTAGTTTAACAAAGTTAAGCTGCTCGCCTTCGCTCATCTTTGGAAGTTTTGAAGAGTCATCTTCCTTTTCCACATAGGATTTATAAACCGCCGTGTAACCCAAAAATTCAACAGTTTTTCCAACCGCTTTAAAACCATAGTTATTTGCAGAAACTTCAACATTTACATTATTGTAAATTGCCTCTGCCATTTGGCTTGCCAAAAATCTTTCATAAATTAGTTTATACAACTTAAAATTATCTGGCGAAAGCGATGACATAACGCTTGATGGCGTTCTTTCAATTGAAATTGGTCTAATTGCCTCGTGGGCGTCTTGGGCTGTTTCTTTTGTTTTATAAATGTTTGGTTTAGACGGAACATATTGATCTCCAAACTCTCTTGCAATGTAGCTTAAAGCGCTTGCTTGGGCGTCTGGCGAAACCCTTGTGCTGTCTGTTCTAATATAGGTAATTAAGGCAATTTTCCCCTCGCCCTCAATTTCAACACCCTCATAAAGTTGTTGCGCGCAGAAAGAGGTTTTTTTAAGGTTCATTCCAAGTTTGTTAAGCGCATCTTGTTGCATTGTGCTTGTTGTAAAAGGCGCAGGCGCATGGCTTTTTGTTTGGGATTTTTTAATTTTAGAAACAAAGTAACTTGCGCCCTTTAAGTCGCCTTCAATTTGCTGAGCTTGCTCTTTGTTTTCAACTTTAATTTTCTTTCCGTCTTTGGTTGAAAGAGCGGCTTTAAATTTTTGTTTCTCTCCCGCCTTTTCAAGCTCTGCGCCTATGTTCCAATATTCCTCTGGAACAAAGGCCAAAATTTCTTTTTCTCTGTCAACAACAAGTTTAAGCGCAACGCTTTGAACGCGCCCAGCGCTTAACCTTGGCTTAATTCTCTTGCAAATAATTGGCGAAACTTTATATCCAACAATTCTGTCTAAAATTCGCCTTGTTTGCTGCGCGTTAACCAAGTTCATGTCAATTTCTCTTGGATTTTTTAAAGCTTCTGTAACTGCCTTTTTTGAAATTTCGTTAAAAACAATTCTACACTTTGTTTTTGGGTCTATTCCAAGAATATATGCAATGTGCCAAGCAATTGCCTCTCCCTCGCGGTCTGGGTCGGTTGCAATTAAAACTTCATCAGCCCTTTTTGCCTTCTTTTTAAGTTCTTCAATAAGGTCTTCTTTGTCCTTCATAATTTCATATTTCGGCGTAATCGTTTTTAAATCAACGCCAAAATCTTTTTCAGGAAGATCTCTAACATGCCCCTTTGTTGCAAAAACATCAAAACCCGCCCCAAGATATTTTTTTAATGTTTCTCTTTTACCTGGCCCTTCAATAATAACTAATTTCATTAAATTCTCCTAAACTAATATATAACTGTTTCCTGGAACTTGTTTAACAATTCCCCTAATTTCAAGCATTGTTAAATTTGCGTTTAACTTTCCAATTTGAAAACCAGTTAACTCTGCAAGTTGTTCAATTGTTTTTTCTCCACTTTCAAGATGTTTTAAAATTAACTGATCGTCAAGTGAAAGTTGCAAATTTGAAACCGAAGGTGATTTTACAACATTTTCTCGAAAAGTGCAAACAATATCTTCAAAGCTTAAAACACATGCTCCCTGGGCGCTTCTAATCAACCTGTTTGTTCCCTTGCTCATTGCGCTGTTAATGTTCCCAGGAACTGCAAAAACTTCTCGTCCAAGCTCCAAAGCAAATTCCTTTGTGTGAAGAGAACCGCTTTTCTCGCCCGCTTCGGTAAGCAAAATTCCAAGCGAAAGGCCGGCAATTATTCTGTTTCTTTGAGGAAATGTGTAAAGCGCGGGCTGCATGCTTGGCCTGTATTCTGTTATTAAAAGCCCCTCACGCGAAATTCGCTTTGCAAGTTCTGCGTTGAACGTTGGGAAAATGTGGTCAAACCCTCCTCCCAAAACCGCAATTGTTTTCCCTCCAGATTCAAGCGCTGTTTTATGGGCAACACTGTCAATTCCCGCCGCAAGGCCACTTACAATTGTAAAATTATTTTGCGAAAGACCTTTGCAAAATTTTTCGGTTACAAGTTTCCCATAGGAAGTTGGCGTTCTTGTTCCAACAACGCCAATGCAATCTGAATTTAAAAGAGAAATATCCCCCAAACAAAAGAGCGTTTGAGGAGGAAATTCAAGGTCTAAAAGTTTTTTAGGATAGTCCTTACTAAAAGGAGTTAGAACAACAATTTCCCTTGAATTTAAATTTTTAATATAGCTTTCCAAAAGGTTGTCTTCAATTGCCTTTTTCATTTGGGCAACTGTTTTGTGATATTTTTCAGAAATGTTTTCAGCCTGGGATTCTTTTTTCATAAGCTTTACAAACATTCTGTTAATTTCCCTTTCTCTTTCATAAAAATCTTCTAGAAGTTCGCCAGGTTCGTTAAAAAGGCTTAAAAGCTCGGCCTCCTTTTGAGGCATTAAATCAAACAAACTTAAAAATATCAAAGCTTTCTCATTTATACTATAATTTTTTTCCATCAAAATTTTCCTAAACTTAAAACCAAGTTTAGCACAAATCCTAGATTTATAAAACTTTTTTAACAAAAATAAAAGTTACATAATATATTTTTGAATATGACAAATAATATTTTAGATGAAAAAGGCAAAAAAGATTAGCTTAACAATTTTTTGTTGTCTTCTTGGCTTTTTGTTGATTGCAACAAGCGTTGGGCTTGGAGTTTATTTTTCAATAACAAAAAACCAGTCTTTTGAAAAAGAAAAACTTGTTGATCCAAGTTTACACATTGAGGTTTTTGATAGTGAAAATAACTTAATCTCAGATAAAAATATGTTCAACAATCAATACATAAACCTTTCTTCGTTAAATCAAAACACAATTGACGCCTTTATTTCAATTGAGGACAAGTCTTTTTTCAGCCACAACGGAATTAATTTAAAAAGAATGGCTAGCGCAATGCTTAAAAACCTTGGGAAGGGAAGGTTTGTTGAAGGCGCATCAACAATTAGCCAGCAGCTAATTAAAAACACCCACCTTTCAAGCGAAAAGACGCTTGAAAGAAAGATTAAAGAAATTTCTCTTGCTCTAAAAATGGAAAAGCAACTTTCCAAAGAGGAAATTTTGGAAAACTATTTAAATTTAATCTATTTTGGAAACAACATCTATGGAATTGAAAATGCAAGCAACTTCTATTTTTCAAAGCCTTCAAGCGAGCTTTCTCTTGAAGAAAGCGCTCTTCTTGCTGGGCTTATAAAATCCCCGGCAAACTACTGTCCAATTTCAAACCCAGAGCGCGCAAAACAGCGGCGAAACCTTGTTCTTTGCGAAATGAAAAGAGATGGAAAAATTTCAGACGAAACCTATAAAACTGCATGTGAAAGCGAAATTGTTTTGAACATAGATAAGAATTTTGATCGCGGGCAAAACAGCTATTCTCAACAAGCAATTTTTGAGGCGGAAAAGATTTTAAAAATGCCAGCAAAGCAAATTGCGCTTGGCGGATACAAAATTTACACTTTTTTAAATCAAGAAAAACAAGCAAGCCTTCAAAATGCAATCTTAAATGAGGGGCTTGGTTTTGACCAAGCAGGAATTTCAATTAACAACAAAACCCATGGAATTGAGGCGTTTTTTGGGAAGAGTCCATATAACATTTTGAATTCAAAGCGCCAGCCAGGTTCGGCAATTAAACCAATTTTAGTTTATGGGCCAGCAATTAATGAAAACATAATTAGCCCCGCAACCAAAATTTTAGATGACGAAATTAACATAAACGGTTACTCTCCAAAAAACTACAACAACTCATATAGCGGATATATCAGCGTTAGAGAGGCCGTTAGCAAGTCAATTAACATTCCAGCTGTAAAAACTCTTTCCTATCTAAAAATTCCAAAAGCAAAAAGGTATGCAACGCGGCTTGGAATTGAATTTGACAGTTTAGATTGCGGCTATGCACTTGCGCTTGGCGGAATGACCTATGGAACAACGCTTAAAACACTTTGCGGGGCATACACTGTTTTTGCCTCGAGCGGAAGCTATGTTGAACCCTCGTTTATTTCGCAAATAACAGATAAAAACGGACGCGTTGTTTATAAAAAAATTTGTGTTGAGGACCAAGTTTTTAGAGAGGATTCAAACTATTTAACTCTCTCAACTCTTTTAACTTGCGCTAAAGAGGGAACGGCAAAAAAACTTTCTTCTCTTCCCTATCAAGTTGCAGCAAAAACCGGAACAGTTGGCTCAAGCCTAAACAACAGCGATGCATATTGCCTTGCCCTATCAAGCGCAGACACTGTTGGAATTTGGATTGGAGATTATTCCAATAACAACATTGGCTCTTTAACCGGAGGAAACCAACCAACAAACATTGCAAAAAACTATTTTAAATCAATTTATAAAACGGAAACTCCAAAGGATTTTGAAGTTCCGTCAAGCGTTTCAACCATTGAAATTGACGCAATTGAATATGACAAAAACAACATTGTCTTACGGGCAAACGACTACACTCCTCAAAGGTATAAAATTTGCGAAGTTTTTTCAAGGTTCAACCTTCCAAAGGAAAAGTCAACAAACTTTTTAGAAATTGCTCCGCCAACCTTAAATGGAAAAGTTGAAAACGGAAATTGCGTGTTTAATTTTAACGCAGAAAGCTATCTTTGCTATGAACTATATCGCCAAGAGGAAGAGGAAGATGTTTTAATTAAAACCTTTGAAGGCGAAAGCGGAAACATAACCTACACTCTTCCAAAAAGCCAAAATAAAACAAAGTTCTATTTGATTACTAAAATTAAAAACCATGCAACAAAACAAGAGCTTGTAAGCGAAAAATCAAACATTGTTGAATTTGTTGGCGAAAGCTCTTCGTCAACTCAAACGAAAAAAAGTTGGTATGTTTAAAACTCGCTAAGCGCCAAGCTTGCAGCCTTTGAATATGCCCTAACAAGTCCGCCTGCGCCAAGCTTAATTCCGCCAAAATATCTTACAACAACAACTAAAACATTTGACAAATTTTGTTTTTGAATTACATTTAAAATTGGTTTTCCTGCCGTTCCGCTTGGCTCGCCATCGTCAAAGGCTTTAACCAAAAATTCTGTTCCAGAAATAACATAGGCAAAGCAAACATGAGTTGCCTTTTTGTTTTTAAGTTTAATTTCCTCTAAAACATTTTTAACTTCTTCAAGTGTTTCAACCTTGAAAGAAGAGGAAATGAATTTGCTTTTTTTAATTTCAATTTCTGCCATAAAAGCCTAACTTAAAACAACTTTAACAAAGTTTTTCTTTCCCTTTTTCAAAAGGGCAAAACCTTCATTAAAATCAACATCAGAAAAAAATTCGTTTGGGTCTAAAAGTTTTTTGTTGTTTACAAAAAAACCTCCCTGAGAAACAAGCCTTCTTCCCTCGGAAATGCTTGAAATTAAATTTGCCCTTTGCGCAACTTCCAAAATTCTAACCTTTTCTTTAAATTCTTTCATTGTAAGATTATATGTTGGAACAGAAGAGGTGTCAAATCCGCCTTCAAAAAGCGCTGCAGCCGCGCTAACCGCCTTGTTTGCCTCCTCTTCTCCGTGAATCAATTTTGTTATCTCAAATGCCATAAGTTTTTTGGCCGCGCGAACATCTGTTTCGGCAAGGCTTTCAATTTCCGAAATTTCATAATTTGTAAAAAGCTTTAAAAGTTTAACAACATCTCTGTCGTCAACATTTATGAAATATTGATAAAACTCATATGGCGAAGTTTTTTCCTTTGAAATCCAAAGAGCACCCTTTGAAGTTTTTCCCATCTTTTTTCCGTTTGCATCGGTTAGAAGCGGACATGTTAGCGCTTGAAAAGCCTCTGGGTCTTTCCCCTCCAAAAAGTTGAGTTTTCGGCCAAGCTCTGCCCCGGCAACAATGTTCCCCCATTGGTCGCTTCCTCCAATTTGAAGTTGGCAGCCATATTTCCTGTTTAAATACACGAAATCATATGCTTGAATGAGCATGTAGCCCATTTCCAAGAATGTTAGCCCGCCAGCAGCCAAACGGCTTGCACAAGACTCCGAGGCAAGCATGTGGTTAACGTTAAAATGTTGGCCTATGTCCCTCATAAAATCAACATAGTCATAGCCTCTAATCCAATCCGCATTGTTAACAATTATTGCTGGGTTTTCTCCTTCTAACCTAACGGCCTTTCCAATTGTTTTTTTAATGTTTTGAAAGTTTGCTTTAATGAAGTCGTCTGTAACCATGCTTCTCATGTCGTTCCTTCCGCTTGGGTCGCCAATCATTGCCGTTGCGCCGCCAAGAAGAACAATAACCCTGTGGCCAACTTGCTGAAATTTTCTAAGCATTAAAAGCGAAAAAAAGTGGCCAATATGAAGGCTGTCTGCCGTTGGGTCAATTCCAACATAGATTGTTGTTTTTTTGCTGTTGCAAAGTTTTCTAACTTCCTCCTCATTAGTCATTTGATAAACAAAGCCGCGCTGCTTTAGATGCTCAAAAAGATTTTCTTTTTTAATTTCAACTTCTTTCATCACTTTCTCCTATGAGGTTATAATAGTTTCTTTAAATAGATTTGTCAAATAAAAAAGAAGTGATATAATATTTTTAATGCAAGAAATAACAAATTTAGTTAAAAGCGGAAAGGATAATTACAACGTTTTTTTAGACGGTGTTTTCTTTTGCAAATTAAACGCAGAAACAATTTTAAAAGAAAAATTAAAAGTTGGAATGTTTATTTCAAAAGAAAAATTGGAATCTGCCCAACTTGAAAATGAAAAAATTGTTGCCTTTGAAAAAAGCCTTAAATATCTTTCAAACCCAAAAACAAAAAAGCAGGTTTCGGATTATCTTTTTTCAAAGGGTTATGCTTCGCAAACGGTTTCACACTGTTTGGGCAAGTTAGATGAATATGGCTATTTAAACGATGAGGCCTTTGCAAGGCAATTTATTGAAAGTTATAAACACAAAAAAGGAAGGCGGCTTTTAGAATTTGAGCTAGGCTCAAAAGGTGTTAGCCCAGAAGTTTCAAAAAAGGTTTTAGAAGATTTAACAACCGATGAGGAATACATAATTAATTTGGCAGAAAAATATTTAAAAAATAAAGAAAAAAATAGTCAAACTGCAAAAAAACTTTTTAACCATCTTTTTTCAAAAGGTTTTTCATTTGAAGAAATTAGCCCCGTTGTAAAAAAATTAATTTATGAATTTGGAGATGAAAATGAAGATTGGAATTGACCTATTGGAAATTGAAAGAATTAATTTGTCTAAAAATTTTTTAAACAAAATATTAACAGAAAATGAACAAAAATTTATTGAAAAATTCCAAAATAAAAAAGAAAAAATAGGCGGGCTTTTTTGCGCAAAAGAGGCTGTTTTCAAAGCCCTTGATTTAAAAATTTTCAAGCCAAAATTAATTGAAATTTCCAAATCCTCTTCCGGCCGCCCAATTGTTAAATTGTTTGGAGAATATTTGGAACACTTTAATTCTAACTACAAAAAAATTGACATTTCAATTACACACACCAAAACTCTTGCCCAAGCAATTTGTTTAATTGAAGAAAAATAATATTTAGAAAAAAGGAACTTGCATTATTAAAGTTCCTTTTTGTTTATTTATTTTTTATTTATTTAATTATTTATTTTCTGGTTTAATACACTTAATTTCTTTGAAATATGATTGAGGGTGTTCGCAAACTGGGCAAACAGAAGGAGCAGCTTTTCCAAAGTGGATATGGCCGCAATTTAAACATTTCCATGCAACAATTTCGTCCTTTTTAAATGTTGAGCCAGCTTTAATTTCATCAATCAATTTTTGATATCTTTCCTCATGGTGTTTTTCAATTGCAGCAACTGCCTCAAATTGATATGCAAGCCTTTCGAAGCCCTCTTCCCTTGCTTCTTTTGCCATACGTTTATACATTTCTGTCCATTCGCCATGTTCGCCTTGTGCGGCGTCAAGCAAATTGTCAAGAGTCATTGGAATTGCGCCGCCGTGAAGAGCTTTAAACCACATTTTTGCGTGTTCTTTTTCGTTGTTTGCCGTTTCTTCAAAAATGTTTGCAATTGCCTCATAGCCGTCCTTCTTTGCTTTGGAAGCGTAATATGTATATTTGTTTCTTGCTTGGCTTTCCCCTGCGAAAGCTTCCATTAAATTCTTTTCTGTTTTACTTCCTTTCAAATTCATTTTCTATCTCCTTTAAATTTAATTTCATCTGAGCGGTCGAAATATTTTGTGTGAAGAAGCATTTTGCTAATGTCACTAAGCGGCCTTTCCAAAAACTCTTCATAAATTTTCTTAATTTCTGGGTTTTTGTGGGCGCTTCTAATTTCAAGCCCCTCGTCTTTTAAGTATAGCGCATCTCCTCTTTTTTTCCTAATAAAATCATCAACATTTTTAACCTTTGGCTGGCCTCCTCCGCCGGCGCAACCTCCGCGGCAGGTCATAACCTCAATAAAATCATAGTCAGCAGTTTTGTTCTTAATTTTTTTAATAAGTTCATGGGCGTTTCTAATTCCGTTAACAACCGCAACTTTAACCGTTGCCCCGCCAATGTTAACTTCGTCTTCCTTAACGCCCTCCATTCCTCTAACTTTTTCAAGTTTTAAAATGTGGTCGGTTGGTTCTTTCCCAGTTAAAATGTAATGGGCTTCGCGAAGAGCGGCTTGCATAACGCCGCCCGTTGAGCCAAAAATTACGCCCCCTCCCGAGCCTCTTTGGCAAATTTCATCAAAATTTCCGTCATACAAATTTCCATATGGAATGTTCTGTCGCCTAATCAAATGGGCAAGTTCTCGCGTTGTTAAAACATAGTCAACATCTTTAATTCCGGGCATATACCCAAAATCGTCCGAAACCGAAAGTTCTTCTCTTGTTATCTCATATTTTTTGGAAGTGCAAGGGGTTATAACAACATGAACAATATCTTCTGGCTTTTTGCGCTTTTGTCTTGCAAAATATGTTTTTATAATTGCGCCTTGCATTGAAATTGGGCTTTTTGCCGTTGATAAATTTGGAATTAGCGAAGGCTCGAAAAGTTCAACAAACCTAACCCAAGAAGGGCAACAACTTGTAAACATCGGAAGTTTCCCCTCCTTTTTTGTAATTCTATTTACAAGTTCATTTGCCTCTTCCATAATTGTTAAATCTGCCCCAAAGGTAACGTCAAAAACATAGTCAAACCCAAGCATTCTAAGCGCCGTAACCATCTTTCCTTCGTCATAAAGACCAACATCAAACCCAAACTCCTCTGCAAGGGCAACTCTAACCGCCGGCGCAGTTGAAACAACTAAAACTTTGTCAAAATTGTTCAGCTCCTCTAAAACCTTTCGATAGCTTGCCTTTTCTCTAAGAGCGTTAACGCCGCAAGCAAGCGTGCACTGGCCGCAGCCAATGCAAACATCAATTGTTCCTTGTTTGTTAACGCCATAATATTCCCCAAGTCCCGTTGCCTCCTCACACATCTGCTTGCAACGGCCGCATTTTATACACTTTGAAACATCGCGAAACAAACATGGGTTTTTTTCGTCAACAAAAACCCTAATGCTTTCATCTAACTTCTTTTTTAAATTCTCTTTAAGTTTTGCTTGTTTTAATTTTTTAACATCCACCATTCTATCCAATTTCCTTTGTTTTATCTTCTTTCTTTTCTTGTTTAATTTCTTTCTTTTCTGCCTTAATATCCTCTTTTGAATAAACTTTTTTTAAGGATTTTTTTAAGTTTGCTTTATTTTCTTTTCCAACAAGTAATCTGAAAATATTTTGCCTGTGCATGAACCAAGTTAAACAGAACATGACAAACAAAAGAATTGTTACAACAAGGTTTTTATTTTCGCCTGTATATTTAAGTGCTTCAATGAAAGTTAAAATCGAAATAAAAATAAACGATGCAACTGCTGCATAATCAAAAATGTAAAGATAGATAAAACCAAAAACAAAGCAAATTGCAACCCAAAGAGGCGAAGAAACAAGAAAAACACCAAGCATGCAAGCAACGCCCTTTCCGCCTTTAAATTTATATATAACTGGAAAATTATGGCCAAGAATTACGGAAATTCCGCCAATATAAAGCCCCATCATTGCCTCTTGAGAGGAATGGAGCCCCCAAATATCTAAACTGCTTCCATCAAGCCCGCCAAACATAAAAAAGCCCAAAAGAGCGGCAATTGCGCCTTTAAAGGCATCAAAAACCAAAGTTAAAAAACCTGCCTTAAACCCAAATGATCTTAGCATGTTCATCGTTCCGGGGTTTCCGCTTCCCTTTTTAGTTATGTCTTCCTTCATTCTTCCAGAAAGGATTCTTGCAAAGTTAATGTTGCCAAGAAAGTAGGAAACAACTATAACAACAACAAATCTCCACCATTCCATAACGCTACTGCTCCTTTTCCTTTCTGCTTCTAAAAATTAGCTTTATTGGCGTTCCTTCAAAGTTTATAGAAGCTCTTAGCCTATTTTCCAAAAACCTTTCATACGAAAAGTGGACAATACTTGAATCATTGACAAAAATAACAAAAGTTGGCGGCGAAACTTCCGCCTGGGTTGCATACAAAATCTTAAGCGCTTTTCCCTTTTTTGTTGGCGGCTGCTGAGATAAAATTGCCTTTTGAATAACCTCGTTTAAAACGCCGGTTGTAATTCTTTTTGTGCTGTTGGAGTAAACTTCCAAAACGCTTGGCATAATTTTTTCAACGCGCTTACCAGAGAGCGCTGAAATAAAAACAGGCTTAAAATAGTCCATAAACGAAAGTTTTTCTTTAAGCATTGAAGCATAATCGTTAATTGTGTTACCATTTTTTTCAATTTTGTCCCACTTGTTCATAACAATTAAACTTGGCTTTCCTTCTTCGTGAACATAGCCCGCAATTCTAACATCTTGCTCGCTAATTTCCTCGCTAGCATCAAAAACAATCAAAACAACATCTGCGCGCCCAATTGCCTCTCGCGCCCTTAGCGCGCTATAACCCTCAACGCTTTCCTTCTCAACGCTTCGCTTACGCCTTAGCCCAGCAGTATCAATTAAAACAAAATCTTTTCCGCCATATCTAAAGGGCGTGTCAATTGCGTCTCGCGTTGTTCCGGCAACATTTGAAACAACAACTCTCTCCTCGCCCAAAAGGCGGTTAACAATTGAACTTTTCCCGGCGTTTGGCCTTCCAACAACGGCAATTTTAATTGTTGAAGTTTCCTCAAAATTTGAAATTTCTTTAAAACACGGCGCGCTTATAATCTCGTCTAAAACTTCGCCAAGCCCCTTTCCTTGTTGGCATGAAATTGGAAATGGCTCGCCAAAGCCAAGGCTGTAAAAGTCATAGGTGTTTTCAACTTCAAAGCGGTCAAGCTTGTTAACAACCAAAATAACGCGTTTTTTTGCCCGCCTTAAAAGGGCGGCAACCTCTTCATCTGCTGGCGTAACCCCCTCTCTTCCGTCAACCATAAAAATTATTACATCTGCAAGGTCAATTGCAATTTGGGCTTGGCTTCGAATTGTCTTTTGAAAAACGTCGCTGCTCTTGCTGTCCAGCCCGCCCGTGTCAACAAGCGTAAAAACCTTGCCACACCATTCGGCATCGCAATAAATCCTGTCTCTAGTAACGCCAGGAAGGTCGTCAATTATGCTAATTCGTTTTCCACATATTTTATTAAAAAACGAACTTTTCCCCGTATTTGGCCTTCCAACAATTGCAACAAGCGGTTTTTTCATCTAAATTAATTTACCACATTATATCTAAAATAACAAATAAAATACAAAAATCCGTCTATTTCTTTCTGCAATTTTTGCAAGAACTTTTATCTTTGCAATATGAACAAAAGTTTCTTTTTTTAAGTTTTAAATACAGGTAGAACAAACAAACTAAAATTAACCCTATCCCAAAGAAAATAAAAATTGAATTAACGGCGCCAACCCCTTCAACAAGCCTATAAATGTTATAAGTTAAAAGCGCAAGAATATATGCAATTGCAAATTGAATAACAACTGAAATTGCCGTCCACCTCCCTCCTATTTCCTTTTTAAACACGGAAATGGTTGCCAAACACGGAGAATATAAAAGGCAAAAAACCATGAAAGAAAGAGCGCTTGCCGGCGTGAAGAAAACAACAGAAAGCGGGCTTGTTATTGAGCGCATTGTTTGGCTTTTTATGCTGTCGCCAAGAACATCAACGCCATTAAACATTGCAATTGAACTGACAATAATTTCCTTTGCGGCAAGGCCCGCAACAAGCGCAGAAGCTGCCCCCCAATTTCCAAATCCAAGAGGAACAAAAATTGGCGCAATTACTGTTCCAATTGCTTTAAGCATGCTTGTTCCGCCCTCTGTTGGAACAAATTTAAAACCAAAGGAAAAACTTTGAAGAACCCAAACAATTAAATTTAAAGAAAAAATTACCGTTCCAATTCTAATTAGAAAAAGTTTAACATTTTCCCAAAGAATTTTAAACGTTCTTTTTATTGAAGGAAGCCGGTATGCTGGAAACTCCAAGATAAAGGATTGGGCTTTGCTTTTTAAAACCTTTTGCTCCAAAAGTAGGCTTAGCAAAATTGCAACAACAACGCCAAGCATGTATAGCCCAAAAATAATTAAAACATTTGAAACGCCAAAAAACGCCCCTCCAATAACGGCATAGATTGGAAGCTTTGCAGAACAACTCATATATGGAGTTAAAATTGCAGTTTTAATTTTTGCGTTTTTATCCTCCATGTTTCTTGCCGTTAGCGCGGCTGTTGTTGAGCAGCCAAAGCCCATTAAAAGAGAATAAACGCTTTTTCCGCTTAGCCCAACCTTTGCAAAAATGTCTTCAAACAAAAAGGCAACTCTTGCCAAATAGCCGCTATCTTCAATTAGCGAAAGGAAGAAAAACAAAAGAATAACTTGCGGCAAAAATGAAAGAATGCTTCCAACTCCGCCAATAATTCCTGTTTCAACAAGGTCAACAACCCAAGCAACATTGCAAACAGATTTTAGCCACGAAACAATTTGCCCCCCAATAACATTTTGAATTAAATCTCTTAAAAGGTCGGAAAGCGCCGCGCCAAGGGAAAAGAATGTTAAATAAAAAACTAAAAATAGAATTCCAAAAAAAATTGGAAGAGCAAAATATTTATTTAATAAAATACTATCCAATTTAGAATTTCCATATGCCCTTTCTTCTTTTATTTCTAAATTAAATAAAGAATTAATTTTTAAAAATGTTTCTTTGTTTTCCTTTAAAAAATTTAAATTATTTTCTTTTTTAAATTTTTTTTCGATTTTTTTTATTTGATTATTTGAATTCAGTTTTAAATTTAATATCATTTTTTTAAATTTTTCTATATCTTTTTTATTTTCAGCATTTCCAATAAAAAATTTAACATCCAATTTTTTTAAGGCATTTTCAGATTGCTTAATTTTTCCCTTTAATTTCTTGTTGTTTTTTATGTTCTGAAAAGTATTTACAAACAAAATAATCTCGTTTGAAATTTCTTTAAGTTGAAGAGTTAGGAAAAGATTTCTTTTTAAATTATTAATGTCACATATGTTAATAATTGGGCAAGAGTTGTTTTCAAAGATATATTTGCTTGCAACTTCTTCTTCATAGCTAAGTGGTGTTAAAGAATATAACCCAGGTAGGTCAACTAAAACAAACTTTTTTTCGGCAACAAAAAAAGGCTTTTCCTTTTCGCTAACCGTAACGCCATGCCAGTTTCCAACATGTTCGCTAGATTTTGTAAGCGAATTGAAAAGCGTTGTTTTCCCGGTGTTTGGATTTCCAACAAGCAAAATCTTAAGCGGGCTTTCAAGCGCTTTAACCCTGCTTTTAAAAAATTTTTTAAGTGGGACATTAATTCTTCTTAAATTCATTTAAAAACACCAAATCGCAAACGCTTTTTCTAAGTGAAAGCGTGTAGGAGGAAATTTCAACAAGAAAGGTCTTTTTAAGCGCAGAATAGCCCAAAACAACAACTTCTGCCCCGCTATAAAAGCCAAGTTCGCTAAGTCTTCTTGCAACGGCCAAGTCTTTTAGGCTTATTTTTGAAATAGTATATTTCTTATTTTTCTCTGCACTTGAAAGCAAAATTTCTTCCACGAAAATATCTTATGTTAAACAAACCCTCAAAATAACTTGCCAAAAACAAAAAAATGTGTTAGTCTAAAACAAGATGTAGTTAGAGGTGGAAAATGAAGTGTATATATTGTGGACATTTTGACAGCAAAGTTATAGATTCTCGTTCAACAGATGAATCAAATTCAATTAGAAGAAGGCGCGAATGTTTAAATTGTGGAAAGCGCTTTACAACATATGAAACAGTTGAAACAACGCCAATTTTGGTAATTAAAAACGATGGTAGCCGCCAAAGTTTTGACCCAGAAAAAATAAAAAAAGGCTTAATAAAAGCCTGTGAAAAGCGCCCTGTTAGCATGAGCCAAATTGAAGAAATTGTCTTTGACATTGAAAAAACCCTTTCAAACAGCCTAAACCAAGAAGTTAAGTCCAGCGAAATTGGCGAAATGGTTATGAAAAGGCTAAAGAACATTGACGAAATTGCCTACATTCGCTTTGCCTGCGTTTACCGAAAATTTGAAGATGTTTCAAATTTAATCAATTTTCTTAAAACGCTTTAAACCAGGTTAACTGGTTTTTTTTCTTTTTTCTGGTTTAACTTCTTTAACAACTTTCTTGTTTTCAACAACAACCACATCGTTTTCTGGTGTTAACTGTTTTATAATTTTTTCCTGTTGTTTATAATTTTCGTTAATCTGATTTAAATCATATTCAATTCCCAAAAACTGTTTGCTGTTTCCAAGTTTTATTGGCTTTTTGGTTTTGCCATCTCTCAAAACTTCAACTGCTCTCTCAATTTTTCTAACTGGTTTTGCAAGGTTGGTGTAAGTTAAATAAAGAAAAAGTGCATACGCCAAAACAATTACAATCATCCAAATATACCTTGAAGTTGGGTCAAAAATTCCAAGCCCAACTCTAACGGCGGTTACAATGTCTGTTTGCTCTCTAACATTAATTGTAAAAATAAAGAGCATTAAAAAAACAAAGGTAACAGTTGGCGGAATTGTTGAAAAAAATATTTGGCGGTTCAAAGGCTGGGTTCTAACAAATCTAACAAATATTATTGCGCCAGAAATGTTCGCTAAAATAAACATTGCAAGCCCAACATACCACTCCCAATTAATTTGCAAATAAACTCCGTTTTCGCCATATTTAATTGCGTCAATTAGCGGCCTGAAAAAATAAAACAGTCCAACGTTTGATATAATTGCCAAAACAAGCCAAATTTTTGTTGAAGTTCTCATAAATCTATGTTGTGCATTGAATAATAATTTATTCCCTGCAAATAATAGTTGTAAGGAGAAAATATGGAAAACGAAAATAAAGATAAAACTCAAAATCAATTGTTGCTAACATCAATCTATCAAAATGTTCAAACTGCTCTTCAATCTCTTAACAACATTATCAAATCGGTTAAATGCGACACGCTCGCCGCAGAAATTTCAAAGCAAGAGGGAGAATATAACATAATTTCGGAAGAATGCGAGATGATTGCAAAGTCTGAGAACATTGATATAAAAGATAACAACATGTTTGAAAAAATTAGGCTTTGGGGAAGCATTAAAATGTCAACAATATCGGATAAATCAACTTCCCATATTGCTCAAATGCTTTTAATTGGAACGTTCATGGGCGTTATAACCTGCATAAAAGACCAAAGCGACCACGCCGGCGCAGACGAAGAAATTTTAAACTTGCTTTCAAAACTTTTAAAGCTTGAACAGGATAACATTGAATCGCTTAAAACATATCTTTAATTTTTCAAAGGGCGAAATTCATCTCTAACCCTCCCAATAGAAAAAGAACCGCTTGGAAGATCTTTGGTTAAAGTTGTTCCGGCGGCTATAAAACATCTATCTCCAATTTGTCTTGGCGCAACAATGTTGCAATTACAACCAATAAAGACATCGCTTCCAACTTGGGAGCGGTGTTTTTTCTTTCCATCATAATTTGCAAAAACAACGCCGCAACCAACGTTAACCCTCTCTCCAAGCGTTGCGTCGCCTATATAAGAAAGGTGGGCGCATTTTGTTTGATTTCCAATAGTTGAATTTTTAATTTCAACAAAGTTTCCAATTCTACACTTGTTTCCAATTTTCGAATTTTGCCTAATGTGGGCATATGGGCCAACGGTTGTTTGTTCTCCAATTAAACTATCAACAATATAGCTAGATTTAATTTGGCAAAAATCTCCAATTTTTGAATTTTCAATGTAGCAGTCTCCAAAAATTTCAACATTTTCGCCAATTTCACACTTTCCAACCAAAACAACATCTTTTCCAATTCTTGAAGTTTTTGGAATTTTAAATTTATAAGAAGAATTTCTCATATAAATATTTATTCCAGTTGACTTAAGATTGTTTAAATAATCTTTGACAATTTGCTAATTTAAGTGGTATAATTTCGCTTGAATAATTTTAAGGAGAAGTTTATGGCTAAAACAATGGAAGAAATAGTTGCCCACTGCAAAAACACAGGTTTCATTTTCCCGGGAAGCGAAATTTATGGCGGCCTTGCAAACTCTTGGGACTATGGCCCTCTTGGGGTTGAACTTAAAAACAACATTAAAAAACTTTGGTGGGAAAAATTTGTTCAAAAAAGAGAAAATTCTTTTGGAATAGATTGTGCAATTTTAATGAACCCTCGCGTTTGGGAGGCAAGCGGCCATGTTTCTTCTTTTTCAGACCCTCTTGTTGATTGCAAGGAATGCAAAGCAAGGTTCAGAGCAGACAACTTAATTTCAGATTTTTCAAAGGGAGAAGTTAACCCAGATTTAATGACCCGCGAAGAAATGAGCAAATATCTCTCGGAAAACCATGTTCCCTGCCCTGTTTGCAAAAAAAGTAATTTTACGCCAATTCGCGAATTTAATCTTCTTTTTCAAACCCACAGAGGTGTTACAAAAGAAAGCCAGCAAGATATTTATCTTCGCCCAGAAACAGCCCAAGGCGAATATGTTAATTTTCTAAATGTTCAAAGAACAATGAGAGCAAAAGTTCCGTTTGGTATCGGCCAAATTGGAAAAGCTTTTAGAAACGAAATTACGCCGGGAAATTTCACTTTTAGACAAATTGAATTTGAACAGATGGAATATCAGTGGTTCTGCCACGAAGGCGAAGATGAAAAGTATTACGAAGAATTTAAAAATGCGTCAAAAGATTTCTTTTTAAGCCTAGGAATAAGTGAAGACAAGTTAAGGTTTCACGACCACGACAAATTGGCTTTCTATGCAAAAGCTGCGTGCGACCTTCAGTTCCTCTTTCCCTTTGGTTGGGACGAAGTTAACGGAATTCACAACAGAACAAACTATGACCTTTCGCGCCACCAAGAGTTCAGCGGAAAGGCAATGCAATATCTAGACCCAATAACAAACGAAAAATTCATTCCGTTTGTAATTGAAAATTCCTATGGGTTAGACCGCGCAATTCTAGCTGTAATTTGCAACAGCTATGAAACAGAAAAACTTGAAGACGGCGAGGAAAGAGAAATTATGAGAATAATTCCAAAACTTGCCCCGTTTAAAGTTGCAGTTTTGCCGCTTATGAAAAAAGATTTGTCGGAAAAAGCAAAAGAACTCTTCTCAAAACTTTCTCAAAGTTTTAGAACAATTTATGACGACACTGGTTCAATTGGAAAGCGTTACCGCAGGCAAGACCAAATTGGAACGCCGCTTTGCGTAACAGTTGACTATGAAACACTTGAAAACCAAACGGTAACAGTTAGAGACCGCGACACAATGGCTCAAATTAGGCTTCCAATTTCAGAGCTTGAGGGCTATATTTCAAAAATTGTAAATTGCTAATTAGAAACCAGTTCTAAAAAGTCATCTGCAAAGTTAACAATAATTTCATTTGCAACCAAAATCCCCTTTCCCGTTAAACGAAGAAAATTTCCTTCAAGGGAAATTAGGCCGGCTTTTAAATAGGTTGCAATTTTTTTTGCGTGAACTTTCTCAATGTCGAAAAAATTTTCCTTAAATTCCTTTAAGTTTAGCCCTTCGCTAGTTCTAAGTGAGAGCATAAGCGTTTCTTCGGCGCACTGTTTTTTTGTTAAATTTTCTGTTTTAATAACGCCGCTTTCAATTAAATTTTTTTTGTTTGGAGCTTTTTCAAAAACCTTTAAATACAGCCTAAAATCCTCTGTGTTTGCAAATCTTTGATTTTCAACAAACGAGTGGGCAGCAAGACCAAAACCAAGGTAGTTTTGTCTTTTCCAATAGGCTTGATTGTGGCAAGATTCAAAAGACGGCTTTGCAAAGTTTGAAATTTCATAGCGCTTAAACCCAAGTTTTTTAAGCGTTTTAACGCTTGCTTCATACTGCTCTATAATTTCTTCCTCGTTCGGCTTGTAATATTGTTCAAGTTTAGTTCCCTCCGTCTCTAACATATAGCAAGAAAAATGTGTGACGAATGTTCCAAGTTTTTTAAGAGTTGAAACAAGTTGGGTTTTTGTTTGGAAGGGAAGAGCCAAAATAAAATCAACCGAAATGTTTTTAAACCCAATTTTATTTGCAAATTTTAAAAGAGAAATAACTTTTGTTTTATAGCTTTCCGCCTCCTTTGCCGAAAGCCTTCCAACAAAAGTTAGCGATCGCTTGTTAAATGTTTGAACCCCAAAACTAATTCTGTTTATTCCAAAAGATAAATAACTTAGAAGCATTTCTTCGCTTGTTGAATTTGGATTTAGTTCAATTGTTATCTCTGCATCATCTAAAACAAAAAAATTTTGTTTAATTTTATCCAAAATCCTTTTAATTTGTTTTGTTTCAACAATCGATGGTGTTCCTCCGCCAAGATAAATTGTTTTAACTGGTTGGTTTTTAAACTGACTTGCTCTAAATTCAATTTCTTTTTCTAGCGCGTTGAAATATTGCTCCTGTTCACTTAAATTTGCTTTAAAGGAACAGAAGTTGCAATAGTAACACTTTTTTGAGCAAAACGGAACGTGAACATAAATTGAAAGCTTTTTCATTGTTTCTCAATCCTGTCATTAATTTTCAACATTTTTCTACTTAGTTTTCATCTAATTTTAAAATGCTCATAAAAGCCTCGCTTGGAAGTTGAACAGAACCAATTTGCCTCATCTTTTTCTTCCCGGCTTTTTGCTTTTCAAGCAGCTTTCTTTTTCGCGAAATATCTCCGCCATAACATTTTGCCAAAACATCTTTTCTCATTGCCTTAACGGTTTCTCGCGCAATAACCTTGTTTCCAATTGAAGCTTGAATTGGAATTTCAAAAAGCTGACGCGGAATTACATTTTTAAGTTTTTCCGCAATTGCCCTCCCGCGCGAATAAGCCTTATCTCTGTGAACAATTATGCTTAGTGCGTCGCACGGCTCTCCGTTTAGAAGAATGTCAAGCTTAACCAAATCGCTTTCCTCAAAACCAATGAACTCATAGTCCAAACTCGCATATCCTCGCGTTCTAGATTTCAAACTATCAAAAAAGTCATAAATAATTTCATTTAGCGGAAGTTTGTAAACAATTTTAACTCTTGAAGCATCAAGGTATTGCATGTCTAAATATACGCCGCGCTTTTCTTGGCAGAGCTCCATAATTGCCCCAACATATTCTGACGGCGTTAAAATTTGCGCGCGAACAATTGGCTCTTCAATTTTAACAATATCTGTTGGCTTTGGAAGAAGTGAAGGATTTGAAACAGAAACAACCTCGCCATTTGTTTTATAAACATTGTAAGCAACGCCGGGGGCTGTTGTTATAAGCTCCAAGTTAAACTCGCGCTCCAACCTTTCCGTTATGATTTCCATGTGCAAAAGCCCAAGAAAGCCGCATCTAAACCCAAATCCAAGCGCCGCAGAGTTCTCTGGGCTAAACGAAAGCGCAGCATCGTTAAGTTTAAGTTTTTCAAGCGCATCTTTAAGGTCATTATACTTAGAGCCATCAACCAAAAAAATTCCGCTGTAAACAACAGGAACAGCATCTTTATAGCCTGGAAGCGGAGTTGTTGCCGGGTTTTGCGCATCTGTAATTGTGTCTCCAACGCGTGTTTCGGAAACATTTTTTATGCTAGCACAAAGATAGCCAACCTCGCCTGCCTCAAGTTTTTCACATGGTTGCATCTCTGGAACAAAACAGCCAACTTCGGTTACTTCGAAAACTTTTTTTGTTTTCATCATTTGAATTTTGCTTCCAACCTTAACGCTTCCATCAACAATTCTAACAACGCAAATTGCGCCCTTAAAATTGTCATAAACGCTGTCAAAAATAAGCGCTTTTAGCGGCGCATTCTCATCGCCCTTTGGCGCGGGAACTTTTTCAACAATCATGTCCAAAACTTTTTCGATGTTAGTTCCCTCTTTTGCAGAAATTGCCGGCGCATCAGAAGCGGAAAGCCCAATTACATCTTCAATCTCCTTCCTAACTTTTTCAACATCTGCACTTGGAAGGTCAATTTTATTTATAACCGGCAAAATTTCAAGGTTGTTGTCAAGCGCCAAATAGCAGTTTGCAAGCGTTTGCGCCTCAACCCCTTGGGTTGCATCAACAATTAAAAGCGCGCCTTCGCAAGCTGCAAGAGACCTAGAAACTTCATAGGTAAAATCAACATGCCCAGGCGTGTCAATTAAATTAAGCGTGTATTCAACGCCGCCCTTAACATATTTCATCTTTGTTGGGGTTAATTTAATTGTAATTCCCCTTTCGCGCTCCAAATCCATGCTGTCTAGAAGTTGATTTTCCATGTCTCTTAAAGAAACAGTGTTTGTTTTTTCTAAAAGCCTGTCTGCAAGCGTGCTCTTTCCATGGTCAATGTGGGCAACAATTGAAAAATTTCTAATTTTACTCATTCTCTCGTTCATCAAAAGTATTATAATTCAAACCATCAAATTCAACAAATATTTTATTATTTTTTTTAAATTTACTTTTTAAATAATGGTTTTTATGGTAACATATATATGTTAAGAAAGGTGGGAAAAATGGATTTATTTAAGTCTTGGCTGGTTGAAAAATATGTTGCCCATAGGGGGCTTCATGACGAACAGAGCCCAGAAAATTCGCTTTCGGCCTTTGAAAAGGCAATTGAAAATGGATATGTAATTGAACTTGATGTTCAACAAATTTCAGACGGAACTGTAATTGTTTTTCACGATTCAACGCTCTCTCGCCTAACCGGTCATGACGGTTATGTTAAATATCTAATTAAAGAAGATCTTTCTTCCTGCTTTCTTGGAGGAACTAAAGAAACAATTCCAACTTTTCAAGAGGCGCTGGACAAAATTGCCGGGCAAACGCCAATTATAATTGAAATTAAAAATTCAGGAAAGCCGGGAAAATTAGAGAGTCAAGTTTTGGAACACCTTAAAAATTATTCCGGAGAATATGCAATTATGTCATTCAACCCATATGTTTTAAAGTGGTTTAAAGACAATGCTCCAAACATAATTCGCGGCCAACTCTCCTCCTTTTTTAAAAATGAAAAATTAAGCTTGTTAAAAAGAGTTGTTTTAAAGAAAATGCTTTTAAACAAGGTTTGCGAGCCAAATTTTATTGCATACAACGCGCAAAACCTTCCAAACCGTTTTGTAAGAAAATATAACACTCTTCCCCTTTTAGCCTGGACAATTAGAAGTCAAGAAGAATATATGAAAGTTGTTAAATATTGCGACAACATAATTTTTGAGGGCTTTCAGCCCAAAATTTAAACGGCATTGCCGTTTTTTTGGGGTATTGACAAAATACAACATTCGATGATAAAATATTAATGAGGGTAACATGAGAAGAATTGCGGTTGATACTAATACTTTAAGCGAACTTGTTGGAATTTACAAGTTCATAAAAAAATACCGAGCTAAAGGATACGCAATGGAGGCAATTACAACAGCCTTAATAATGAACTTCAGCCCGCTAAAATTGCCCAACGCTGTAAGTTTGTATAATGCATATAGCCTTATTGCAATTGGCAAAATAAAGTTAATAATTCTTCCAACTGTTTTTAAAGAAGCAACTCAATATGGAGATTTTAACCCAGAACATCCAGATTATCAAAAATATTTCGATGACAGCAAAAGTAATTTATCAGTTTTCATTCGCGATTATTGTTCAAACGGGTGTGTAAAATTCAATAAAACAGAGAAGCGACATATCGAAGAGCTAACTAAACGTTTTATGGATGGCGAGGCCTTTCATCCAAACAAGAATCCAGAAAACGCAACAAATGATGCAAGAATTATGGCAGAAACAATGTTTGCAGGAGTTGATTATCTGTTGACACTCGACAATCACTTCTTTAATAACGAAGACAAAATAAATATTATTGCACGTGGTCTAAATCTTGAAAACAACGGCGACATTAGAAACTTTAATCCGAGTGCTAGGCCAGTCTCCCCTGGAAAAGATTTAACAGATTTACTTGAAAAAATACAAGGGTCAGAGTTTTAACTCTTGCCCTTTTTTATTACAATGTTCTTTTCCTTTCCATTTTTTGAAGGAACATAGAACACTTCGTTTTTAATCTCATCCGGAAGATATTGCTGGTCGACAAATCCTCCGTAGTCATGAGGATATTTATATTTAATCTTCTTTGTGTCATTCGTTGACGGATGATTTCTTAAATGAAAGGGAACTTCGCTGTCTGCAAATTTTTCCGCCATGCTCCCCGCTTTGTTCATTGCAATTAGAACAGAGTTTGATTTTTCTGCAGTGCAGGCATAAATTATTGCATGAGAAAGGTTTAACAACCCTTCGGGAAGGCCAAGGTTTTTAAGCGAATAAAGCGCGCAATTTGCAAGCAGAAGCGCGTTGCTGTCCGCCATTCCAATATCCTCGCTGCAATGAGCAATTAGGCGTCTTGCAATAATCAATGGGTCGCAACCGGCTTTAATCAGCCTTTGGGCGTAAAAAAGCGCTGCGTCTGGGTCGCTTCCTCTAATGCTTTTACAAAAGGCGCTTAATATGTCATAAAATTTTGTTTCATCAACCGAAAGCGCTTTTTTTTGAATACAGTTCTCTGCAATTTCAAGATTTATGTTTACAACTCCGTTCTTATCTGGCTGGGTTGTTAAAAAGGCAAGCTCAAGGCCGTTTAACGCCGCGCGCAAATCTCCCCCGCAAACCCATGCAAAATGTTCAAGCGCCTGCTGCGTTATGTTAACCTTGCTTTTTCCAAAGCCGCGTTCGTCTTTAATTGCTCTTTTAAGCGCAAGAACAATATCTTTTTTTTCAAGTGGCTTAAACTCAAAAACCATACATCTTGAAACAATTGCCGGCGTCATGGAATGATATGGGCTTTCGGTTGTTGTTCCAATAAAAACAATTGTTCCATCTTCAACCGCAGGCAAAATGCTGTCGCTTTGAGCTTTGCTCCATCTGTGACATTCATCTAAAAGCAAATATGTTTGTCTTGAAAAAAGACTTTTGTCCCTTCTTGCTTCATCAATTATTTTTTTAACATCGGCAACTCCGCTTGAAACTGCATTTAATTTTTTGAAAATTCCATTATCCAAATTTGCAATTATGTTTGCAAGAGTTGACTTTCCCGTTCCGGGCGGGCCAAAGAAAATTGCGCTTCCAAGCGTTCCCGCCTCAATTGCGCGCCTAAAAAGCGAACCTTTCTTTGCAATGTGTTCTTGACCAACAAATTCCTCAAATGTTCTCGGCCTAACCCTTTGGGCAAGCGGAACTCTTTTTTCTTCCATAAAATTATTATACCACAAACTAAAATATATTTGAAATAATTAAGAGATTAAAACAACGGGTTTTTTCAAACTTTGCAAATTAATAACAGAAATGTTTTTAAGCGAAAGTGATTCAATCTTTTTCCCGCCCATAAAATTGCCACAATAAATTTGCTTGTCTTCTCCATTGTAATTAAAACAAATTTTAAAAGGAATTTGAGTCTTTGGAGAAATTAAAAGTTTTTCTCCCATAAGATTAACTCCAAAAACCTTGTTTAAAAGAAAGCTATATAAATCTGAATAACATTTTGAGTTTGAAACAAGGGTTTTGTAATCAAGCTTTAAAAACTCTGAAATAAATTTTCTGTTTAATTCAACCTTTTTTTGTTTTAAATAATTTATTGAATAAAACTCATCAACAAGTTTTTTTCTAAGAAAAATATTAAAAAATTCATTAAATTTCCTATTTTTCGTATAAATTTTTAAATTATATAGTTTATTTTTATTAATTTTATCTTCAAAAATAATTTTTTTATAATTTTCGATGTGATTTGAGTTTAAAAAAAGAAATTCAAAGTTTTTTTTAACATTAAATTCAACGCATAAAAAACTTTTTCCAAAGTTGTTAATTTTATAGGCCTTAGAGATTTTTTGATTGGAAACAAAATTGGTTTCTTCACCAAGGGGTGAAACTATTTTAATGTTGTTTTTATTGATATAAAAATTAAAATAAAAATTTTTCTGGGCCAAAATAATTGTAAGTTTCTCGCTTGCTTTTGGAATTATCTTGTAACTTAAATTACCTTTGGAGTAAAACCTTTTAATTTCAACTTCGCCTGAAAAGAGAAAATCTGTTTCAGTTTTTGGCGCTTCAAAAGAATAATTTGGATTATAATTCAAATCCAGCTTGCAAAGCTCTTCATAAAGTTTTAGGTTGATATCCAAAGGCGAAATTTGTTTTAAATTAGTTTCAAGAGTTGAATCTGAAACCAAAATTGGTTGAAAACTTGTTCTTTTCATAACCTCAAAAACAGCCTCTTCCAAAACTGTTTGCGAATATCTTAAAGAATTAAAAAGCATGGTTGGTTTAGTTAAATCAAACCCCGCATGGCAAATTTTATTAAAATCAATTTCACAGCTAAGAAGAGTTTGGTTTAAGCTAAGCCTTCTATAAATTTTGTCAATTAAAAACTTTGTTGAAAGGCTTGTTTTAAAAAATTCCTTTCCATATAAAAATTTTGCAAAAAAGGGTCGCGATTGAACCGTTCTTTTTGGAATAACCTTTAAAAGGTTATATCTCTTTTTCGCAAAAGCCTTTTTCTTTGGCGCTTTAAAAGCGTTTCGTGCCGTCTCCCTTTCCAAAATAAAGAGAACTGCCAAAAAAAGCTGTTTTAAAAAAGCAAAAACAAAAATTAATGTTAAGCATAAAAAGAAGGAAAAAATTCCCATAAGAAAATTTTTTCCATATGTAGAATTATTAAACCTCTTTCTTCTCTTCCACTTCTTGCTTTTTAACAAAAGGTTTTAGCAAAAAAGAAAGAAACTTTGGCGCTTTAAAACAAAAAATTTTCATCTTTCATCCCCTTTTCTAGTTTATGTTATGCTAAACCAAGTTTTTTTGTTACGAACAAATTAGCTACTTCTTTTATAAAATGAAATAGCGGAAAATTTTTCCGCGCCAAAAGAAAAAGTTTATAAGAAAAATTTAAGATAAAAGAAAAATATGGAAAGCAAAAGAAAAGAAATTTTAAAATTTGAAAATGTTTCATTGACATACCACACAAAATCAGACGAAATTTTGGCGCTTGAAAATGTTAATTTTAGCGTTTATGAGGGAGAATTTGTTGCAATTGTTGGCCCAAGCGGCTGCGGAAAAACAACAATTTTGAGCCTAATTTCTGGAATTCTTTCGCCTAGCAGCGGAAAAATTTTTCTAGATGGACGCGATATAACAAAAAAGCCAGAGAGCGCACAAAAAAAACTTTTAAAACTTTTTAAAAAAAAGTCAAAAGAAAAAAATAAGCAAAGTGAAATTGGATATATGTTTCAAAAAGACCATCTTTTTGATTGGCGAACAATTTGGAAAAATGTAACGCTTGGCCTAGAAGTTCAAGGAAGAAAAAACGACATAGAAACAAAGGAAAAATTAGACAACTTACTTAACAAATATGGCCTTGGGCCGTTTAAAAACAAAAAACCAACCCAACTTTCTGGCGGAATGCGTCAGCGCGTTGCGCTTATTCGAACGCTTGCAATTAACCCAAAAATTTTGCTTTTAGACGAACCCTTCTCTGCCCTAGATTTTCAAACCCGCCTAAGCGTTTGTGACAGCGTTTCCGAAATAATTGCAAATGAGAAAAAAACAGCGGTTTTAGTTACCCATGACATTGCCGAAGCAACAAGCATGGCCGACAGAATTATAATTCTTTCCTCTCGTCCGGGAACTGTTAAACGAATTGTTGATGTCAACCTAAAACATCTTGGCCCTCCAATTGTAAGGCGCGAAAGCGAAATTGCAAGAGGATTGTTTGATGAAATTTGGAAAGATTTAATTGTTTATAACACAGAGCCATCTTCTTCAAAGGAGAAAACAGATGAAAAAATTTAAATTTTTTAAAAGAGAAAAAAGCGTTAATTATTCTAAAGAACACCAAATTTATGTTAGGAAATTGACAAAAGAAAAGTGGATAATTCGTTTGATTCAAGTTTTAATTCTTGTTGCTTTCTTTGTTTTGTGGGAAGTTTTAACAATGTTTGGCGTTTTAGATCCGTTTTTCATAAGCTCTCCCTCAAGAATGATTGCAACAATTGAAGACCTTTATGTTTCGGGCGAACTTTTCCTCCACATTGGAACAACGCTTTATGAAACCGTTATTGGTTTTGTTTTAGCAACGGCAATTGGATATTTAATTGCTGTGATATTATGGTGGAGTGAAAGGCTTAGAAGAATTTTCGACCCATACATTGTTGTTTTAAACAGCCTTCCAAAAATTGCCCTTGGGCCGCTTATCATAATTTGGTTTGGCGCTGGAACAACGGCCATAATTGTAATGTGCATATTAATTTGTGTAATTATAACAACATTAAGCTTGCTTGGTTCCTTTCTTTCCTGCGACAAGGACAAAATTCTTTTAATGAAGTCAATGAATGCAAAAAAATATCAAATTTTCTTTAAATTGATTGTTCCAAATTCAATGGTCGATTTTATTTCTGTTCTAAAAATAAATGTTGGAATGAGCTGGGTTGGCTCAATTATGGGCGAATATTTAGTTTCGAAGGCGGGTCTTGGCTATTTAATTGTCTATGGCGGAACTGTTTTCAAACTTGATTTAGTTATGACAAGCACGGTTATTCTCTGTCTTCTTGCTGGTTTGATGTATTTTATCGTTGCCCGAATTGAAGCCCATTTTAAAAGATAAATCTTTTAAATAGAACATCATAACAAAGCCAAATGCGCCAATTATTGGATAGAAATATTTTACAATATCTCCAAAGCCAATTAAACTAATTAAAAAGAAAAGCAGTCCACTCGAAAGTGTTATAAGAGCCTTTTTTGTTTTGCCAAACCGTGAAAAAGCAATCTCAACAAAGGAATATTGCGTTGTTAGAAGCGTTGTTACAATGCTTAAAATCATTACAAAAGAAAAACAAATTCCCGCCGGATTTCCAATTAAATAGGCCATGTAAACAAGCGGAAGGTCTGCATATAAAATTGCCTCGTCAATTACAAGAATTGATGCAATAATTAGGCCAATTATAATTGTTAAAATTCCTCCAACAACAAAGGAAACAATTTTTGTTTGCCTTTTGTTTAATTTAAATCCAACATCAAACAAAATTCTGTTTGATGTAACTAAATTACAACAGCAATAGCTAACACAACTTAAACCTAAAAGGCCAACTGTTGGAAGATCTGTTGAAAGCGCGGGCGCGGAGAGAGGGGAAATTGTTAAACATTTTATGCAAATATAAATAATTCCAACAACTATAAACGGAACAAGGTATATGCTTAAATTTAAAAGTGCTCTAAGGCCAAAGAAAATAACAACCGTTGAAACAAAAACCAAAACAAGGCTGTAAATTGGAAAATTAAACTGGTGGAAATGGGCGTTGCAAAGTTGGTTAACGCCGGCTAACATTGCAGAACCAATTATTGCTAAAAACAAAATTGAACAATAATCAAAAACTTTAATTGCTCTTGGGCTATTTTTAAAATCTGGACTGTAATAAACCTTTCCAAAACTTAAAAACTGGTTAGCCCCAAGGAAAAAAAGCAGAAACAAAGCAATTAAAAAGAACATGCTAACAAAGCCATATTGCGCAAAAAAAACAACAATTTCTTGGCCAGAGGCAAGACCTGCCCCAACAATTGCCCCAACAACTAAAAGCGAAAATTTTAGGGCAACAAAAAATTCTTTCATCTAAATATTTTACGATTGTGAAATTCAACATATGTTAATTTAAATAATTTTTCAAAATAAAAGCAAACTAAACCTATGAGCCTAAAATTTGTTTATTATTTCGTTCTTATTCTATTGTTTGCTGGGTTTGCAGTTTGCGTAATTCCAATTCCAACCCATCAAATTGGATATGATGCTCTTTCTGAAACAGAAAAAGAACTTTACAATGATGCATACGAAACCGAAAACTCGCCTTTTTATGACGCAGAATCTAACGGCCAAGTTATAAGCGAAATTGGAAATGTTGTAAATTTAGATTGGTTTGATGTTGTTGACAACTTTTTTACCAAATACACTCTTGTTGCAAGAGTTATTGATGTTGAAACAAAGAAATCATATTATGTTAAAAGGGTTGGAGGCTACAACCACGCAGACGTTCAACCAATTGATTCCAAAAACACAGAAATTATGAAAAGCCTTTACAACGGTGTTTGGAGTTGGGCTCGCCGCGCGGTTTGGGTTGAAATTAACGGAACATATGTTGCCGCTTCTATAAACGGAATGCCCCACGGTTACACGCTTATTGAGGGCAACAACATGGACGGCCACACTTGCATCCACTTTCTAAACAGCAAAACCCATGGAACAAAGCGCGTTGATGAAGCCCATCAAAACGCAGTTGCAACAGCATATGCACGAAAAGACGAGCTTTACAAGTTTTTGTTAAATAATTAAAGCCACAAAATTGTGGCCTTAAAAATTATCAATAATTTCTAAAAGTAATTTTTTGTTTGAAAGAAGTTTTCCCGCCGCAATCAGCGGCGCGTTGTCGCCGTCTGGAATTACATTAACTTTAATTTGAAGTTTCTTTGCCAAAAACTTTGAAAGCCCCAAAATTGATGAAAGCCCGCCCGAAACAAAAATTCCCTCCTGTGCAACATCGCCCGAAACTTCTGGCGGACAAACATTTAATGTTGTTTCAATTGCCGAAATAATGTTATCCATAAAAGTTTGTAGCATTGGAAAGATTTCTTCGCTTGAAACAACAATTTGTTTTGGCTTTCCGCTCGCCTCGTCAATTCCAATTACACTTGAGGTTCTAACATCTCCCTCAACCAACGTTGCAATTTCTTCTTTAAGCCGCTTTGCGCTTGCAATGCTAATTTCAACCTTGTGTTTCTTTGAAATGTATTGCGCAATTTCAATATCTAAATATCTTCCGCCAAGTTCAATTGAACAGCCCTTTAAAATTGAATTCATGTTAATTGCTGCAACATCTGTTAGCGTTCCGCCAATGTGGACGCAAAGCTTTGTTTTGCTCTGCTCAACTTCGCCCGTTGCATATGCGCTGCAAACAACAGTTGGAATTAAGCAAACTTTTCCAATTCCGGCAATTTTTGCTGCGCGAGCATAGTCTTTTTTTGCCTCATCTGAAATTCCTGTTGGAACTAAAATAATTGCACTTTCCTTTGGAAATTTCCTTAGTTCAACTTTTCTAAAAAAATATTTAAGCATTTCCGCCGTGTAATCAAGGCTTTTAACTTCTCCGCAAACAACAGGGCTAAAAATGTAAGTTGAATCGTTTGTTTTTCCCTGAAGTTTTTCTGCGTCAAACCCAATTGCTTTAATTTCATATTGCTGGCCAACATTCGCTGCGCAAACCAGGCTTGGCTCTTTTAAAACAAGCCCTTGCCCTCTTCTGTAAATAAGCGTGTTAACTCCGCCAAATTCAATTGCTAAATTAAAAGCCATGTTAATTTATTATTGCCAGTTCGACAATATTTCCTCCTCTGTTAACTTTAAATATTGCGTTTTGAGCGTAAAGCAAGTTTAGTCTTGCATATCTAAACGAATTATTATCCCAAACTTCAAAGGTTTCTGTTCCATCGGCAGTTTGAATTTTAACTTCAACTATAACATCTCCAACTTGAAGGCCGCTGATAAGACACGAATTTTCAATTCCAGTTACATAAAGCCCTTCTTCTTCAAAACCAACAGAGGTTTGAGACATGCTATCTAAAACAGAGTCCGTTCCGGTGAACCCAAGAACAATTTCCTCTGTTTTTGAGCCTGATTCATAGTAATTTTCAACAACTTTGTCCAAAACGGCAATTGCCGGATAGATTGAAACAGCAAAGAAAAGAGAGTTTGCATCGTCATCTCCAAGCGTGTTTAACCCAATTACATTTCCGTCCATGTCAATTAGCGCCCCGCCGCTGTTGCCGTGGTTAATTGATGCATTGTGTTGAATTAGATGTTCATACACATTAGTTTCCGAAGTTGCAACTCTCAATATAGTTGAAGAAATGTCTCCAATTGTTGCTGAGGCATGATAGGATTTTTGATTTCCAACAGTTATAACCTGCTCTAAAACCCCAATCCTCTCCTCATCGCTGCAATAAATTGTTCTATCTTTAAGTTTTGCAGCCGGAAGAGAGGCAAATTCCTCGCAAATTATAATTGCCATGTCGAAAACAGAGTTTTCCCACAAAATTTCAGCTGGATAATATGTTTCACCTCCATCTTGGCTAACATAGCATTGATAATAAACATTTGTTGCGCCATAGGAAACAGGGTCTGCCAAAACATCTTCAATAACATGATAGTTCGTTAAAATAAAACCGCCGGTGTGAACAACAAATCCACTTCCATAGCTTGATAGTTCCATAGATTTAGAACTTCCATCATTTATTTCCGTTACTTGATATATTAAAACAGTAAAAGAAATATCAATATATTTTTGTGCAATTTCAGAAGCAGTGCTCCCCTCTTCAACCGTTATTGGCGTGTTTTCTTGATATTGCGAAACATGCTGAGAATTTCCGCCTGTTATTGTTGAAGAAACAGGGCCAAATATTTCGCATCCGCTAAAAGCAAAAACGCAACAAATTAAAAATGCAAAAACACTTAAAATTCTGGCCTTTTCCATTAAATAACCTCAATAAACTTGGTGAAAACCTTTTTAAAGTTTTTGTTAACTTTCATTGCTTCTTTAATCTCAAAATCTGCATCTTTGTTAACAATTGTTTTAACAATTATTGAGTCTCCCAAAATGTCGCAATTAAGGTCATCAACAGCCCCGCTCTTGCTTGCATCAAGAGCCGCGGAAAGTTGGATTAAAACACCAACCTTTTTAACAGCAACAGAATCTTCTTCTGTTACCAAACTTGAATATCTAATCCACTCTGAAAGATTGAAATTGTCAAGGTCTTGAAGTTTGCATGCAAATGCTCCAAGCAAAATTTCTTTCTGAGAAGCCCCTTTAATTTTTGAATTTAAAATAACTTCAAAAGAATTTTTAACCGCGTTGTCAAAGTTAATTCTCTTTCCGCAGTCATATAAATAACCTGCAATTCTAAGAGGTTTAATATAGTTCCTTGGAAGTTTGTGAACAACTTTAAGTTGTTTAAAAACATTAATTGAAAGCTCATAAACTTTGTCGTTGTTTGAATTTGGGCCAGAGAAAAACGCGCTTATGTTTTCCAAACTGTAAATAAACATATCGCTAAGCGGACGCTCGTTAATTGCAGGAACTACCGATGTTGAAATCAAACCATCTAAAATTTTGTCTGCACTAATTGAAACTTGTTTTGCGCCAAGGCTGTCAATAAACAATTTGGCCAAAATTGCCCCTGCAAAAACCCTGTCTGCGCTTTCAGAACTAATTCCCTTAATTTTTTTTGTGCTATCAAGCCCAAGACCTTCAACCAAAGAATAGACGCTATTAAAATTTTCAAGTGAAAGAACATAGTTGTTTTCCATTTCAAGCGGATATCTTGTTGCCTTTCTTGCAATTTTCCCAATTGAAAGCATTGTGCTTCCGCTTGTTAAAATTTCCGTTTCCGCGTCAATTGATTTTACAAAATCTGCTTTGGAAAAATATGAATTAAACAGGTTTGAAATTTCCTGTTTTTTTTCTTGAATGTTGCCCTCTGAATTCAAAATTTTTGCAACTTGAAAAACCCCAAATGGGAAAATAACAGAATTTAAAATGTTCCTCCTGTTAAAGCTTAAAAGATAGCAAAACCTTGAACCAACATAGAAATAAACGCCCTTTTGAACATCGCTTGAGTTAACCGCGCCAATAAAAGTGTTTTTCATTTCATCTTCACGGGTTAAAATGTTTAGCAAAAAGCCGCAAGTGTTATATATTTCTTCAGAAATGCTCTTGTTGTTTTTTGCCTCAGCAAAAAAACTTCCCGAATAGGAATAGATTTCTGTTATGGAATTATTATCGCAAATTCTGCGATACATTTTTAAAATCTTCAAAAGATCTTTTATTAAAACTGGCCTTAAAATTCCGTTCTTGTCAATGTCTTCAACAAGCGGAATTGAATCTGAAAAAACATCAACAATGTTGAAATATAAGTTATCTTTACATTCAATCAAAACTAAATTAACATTTTCATGATCAATTTGAATAATTGCCTTCTTTGTCGTCATATTTCTCCTAATCCTCAATTTTAATTGCGCCAACTGGGCACATTCCCTCGCAAGAATGACACTTAATACACTTGTTAGGATCTATGTGGGCCTTTCCGTCATTACCCCAAGAAATTGCGTTAACTGGGCAAATATCGATGCATGTTCCACAAGATATACACTTATTTTTATCTACCATAAATTTCTCCTATGCTACGCTTGAATTTTAGCATAGAATAAAAATTTTGTAAAGCAAACTGAGGGCTATTTTAGTTTTTTTCAAAAATTAAACAGCAAATTTCATAAACTGCAATCAAAATTAGATATGAACCAAAAAGCATTCTTAAAATTTCGTTGTCAAGCGTGCTTGCCAGAAAAGCAAAGCCAACAGAAGAGGCAACTCCTGGAATAATAATCCAAAGAATTCCCTTTGTTTCAACCATCTTGTTTTTAAAATGGATAATAAGCGCAACAATTGCCATTGGCAAGAAGGCAAGAAGGTTAATTCCTTGGGCAACCTTTTGTTCAACGGCCAAAAAAATTGTTAAAAGCGGAATTAAAAGCGTTCCCCCGCCCATTCCCATTCCGCCGAGGATTCCGCCAATAATTCCAAAAACTATATAAAGAGCAATTTCCATAAACCCACCTTAAATTAAAAGCCTAACGCCGGCGGCAAGAACAACAAGAATGAAAACAATTCTAACAATTTTCCCGTTGAGTTTTGAAAGCAGAAATGCGCCAAGTGCTCCGCCCAAAACAAACCCTCCGCCAACAAATCCAAACATTGGCCAATCTATTCTAACTTTTATTACATAGACAATAATTGAAAAGAGTGCAATTGGAAGCATAACGGCAAGCGCAGTTGAATGGGATTTTTTATTATCGACATTTAAAACCTTTTCAAGAAGTGGAACGCAAATCATTCCACCTCCGCCCCCGAAAAAACCATTTGCAATTCCAATTGCAAATCCGCTTAAAATTAAAACAACTTTATCCTTAAACTTTTTCATAATCAAAACTTATTATCTTGAATTTTTAAATTTTTATTAAATTGCTTTGTAATTTTTTAAAAGTTAAGTATACTAATTTGGAATTATTTAAAAAGGTGGAATATGACAACAAAAAAATCTTTTACAAAACTTATAATTTGCTTGCTTTTGATCCTTGCGCTTTTTCCAATTGGATATGCAACAACACTTTATGCAGCAGATGATGACAAAGAGAAAATTGAATTTTCAATTGAGGATTTAATCAATCAAAACGGAGAAGGCTCTGAAAACAGCCAAGAACTAACCTCTGGCCTTGGGCTAAACCTAAACTTTGAAAGCAATTCAAAAGATGGCTGGACAATTCCAAATTTTGCTGGAACAGAAATTGTTCAAGCTGGTGTTGGAGATTTTACTAGCGAAGACGGAATTTTTACTTATGGAGGAGAAAGCATAACCGGAGTTTCAATTGGAACAGACGGAACTGAAGGAAACAAATTTGGCCTTGTTTTCTATTTAAACGATAAGGGAATTGCTGGAATTGAAAGCCCAGAGTTAACAATCCCCGCCCATGCATACTATGTTTTAACTTTCAATGTTAAAGTTGCAGAGCTTGGAAACAGCGGAACAAACTATGGAATAAACGCAAAGCTGGTCAACCAAGCAACCGGCGATGTTATAGCCATGAATGCAATTAAAACAGAATCTGAAGATTATGTAACCTATGCTTTCTTAATTCAAGGAAACGAGTTTAGCGAAACAAAAGTTAAACTCCAACTTCTCTTCGGAAACGCAGTTGAAACAGACGGCGTAACAACGAAAAGCGAACAAATTGGCTATGCTGCGGTTGATACAATTAGGCTTTTCAGCGTAACATATGAACAATTTATCAACTTAACAGAAGACGACAACGCCAAACAAGTTTCCTATCTAACCCAAAACAGCAACTATGTTTTTATTGATAACGGATATTTTAACATAACAGAAAACCAAAATTGGAACATAGATAACTACACTACTCTTTCCGACCTTCGCCCACTTAACTGGGCTCAAAGCCAAGCCGGCGGCGAAACAGATTGGGGAATTATCAACACAAATAAAACAATTTTTGAAACAATAATAAAAAATCTTGGGCTTTCTGCAACAAACCCAAAGAATGCAGACGGCTCGAGCATAGAAAATTCAAACAACAATGTTTTAATGTTAACCAATCTAAACGGCCATCAAACAATTACAAGTTCTGAAATTGTTCTAACAAAAAACAAATATTACGAAATTCAATTTAAATTTAACACCCAAGCAACAAAGGATCAAACAAACCCATTAAGCTTTTATATAGTTGATTCCAATGACAGAACAATCTATTCAAAAGAAAACGTCTTTTCCTATGTTGAATACAGCGAGAACAGCAACGAATGGGCAACCTTCCACGCCTTTATAAAAATTGACGGAACGGACAAAAAAGTTAACTTTATAATTGAATTTGGAACGGAAGAAAATCCAACAACCGGTGTTGTGTTTATTGACGATGTCCGTTTGATAACAAAATCAAGCGCCTCAGCTGTTTTTGTTAACAACGAAGAAAACAAATATTTGTTAAAGGCAGAAGAAGGCCAAACAGAGGCCGAATATCTTCCAACCGGCGCAATAACTTTTGACGATCTTTTAAATTTAGATCAAACTTCTGAAACAAACAGAAACCTTGTTGCTTTTACTTATGATGTTCCAGAAGAAACGCCAACCGATGACCCAGAGGAAGATAAAGACGATGACGAAACGCCGGCGGCCGACCCCTCAATTGCATGGTATATTGTCCCCTCAATATTGCTTGCTGTTGCTTTAATTGCCGGAATTGTGTTATATTATGTTAAGAAAATTAAAATTAAAAAGCCAAGAAAAAAATCTAAAAACCAATATGACCGAAACAAAACTTTAAACAAACAAGTTGAAAAGCGCGAGCGCGAACAAAAGGCGCTTGAAAAACAAAATCTTGATGCCCAGCTTGAGCAAGTTAGAAGTGAAATTAAATCTCTTGAAGAAAAATATGAAAGTTCTAAAAAAGCAAAAACCAACATGAAAGATTTAAAAGCATATCTTGCAAAGCGCCAAAAACTTCAAAACAAAGAGGCAACGCTTTTAGAGCAAATTGAAAAATTGTCTAAATAATCTAAATGAAACCCGCCAGCACTGCTGGCGGGTTCTTTAAATAAAAATTTATTATGTTGCAAAAAATTAAAAAGAAATTTTGCCGCTAACAGTTTTTCTTGTTTATTTATAAAATTTTTTATGAAAAATTAAACATTTTCTTTGCCTCGTTAATTTGGCAAGATTGTTATTTTGGAAATTTTATTTAATTTGTTGCCGCAAAATAAAAAGAATTCCGATAAAATTTTGTTCTTTGCTCTACGCCTCTTTATTCTAACAATCTTTTGTTTTATTGAGCAAAACCTTCCTGTTATCATAAAAATTATCTATATCGCAAAGAAAAAGAGCATCCCTGCCCTTTCCCCTTAAAATGTTCCGTTTTATTTACGCCGGCTTTGTTGTTGAATATGTCCCCGCCCCGCTGAAACTTGTAACTGGGGTTGGGTCGTTGTTCTTATACCATGTTCCGCTTGGGAAAGTTGTTGAGGTTAAATCCCCAAGAACTTCAATTTCGGTTAGGTGTGTTAACCTGTCAAACAGATCGCTTGGAAGGGTTGAAACATCTTTTCCCAGCGTTAGTTTTGTTAGATTATCGCAACCAACAAAAATACCCCCATACCAATCAAGATTTGTAATATTTCCGTTGATTGTTATTTCGGTTAAACTGCTACAATTTTGAAAAGCCGCAAAGCCAATTGAGGTAACTCCTTCCGGAATTGTTATTGAGGTTAAACTATCGCAACCATAGAAAACATAATCGCCAATTTCTGTCACTCCTTCTGGGATTGAGATTGAGGTTAAACTATCGCAACCATAGAAAGCAGAATTGCCAATTTCTGTCACTCCTTCTGGGATTGTTATTTCGGTTAAACTGCTGCAATTTTGGAAAGCCCCATAGCCAATTGATGTTACTCCTTCTGGGATTTTTATTGAGGTTAAACCTCTGCAACTAGAGAAAGCACTATCGCCAATTTCTGTTGTTCCATCTCTAATTGTTACGCTTGTTAAGGAATCTCTAGAAACTGAAAGCGCTATGGCGATGTTTTCTCCTGTTTGCCCATTTACATAGTATTGAACATCATCTACAATTTCAATTCTTACAACCGCCTCTTCTCCGCTTGAAACTACTTCTTTTGCATAATATCCAACTTTGCCATAATCAGAAGAACCTGCCGTTATGTTTAAACTTGAATTGTTATAAACTATTGCTAATTTAGAACAATTTTGAAAAGCAGAACTGCCAATTGAGGTCAACGTGGTTGGAAGGGTTACTGAGGTTAAAATGTAGCATTGAAGAAAAGCATCCTTGCCAATTGAAGTCACTCCTTCTGGAATTGTTATTGAAGTTAAACTGGTGCAGTCTCCGAAAGCCCTTTCGCCAATTGAAGTTAAAGTGCTTGGAAGAGACACTGAGGTTAAACGGCTGCAACCAGAGAAAACATAATCGCCAATTGAGGTCACTCCTACTGGGATTGTGTATGAAGTTGCTGTGTTTGCTACCGCATATGCCAAAAGAGTTTTTCCGCCGTCTACAAGAAGCGCGCGGCTCTTGTCAATTGTGTAATAGTCGTTGCCTTCTCCATAGAAAGCCTCTAAACTGCTGCAACCATAGAAAGCATTATAGCCAATTGAGGTCACGCCTTCTGGAATTGTTATTGAAGTTAAAGCGGTGCAATGAGCGAAAGCCCATTCGCCAATTGAGGTCACACTTTCTGGGATTGTTATTTCAATTAATTTCCCGCAAAGATTGAAAGCATAATCACCAATTGAAGTCACTCCTTCTGGGATTGTTATTGTGGTTAAACTGCCGCATTGAGCGAAAGCCCATTCACTAATTAAGGTCACTCCTTCTGGGATTATTATTGAGGTTATGCCGCAACTAAGGAAAGCATGACTGCCAATTGATGTCAATGTGCTTGGAAGAGAAACTGAGGTTAAACTGGTGCAATAATAGAAAGCAGAATTGCCAATTTTTGTCACTCCTTCTGGAATGGTTATTGAGGTTAAACTGGTGCAGTCTCGGAAAGCAAAATCACCAATTGAGAAAACCTTGTAAGAGTTTCCCTTGCTTTCAACAACGGAAGAAATTTCCAGCGCGCCGGAAAGATCGGTTGAAGTTGTGTCTGTTACGCTTGCAAGTTTTGCGTCGCTATAGAAGATGTAAGTTAAATCTCCAACTGTTTGGTAGGTTAAGGTTGATTTGTTAAAGAGGGCGTAATAGTCTTTTGGAGAACTCTCCAAAAACTCAAAGGAATATGTTGCGGAAGTTGAAACAATTTCCATTTCCTTTGGGTCGGTTGAGGTTGCCCAGGCGATGAACGTGCTATTAGAGCTGGACGACGGCGTTGCGGTTAGGGTTACCGTTTCTCCAATTGTGTAATCCCCAGAGCCGGTTGTTGAGCCCAAATCTGAATCGTTTGGCGAAACCATAACAACTGGCCTAGGAACGTCATAACTCAAAGTTCCCTTTAAGTTTAATTTTTCGCTTGGGGCGGCAAAGGCAAAGCCAACGCAAACCGCGGCAAGAAGAGCAAAGCAAATTGCAAGAATTGAAATTTTAATTTTAAGGCTCATAATTTTTTCTCCCTTTCTCTTATATTTTGTATTTTACCACTTATTATTTAAAACATATTGACGGTTGCCCGTAAACAAGCGTTTTTTTGCTAGGCAAAGCCTGTTTTGCCCGTTTTTTTAGGTTTTCTCCCGCTTTAGCCGTAACAAATTGCTTTCCGCTTTGAGGTTTATAAACCCAAAACCAAACAATTTAGGCCGCCTGCTAAAGCCAAGTTTTCTCTTCCGTTTTAGCCAAAGCAAATTGCTTTCTGCTTTAAGGTTTGAAAACCTTAAATCAACCTAAGGGGTTTAGCCTCGCCAGCGACCGCCAAAGGGCGTTTCCACCCAAAAAAACTTTTCGTGGCTTTACATACCTATTGTACCCCCCACCCTGTCAAGTTTTTTGAGGCATTTTTTGAATTTTTTTTAAAATTTAGCCCTTTTTTTCCTTTCTCCCCCGCTTTTTTCGGGGTTGGGGGCAGAAGGAAGGGAATTTTTTATTATAACCGTTGTAAAAAAAGCGCTATTAAAAAATCCGCCAAAATGGCGGATTTAATTTCTTAATTTTTATGTAACTATCTATCTCTTTTAATTTTCCTAAGGAATGGCGGAATGTCTGCCTCCTTGATTGAAATTCTTGATGTTGGAGCTTCAACAGGCCTCTCTGGCGCTCTTTCAACCGGGGTTTCAACTTGCCTTCTAACACCCAAATCAATTGCCTCGCTTTGAGCATATTGGTCATACTTCTTCTTGTCAAACCCGCCATATGCTTCAACTTCTTCGCGCGCCTTCTCAACCTCTTCTGGTTCTTCTTCTGGAAGGGCTTTAAAGCCGGTTGCAATAATTGTTATTTCAACCTCGTCGCTCATTGCTTCATCAATTGCAGCGCCGAAAATTATGTTACTTTCTTGGTCAACAACTTCTTTAACAAGGTCAACCGCTTCATAAACTTCGTCAAGCGGCAAATCGTTTCCGCCTTTAACATTGATTAAAACACCTGTTGCGCCCTCAATTGTTGTTTCCAAAAGCGGGCTTGAAACAGCCTGTCTAACAGCTTCAATTGTTTTATTTTCGCCCGTTCCGCGGCCAATTCCCATGTGGGCAAGCCCCTTGTTTTTCATAATTGATCTAACATCTGCAAAATCCAAATTGATTAAACTTGGGGTAACAATCAAATCTGAAATCCCTTGAATTCCCTGACGCAAAACATCGTCTGCATATCTAAACGCCTCAACAATTGGCGTTCCTTTTGGAACAAGCTTTAAAAGCTTGTCGTTTGGAATTACAACAAGTGTGTCAACATATTTGCTAAGATTTTCAAGGCCAAGCTCTGCATTTTCCATTCTCTTTCTTCCCTCGAAATTGAACGGTTTTGTTACAACGGCAATTGTTAAAATTCCCATTTCCTTTGCAATTTGAGCAACAACTGGCGCAGCGCCTGTTCCTGTTCCTCCGCCCATTCCCGCGGTTATGAAAACAAGGTCGGAATCCTTTAACATTTCTGTTATGCTTGCCTTAGATTCTTCAGCAGCTTTTTGGCCAACTTCTGGGTCTGCGCCCGCTCCAAGCCCACGCGTTAATTTTTCGCCAATTTGAAGGCGCAAGTCTGCCTTGCTCATTAAAAGAGCTTGTTTATCCGTGTTAATTGCAACAAACTGGGCGCTTGTTATGTTTGCGTTAATCATTCTGTTAACTGCGTTATTTCCGCCTCCGCCAATTCCAACAACTTTAATGTTTGCAACTGGTCCAATGCTGCTTTCTGAATACATATTACTTCTCCTTATTTAAAAAATTTAGTAAACCAATTTTTTGCTTGATTCTGTTTTTTTAGCGCTTCGCTTAAAACGCTTATTGAACTTGAGAAATGTGGTTTAGCAAAGGCAGGAATATTGGGGGCAAGAATTTTAATTTCTTTTCCCAAACATTCTTCAAGATATTCTCTACCTCCAGTTATATACGAAAGTCCGCCTCCTGTCAAGTAAACTTGGGCATTTTCCAAATTTTGTTCCGAAATTTTCTGAAAGCACCTTTTTATTAAAGATGCAAACATTTCAATTCTTTCTCTAACTATTTCATTTGCAGAAACAATTGGCACAAGCAAAACTTGATTTTCAACATTAACTTCATAATTTCCCACCTTTTTTGAATTCACACTTAAAACTATTTCATTTTTTAATTTTTCTGCTTCAGAAAAACTAATGTCAAACGCCTCGCAAAAATCTCCGCTTATGTGCGCGCCGCCCAGCGAAAATGAATTTAAGCCCGCTAGCCCCTCGCCCAAAACGCCGCTTACGCTTGTTGTTATGTAACCAACATCAACAACAACCGCGCCCCTTTGCCTTTCAACTTGGTCAAGCAAAAAATCTGACTGAGCAAGCGGAGCTGAAATGTATTCAACAGAAACAATTCCTGCCTCTCCCAAAACCTGATTAAAAGTTGAAATAAAAGAATTTTCAACATAAATCAAACTAACTTTTGCGCGAAGTTTGTTGCTCTTTTGTTTTTCAACATCAAAAATCTTTCGCCCATCGTCAAGTTTAAACCAAAGTGTTCTGCAAGAGAGCAATGTTTTTGTTTTCATAAGCTCTTTGTTTAGCGCTTTTGAATATAGATAGGAAACATCTTCTTCTCCAATCGTAACCCGTTTTTTAAAGTTTGTTTCAACTTCTGTGCAATCACAAAAAGAAAACTCAGCCGGAACACCAACAAAAATTGCCTCAATTTTCATGCCCGCCTGTTTCTCTGCATTTGAAATTGCAAGCGCAGCAGCATATTTTAGGTTTTCTGGCTCTAAAAATTCGCCCTCAGCAAAACCGGCATATTCGCTTTCGCCAACGCCTTTAATGATAAAGGAATTGTTAACGCCGCTTTGGCCAATTAAAACGCTTATTTTAGACGAACCAACATCCATTATTGCTGCGCATTTCTTTGGCATTTCTAACTTTTTCTCCTTAGTTACTCAAAGAAAAATTGATTCTATGTAAATGCATAAATAACCAATTTTTTTATAATTATAAAAAAAATAGTTGGATTTGTCAACTATTTTTTTGCAAATGTATAATTAATTTGTCTTTCGGTTAAGGGCGCTTCTAACGAACAAATATATGAATGTGAAGGCTATAAAAACATATAGCGGCCACTTAACATGGGAAACAAGGCTTGTTATTGCCCCGTCAATCTTCAGCGCAAATTCAATCGTTAGCGCAAGCGCAACGCTGATTAAAAATGCAATAAGAGTAAAGAAAGTTCCAAGCCCTTTTAATTTTTTGCTGTTAAAAATCATGCAGACTAATGTTATTAAAACAGTTAGCGCCGCGCAAATCAAATAAACAATTATAAGCGCCGAAACCGCCTTTGTTTGAACAATTAAATTCCCAGAAGCTGATGTAAAACCATGGGAAACAAGCGTTTCGCTTGTTGCAAATTGATAAACATCATATCTATTTTTTTCTGGCGAATTTCTAAGTTTTTCATCAAACTCATCGCCCGAAAACTCAAGCGCAAGTTCTGTGCTTTTCGCAATTAAATCTGCGCTTGCCTTTAAAACGTCTTCTTCGCTTACAAACAAGCTTTCAATAAAGTAAAGCGAAATTGCATTCTGCCCTTCTTTTAGCTCCGCGCTGCCAGCAACCCTGTTAAAAGAGGCAATTGGGCAAATCAAAATTAAAAGCATTGCCCCAGCCAAAATTAAATTAACAAGCGAAAGAATAAATCTTTTCATAAAACCTCCTTATCTTTCAACAAAACTATATGCAAAATCTCCATTTGCGTTTTGATAAATCATTAAATATGTTCCTTCTAAAAGGCTTGGCTCGTTAGCGGCTGCTGTTAGCGCACTGTAAAGAACGGAAATTTTTTCTGGCAAATTAATTTCCGCGTCAACAATTTGAAATTCATAGCCGCTTCTGTCAACAAGCCTTAAACACGTTCTCCAAACATAATTCCCCTCCGAAATTCGCTCTGGCCTATAGAAAATTTCAAACTGCTCAAACTGGCTTTTAACATATGAAATTTCCCTGTTATTCTGCTCAAATGCGGTTAAAACCGAGGTTGAAATTTTTTGCATCTTATCTGCAAAATATGAGCTTTGGCTGCTTCCAAGCGTTAAAAACTGGCCTGTTTCAGAGGAAGAAAGGTTGAGGTTTAGTTTTGTTGCGTAATATTGCCCTGTTTGCTCGTTGTAATCTATTCCCTCAAATTCAAACGAAACAAGAGAATCGTCCTTAGAATTGGAAATTCTTAAAATTTTAAATTCCTCATCTAAAATGTAATATTTTCCGTTGGACTCAATTGAAAAAAGCTCTTCTCTTTCCGCGCAATGAATTACAAATTTGTTTGGAATTTTAGTTTCAATGTTAACAATTTTTAAGTATGGAAATTGCTTTTCAAGCTCACTAACAATTTTATCTTTATTTATAAAAAGAACGCTTCCCCCATAGGAAAGGGTTTTTTGCTCAATTTGCTCCGTTTGCTCCGCTGTTATGTTTAAAGTTTCTGTTTTAAAAGAAAGCTCAACACTTTTCAAAGAAAAAAGCGTGAACATAAGAATTATAATAACAATAATAATTGCTAATATAACAGAACTTATAATTAACGCTTTTTTATGTTTTTTAACAAATTCCACGGGTTTATTATATCACAGTTTTTTATAAAAGGAAATAATATTTTAACTTTGAGTTTCGTCCAAATATGTTGCTTCAACATCTGAAAGATGAAACAAAAGCGCAAGCGGATAGGCATAGAATGCATCTTTAAGGGCATATGAGCCGCCCATAACCCTTGCATCAAAGCCGCCCATGTGCCAATTTATTGCAATTGCCTCCTCTCTTGTAAGGCGCAAAAAGCCGTTGATTATGTAAACAGACTTTTCGCCGTGGCCATATGGAAGCTTGTCCTCAACGGTGTAATATGGCTTTTGAACCCACTTGTCGTTTTCCTTAACATTTCTCATTTCGGTTTTATAGCAATCAACTTTGCAAACATCATGCAAAAGCGCAATTATGGCAACGGATTCTTTTGAAACTTTTTCTTCAAAATTTTCGCCAAACTCCTCTTTAACTCTTCTTAAAAACCTTTTGTAAACTTTAACTGAATGCTCGCAAAGGCCGCCTTCGTGGCAGCTGTGAAACCTTGTTGAAGCGGGCGCGGTAAAAAAATCGCTTTTTTCAAGATAATCCAAAAGTTTGTCTGCCCCTTCGCGGGCAATGTTTTGCCTGTAAAGTTTAACAAATTCTTCTTTATAATTTTCCATAACAAATTTTCCTTTATATCTCATAAAAATAATATCAAACATATCCAAAATTTGTCAAATTAATTTTCAAAAAACTATTGAAATATGTTTTATATTGTTATATATTTATATTGTAGAGGTGAATTATGAATAAAACAACAAAGATAAAGGTGTATCCTTATAAAAAAATGGCAGAAATTTTACAAAAGGCAACAAACCTCTCACCGTCAGATGAAAGAATTTTATATGTTGTTTGTGGGCCAAGCGGAAGCGGAAAATCAACTATTATTGCAAATTTATATAAATCAGGGAAAATTAATGTCCCTTTCTTCAATTTAGCAACATTGAAAAAAAGCGGAACAGAAAAACCCCTTAACCAAGTTGTTAAAGACAAAATTTCAGAGGGAAAAGGCTTTGCCTTTGAATGGGATTCTTCAAGCAAAGAAATTTTAAGGCTTTTACAATATGCAAAAGCAAATGATTTTAAAATAAAAACATATTTTGTTTACACAACATCTGCCTCGGTTAATGAACTTCGCGCAGAGATAAGACATAAACAAGGCGGAGAAACTTATGACCATGAAGAAATCTCTGAAAATTACAGAAACACCCTTCCGCTAAGCAAATCTCTTAAAAAAATTAGCGATGAATTCGTTTTAATTGACAGCACATTTATTAAAGGCGCTCCAATTCCAGAATTTTAATAAATCTAGATTTAATTCATAAAAAAAACCCTTAATAAAGGGTTTTTTAATAACTGTTTGCTATTTTTTCAAATCTCCTGGTTTTTTAATTTCGTCTCCTTCTTCATCATCATCAAGCAACCCAGCTTTAACCGCCATTGCGGTGTTTTGCCTTTTAACGCTAACAATTCTATCTGAAAGATGAATAATATCCCATGCAAGAAGGAAAAGAACAATTGCAGCCGGAACAACTACAACAACAATAATTCCCGTTGTGCTAGACAAGAAATTTAAGAAACCAGCCAATCCAGAATCAACATATTCCCCAATAACATAGTCGCCACGGAGATAATATTTGTCATATTCTATTTCACCTTCGGGATCAAGGTTGCTTGTTCCATATGTTCTAAACCAGGTTTGGCCTTCTGAATCAACATGAACTTCTGCAACTTTGTGGAAAATAATTCTTGTATCTTCAAAAGAAGTTTCGCCTGTTTTATATACTAGTTGCTCCCCAGAAGGTTTGCTGAGATCGGGAGTTAAAAAACATTCATAAAATGCAATTATATCTCCCTCTTTAATTTCTGTTATATCTGTTCTTTCAATAACTGCAACATCGTTTTTCTTAAACCCGCTCGCTTCCATGGACCCGCTTGCAATTCTAACATATGACTGGCCAAAGAACGAAGGAATTTTGTTTTGCGCCCTTGTTGTAAGACCATAAACCAAATTGATTATAAGAAATATCATAACCAAAACAAATAAAACATTTGTTATGATGCTAAGAGCCTTTGCTAATTTGTATTTGTTCATAATTTTTTCTCCTACTCTTTGATAAAAACCTTATCAATAAAACTATAAATGTAAGGTTTAATCAATTATGCAATTGATTCAACATTTTTTAAAGCCAAGTTAAAAGCCAAATTTCCGCTGGCAGAATCATTTGCATCTTGAATATGAACCGTAACTTTAAAAGTTATGCTTTGCTCTGGTTGAATTGTTATTTCTGCTCCGCTTGTGTATGATGCGCTTCCATCGGCGTTTCCGCCAGCAAGCGAAACAGCAATGTTATCCAATTGAGATGAGTTATCTGTAAAGATAACTTCAATTGGGCGCTTTGAATTTTCGTTTTTAATGGTGATTGTTAAAACAATGTCCTCAAACTTATCTGCAAAATTCAAAGTCCAACCTTGCCATGTTGAATAGCCGTCAACATCTTCAACATTTTCGGTTTCTGCATCAAGATTTAAAGTTGCTAAATTTTGCGTTCCAGAAATCCCGGTTATTGAGCCGCTTATTGTTGCCTCAACATCATCTGCTGTATACCCAACACCACCTCCCATTGGAACGTTGCTTCCTGTTGTAACAGCCCAAACACCAACAATTGCTAGGCAAAGAACCAAACAAAATGCTGCACATGTTGTAGCCAATTTTGCTTTAATCTTCATTTTTTGCCCCTCCTCTTTTTTTATTAGTCATTGTGATTATACTCATTATTTTTTGTTGTGTCAAACAAATTACACAAATTTTTTGAAAATTTCAACAATTTTTTCTTTTAAACAATTTTATTTTATCCACTTACAAGATAAATATTAAAAAACTTTGCCCTTTTGGACAAAGTTTTTGCTTTTTCTATCAGTTTTTTATTACTGTAAAACCAATGGAACAATTATTCCAACAATAACTAAAAGCAAGCAAATTATATAAAGAACTTTCCAAACAGCTTGTTTTGGTTTTACATAGCGCCAAGCCAAAATTGAAACAATTATAACCATAATTGCTGCTGCAACGCCTTGAAGCGCACTAACAACAATCAAGTTAACATCGAAACAAGCAAGCAAAAGCGAAACAACATACAATATTGCAACGCCAACCAAAACATACATTGAAATTTTGTTTAAGCCCCACTTGTTTGAACCAGACGACTTTTTTTGGCTAGACTTTGTTGAACTGGATTTTTTTGTTGCCATAATTCCTCTCTCCTTTTAATAAACTTCGCCTAATTATACAACAAATCAAAAAAAATAACAACAAAAATATTAAAGAAAATTAAATTAGATGATTGACTTAAAATAGTTAAAAGATATATAATAAGTTTATGTTAAAAATTGAAAACCTAAGCTACAGCGTTTTTGAAAATGGAAGGGAAATTGAAATTTTAAAAGATATCAACCTAACCTTCCAAGACAAAAAGCTTTATGTTATAACCGGACCAAACGGAAGCGGAAAGTCAACCCTTGTTAAACTTATTATGGGAATTGGCTCCTTAAAACAAGGAAAAATTTTTCTTGACGATAAAGATATTTCTAATTATTCAATAGATTCGCGCGCAAGAGAGGGAATTTCTTTTGCGTTTCAAAAGCCGGTTACATTTAAAGGAATTAAAGTTGGAAAACTTTTGGACATTGCTTCCAAGAAAAACAACACAATTTCAAACAGTTGTGAATATCTATCTAAAGTGGGGCTTTGCGCAAGAACCTATAAGGATAGATATATGGACGAAAGCCTTTCTGGCGGAGAACTTAAAAGAATTGAACTTGCAACTGCCCTTTCGCGGCCGGCAAAGGTTTATATCTTTGACGAGCCAGAAGCGGGAATTGACCTTTGGAGCTTTGAAAAGCTTTCCTCGCTTTTTTCTGGAATTAAAGAAACTACAATTATTGTTTCTCACCAGAAAGAAATTTTAAAATTGGCAGACGAAATTATTTTGCTTTCAAACGGGCGCATTGATAAAGTTGGAAAGAGAAACGAAATTCTTCCGCTTTTAGAAAACTTTTCTTGCAAAAAGCTAAGGGGGGGAAATGGACAAGATTGATAAGATTCTTTTGCAACAAGTTGCAGATCTCCACAAAATTCCATCTGGCGCTTTCAGCATACGAAAAAACGGCCAAATTCTTTCAAGAAATTCAACAAAAGAAATTGAAATTGTTCAAAAAGAAGACGGCAGCGGAATTAATATAAAAATTGCTCCAAACACCAAAGGCAAAAGCGTTCACATTCCGGTTATTGTAACAATTGGAAATTTTTCGGACACCGTTTGCAACGATTTTTACATTGGTGAAAACTGCGATGTGACAATAATTGCTGGGTGTGGAATTGACAATCCAACCTGTAATTCAAGCCAGCACAGCGGAATTCACAACTTTTACCTTAAACCAAACAGCCATGTTAGATACATTGAAAAACACTATGGCCACGGCGAAGGAAAAAAGATTTTAAACCCTGTTACAAACCTTTTTCTTGACGAAAACTCCTTTATGGAAATTGAAACTCTTCAAATTGAGGGTGTTGACAGTTCAATTAGAAACACCAACGCAAAGTTAAAACAAAATGCAAAACTAATTGTTAAAGAAAATCTTTTAACTGCCAAAGGCCAAAAAGTTAAAACAAACTTTAAAATAACTCTTGCCGGAAAAAATTCCAGCGCAGACATTGTTAGCCACAGCGTTGCAAAAGATTCTTCTTCTCAAAAATTTGTTTCCAACATGATTGGAAGGGCGGAATGTTTTGGCCATGTTGAATGTGACGGAATTTTGCTTGACAAGGCAAAAATTATTTCTGTTCCAAAGATCTCTGCTCTCTCGAAAGATTCCTCTCTTGTTCACGAAGCGGCAATTGGAAAAATTGCCAGTGACGAACTTGTTAAGCTCATGACGCTTGGGCTTTCTGAAAAAGAAGCCGAAAACACAATTATTGAAGGATTTTTAATGGGTTAACTTCTAGTCGGTGCAAAAAAACTCTATCAGGTTAGATAGAGTTCTTTTATTTTTTTGTTTCAGCCTTATCCAAAGTTTTCTTCTGCTTTTCAATTTCCTTTACAATTGAGGAGATAACATGGCTGCTGTTATGCCAATAATCTCTGCTCCAAACACGGAAAATCTTCCAGCCCTTTGACTTTAAAAATTCGTTTCGATAGACATCTCTTTCCAAACAATAAGGCGAACTTGCAATAACCATTTGGTCTGTTTCAATTCCAAGCAAAAACCTGTCCTTCTTCCTGTCATAAACGGCAAGCGAAACTTTGCTGTTTGAATTTCCAAGGTTAATTTCAACATTATAGCCAAGTTTAATTAATTTTCTTTGAATTTGCTCTTCAATTGGAAGAACACCAGTTTGTTTTTGAACTGTTAAAACTTTTTCGTTAAAACTGCTCAAAATAGATTTAACCTCTTCAGAATTTCCGTTAGAAACCGCCCTAACATATGTTAGATAACTTCTTAAAAGCTTTGGCCCGGCAAATTTTGAATTTTCAACTTTAAGTTCCTCGGGCTCTATACTGGTTACAACATAAATTTTCTTTTTCGCACGGGTTATTGCAACATTAAGCCTGTTTTCTCCGCCCTCATTTGAAAGCGAACCAAAAATTGCGTTAACTTTTCCAAATTCGTTTTTTGCATATGCAATTGAGAAAATTATTATGTCTCTTTCATCGCCTTGAACATTTTCAATGTTTTTAACAAAAAGGCTAACATCTTCATCATTTTCAATTCTGCTCTTTTCTCTTATAAATTTTGTTCTAAAATTTTCGTCTTCAAAACACTCTTTATCAAACAAATCCTCAATTAATGCCTCTTGTTCGCTGTTGAAGGTTATAATTCCAATTGTTTCGTTTTCCTTCCTGTTTTTTAAAAGATTTTTCGTAAGTTCAACAATTTTTTTGGCTTCAACAAGGTTTTTTCTGTCGTTCCAACTTCCGTCAACCAAAATTCTTTCAATTGGCTTGTTTTTAAGATTTTTTGATATGTTTGGAGCAATTTGAAGATTTCCGTTGTAAAAAGCTTTGTTTGAAAAATCAATTAACTCTTCATTCTTGCTTCGATAGTGATAGGTAATGTTTGCGCTGTTAAACCTTGAAACCGCCAAATCCAACAAACTTTCAACTTCTAGCGCAGCTTGGGTTGAATAGTCAACCTCTTCGTCTATGTTGCTTCCCATATATCTTTTCATAAATGTTGTAGTTGGCCTAAGCTGTTTTGCATCTCCTGCAACAACAACTCTTGAAGCTCTGAAGATTGATGGAATTGTGTTCTCAATAAAAACTTGAGAAGCCTCATCAAAAAGAACTATATCAAACATATTTTTAACAAGCGGAAGAAGGGTTGAAACGTTCTCTGGGGAAAGAAGCCAGCAAGGAAAAAGTTTAAAGAGATAGTCTCCATAAACTTCCATTGTTTTTCTAATTGGCCAAAAGTTTTGTTTTTTGGAAATTTGATATAGATAGTCTTTGCTGCCCAAACTTCCGTCCATCATCTTCTGATAGTCAACAATAAAACTTTGGTTTGCAATTGCTTTGCTAATTTGATTTTGCTGCTCTTTTAAAGCAACAATTTTTCCTCTAATATTCTCAAAATCAACAATTGAAGAAAGAACTTGTTTTTGTTTTTTCTCATAATCCAAAATTTCGTGATATATCCTAAGCGGCAAAAGCTTGTTTAAAATTTCAAGATATCTATTGTAGGTTGTTGCATTTTTATATGCAAAATTTAAGACAAATTTTTGCTTATCTGTTAAATTTTTAAGCGTTGCGTTTATGTCGTTTAACTCAACATAATTTTCAACAGCAGACAAAAGAAGTTTTAAAATGCTGTTGTTTCCGTTTAAAATTCCATCAATTGCCATTAAATAGCCGTCTTGCGTTAAAACTTCTTTTAAGAATTCATATTCGCTTAAATATTCGTCAATTGCTTCAATTGTTTGTTCAAATTCCTCTTCAATCTGTTTTTCAAGCCGATTCATCTTTGCCTTTGCAAACGGATAAAGCGGAAAAACAACATGGCTAACAGAAAGAAACCTGTCCGCCGCCCTATGCTCAAATTTTGAAACCATTTTAATAAGCGGTTTTATGTTTTCCTTGTTTTTAACCTCTGTGTAATACGTTAAAATTTGGCGGCTAAACTTAAATTTTGCTGCGTCAAAAAGAACTTGCCTGCTTTTGCAAAGGTTTCTAAGCTTTGTTTGCGCTTCTGCAATTATGTGAACGCCAAGGCCAGCTTTTAAGTGGTCTATAAAAGGATTTTTCTTTTTGCTTTCAACAAAGTCGTAATAAAGCTCACACTTGTTTTTCTCATCTAAAATGCTAAGCGCGCTGCTAAGTTCGCCGAAATTCATTTCTAAAAGTTTTTTACACGACAGCATTTTTTCATAAATTGAATATTCAACAGAGTTTTTGCCAATTTTGTATGAATTGTAATACATTTCTTGAAGAGAAATTCCAAATGGCGTTTTCTCTGTTAAACATCTTGAAATTGTGTTTAACCTTTCAATTTCTTGGTTTAATTTTTTTGAAATGTCTTCATATTGTTTTTGAAGCAAGGTGTTTTGCTCCTGATTTATAATCCCCTCATGCGCTTTAAGACACCTTTCATAAAACGCTCGCCTTTCCTTTTCTGCGTCAACAATAAACATGGCCTTTGAATTTAAACTGCCAAGCCTGTTATAAACAACCTCTAAGGCAGCTTTCTTTTGGGAAACAACCAAAACTTTTTTCCCTTTACAAATTGCATCGGCAATAACATTTACAATTGTTTGGCTCTTTCCTGTTCCCGGAGGGCCATAAATTACCATGTTTCCGCTTTCATTAACCTTTCTAACAACTTGTTCCTGAGCAAAATCAACATTGTTAATTAGATATAGATTCTGTTGCTTTTCTTTTTTCTTTTTGCGCCGTTTGGTGTTTAAAAGTTCATTTACGCTATCATTGGTTAAATGTCTTTTTTCAAGAGCCGAATAGTCGTTATAAATTGAATTTGCTAGGCTACACCTTGCAAGCAAACACAAGTTTTTAATCTCTGGCCCATCTCCTGCCCCTGGCTCGCCATAGCGAGAAAACGGAAAAACGTTCTTCCTTTGGGAATTTGCAATTTTAATTCCAAAAGACCTTAAATAATCTAAAAGTTTTTGAAGGCTTTGAAATTTGGAGCGCATGTTTTCAAACTCCATTTCAAGATCTTCAAGATTTAAATGATGGGAATCTGCAAAAGCAAGCATCAAAGCTTTGTTAAGCTGAACATTTTCACCATGCTTTAAGTTTATGTTAACATTGTTGTCGTCTATAACATCAATTTCAATTGGAAACATTAAAAGCGGAGCTTTGAAGGAATAGTTCCTAATTGTTCCATAGACGAAAGGATAGCACAAAAACAGTTCATAGCGCCCGGTTTCCTTCTCAATTTCCTCAATTTCTCTTTTAAGTGCAACAAGATTTTTAACTTCTTGCTCAACAACTTTTTTTGAAAATTCTCGCTTGCTTCTTTCAAACTTTTGTTTATCTTTTTCATTCTCAAATTCGCGCTGAGGATATTTTTCGTCAACCTTGTTTGCCTTTAAAATTTCTGGCCGTGTTTCCTTGCTTATTAAATTAAAAACGGTTCCCTTCCCGCTCCAAACTTGTTCCAAAAACTGGGTTGCAAGTTCCTGATTGTGATATAAAATTCGCCCAACATCAAAGCCGTTTTTCTTTGTGAAACTTTTCAAATATAAACTTCTGTTTTTGCCGCTAATTTCAATTAGTCGTTCTTTGTAATATGTATATATGCTCTTCATCTTTTCCTCAAAGTTTATTATATCACAAATATGCGCTATGGCAAGAATTTTTTGGCGCTTTTCTGCCCTTTTAAAATCTTAGTAGTTATCTGGTTTCATTTGCAACTTAAAAAAGATATTAAATTTTTTTGCCAAATAATTTTATTATGCTATCATAAAGCTAAGGAGAAAAAAATGGCAAAATTTTTTAAATGTCAGATTTGCGGAAATATAATAACAAAAATTGAGGACAGCGGCGTTAACGTTTTTTGCTGCGGGCAAAAAATGGAAGAACTTATTGCAAACACAACAGATGCCGCCCAGGAAAAACATGTTCCAATTGTTAAAACAAACGGAAACGAAGTTGCTATAAATGTTGGAAGTGTTGCCCACCCTATGAGTGAGGAGCACAACATTTCTTTCATAGCAATAGAAACAAGTTTGGGCGTTCAAATAAAAAATCTAGCCCCAAATTCGCTTCCCGCTGTTAATTTTTTGCTTGCAGACAAAGAAAAAATTGAAGCTGTTTATGCATATTGCAACTTACATGGTTTATGGAAGAATTGATGGAAAATAAAACATATTTAGTAACAGGCGGGCTTGGGTTTATTGGCTCAAATTTTATAAAATATATTTTAGAAAAATATCCAAATTCAAAAGTTGTCAATTTGGATCTTTGCACATATGCAGCAAATCCAAAATATTTAAAGGAATTAAAGGACGATTTGCGCTATGTTTTTATTAAGGGCGACATTTCAAATTTAAGCCTCGTTAGAAAACTTTTTAAAAAGTTCAATTTTGATTACTGCATAAATTTTGCAGCTGAAAGCCATGTTGACAACAGCGCGGCAAACCCAGCGCTCTTTACAAAAACAAATGTTTTAGGAACGGCAACTCTTCTTCAAGCTGCAAGAGAAGCTTGGGAAATTTCTGAGAGAACCTTTAAACCGGGAAAAAGGTTTTTACAAGTTTCAACAGATGAAGTTTATGGCTCAATTCAAAGAGGTTTTTTTAGCGAAAACTCCCCTCTTTTGCCAAAGAACATTTATTCTTCAACAAAAGCAGCGGCAGATTTAATTGTTAAAAGTTTTTATGAGGTGTATGGCTTGCCATGTTTAATTACAAGAAGTTGCAACAACTATGGGCCAAACCAAAACCAAGAAAAATTAATTCCGCGTTGCTTTAAAAACGCAAAAAATTTAAAACCAATTGAGATATATGGCGATGGAAATCAAATTAGAGATTGGATTTTTGTTTTAGACAATTGCGCAGCAATCGACCTTGTTTGCAAGCGCGGAAGGCTTGGCGAAATTTACAACATTGCTTCAAACGATGAAAAAACAAACAACTTTGTAGCAAAAAAAATAATAAATTATGTAAATAAAAACATAAACTCTAAGTGCAACGAAAAACTAATTTCTCATGTTAAAGATAGGCCTTCTCATGATTTTAGATATGGTCTGGACTGCGCTAAAATTTCTGGCGAACTTGGCTTTAAACCTAGAACAGTTTTTGAAGAGGGCCTTGAAAAAACGCTAGATTGGTATAAGGAAAATATGTAAGCAAATGCGCAAAATTGCGCATTTGTTTTTTTTAAGCATCTGGGAAGATAACACGCTTAATTTTAATTTTTAAAAATTTGTTAAAATTAGGTTTTTGGAAGTGCAAAAAGAACAATTTCGGTTGGATAGAGATTGCTTCCGTAATTTCTTAAATAAAATTTATAATTTTTATTGTAAGAGTAAACAAGCTTTGCCAATTTAAAATAGTCTTCATTTTTATGATAAACGGACAGCAAAAGTTTTGGGCACTCATTTGCAATGTGGGTTTTTGCTCCTTTAACAGCTTTTTCCTCATCTCCTTCTATATCCATTTTTATCATTGTAATCTTTTCTTTAATATCCAAATCTAAGCTTGTTAATGGAACGCTCTTCCCGCAATTTTTTGTTGTTCTGTTTGCCGAAATATCATTCAAATTTTCTGAAAGAAAAATTTTGCCCGCCTTCTGGCCAACGGCCTTTGAAACAATTTCAATTTTATCGTATGTTTTCAAATTTTCTTTTAGAGTTGGAATAATACCTTCTGTAATTTCATAACAATAAATTTTTTTGTAACAATCTTTTCCAAAAGTTTTAATAAAATCAATTGTCGAATCGCCAACATATGCTCCAACATCAACAAAAACTTCGCTTCTACAATTTCCAATTAAATTTAAATCAAAATAGTGTTTAAAACACTTGGGTGAAATTGTTTGGCCAAGAGAAGTGAAATCATAGTAAACCCAGTTTCTTAAGATGGAAAACAGCAAAAATTTAGAGCTGTAATCCTCAAGTTTTTTATACAGCCAAACAAAATCCTTTAAATTTCTCTTTAAAACATTAACCTTAAGCTCAATTTCTTGAAAATTGCCCTCTTTTTCACAAAGACTTCCCCAAAAGTTAAATCTTTTAAAATATTCTTCCAAAATATTTTTATAATTAGAAGGCAAGAATTTAAAGTTGGAAACAATTTTGTTATATAATCTTTCAAAAGATAGGCCATCAATTTCTTTAACCAAAGAATAAAATTTTTCGTCAACAAAGTTCATATCAAATCTCCTTCAAAAATATATATATGAAAAATTTGACTCAATCGTCTTTCCTCTCCGAAAAAATTAAGCAAAGCTTGTAATTGTTTATTGCAAACATGTCCCCTTTTTTTGTTCGGGTTGACGCTCCTTTTTTTTGCAAAAAAAGACAATTTTCGACAAAATTGCCTTTTGTGAATTTTTACCTAGTTAAAACTTATTATTTTAATAATTCTAAAAGATTTTTAACAGCTTTTGCCCTGTGGGAAACAGAATTTTTTTCCTGCTCTGTTGCCTGGGCAAAGGTTTTTTTAAGTTCTTTTGAAAAAAACAGGCTGTCATAGCCAAAACCGTTTTCTCCAAGTTCCTGCTCTAATATTTTGCCATAAGCCTTTCCGCAAGCATGAATTTCTTTTCCATCTGGGAAAATTGCAACAAGGTCACACTGGAAGTGCGCCGAGCGATTGCTGCAATTTTTTAAGTCTTCCAACAATTTCTTTCTGTTTTCGCGGTCGTTCCCATACATGCCGGAATATCTTGCGCTGTAAATTCCCGGCCTTCCGCCAAGCAAGTCAACGCAAAGCCCGCTGTCATCACTTAAAACAATGTAATTTTTCCCTTTAAGGAAGTTTGAAACAGCTTTTGCCTTTATCTTTGCGTTTTCGTAAAACGATTTTCCGTTTTCATCAACCTCCAAGTTGCAACCAACAGCGCCCATTGGAAGAACGCAAAAATCTTTAAGCAGCGCTTGAAACTCTTCAACTTTGTGTTTATTGTTAGATGCAATTATAATTTCCAAATTTAACCTCTCTTTTAGAATAACATAAATTCAATTTAAGTAGTAACAAATTCAACCTTTTTTTGTCAAATGAAAAATCTTATTAAAACTGTTGACAATTTTATAAAATGTGGTATCATAATTTATGAAAGGAAATTGAGATGAAGCAGTTTTTAAATGTCAACAACAATAATAATTTAAACACATTAAAAAGAATGGGTTTCAATTTTGTTGTTGAAAAATAAGCTTTGTTTCTTAACACTCTCTTGAAATCCAAGAGGGTGTAAAATAAAATAAAACTAAGCGCCCTCTAAAGAGGGTGCTTTTTCTTTTAAGGAGGATTGCATGATAAAGAAAAATGCCGTAGCGGGCGAAGGTTTAGTTAATTTTTAAATTTTAAGGACATTTTTAGCAGATTTTTTTGTTCCTTAAAAACAAGTAAAAAATTGCAAAAAATTTAAGGAGATAATTTATGATTAAAGAAAAATATGTTAAATTGGATATAATTGAAAAACAAAAATATATAAAATTTATAAAAGACAAATTTGAAAGAGCTCTTGCAAAAGAGCTTGGACTAACGCGTGTTTCTGCCCCAATTGTTGTAACTAAGGAAAGTGGGCTTCAAGATGATTTAAGCGGAACAGAGCGCGCAGTTTCCTTTGACATTGCCAAGGACGGAAAAGAACTTGAAATTGTTCAATCGCTTGCAAAGTGGAAAAGAATGGCTTTAAAAAAATATAAATTCCCCGCCCACAAAGGGCTTTACGCGGACATGACGGCAATTAGAAGAGACGACAAAGTAGACGAAACACATTCCATCTATGTTGACCAGTGGGACTGGGAAAAAGCTATTAAAAGGCAAGACAGAACTATTGAATATTTAAAAAGTAGTGTTAAAAAAATTGTAAAGGCAATTTCCGAAACAAGCAAGCGCTTAAAAACAAAGGGATTTGTTGGAAGCTCAATTTCAGAAGATGTCTTCTTTATAACAAGCCAACAGCTTTTGGACATGTTCCCAACGCTTTCTGACAAGGAAAGAGAACATGAAATTACAAAAAAATATAAAACGGTTTTCATTATGCAAATTGGAGGTGATTTAAGCGATGGAAAGCCCCATGATTTAAGAGCGCCAGATTATGACGATTGGGCTTTGAACGGAGATTTGCTTTTCTATCATGAAGTGCTGGACAAAGCTCTAGAAATTTCAAGCATGGGCATTAGGGTTGACAAAGAAAGCCTTCTCAGTCAAATTAAAAAAGCTGGAAAAATGGAAAGGCTTGACTACCCTTTCCACAAAGCTATTCTTTCAGACGAACTTCCTTTAACTATTGGAGGCGGAATTGGCCAAAGCAGGCTTTGCATGCTTCTTCTTGGAAGAGCCCACATTGGCGAAGTTCAGGCAAGTTACTGGGACAAGGAAACCTTGCGCAGCTGTGAAGAGCAAAAGATTGAACTTCTTTAAAAAATTAATAGGTTAAAAAAATTGCTGTAAACTTACTTTTAAAAGTTTACAGCGTTTTTTAACTGGAGCTGATGGCGGGAATCGGACCCGCGACCCCTTCCTTACCAAGGAAGTGCTCTACCCCTGAGCCACATCAGCATTTGGAGAGAAAATTCTCTCCGTCCTAATTAACCGATATCCATAATCTAACCTCCTCCTTATTAATTAGCGGTGTTTTTTACTTGGTTTTCCCTTACCAAGGAAGTGCTCTACCCCTGAGCCACATCAGCACGAACTAAATGGAGATTTTTTTGATGGTTTGAGGCGCTAATTTGCCATTTTTTTGTTTACCAAGGAAACAAGCTTTGCCTTGGCAAGCGCAGGTTTTTGCGTGTTTTGAAATGCTCTACTTAATTAAACAAAGAACGCGTTTTTTAAGAAAGCCCTCTGCATGCAAATTTGCAAGTGTTATTCACTGTTAAAATTTCTAATTTTGCAAAAAACTTTTCCACACAATGCAATTTGAATTATAGCAAGTTTATGTTTGCCTGTCAATTATTTTATCCATTCTAAATTGGGGTTTAAAGTATCTCAATTTCATATTGACGTATCTGTTCAAACATCCGATTACATTCTTCCTCGCCGCTCTTTGGGCTGTCGGAGGCGTGGATTACATTTCTTGTAATTTCTCCAATTCCAAAGTCATAGCGAATTGTTCCTTTTTCTGGGTTTTTTGTTGAGCCAACAGCCTCTCTAATTTTTTCAACAAGGCCGTCCTCTCCCTCAACTTGAAATCCAACAACTTCTCCGCTTTTCATATAGTTGCAAAGGCCTTCATAAAAAGGTTTTCCAATGTGTTCATGATAGTGCGCGGCCAAAATTTCATCGTTTAACCTCATCTTTTGGCGCTTTGTTATCTTTCCAATTTTGCTTAGCCTTTCAACAATTTGAGGCTCAAACTCTAAAAAACCGGGTTTGATCATTACAAAAGATTTTTCCATGTTACGCTCCTAATGAAATTATACCATAATTTTATCTTTCAACAAACAAAAGTAACAAACAATTAATTAATATGTTATCATGTTCTCATAGGAGGCAATTAAAAAATTGTTTTGAAACATGAATTTAACTTATGTAGATAAATCAAAGCCAAAGGGCGTTTTTCTGGCAAATTTTATTGTTAGCTGCTTTTTCAGCATTTTTATGCTTTTTTCTGCTCCGCTTGTAAAATATAGCAACAAGGAAAAGAATGAGTTAAAGTGGACGGGCGTCTTTTGTGGAATTGTTTTCCCTTTCACGCTTGGGCTAAATCTTATTTATGTTATTAAAAAATATAATAAATTAAAAAAGAAAGAAAATCCTCAAATTGTAATTGGAATTAGGTCTGGCTCGTTCTAGTTATATCTGCCCCAAGGTTTTGAAGTTGGTCTTCAAGTTTGTAATATCCCCTGTCTATATGATGAACATGATTGACTGTTGTGTAACCCTCTGCGCAAAGTCCGGCCAAAACAAGGCCAACACCGCCGCGCAAATCTGTTGCACAAACGCTTGCGCCATAAAGTTTGTCAACGCCGTTTATAACTGCCGTTCTGTCCTTAACTGTGATATTGGCGCCCATTTTAACAAGCTCTGGAACGTGTTTAAACCTTGTTTCAAACAGATTTTCAACAATTATGCTCGTTCCTCTGCCAATTGTTTGAAGCGCTAAAATTTGAGCCTGGAGATCTGTTGGAAAACCCGGGTATGGAGAGGTTTCAATTTTTGGGATAGATTTCAACCTTCCGTCCGACTTTATGTTAAAAACGCCGTTAACTGTTTTAAACCTTGCGCCTGTTGACTTAAGTTTTTCTAAAAGGGCAAGATTGTGTTCTGCTTTAAAATTTAATAAATCAATGTCGCCGCCGCAAATTAGCCCCGCAATTAAATATGTTCCTGCAATAATTCTATCTGGAATTGGCGTGTATTCCCCGCCAGAAAGCTTGCTTACGCCTTCAATTGTAATTGTGCTTGTTCCCGCGCCAAAAATTTTTGCGCCAATTGAATTTAAAAAATCCGCAAGATCAACAATCTCTGGCTCTTTCGCTGCGTTAATTATTTTTGTTGTTCCTTTGGTTAGTGTTGCGGCAAGAATTATGTTTTCTGTTGCGCCAACGCTTGGAAAGTCTAAATTAACCGTTCCCCCGCGCATGTTAGTTCCATCGCAAGTTAAATAGCCATGTCTATCCGAAATTTTAACATTTAGTGCTCTAAGCCCTTTTATGTGAAGGTCAATTGGCCGCGCCCCAATTTCACAACCGCCGGGGTATGCAACCTTTGCTTTTTTAAATCTTCCAAGAATTGAGCCAAGGCTGAAAATTGAAGATCTAATAACAGATGCAAGTTCGTGTGGAATTGCGTGAGAACTAAGGCTGGAACAATCAATTTTTAAATCGCAGCCGTTATGTATTTGGCCGTCAGCCGTTAAGGGCAAAACCTTTGCTCCAAGATTTTCAAGAATTTTTGTCATATTAATTATGTCAACATATTTTGGGCAATTTTTTAAATATATTGGTTTTTCGGATAAAATACAGCCCGCTAGTATTGGCAAGTATGCATTTTTCGCAGATGTAATCTCGGCAGCGCCCCCAAGTTTTTTGCCGCCTTTTATTAAAAACTTATCCATATGTGCTCCATCACTTTCATTGTATGTCAAAATATTTTGCTTCGTTAAAAGGCGTTTGGCATCCATTTAAGTATATATGTGAATTTAAAAAATTTTGACTTAGTTTTAGCTTTTTTGTGTTATACTAAATATTGTTAAAAGGAGGATTTGTTTTGACAAATAGAAAAACAACAAAACTTTTGGCTGCTTTTCTTTGCATTTTGATGTGCATGGTTTCTCTTTTTGTTTTTTCTGGGTGCACCGGAAAAGAAGTTGACTATTCAAACATGGCAAACCAAAACTACTATCCGTCAACTGTTGAAGTTTTCACAGATGAACTTGGCGAAGTTTCAATTAAATTAAAAGAGGATCGGAATTTAAAAGTTCTTCAATTAACGGACATTCACATTGGAAACGGCCCGTTCACGGTTAAAAAAGATAAAAAGGCAATTTCCGCAATTTGCAGTTTAATTGAGCATGTTGTTCCCGATTTAATTGTTCTTTCGGGCGACATGGTTTTTCCCGTTAGCGTCATAACGGGAAGCAACGACAACCTGGCCGCGTTAAAAGCATTAACAAGCCTTATAGAGGCCTACAAAACCCCTTGGACACTGTGTTTTGGAAACCACGATGCCGAAAGCATGGCAAAATTCTCCAAAAGCGAAATTTGCAACTATTTAGAAAGTGATGAGTTAGAATATTGTCTATTTAACCGCGGCCCAAGCGAACTTGACGGAATGGGCAACCATTTAATTAACGTTTATAACTTTGACAATTCTTTTAATTCAACAATCTTTTTCTTTGATAACGGAATGTATCTTGGAGAAACTCAACTTAGCGGCTATCAGGAAATTACCGAAAGTCAAACAAATTGGTATAGAGAAAAGGTTGAAAATTTTAGCGTTTACTACGGAAAAACAATTGACTCCTATGTTTATTATCACGTTCCGGGGAAAGAATATGAACTTGGCTGGGAAAGCTATAAAAATGGCCTAGAAGATTCAACATATTTCTTTGGCCAAGCGGGAGAAAAAAACGAAAGAATTTCCTGCCCAAGCGAGCTTGGAACTTTCTTTCCAACTGTTGTTGAACTTGGAAGCACAAAAGCAATTTTCTGCGGCCACGACCACTTAAACGATTTTTCAATTGAATACAAAGGCGTTCGACTGACATATGGAAAATCAATTGACTACACTGCCTATGTTTTTCAAGGAATTGCAAACAAAACTGAGCAGCGAGGCGGAACGGTTTTATCAATCAACACATCAACCTCTCAAGCGGAAGAAAAATTTTCAATTTCCTCAATTAAACTGGAAGACATCGTTTAATTGTTTGCATGATTTAAACATTTTTGATAAAATTTTTATATATGAAAAAAACAGAAATAAAAAAATATAAAAGCAAAGTTGGAATTGTTGTTCCTCTTTTATATCTTTTTGTTGCCGCCGCTTCTCTAATTGTTTGGCTTGTTCCAAACAGCGGCGCGCTAACGCTTCAAATTGTTGCAACATGTTTTCTTGCTGTTGTTTTTATTGGAATAACATGGATTTGCTTTTCAACTTATTATCAAATCACAGATCGCTGTTTAATTTGCGTTTGCGGGCCTTTTAAAACACGCGCGCTTTACAAGGACATAACAGATGTTACAGAGGGGTTTAGCCTTCTTTTCTCCTATGCTCTAACAGGACAAAGAATTTTTATTAACCGCGGAAGAAGCATTCTTAGAAGAATTGATGTTTCACCAAAAGAAAAGCAAGATTTTTTAAACGAATTGTCAACTAAAATTAATCATTATAGGGAGATTGTTCAAAAGTGAAAGTTGTTGTAATTTCCGGCGGAACAAGCGGAATGGGAAAGGGCGTTGGAGAGCTTTTCGAAAAGAAAGGCTGGGTTGTTGTTAAATTTGGAAGAAACCCAAAAGATGGCGAAGAAATGGTTGATGTAACAAACGAGGTTCAGGTTGAAAATTTCTTCAATAGTGTTAGAGAAAAATATGGAAAAATAGATGTTTTAATAAACAGCGCTGGTTATGGAATTTCCGGCGCAGCCGAGCTTTCAGATTTTAGCGAAACAAAAAATCTTTTTAATGTAAACTATTTTGGCGCGCTTAAATGTGTTCAGTGTGCCCTTCCCTTAATGAAAAGCGGCGCAAAAATTATAAACATTGGTTCTTGCTGCGCAATTTTTCCAATGCCATTTAGAATTCATTATTGCGCAAGCAAAGCTGCGCTTTCAATGCTTTCCTATGGGCTTAAAATGGAACTGTCTGACGCAAAAATTCAGGTTACAGTTATAAACCCTGGCGATGTCAAAACCAACTTCATCAACTCAAGGGTTAAAAATTTTAACACCAATGAAAGATATAAAAACCGCGTTAAAAACGCCCAAGACTTGGTTGAGAAAAACAACTCTAAACGCATGTCGCAAGAATATGCATCAAAGAAAATTTTTAAAATTGCAAACAAGAAAAAATTAAAGGCAATGTATATAATTGGAAGAAAATACAAGGTCTTTAACTTTTTGGTTAAACTTTTTCCAATCAATATTTTCTTAAAAGTTTCAAACAAAATTTTTGGCGGGAAAAAACAAATTAAACAGCAGCAAAGCTAAGCTCTGCCCCATTTTGCCTAACAAGATAGAACCCCGCAAAGGAATCAAACCTCCTTCTGGAAATAACGCTTCTTGCTGTTTCCAGATTTTTTTTGCTAAACTTTGCAGAAATTCCACACGAAACATTGATCTTTCTTGGCGTTGGAACAACGCTAACCGCTGCCCCATAACTTCTTAGCAAATTTGCAAATGTAATCGTTTGGCTTCTCGCCCTAAAAACTGCTAACACATATTCCATATTCTCTTCCCTCTGTTAACAAAAATTCCTCTATATCACTATATTGATTAAAGGGGGAAAAGGTTAAAATGATATATTTAGATAACAGCGCAACCACGGCAAAAAAACCCAAAAGCGTTATAGCAAATGTTGTTAAGGGTTTAACAACGCTGTCGGCAAATCCAGGCAGAAGCGGCCACAAAGCAAGCCTTGCCGCGGCAATAAAGGTTGGCGAAGTTAGAGAAAAAATTTGCAAAATGTTTGGTGTTGGAACTCCTGAAAATGTAATCTTCACGCTAAATTGCACAGACGCGCTTAACCTTGCAATTTTGGGAACAGCAAGAGAAGGCGGCCATGTTATTGCAACGGCTTTTGAACATAATTCAACCCTGCGCCCCTTGTTTGAACTTGAACGAAAAGGAATTATTTCCGTTTCAATTGTAAAGCCAAAAAATCCAAACAAAATTACAAAGGACGATATCGCCCCGCTAATTCGCCCAAACACTTACATGATTTGCACTGTTCATATTTCAAATGTTGATGGCGCAGAAACAGAGGTTGAAGAAATTGGAAGCCTTTGCAAAAAACACAAGCTTATCTACCTTGTTGACGCCGCACAATCTGGCGGTCATAAAGTTATAAATATGCAAGAACAAAACATTTCTCTTCTTGCCCTTGCCGGCCACAAAGGCCTTTATGGCCCAATGGGAATTGGCGTTCTTGCAATCGCCCCAGAAGTTTCGGTTGACCCAATTCGCTTTGGCGGAACGGGAACATCTTCTTCAAACCTTCTTCAACCAAGCGAAATTCCAGAACGCTTTGAAAGCGGAACAATTGCCCTTCCAAACATTTTGGGGCTTGGCGCGGGAATTGATTTTGTTTCAAAAAATAAACATGAAATTGAAAAAAGGATTAAATATTTAACAAAATTTATGATAAATGAACTGAAAAATATAAAAAATGTTAAAGTTTACACAAGTTTAGACAATTTAAACGGAGTTGTTGCCTTCAACATTTCCAACATAGATTCAACAATTGTAAGCGAATATTTAAACGATAAATTTGAAATTTGCGTTAGAAGCGGACTTCACTGCGCGCCCCTCAAACATGAATATCTTGGAACAAAAGAACAGGGCGTTATTCGCGCCTCCCTTTCATATTTTTCAAACGAAGAGGAAGTTCGCGCTCTAATCTTTGGGATTAAAGATTTTATAAGGAATTTTGATTTATAATATTTATTCACTGTTTTGCATATTTATTCGTTTTGATGCCGCTTCCAAAATTTGCAAGTGCGCGAGATTCAAAGGAATATTTATTGCTGTTTTTCTCCAAAAATTTTCGTTTTCCAATTTCAATTAGTTTGTTCAACAATTTTTTATAATCTAAATTTTGATTTTTGAAAAGATAGAAGGCAAGCGAGCCGGGAATTGAATTTAATTCGTTTAAATAAATTTTCTGTTCGCTTGGCAAAACTAAAAAATCAATTCTAACAACGCCGCTGCAATCAAAAATTTTAAATGCTTCTCTTGCAATTTTTTTAACTTCCTCCTCTAGTTTTTTTGAAAGTCTTTTCTTCCCAAGTTTTTCCTCTTTTCTGGAAATATACTTTTCATCAAAACTTAAAAAACTGCTCCAGCTTTTTGGATATTCCAAATCTGAAACAATTTGATAGTCTGCGTCTCCTAAAACAGCGCAATTAACTTCAACCGAATCTTCAACCGCCTGTTCAATTATAATTCGCTGGTCATAGCTAAACGCAACATCAATTGCCTCCATAAGTTGATTTAAGTTTCCACACTTTGAAATTCCAATGCTGCTTCCAAGATTTGCCGGCTTAACGAAACATGAGTTTGAAAAAAGCTCCAAATTTTTAGTTACATCTAAAAGAATTTCTTCCTCATTCAAATAGTAATCTGCACTTTTTATAAAACAACTTTTGGGTGTTAAAATGTTGTTTGCGCGAAGAACATCTTTCATGATTATCTTGTCCATGCAAATTGCGCTTGAAAGAACGTTTGGGCTTGTGTATGGAATTTTTGAAAGTTCTAAAAGGCCTTGAATTGTTCCGTCTTCTCCGTTTAACCCATGCAAACAAAGAACCGCGCATGAAACCTTAAATGAAGGATATTGAGCCCTTCCTCTAGATAGATAAATTCTGTTATCACCCGGGCTAAACGAAACGCGTTTAAGCCCCCTTTTTGTGAAGTTGGAATAAGTTTCCAAATTGAAAAGCTTTTTTCCAAACAACATTTCTCCGCTTTTGGAAACATAGATTGGATAAAAATTATATTTTGTTTCATCAACATTTTTAAGCGCCTGAAGGCCTGTTATAATTGAAATATCATGCTCTGCGCTTCTTCCGCCAAAAATTAAAAGAACATTTTCCTTTTCCATATAAAACCTCTTTCGTTATATATGAAAAAAGGTTGCCGCGCGTTAATTTGGGCGACAACCGCAATATGTTTGACGATATAAATCAAATTCTTTTGCAAGCTGTGTTGAACGAAGAAAGCCGTTTTCCTTTTTAAAATCTGCTAAAAGCGGCAAGGTTTTAAAGTTGTTTTTAGAAAGCTCTTGGCCAAGTTCAATCAAAATTTCGTTAATTACCTGTGAATCCTTGTGTGGGCTAATTGAAAGCGTTGTTGTAAAATATGAAAAACCCTTTTCTGCGGCAAGCTTCGCCGTTTTCTCAAGCCTAAGCCTAAAACAAGCTTCGCAACGCTTTGAGCCCTCTGGAAGGCCTTCAAGGCCTTTTATTGCACTTGCAAAATCATTTGGAGCATAATCACAATCTAAAAATTTAATCTTGTTATCATTGCTTTCATTTAAAATTTCAAGAAACCTAATTTGCTCTTTTTTTCGCTTTTCATACTCCTCTTTTGGCAAAATATTTGGGTTGTAGTATAAAACAGTTATATTAAAAAAGGGCAAAAGCCGCTCAATTGTTGCGCTTGAACACGGCCCGCAACATGAATGAAGAAGAAGCGTTTCCCTTTGGGAAAGCTTCTCAATTGTTTCTTTCATAACTTTGTTATAATCAATTTTATTTGTCATTTTGCTTTGGCTGGGGTGCTAGGATTCGAACCTAGGGATGCGGGAGTCAGAGTCCCGAGCCTTACCGCTTGGCGACACCCCATTGCAAGCAATATATTAAATCAATTTTTTTTATTTGTCAAGGAAAATCAAAGCTAAAAACAACTTTAAATTAAACATAATAATTTTGTTAATTTTTGTTATAAAAAGTTTTTAAAAAATAAAAAAAGCCTCCCGGTCTTTCCTGGAGGCTAGCGCATGGGGTGGAAGATGAGATTCGAACTCACGACCTCTGGTGCCACAAACCAGCGCTCTAACCAGCTGAGCTACATCCACCATTGTTTTCTTGGCAGGGGTGGCAGGATTTGAACCTACGCATGCCAGAGTCAAAGTCTGGTGCCTTACCGCTTGGCTACACCCCTTAGCGTCAATTATTCTAACTTGTTTTAAAATATTTGTCAATAAAAATCAACAAATTTTTTATTACTTTTTAATTTTTCTCTTGCATAGGAATTTAGTTAGTGATATACTCGTAAAGTTAGTTTATTTAAAGGAAATGTATTATGACAAATGAAAAAATTAGGAACATTGCAATAATTGCCCATGTTGACCACGGCAAAACCTCGCTTGTTAACGAACTTTTAAAGCAAGGTAATGTTTTTCATGAAAATCAAATTGTTGAAGATAGGATTATGGACAGCAACGCTCTTGAAAGAGAGCGTGGAATTACAATTCTTTCAAAAAACGCAAGCTGCATGTATAACGGAATTAAAATCAATGTTGTAGACACCCCGGGCCACGCGGATTTTGGCGGCGAAGTTGAAAGAGTTTTAAAAATGGTTGACGGCGTTTTACTTGTTGTTGACGCCTTTGAGGGAGCAATGCCTCAAACTAGATTTGTTTTGGAAAAAGCCCTTTCGCTAAACCTTAAAGTAATTGTTGTAATCAACAAAATTGACAAGCCAGACGCTAGGCTTTTGGAAGTTAAAGACGAGGTTTTAGAGCTGTTTTTAGATTTGGACGCTAATGAAGAACAGCTAAATTCGCCCTTCGTCTACTCTTCTGCAAGGCAAGGCATTAGCAGCCTTGACCCAAACATGCCGGGGGTTGACATGCGCCCTCTTTTTGAAACAATAATCTCATACATTCCTGCCCCGGCTGGAGATCAAACAAAACCTTTTAAAATGTTAATTTCTTCTGCGGAACACAACGATTTTGTTGGAAGGCTTGTAATTGGAAAAATTGAACAGGGAACAGCAAAAGTTGGCGACAGCGTTGTTGTTACAAACTTCCATGAAGACAGAAACATTAAAGGAAAAATTGTTCAACTATTTGAATATGTTGGGCTGAAAAGAGTTCCGCTTTCTCTTGGTAAAGCCGGAGACATAGTTTGTATTGCAGGGATTGAAGAGGCTCAAATTGGCGACACCGTTTCTTCTCCGTTAAACACAGCCCCAATTGAATTTGTTCAAATAGAAAAGCCAACCGTTGAAATGACGTTCATGGTTAACAACAGTCCGTTTGCTGGAAAGGAAGGAAAGTTTGTAACAAGCCGCCATCTTCGCGAAAGGCTTTATAAAGAAGCCGTTAAAGACCTTTCTTTGAAAGTTTCAGACACAAACTCAACAGAGGCCTTCACGGTTTGTGGCCGCGGCGAAATGCACCTTTCAATTTTAATTGAAAACATGAGAAGAGACGGATATGAATTTCAAGTTTCAATGCCAAAAGTTTTGTTTTTGGAAGAAGAGGGAATTAAAAAAGAGCCAATGGACCTTTTAACAATTGACGTTCCTTCCGATTGCGTTGGAACAATTATGAGCAAGATGGGAACGCGAAAGGGTGACTTGATTCAAATGAGCGAACATAACAGCCGAATGAAAATGGAATTTAAAATCCCTCAACGCGGGCTGTTTGGCTTTAAGTCGGAATTTTTAACGGACACGCGCGGCGAAGGAGTTATGAGCTCCGTCTTTTGCGGATATGAAGAATTTAAGGGCCAAATTAACAGAAGAGAATATGGCTCGCTAATTGCATATGAAACAGGCGAAGCAATTGTCTATGGCCTTTTTAACGCGCAAGAGCGCGGCGACCTTTTCATAACCCCTGGAACAAAAGTTTATGCCGGAATGGTTGTTGGCCAAAATCCAAAGGGCGATGACATTGTTGTTAACGTTTGCAAAAAGAAACACCTTTCAAATTGTAGAAGTTCTGGCTCAGATGAGGCGCTTAGGTTAATTCCCCCAAGAATTATGTCGCTTGAGGATTGCATTGAATTTATATGTGATGACGAACTTTTGGAAGTTACGCCAAGCAGCATTAGAATACGAAAAAAAGAACTTGACCATAACATGCGCCTTCGCCAAAAGGCAAAGGAACTTGGCTTAAACTAAAAAACAGCAGCTGCTGTTTTTTTAATATTCAATATCTATATCATTAAATATTTCATCATTGAAAAACTCATAAAGAGTTATCCCAAGCCCTTGGCAAATTTTAATTAATGTTCTAACAGAACAATAATCACTTTCATCATTGAGCATGGAATTTAGCGTTGACGTTGTTAGCCCTCCCGCCGTGCAAAGTTTATTTATTGAAATACCCTTTTGTTTGGCAAGGCTTAAAATTCTTAACTTAACTGCATCAGAGCCTCTCATATATTCTCCTAATACTATTTTACAACTAGTTTGCCAATAATTGTTGACGGCTATCCGTAAACTTTTGCAAAAAATGGCATTATTCGCCATCTTTATTGATAAATTTGCTCTTTAAAACGCTTGCAAGCTCAATTGAACCCTCTCCAAACCTCTCTTTTATACTTTTTATCGTCCTGGAAAAACTTTCCTTTTTTTCATTTTTTTCATCAAAAATTGAAGCTTGCTTGGGGCGGAGTTTGCTTTTTAAGTTTCTAACTGAAATTCTAATGCTTCTAATTGGCGTTGTATAATTCCAAAAACAATCTATAATTTCAAGCGCACAATTTGCAATATCCTTCGCCCGTGATAAATCAAACAAAAAAGTTTGGCTTTTTCCAAACCTTTCAAAATTAGAAGTTTTTAAGCTAACATGAACCGAAGTTCCAACAAGATTTTTATCTGAAAGCCGTTTTGAAATTTTTTCTGAAAGAAACTGAAGCAAACTAAAAACATCTTCCCTTTTCGTGATATCCAAAATTGTTGTTGTTCCATTTCCAACGCTTTTAACTGGCGGCCGCAAGCTGTTATCAACAACTTCTTCATCAAACTCCCCCAAAAGTTTTTGTTTTAATTGAAGAGCAACAATGTTAAATTTTTTCTTTAAAATTAAATCTGGAATTTGAACATAGTCGCCAAGCGTTAAAACGTTCATCTTTTCAAGTTTTTTAAGTGTTCTATTTCCAATTCCAATAACAGCGTTAACGGGAAGCGGATAGACAATTTCTTTAAAATTTTCTCGTGAAATAACTGTTGTTGCAAACGGCTTTTTAAGGTCGCTTCCAAGTTTTGCAAAAAGTTTTGAAAAACTAACGCCAACAGAAATTGTTACTCCAACTTTTTCTAAAACTTCTTTTCTAATTAAATCTGCAATTTTCTTCCCGCTTCCAAAAAGATTTAAACTGCCCGTAACATCAAGCCAACACTCGTCAATTCCAAAGCTTTCAACCGTGTCTGTGTAATTGTAATATATTGAAATTATTTGATTTGAAATTTTTTCATAAAGCTTAAAATGAGGCGGAAGGCAGATTAATGAGGGACACTTTTGTTTTGCCTCAAAAATTGATTCCCCCGTTTTAACGCCTTGGCTTTTAGCAATGTCGTTTTTTGCCAAAATAATTCCCGTTCGCGTCTTTGGGTTTCCGCTAACAGCAACAGGCTTTCCTTTGAGTTCCGGTTTAGAGGCACATTCAACACTTGCATAAAAATTGTTTACATCGCAGTGAAGAATTACTTTGTCATTAAAAAACCTCTTTTCCATTAACTTAGTTTTTGGAAAAGAGGTTTAAGTTATTCTAAAATTTTATTCTGTTCTAAGCGCAACAACTGGGTCTTTCTTTGAGGCAATTCTTGCCGGAATTAAGCCTGAAATTAGCGAAAGAACAACGCTGACCGCAGTTAAAATCAAAACGTGGGTAAACTTTAAAACTGCAATTGTTCCAATTTCTGGAACAAGCGAACCAACAATTGCGTTTATTGGAACTGTTAAAATTAACGAAAGCAGCCCGCCAATTATTCCCGCGCAAAGACCTATTATAAATGTTTCGCTGTTAAACACGTTCATAATGTCTCTTTTTCTTGCGCCCAAGCTTCTTAAAACGCCGATTTCCTTTGTTCTTTCAATAACAGAAACATAGGTTATAATTCCAATCATAATTGATGAAACAACCAAACTAATTGCAGCAAAAGCAATTAAAACATATGAGATAATGTTTATAACAGAGCCAAGCGTTTCGGTTAAAAATCCCGTTGAATCCATGTAAACAATTTTTTTGTTTTCATTTGTTTGAGTTTGGTTAAACGCCTCAATCATCTCAATTATACAATCTTTTGCGTCAAAATTCTTTGGATAGAAATATATACCAGTTGGAATTTGCGAAATTCCAATTTGTTGCATTGCAAGTTCAAAGGCCTCATCTTCCTCCAAAGTATACCCATAACACATTTGCAGAAATTGGTTGATTTCCTCAACACTTGCAAACCCATCTTTTGGAAGAATGGAAACCTCTGAAACTTCAATAACATAGTTGTCTAAAAACTTATTTGTTTCTTTAATTGAAAGTTGTTTTTGCGCAATTAAAGATTGGTTGCAGTTGTTTCGGTAGTATTCTCCAAGGTCTGGCATATATGCAACGCCAGTTGACAAAAGCGTTACTGGGGCGTCTTCTTTAACTCTGATAATCCCAGAAATTTTAAGCGTAACCGCGCTGTCTTCAAATGCCTTGCCAAGTGCCTCTTGCCCGCCCTCTTCCAGTTTGCTAAAAGCCGTAATTTCTTCAAAATTTTCGCTGTTTGGAATGTAATAGTCGTCATTAAACAAAAGTTTAAACTCTTGATTTAAAATTGTTTCAAAGTCTATTTCAAGATATTCTCCATTTTCAGTTGGTGTTTGAATTCCAAGAGCGTTTAAAACAGAATATGAAATTCTGTTCCCCTCCCCAACAACAAGAAGCATCTCATGAGTGAACTCTTCTCCTTCGTGTTTTTGCGGAAACGAGCCATAAATTAAATCATATTGGCTCATAACAAAATCCATATTATTTAAAAGTGGATAGAAAATGTTGCTTTGAGTTCCAGACATAATGCTTGTTGAATTCTTACTCTTAAATAAATTAACTGTTCCGTCTGGGTTTTTAGAAAGAATTTTAAGCGGAGTGAAATAACTATACTCAACAAGATTAATTTGGCTGTTTTCGCCTTTGTTTTTATCTTCCTGTTCAAATGCTTTTACAAATTCAACAAAATCACTGCTTAAATTATTATAGTGGCCAAATTGAATAAATTGAAGTGCGGGATTATATGGAAGAACACTGGTTTCACTTGAAGATCCTTGGTTTTCTTGCGGAGTAAATGAGGTAAAAGAATTCATATCAACTGTAACTGCAGAAACGGTAATTGGATAGCCGCCAAGCGCATCGGACTGGATTTTATTTATGTAATTTGTAAATCCAGTTGAAATTGAAAGGACAAGCGCAATTCCAACAATTCCAATGCTACCAGCGAAAGAAGTTAAAATTGTTCGCCCTTTTTTTGAAAACAAGTTTTTAAAGGACAAACTAAGCGCGGTGTAAAATTTCATTGAAGATTTTTTTTGTTTTTTAACTTTTTTTGCGTTTTTTTCCTTAATTTCAAGTTCTTTTTGCTCTTTTTTTACATTTCTAGACTTATATGGCTTAGAATCGCCAACAACCTGACCGTCTAAAAGTTTTATAATTCTTGTGCTAAATTTCTCTGCAATTTCACCGTTGTGTGTAACCATTATAACAAGACGCTCTTTTGAAATTTCCTTAATAAGTTCCATAACTTCAAGGCTTGTTTTAATGTCAAGCGCGCCGGTTGGTTCATCTGCAAGCAAAATTTCTGGGTCATTAACAATTGCTCTTGCAATTGCAACTCTTTGCATTTGGCCGCCAGAAAGCTGGTTCGGTTTCTTTTTTGCAACCTCTTTAAGGCCAACTCTGGAAAGCGCTTCAAGGGCGCGCGCCTGGCGCTCCTTCTTTTTTACGCCAGAAATGGTTAGAGCAAGCTCAACATTTCCAAGAATTGAAAGATGTGGAATTAAATTGTATGACTGAAAAACAAAACCAATTTTTTTGTTGCGATAGTTATCCCAATCGCTGTCTTTAAAATCCTTGGTTGCCCTTTCGTCAATAAATAAATCTCCGCCAGAATATCTGTCTAGTCCGCCAATAATATTTAGAAGGGTTGTTTTTCCGCAGCCAGACGGCCCTAAAATTGAAACAAATTCGCTCTTTCTAAATTCTAAATTTATTTCCTTTAAGGCATCAACGCAAAAAGACTCTGACCTATATTGTTTACTTATGTTAACTAATTTTAGCATGTTATCTCCAATAAATATATTATATCTTAACTTTGAAAAAAGTTATAGCAATTTCATTTAGTTGACAAATTTTTATTTTTGTGATAAATTACTTTCCGTTAACAAATTTGCGGGTGTAACTCAATGGCAGAGTTCCAGCTTCCCAAGCTGGCTACGAGGGTTCGATTCCCTTCACCCGCTCCACTTTGGCAGGGTTTATCCCTGCTTTTATTTAGGGTTCGGGAATCCTCTGTTCGAAATTGGTCGCCTTTTCGCTGCCTCGCTCAAATTCTCCCTTTCTCACAGAAAATCGCCTGCGCTGTTTCGCCCACTGGGCGCGCTTGGCTCTTTTCCCTTCACCCTGCTTTTATTTTGGGCTCGGGAATCCTCTGTTCGAAATATTTAATCTCCTTACAAGTCGCGGCAAAAATTACAAGGAACTTGTAATTTTTCGTTTGGCCGCGTATAAGAGAAAAAACAAGCGTAAAAGCCGTTCGTTTCGCTGACAAGCGAAACTAGGCAAAAGCGCAGTTTTTTCTCAAGCCTGCGCTTCTCCGCCCACTGGGCGCGCTTGGCTCTTTTCCCTTCACCCGCTCCACTTTGGCAGGGTTTTATCCCTGCTTTTTTCTTGCGGCTCGGGAATCCTCTGTTCGAAATATTTAATCTCCTTACAAGTCGCGGCGAAAATTACAAGCATTTGTAATTTTTCGTCTGGCCGCGAATAAGAGAAAAAACAAGCGTAAAAGCCGCACGTTTCGCTGACAAGCGAAACTAGGCCAAAGCGCAGTTTTTTCTCTATTTCATCAATGGAAACAAAACAACATCTCTAACCGAAGGCTGATTAAACATAACAACCATAAGCCTATCCAACCCAAAGCCAAGGCCGCTGATTGGCGGCATTCCATGCTCCATGGCTAAAAGGAAATCTTCGTCTAAATCCATTGCCTCGTCGTCTCCGGCTTTCTTCGCAAGAAGCTGATCTTCAAACGCTTTTCGCTGAACAGAAGGGTCAACAAGCTCTGAATAAGCCTTGCAAAGCTCGCTTCCAATTGCCAAAACTTGGAACATGTCAATAATTCTTCCGTCCTTGTCGTTTCTTCTTGCAAGCGGAACAAGGCAAGCCGGATAGTTGTATAAAACAGTTGGTTGAATTAAGTTTACTCTAATTTTTCTTTTGTAAATAAAATCAACAACCGAGGCCAAAGATTTTGCCTCTTTCAAATCTTCCTCTGAAAAAAGCCCTGTTTCAACAACTTTTGAAACAAGCTGGTCGCGCGTTTGACAAGCCAAAAAGTCAAAGCCCAAAATTTCCCTCATTTTTGCCGTGTAGTCAACTCTTTCCCAATCCTTTCCAAAGTCCAAAACTTGACCTTCATAGGTTATTGTTGTCGTTCCCAAAACTTCTGTTAAAAGCGCCCTTATGAAATCTTGAAAGAATTTTATGTTGTCTTCAAAATTCCAATATGCTGCATACCATTCGCAAACGGTGAACTCTTGAAGGTGTTGTTGATCCATTCCCTCGTTTCTAAAAACTTTTCCAATTTCAAAAACCTTGTCAAACCCTCCGCAAATAACTTCCTTAAGCGCAATTTCTGGCGCAATTCGCAAATTAAGCGTTTTGTTAAGTGCGTTGTGTTTTGTGTAGAATGGTTTTGCGCTTGCGCCGCAAACCGCATTTTGCAAAATTGGCGTTTCAACTTCAATAAACCCGTGTTGTTCAAGATATCTTCTAATAAAAGAAGTCATTTTGCTTCGCCCAAGCATAACCTTTCTGCTTTCTTCATTTGAAATTAAATCCAAATATCTTTGGCGATATTTCTGCTCTATGTCAACAAGGCCGTGGAATTTTTCCGGAAGCGGGCGCATTGCCTTTGAAAGAAGCTCAACTTTGCTTGCTCTAACCGTAATTTCGCCTGTTTGAGTTTTGTAAATTTCCCCAGTAATTCCAACAAAATCGCCAATGTCAATAAGTTTCTTGTAAAAATCATATTCCTCTTCGCTAAGCTCATTTCGCCCAACGCTAACTTGAATTGAGGCCATAACATCTTGAATTCTTAAAAAGCCAAATTTTCCCATTATCCTTCTAAAAATAATTCGCCCGGCAATTTTAACTTTTGCCCCTTCCTCAAGTGTTCGCGCTTGCAAAATTGAATTTGTTTTTTCAAACCTTTCAACATATGGAATAACGCCATTTTCCTTTAAAAAATCAATTTTAGCCTTTCTAATTTCAATCTCTGTTGAAAGTCCGCTTAGTTTCTTGTTTAACTGTTCAAAATCCATGTTCTCTCCTGTTTTTTTATTATATCAAAACTAAAAACTTTGTCAAACTATATATCAAAAAATGTTTTGAATGAATAATAAAATATGTTAAAATTAATTTGAATAGGAGTTTTCATGAAACAATATGTTTTCCCAGCAGTGTTCTTAAAAGAATCTGATGATTCTTACACCGCTTTTATTCCAGATTTGAACCTAACCTCAGAAGGAAGTTCAATTGAAGAAACCTTCCTTTTTATCCAAGATTTCTTGTCAATCTATTGTTCCTATGTTACAAAGTTTGACGAAGAAGAAACTTTAATCCCTTCAAAATTTGAAAAAATTCAACAGGCCCACCCTTCTGCAATAACAATGCTTGTTGACGCGTTTGTAAAATAAAACCAGCAAAAGCTGGTTTTTTTTATTGCCCCAAACAAAAACCAGGCCGCTGGCCTGGCTTAAAGCCTTAAATATCTGTTCTTGTGTAAACCCCCTCGCCGTCAAAACTTGTAACTTCCACTTCGCCCTTATACCATGTTCCGCTTGGGAAAGTTTCTGATCTTAAATCCCCAAGAACTTCAATTTCGGTTAGGCTTGTTAAGTTGTTGGTTCCAAACAAACCATCTGGAAGGCTTGTAACGCCCTCGCCCAGTGTTAACGAAGTTAACTTGCTGCAAGAAAAGAAAGCTCTTGTTCCCAAACTTGTAATATTTCCGTTAATTGTAATTGAGGTTAACTTGATGCAACTAGAGAAAGCAGAACCGCCAATTGAGGTCACTCCTTTTGGGATTGTTATTGTGGTTAAACTGCTGCAAACCCAGAAAGCAGAATCGCCAATTGATGTCAATGTGCTTGGAAGAGACACCGAGGTTAAACTGCTGCATTCAGCGAAAGCATAATCGCCAATTGAGGTCACCCCCTCTGGAATTGTTATTGAAGTTAAATCTTCGCAATAATAGAAAGCCCTATTGCCAATTGAGGTCAATGTGTTTGGAAGAGTTATTGAGGTTAAACTGCTGCAATTCATGAAGGCTCCATCGCCAATTTCTGTTGTTCCCTCTCTAATTGTTACGCTTGTTAGAGAACCTCTTGCAACAGAAGGCGCTAGGGCAATGATTGTTATTCCGTTTACATAATATTGAACGCCTCCGTCAATTTCGATTTTTCCCTGTGAAGTTCCCCCTTTTTTTACTATTTCCTTTGCATAATATCCAACATAACCATTTTCAGTAGAGCCTGCCGTTATTTTTAAATTTGAATTGTTATACACTATTGCTAATGCATAACAACCGAAGAAAGCAAATTCGCTAATTTCTGTCACTCTTACTGGGATTGTTATTGAGGTTAAACTGATGCAATCTCGGAAAGCAGATTCGCCAATTGAAGTTAAAGTGCTTGGAAGAGACACTGAGCTTAATTTGGCACAATCACGAAAAACAGACTGGCCAATAGCTTTCACTCCCTCGGGGATTGTTATTGAGGTTATACCGCTGCAACCATAGAAAGCAAAGTCGTAAATTAAGGTCACTCCTTCTGATATTGTTATTGAGGTTAAACTGCTGCAACCTTGGAAAGCAGATTCGCCAATTAAGGTCACTCCTTCTGGTATTGTTATTGAGGTTAAACCGCTGCAACCTTGGAAAGCATCCTCGCCAATTAAGGTCACTCCTTCTGGTATTGTTATTGAGGTTAAACCGCTGCAACCTCGGAAAGCCCGCTTGTTTATTTCTGTTGTTCCTTTTCTAATTGTTATGCTTGTTAAGGAATCTCTAGGAACTGAAGGCGCTAGGGCAATCTCTTTTCCTGTTTCTTCGTTCACATAATATTGAACATTTCCTTCAGTTTCAATTCTTCCCTTCGAGTTGTTTCCACTTGTAACTATTTCCTTTGCAAAGTATCCAACAAAACCATGGTAAGAATAACCCGCCAATATGTTTAATTTTGAAGGGTTATATACTATGGCCAATGCATAACAATAGTTAAAAGCATAACTGCCAATTGAGTCCAACGTGCTTGGAAGAGAAACGGAGGTTAAATTGCTGCAACCATAGAAAGCATACCAGTCGATTGAGGTCACTCCTTCTGGGATTGTTATTGACGTTAAACTGCTGCAATCTCGGAAAACATAACCGCTAATTTCTGTCACTCCTTCTGGAATTGTTATTTCAGTTAAACTGCTGCAACCATCGAAAGCATAATCGCCAATTTCTACCACTCCTCCGGGAATTGAGATTGAGGTTAAATTGCTGCAACCATCGAAAGCAGAATTGCCAATTGAGGTCAATGTTTTTGGAAGAGAAACGGAGGTTAAACTGCTGCAATCTCGGAAAACATAACCGCTAATTTCTTTCACTCCTTCTGGAATTGTTACTGATGTTAAACTGCTGCAACCATCGAAAGCATAATCGCCAATTGAGGTTACACTTTCTGGGATTGTGTATGAAGTTGCTGTGTTTGCTACCGCATATGCCAAAAGAGTTTTTCCGCCATCTACAAGAAGTGCGCGGTTGTCGTCAATTGTGTAATATTCGTTCCCATCTCCATTGAAAACCTCTAAACTGCTGCAATAAGAGAAAGCATAACTGCCAATTGAGGTCAATGTGCTTGGAAGAGACACTGAGCTTAATTTGGCACAATCACGAAAAGCAGACTGGCCAATAGCTTTCACTCCCTCGGGGATTGTTATTGAGGTTAAACTGCTGCAACCTTGGAAAGCCCGCTCGCCAATTTCTACCACTCCTTCTAGAATTGTTATTTCAGTTAAACTGCTGCAACCTTGGAAAGCATTAGCACCAATTGAGGTCAATGTGCTTGGAAGAGACACTGAGGTTAAACTGCTGCAACCATCGAAAGCATAACTCTCAATGGTTGTTAATGAGCTGTTTTCTTTTACAATAAAAGTTTTAAGTTCTGTGATATTCTGAAATCTTTCGTATTCAATAGTTGTAATTTTGCTGTTTTCTTCGATAACGATATTTAATGCCTGCAAATCACTGGGCCCAAAAATATCGGGAATTTTTGTTAGTTCAGAACCTAAAATAACTGTTGTCGCCTTCGACTCGTCAAAAGCCAATCGTCCAAATACTATATCTTTTTCAAATATTAGCGTGTCGATAGCTTGGCAGTTTGCAAAAGCATATTCTCCAATTGTTTTAATGGTATTCGGAAGCGAAATTTCTTTTAAGCTGCCACATCTATAAAATGAATAGCCATAAATGTTTTGGATGTTTGTTCCCTCTTCAAAAAACACGGAATTTAAACTCTTACATTCTCCAAATGCTCCCACGCCAATCGAGTTAACGCTTGAAGGAATTGTTATTGATGTTATCCCAGATCCTGCAAACGCGGAAGAACCAATTGTATTTACTCCATATGGAACTATAATTGTTTTTAAATTTTTTGCAAAAGAAAAGGCTCCTGCGCCAACAATTTCAACGGTGTTAGGAATTGTATACGATTCTAATGAGCTCCCCCCAGCAAATGAATAAATAATCTTTTCGTCAATAGAAAGAAGGACTTTGTTGTCTATAGACTTATAATATTTATTTCCTTCCTCTACAATAATTTGTTCTATATTTGTAAGACGAAATGGATTCGCTCCAGATATTAATTCCCAAGAGATTATTTCGCCAGGGGAAGAAAAGATTTTTGTTAAATCAAATTCATAAGAATTTTCAATTGTTTCAACTGAAGCAGGAATTGTTATTGATTTTAATGCTACACATTCCTCAAACGCACCTATCCCAATCGTTGTCAATTTAGAAGGCAAATATATTGAAGTTAGTTCTGCACAGTCTTTAAAAGCTATCGGCCCAATTACTTTAAGCTCACTTTCTGGATTAATTGTTACAGTTTGTAGCGAACTACAATTATGAAACGCTTCTCCACAGATAGAAGTAACGCTGTTTGGAATAACAATTGATTTTAAGTTAGTGCATCCAGCTAAAACTTCGCCCCCTCCAATTATTTCACATGTTTCGGCAATAACAAAATTTTCAACGGTTTTATCTTCAACGGTTAATAGTAAATAATATGGATTTGTTCCTTTTCCTAAATATATTCCGCCCTCATATGAGTTTGTTTGTAAGTTGGTGCAGCCATAAAATGCACCACCACCAACATATGATAATTTTTCGGAATTAAAAGCAACCTTAATTAAATTTGTATTGTTTGAAAATAAGCCAGTATATATTTCTTCAACATCTGGCCCTATAACTAGTTCATATCCTTCAGGACTTCCAAAGTTTGAACTAAAATAAGAGCTTGTTGAAATTTCGGTCGTTTTAATCTGTAAATTTGCATTATAGTTAAGTTTAACAACCCCAGTGCATCCATTAAATGCTGTAGGATCAATTTCTTTTACACTATTTTGAATCGTTAATTCAGTAATGCCTGTGCACCCATAAAACGCTCTTTCTCCGATTTTTTGCATACTATTTGGAAAAACAATTCCTTTTAATGCGCCGCAATTCATAAAGGTTTGATTGGGAATTTCAGTTCGCCCCTCCTCAAAAACAATAGAAAATTCGTGAGTGATGGCAGAAAAAGCAAGCGGATCAATTGAAATTGCTGAAGGGATTGTTAAAACAACCGGCTCGGAGGTTGACGGAGTTAGGGAAAAGTTGCCAATCGCCTCCACTTTATAGTCGTCTCCCTCGAAATATTTGTATGACGCATAATCAATTCTAAATTTTAATGGGAAATACTCTGGCTTTGGACCTTCTGGCATAATTTCCCTAAGCTTGCTGACGAAATCATCGTAATTTTGACATAAAATCTCCTCTGAATTCTCTCCAAATTGAACATAGAAATTTTGCAAAATTTCTAATGCCTCAAATTTAAATTCCGTTTCTTCTGGTTTCTGCCCCCCTCCCATTTCTTCTTCTGTTAATTCAAATGTTAAATCCTCAGGCAATTCAACCCTTAACGGAAAAACTGCCGGATCCGTCAGGTTTTCCATGAAGATGGCAAAATCTATAACCCCATTTTCACAAAAAACGCCCTCAGATTGCCCGTTTAGATATACTGTGTAATTCTTTAGGACATATAGCATAGCCATTTTATTTAGCAATTCAGGAGTAGGAGTTGGTTGCTCAAACTCCTCCGCTGTTAAAACAAAGCTATTATACGGAGTTTTTTCCATGGAATATGAAGTTGGAATTGTTATGTTGGTTTCGTTGCCGGTGTAACCGGTTACTTTATTGCCAGAAAAGGTAAAATCAAGCTCTTTTGCCGGTTCAGGCGGCTCTTCATTGCTGTTATTTAAATTTATTATGTAAGAGAATATCGTCTCAGTTGAACAATTTGGGTCACTTACAGTTAAATTTATTGTAAACTCAACTTTGCTAGTTCCATCACCTGTGCTTGGCACTAGGACATGGCTCTCTCCAAGTGTGTAGTCTAAATTTTCTTTTTGAACTTCTTTGTTTATGTTGTCGGATTTTCCGTTGTCTAGCCCTTCAATTATGTCAACTAAAAGCCAACACTCGGTTGAAAGGTTTTCAACCGTAACCGAAATTTCGATTGGGGTTGCAGAGGAATTGAAAACCAGGTTTAGGTCATTCCATTTTTCTATCTCTGCCTCGGAAGAAGCGCCCTCCCCTTCGGAAAATGTTAGGGTTGGAAGGGTTGGGTTTTCGTCCATTCCCGAAACCGTTGCCGAAACTTTTGCATAGACATTTGTTGCCTGAAAGTTGATTGTTCCGCCAAGGGGAACTTGAAATTGATGAAATTAATTTTGCTTTTAAACTCATAATTTTTTCTCCCTTTTTTCTTTATTATTTGATATTTTACCACTTTTTAGTTAAACTTGCTAACGATTTTTAATTTTTTATCTTTTTCCTTTCAACGCCGCTTTTTGCTTAGCAAGCGCAAGGCGGGTTGATTTTTCGGGCGAAATATAATATAATAGTTACATGAAAAAGAATTTTTTAATAATTGCGGATTTAGATTCAACTTTTGAAGAGGCAACAGAAAATTCAAGCGAATTTGACGCACTTGTTCCATTTTTAAATAAGTTTGAAGAAGATTTTAACTGTTTAATAACAATTCATTTTGTTTCTGGAACATCAATTGAAGATTTAAAAGAAAGAATGGAATTTTTTTATTATGAATATCCAGAAATTTACAACAGAATTGACTATTCAATTTTGGATCGCGGAAAAAAATTTAGCAGAGAATTATATCAAATTGGAACTGTAACAACACACTATGGTCAATATAACAAGGCGGACGGGGTTGAAGACATAATTTCTTCTTATGGAAAGCCGGCTATTTGTGGGCTTTGTTTCTTGGGCGATGGGAAAAATGATGTTCCCGCTTTTGAAATGGTTAAGTATTATAAAAATCAATTTATTTATGGCGCATACAACCTTGCCCCCAGAAGCCGAAGAGATTATGATGAAATAATTGGGCATGTTAACATATATTCAGAAAAACCAAGAATTCTTGGCTGCATAGACTGCCTTGAAAAAATGGCCAAAATGATTGAAGCAAAAATTGCAACATTTGAATAAAAACAAAGGCATTGCTTAAATTAAGAAGCATGAGACTTTGGCACTATGAACTTATTAAAGTTCTTCCAAACAAACAACTAACAGGTCAATGGCGGGAAATTTCTGCAATCATTGGCCTTATTAATAAATTTAAAAACCCCAACAGTTTGATTGTAAACAAGGTTGTTGACTACCCCATTTCAAATTTTGTTAGATATATTAAAATTGTTGAAAAAGAAATGAAAAAAAGAGGTTTTGCAACTGTGCAAAATCCATATGAAAAAATTAAAACTTTAAGTGAAAATTGTTTTAATTTAAAACACTATTCAAAAGTAATATTAAAAGACTCAATTTTTAAATTCTGGCATACTGACCGTTATCTATTTCAGTGTGTATTCAATTTGCAAGAAAAATTTGACTGCGGCGGAATTTCGAAGCAAGAATGGGAAAAAATTAAAAAATTTGCAAATAAAAAACTCCGAATTTCGGAGTTTAAGCTAATTGAGATTTGATTTCATCGGCTTTGGATTGAAAGTCTCCAAAGTAACTAAATTGCATAACAACTGTTGAGTTGGAATTTGCTGTGAACGAGCCGCGGCTAATTGTGTATTTTTCATTTGCAGTTATTGATGTTATATAGCCATAATCTTTGTCTATTCTAATTTTAAGAACAATTGATTGCATTTGGGGGTTGCTTCCCTCTCCGCCTGTTGCTTCCAATCCAACCAAATATGCCGCCCAAGCCTTACTGTTTAAAGTTAAATTAAGTTCATAATATGCTCTGCCGTTGTTTGGCCTTACAACGCTAAAGGATAGGCTAGCGGTTGACATGTTCAATTTATATGGTATTTCATTTGGAAGATAGCCATTTTTTACAATATAGTCGTCAACTGAAGATGTTGTTAAATTTTGCCCAGCGCGCCTGTAATCAACCAAGTTTTGATTTACAACTATATAATCCGTGTAGTTCTCACCCATTCCAAGCGGAACTCCAGAACCATCGGCAACAACCTTAACATAACCAATTCCCCCAACGTTATATATCTCTTTGTTAATTTTTTGAATTCCGCCTTGGTTAAAAGTTGTGTCCTTGGCGTCAACTTGTTGAGACAAACTAATTTTATAGTCATTGTCTTTTAAAAGGTTGAGAGCATAATTTAAAGCAGTCCACCCATTTGTAAAGGTTATTCCCAACTTTTGAAATTTTTCTTCATCTTCTTCCGGAATTTCTTCATCTGAAGGATTTGTTGGAGTTGTTGGGTTTGTTGGGTCATCTCCCTCGCTTGGTTCGTTTGGTTCTGCATAGGAATGATCTGGGTTTTCAATGTCTTGAAATGAAGAAACATCAACCGTTGAAAAAACAACGGCAAGGCAAATTAACACCAACGTAAAACACAAAATTACATTAAATTTTCGCTTATTAAACACCATTTTTTATTCTCCAAATCCTTATCTTTTGAAAGCGTTATTTATATAATATCATTTTTATTCAAAAAAGCAAACAAAATTGCATAAATATTCATTTTTTTATTTAATCCCAATTATATCTTTAATTTTCCCAACATTGCTGTCAAAATTGCTAAAGTAATTGAAGGACATTGTTAAATTGCTTTGGCAGCTTGCATTTGCGTTGATAGCGCCATATTCATAATTTATTGAATAGTTCTCTGTTGCAGATATGGAAATAAATGTTCCATATTGTTTACTGATTTTTGCAGTTACAGTTATTGAGCTAAAAGATGGCAAATCTTTCCCTCCAATTTCTCCTTTAACTGCATAGGCATAATTAGCCCAAGCTTTTGAATTTAAAACGAAAGTAACTTCGTAATAGGATTTTTTATAGTTTGAAGTTAAATATGCGCTGGAAACCGTGTTTTGATTAATAATATATGGAAGTTCATATGTGAAAACATGGTGTCCCGCATAATATTCGTCCATTGTTGTTTTGTGGTCTGGCGTTGTTACAAGGTTGTTTTGGGCGTCAAAACAAGTGTAAGATGTGTAGTTCTTGCCGTTTCCAACGTCTATAAACCCCTCTAAAACATTTATATTTGTTTTTGCATTGTTAACAACATAAACTTGGCTAATATCTTTATATATATCCCTTTTAAGGATAACATCAACGCTAACGGGATAGCCCGCTGCCTCCCCTTTTATTGTTTGATAGAAGGAAACATAACTTTTATATTTCTCGTCCATTTGAATTGCATAGTTCCACACAGTCCAAGCATTGTTAAACTTAACAGTTAGTTCCGGAATATTTTGGTAGTTGTTTGATGTTTGCCCTCCTCCGCTTTCGCCTGAGCCCGGTTGAGAGCCGTCACCAACATCGCCAGATAGGTCTTCGTCTGGCGGAACAACAACTTCGCCGTCATCAACAATTTCATCTCCCGGCTCGGCATCTGATGAGCCAATTGAACCAGAAAAATCAGCCGTTCCCAAGCCGACTGTTATACAAATTAAAAATATCGTAAAAAAAATCATGAAGTTTAATTTTCTTTTGTTATATCTCACAAAAACACCTCACACAAATATATATGCATCATTACATGATATAAGTATACACTATATAGATTTAAAGTCAACTGTTTTTTGCAAATTTATGTATAATTATTCATTTTTTTGTTACTTTTTAGCTTTAAGATTCTCTGTTGAACAATTTTTTCAAGTTCTTGCCCTTCGCGATAGTCCGCCTTGGCAATTTTATTACATCTTCTGTCTCTAATTAATCCATTTGCAATTGCCCTGTTTTCTCCATAAACTCCAATTGAAAACCCGCCCTTGTCTTGCATTGTTTTCATGCAAGGAATATCCGAATAGCCGTCGCCAATGTAAATCATGTTTTTATAGTCAACCGCCCGCTTTTCTTTTGGCATATAGCCGTTTAAAATGTGGTCATCACAATTGTTTAAAATTCCCTTGTTAATTCTAAATATAAACTGGGTTTTATTCGTGTAATTAATTGCGCTAAGCGGCCAATCGGCAAAGCCGTTTTCATCATAATGATATGAACTTGCAAAAATTTTTTTAAACTTGCTTGCAATTGCACAGCCTTCAATTATCTCACAAATTCCAGAACTAATTATGTAGTGTTCAATTTCAAATCCGTTTTCTTTTCCAAATTGGTTTATTCTGTCAAACCAGTCCAAAACGCCATCATAAAATTTAATGTTTTTCCCGGCGCTAAAGAGAATTTCTCGCGTAAGCGGCTTTTTCTTCTCCCTTGCCATTTTATAGGTTGAATAGAGATAGCCAATTATGGAATCCATATCATTTTTAACCCTTTCCTCCTCCGTTTTTTTAAAAAACTCATTTCCATCTATTTCATAAAAAGGAAACAGCGAAAAAAAGGGCGAATCGTTAGTTGAAAGCGTGAAATCAAAATCATAGATTATTGCAAACTTTTCCATATATTTATTATACTATATATGCTTAATAAAATCAATTGTTTGTTAAACGAAAAAAAGTGTGATAAAATAATATTAATATGGAAGAAAAACAGCTTATCGAACTTGCAAAATCCGGAAACGCCAACGCTTTGGAGGCCATTCTTTCAAAATATAAAACGCTAGCGGGGAAAGTTGCCAGGCGCTATTTTCTTGCCGGGCAAGATGAAGATGACCTTTATCAAGAGGCAATGATTGGCCTATTTAAAGCGCTTCAATCCTTTAGCGGAGTTGGAGAATTTTCAAACTTTGCCGCCCTTTGCATAAACAGGCAAATTCAAAGCGCAGTTAAAGCCGCAAACAGAAAGAAAAACAAGGCATTAAACGAATATATAAGCCTAAACAATCAAGGAGGAATTGACCTTGGGTGGGAAGACGACGAAGACGATGTTTTGCTATATATTATTCCCTCAACAGAACAACTTCCAGACGACAAGCTAATCTCAAAAGAAAAGCTTGAAGAGATGAAAAAACAAATAATTGGCGCACTTAGCACCTATGAAAAAAAAGTTTTAACGCTATACCTAAAAGGGCTTTCCTACAAGGAAATTGCAGGCGCCTTGGGCAAGCAAACAAAAAGCGTTGAAAACGGCCTTTCAAGAATAAAATCTAAACTGAGTTTTTTAAAACTTAAATAATTCCCCAAACAAAGGTAAAAATTGTTATAAGCGAGCCTAAAAGGATTGTTGCATAGAAGAAAAGCTTGTCAAGCGGCGTTGGCTTAATTGCCGGCTCCATATAAAAGCCCAAAACTTCATATGGAATTTTAACGCTCAACGTGTTTTTAGCTGAATTTTTTGCAAAAATAAGAGGGGGAAACAAGGGCTTTTCGGCCTCCCTTTTTTCTTGGGGCTCAATGTCCTCTAAAACTTCCTCTCTCATTGCCATAAGCGTTGCATTTTCTGCGAAATTAGTAAGAGATTTTTGTGCATTAATTTTTAAAAGCCAGCCAATTAAAATGAAAAGCAAAAAGAGCAAAAGCGTTAGCAAAAGCGCAATTACTATAACATTGCTAAATATGCTTCCATTTGAAAGATATGACGAAATTCCGCTGTAAAAATTTTGCCCAAAAATTCCCCTTGCTTCGGCAAATTCCAAATAAACATTAATTCCGTTGTTCATGAAGTGGATTATAATTGCAGGAACGATGCTCCTTGAATAAAGCGTTACAACGGCCAAAACAAACCCAATAACTGTTGCATAGAAAAATTGGTTAACATTCAAGTGAACAAGCCCAAACATCAGCGCAGAAAAAACAACAGCTTTTTTAAAGCCAAGTTTTTTATATCCGCTAAGTAAAAGCCCTCTGTGGGTAAATTCTTCGCAAATTGCCGGAAGAATTGCAACGGTTAAAAGCGAAAGAAAAAAGTTTCCCCAAGTTGGATCAACCGCTGTTCCAGACGTGGTTGCCGCGTGATAACCCAAAAGCGAGAGAATGTATGAGAAAAATGTGCTAACTGCAATGTTTAAAATAAAGACAATTAGGCCAATTGCAATTGAAATTAAAACAGTTTTGTAATTTGGTTTTTTAAAAGAAAAATTTTCAAGCGTTTGCCTTGGTTTTGTTTTGTTGAGCTTTGAAAACAAAAAAAGAGGCAAAACAACCATTAATCCAACTTGAGTTACAAGCGTTAAAACAAGGTCTGCGCTGCCCCCCAAGAATGAAAAAACGCCAACAGAAGAACAAATCCTCAAACAAACAAAGAGAACAACAATTATAAAATAAACCAAATTTGTATTAAAAATTTCACTATTCTTTTTCAACTTATTCAATTTCATCCTACTTAATATTATATAAAACTTTTTCCAAAATAAAACCCCCTATCCCATAAAAGTTCCAACACACCAAATTACAACCGCCAATATGAGAGATGTTGAAAACATTAAAATGCTTCGTGATGATGAAAATTTTTTGTCGCGGGCAGCGCTAACCTCTTTATAAATTTCATTTTGCGTCTTTTCATCTTCTTTTTTCCTTTCCTTCATAAAATAGAAAACAAGCCAAATTAAAAGCCCGCCAACAACCGCGGCAATAAATGAAACGGCAATTAGCCACGGCTCGAAGACAACTTCTGCTTCGCCGCCAGTGTTAAGCACTATATAGTTATATATAACGACAATTGCGTTGTTTAAAAAGTGAACCAAAGAGCTTGCAAAAATTGACCCTGACTTTAAAACAATTAATGCTAGAACGACCCCCAAAATTAGTTGATAGAAAAACTGCATTGCGCTTCCGTGAGCCAGGGCGAAAAAAAGCGCCGAAATTAAAACCGCCCAAACCGAACCAAACTTTCTTAGCCCGTTGAAAATAACGCCCCTGTAAAGCAGCTCTTCGCAAATTGCCGGCAAAACGGCAAGAATTAAAATGTTTAAAATAAGCCACCCAGCGTTTGAAAGAGGAAGAGGAAGGCTTGTGTCTGGGTTATAGCCAATTCCCTGAAGCAAGCTCATTAAATAGTTAATTAAATACATGCTTCCAAAAAGCATAATTGGCGCAATAATAACACACAAAAGCGCATTTAAAAGCCCAAATTTTGGCTTTAAAAGGCTTGCTTTAACAAAATCTGTTTTCGTAACACGATTATAAACAAAAAACAACCCAACAAAACTTGCGTTTACAATTAACATATAAATTGAATACAGCGCTGGGCTTTGTGAAAAATTGATTAAATCAAAAGCGTTTGCAATTAGGTTTAGAAAAATTGTTGCAACAAGCCCAATAACAACTGGAACAACAAGCGTTAGTAAAAACATTGTTCCAGAATCTTCATCGGTGTAGAGATTTCTTTGAAAGTCTTTCATTTGCTCTTATTATATCAAATCAAATAAAAAATCAAAACAATTCAATTCTTATTTTTATTTAAACCAAAAAAAGACACAACTTTTCGTTGTGCCAATTTTTTTGTTTTTTTTAGGCTGCCAAACTTTCAATTGCGCGCTGTGCATAACTGTTGTCAACAACATCTGCAAAGTTAACTCTCTTTTCAAGCTCGCCAGCGTTGTCCATCATGTCCTGAAGGCGTGTGAATGATTCTTCGCTCATAACCGGCGTGCTCATCCATGCATCATAGGCAATATAGTTTCTAACAGAAGAAATTATAATACTGTCTGACGTTGTTGAGAAAGATGGGCGAAGAGCCGTTAAAATTCCCTCATCTGTTGCCTCAATTAAATAGTTATAGCCTTTGATTACTGCTCTTAAGAATTTCTCAATTTTTTCAGAGTTGTTGTCCATATAGCTTTGCATTGCCATAAAGCAAGTAAACGGAATTTCGCCGCTCGCCTCGCCAACAGAGGCAACTATATAGCCCTTTCCGGCGGCAACATATTCGCTTGCTGTTGGCTCAAACATTGTGCAGTAATCTCCCTGCCCCGCTTCAAAAGCCCCAACAACAAGGTCGAAAGCAACATCTAAGTTTATGTTACACTGCCCAACGCCAACTCCAACTTCAAGCCCGGCATTTTCAACAGCCATCTGAAGAGACATTGCCGGCGATCCTCCTCGCCTTCCGCCAATAATTTCCTTCCCGGCAAGATTTTCCCAGCTGAAAGAAGGCTCTTGTACCCTTCCAACCAAAAGCGATCCATCGCGCTTTGTCAACTGGCCAAAGATAACCGGTGTGTTGCTTGCACCTTCGCCAACAACATAAACCGCTGTTTCTGGGCCCAAAAGCGCAATGTCCGCACTTCCACTTAGAAGAGCCGTCATGCTTTGATCTGAGCCGCCGCCATTGGTAAGGTCTATTTCAATTCCTTCCTCTTCAAAATAGCCAAGATTAATTGCTGCGTAGAATGGCGCATAAAAAATGCTGTGGGTAACTTCATTCAAACGAATTACGTTGTCATTCCCACAGCCTGCAAACACAACCGAAACACTTCCAACAATTAAGGCTAAAAAAATTGCAAATTTTTTCATCTATCCTCCTTTAAAAATTTTTAACTAAAGCATTTTATGATTTATAAAAACTTTTTGTTATTTTGAAAGCACAAAACATATCTTTATATAGATGAGATCACTTAGAATTCACCCTGCAACCTTTCTCTTTTTAATTCTGCTTTTAATAACCGGCTATGGCTCGGTTTTAATTCCATATATGATTTCAATTGTTATTCATGAGTTTTCTCACGCCGCAGTTGCAAAAAAACTTGGCTATTGCTTGGATAAAATCTGGATTCTTCCATATGGCGCATCAATTTCCTTTAAAGAACATTTTTTCAACCCAGAAGATGAAATTAAAATTGCAATTGCCGGGCCGCTTTCCAACGTTGTCTTGCTTGTTTTAACAATTTCTCTTTGGTGGATTTTCCCGTCAACATATGTTTTTACCTATTCGTTTGCAATTTCAAATTTTTCAATTGCCGCGTTCAACCTTCTTCCCGCCTTTCCGCTAGACGGAGGACGAATTTTAAATTCAATTTTAAAATCAAAGTTAAAAGCAAGCGTTGCAACAAAAATTTCAACCGTTTTAAACTTTTTCTTTTCGGTTTGTTTCTTAATTCTATTTGTTATCTCCTGCTTTTACACAATAAACTTTTCGTTTGGCCTTATTGCAATTTTTCTTTTCATTGGAATTATTGAGGGCTATTTCCAAGGAACTTACTATCCAATTCTGTCAAACCTTTCCAAGCGCAATCGCCAAATTCTTCCGGTTAAATCCTTTTGCGTTGAAAGCACTGTTCCGCTTTACAAAGTTCTTTCCCAAATTGGCAGAAACAAATTTAACATAATTTATGTTCGCTATCCAAAAGGCCAAATTAAAATTATTTCAGAGGAAAAACTTAGAAAAATTTTTGAAGAAGGCTCGCTTGAAAAGCAAATTGGAGAACTTTTAAATTAAAAAATTTTAGTTTTTATATTTGTAATAAAGAGAATTATTTGTTATACTTTTAAATATGGAAATACTGAAGGATATCAAACAAATTGAAGAAAAACTAAAAACAACATTCGGCTTTGAAATTGATGTTGATGTTGAAAGATTTATTAAGGATAATTTAACAGAATTAGAACTTGAATTTCTTTCCTCTAACATTACAAAAAAGGAAATTAAAAATGAAGATATAGACAATGTTTCAGATTTAATCTTTCAACTTAGAAACTACATGTTTGCTCTTTCAAATTTTGTTAAGCTGCTTTTAATTTCTAAAAATTATGAAAGCGTTTTCTATTTTGTTAAGAAAATCTTTGTTGGGCAAATTGGCCAAATTAAATATTCTTCAACAAAACTGCCCTACACTTTTATTGAAAGATATTTTGACAGGTTTGTTGAAATTGTTAAAAATTGTGACATTGAAAAATGTTTGTATCTTCCGCTTATAATAAAAGCCTTTGAAAGCGACAAGGCAGAAATTCTATACAGCTGGAAGCGCCCTGCAATTGAGTTTATGCAAAACTTCTTTAACGAAAACGAGGATTGGACGCTTGACTACATTAAAACAAACACGGAAAACAAATATAAACTCCTTGAAATTATAACCGATTTCAACACTGCAAGAGGAATTAGGCTTTTGATTGATGACTTTATTTCAGATGATGCAGACGAACAACAAAACAGCCACATTCTAAAAAAATATAAGCGCGAAACTTTTTTAGAGTTAGACAAAAGACTTTATGGAAACATTTCAGATGAAGAAAAGGAAAGGCTTTCCGGCGTTTTTGTCGCCTTTGGAAGCGACAACGAAGCGCTAACCCGTCTAAACGACCTTTATGAAAAAGCAACAAATCCAATTTTAAAACTTGCTCTTGCAGAGCGCCTAGAAATTATTAAAAGCCCAAATGTTAAAACAGAAAAACAGTTTGTTTACGCTGCAAGAAGAAAAATTAAAGACCCCCAAGAAAGAACGCTTGGAATTGTTTTTGACAAGATTGACCTGAAACTTAAAAGCGGCCAGGCGGCAGATAATGTTGTTAAAACATATCTAATTTCTGTCTTTAAAGCGCAAAACAACCTTTCAAAACTTATAGATTTAAATTATTTAAAAAATGTTTTTGAAATTTCTGGCCTTGAAGAATTTGCCGAAAAGCTTTTTGAAGTTCTTTCAAACAAAGAGGACATAAAGGAAGCAAAATGGGCAATTAGATTCTGTTCGCTTTTAGGAAGTGAAAATCTTTCGGAAGAGATGGCAAACTTCTGTTGCATGCTTTTTGCTTACAACCGAGTTAAAGAAGCAAAATATCTAACTGAATGTTTGGCAAATTCTGGAAGAGAGGCGGCTGTTAAAATTTTCTCTTCACAAATTTTCCAAAAGTTTGAAGATGAGGAATGGAAAAATAATGTAATTCAAACCCTATCTAGAAAAGCAGATTTAGACATGGAAGAAATTGAAGACCGTCTTTCTGTTGGAAAAACCAGCCAAGAAGAAATTGCAAAGCAAACAAAAAGGCTTTATGCTGCATATTTAAACGGAAGAGAATTTCAAGAAAAAAACTTTGACAATCTTTGCGGTGTTGAACCTTTTAAATCGCTCTACAGTCGCCTTATTTGGGGAGAATATAAGGGAGACAAACTCTATAACGCTTTTGTGGTTTCTTTAAATGAAGAGGGCTTGCCGTTTAGAAAATATCTTCTAAAACTTCTTGATGAGCCAGCGGAAAACTTTGGGGTTAAAATTCTTCACACGCTTGACATTGACGACAGGTTTGACAAAATTACTGGCGCAATTGAAAACCCGCTTTTCAACCAATTTAAAAAGATTAAATTTGATGTAAAAGATTTTAAGCCGCAAACAACCGAAATTAACAATTTTAATGGAATGTTTGTTAATGCAGAAAGTTTTGTTGAAAAAATTTCAAAATTTGGGTTTAAAATTAACAGAAATGAAGGTGAAATAACCTTTGGTTCGCTAATTTTGTTAAATTTAGAGTTAAAACTTGGTTGTATAATTGAATTTAGCAAACCAATTACGCTTTCCCAAGCATATTCAAACCTTGGAAGCATCTATTTCTTTAAGCAGAAGGATTTGCTTTTGGACGGCGAAAAATATATTTACAGCAAGAACAACGCGCTTTCTGTTTTCTCCCTTCCGCCAAGATTTTTCGATTTCTGCCTCTCCTCTGTTGTTCTTTCTCTTCAAGGCTAACCAAATTGGCAAAAATTGAATAAACATTTTAAGGAGCTAATTGATGAAAATATATAATTCTTTAACGCGAAAAAAAGAGGAATTAACAAGCCAAAATAACATAATTAAAATGTATACCTGTGGCCCAACAGTTTATTATTTTCCCCACATTGGAAATATGAGGGCATATATTTTTATGGATTTACTTAGAAAATCGCTTAAATATTGCGGCTTTAAAATTGAAGGCGTTATGAACATAACAGACGTTGGCCATTTGGTTTCAGACTCTGACGAGGGCGAAGATAAAATGGAAATTGCCGCAAAAAGGGAAAATAAAGATCCATATGAAATTGCAAAATTTTACACCGATTGCTTTATTAAAGACACCTCTCGTCTCAACATAGAACTTCCGGAACATATTGCAAAGGCAACCCAACACATTGATGAAATGATTGATTTTATTAAAAAACTTAAAGAGAAAGGTTACACATATATAATTGATGACGGCGTTTATTTTGACGTTCAAAAATTCAAAGGTTATGGCCAGCTTTCTGGAAAGGACCTTTCAGCCGTTGGAGAAAGCCGAATTGATGAAAACAATCAAAAACACCACCCGTTTGACTTTGCCCTTTGGAAATTTGTTCCCGAAAACCATATTATGAAGTGGAACAGCCCTTGGGGCGTTGGCTGCCCCGGTTGGCACATTGAGTGCTCTGCCATGGGCGAAAAATATCTTGGAAATTCAATTGACATTCACACGGGTGGAATTGACCACAAACCAATCCACCACGAAAATGAAATTGCCCAAAACGACGCGAAGGAAGGCAAAAGAGTTGTTAAAAACTGGATGCATGTTGAATTTTTGCAAGTTGACGGCGGAAAGATGAGCAAAAGCCTTGGAAATCTTTACACTTTGGATGATTTGATTAAAAAAGGCTACTCTCCTTTGGATTTTAGATATATGAATCTTTTAACCCACTATCGCAAGGCGTTAAATTTCACATTTGAAAGCTTAGACGCTTCTGCTTCTGCGTTAAAATCATTAAAAAATCTTGTTTTAGAGCATAAGGGCGCACACAATAAAACAAAAGAAGAAGTTTTAAAAAGCTATGAGGATCAGTTTGTTGCGGCAATTTCAGACGACCTAAACATTCCTCTTGCCCTTGGTGTTCTTTGGAAAATGTTAAAATCTGAGAAAAAATCAAAAGACATTTTCCTTTTGGCAGAAAAATTTGACAGCATTTTCAGCCTTGACCTAGGAAAGGAAACTAAGTTAGAAGAAATTCCAGAAGAAATTTTAAATTTGGCAAATCAAAGAAAAATTGCAAGAGAAAACAAAGATTATGCAAAATCCGATGAAATTAGAAATTTAATTTCATCTAAGGGTTACACAATTTTAGACACTAAAGAAGGTTTTGAAATTAAAAAGAATTAAAAATGGCAAAACAAACAAAAGAAAAAAAACTTAAAAACGATTTGGCCATTAGAACAATAATTTTTGTGTTTGTTGTTCTTGCGCTTTGTTGCACTTTTTTCTTCCAAGAAAAGGTTGAAAATTTTGTAAACTTTGCGCTAAATAAAGATGCTCCGGCAACTGTTATTGACCAAGACGGAATGGTTTTTCACTTTGTTGATGTTGGCCAGGCAGATTCAACAATAATTGAGTTCCCAACCGGAGAGGTTATGGTTGTTGATTGCGGCCACTACACTTCCCCTTCCAGCCAAAAATTTCAAAGTTATTTGGAAACAATTGATTTAAGATATGAAAACGGAGAAAAAGTTATAGACTATTTGGTTTTAACCCACCCAGATTCCGACCACATTGGCGGCGCTAGCTATGTTTTTGAAAACTACTTGGTTAAAAACTGTTACCTTCCCCAAATTTATTACAGCGAAGATGGAACATCTCCGGTTGCCGGAACTGTTATCTCAACAGATGAAAGATATGGCCAAGTTTGGGCTCTTGTTGAAAGCGAGGTTGAAAACTTTGGCTGCACCAAAATTTATACTTCCGAATTTTTAACAATTGAATCCCAAAATTTTTCAAAAGATCAAATGAACGAAAATTCAAGCATGTGGCTTGTTGAATTTTTTACGCCAATAACAGGGGCGCATTACACAGACGGAAACACAAACCTTGCCCTAACAAACGAATATTCTCCAATTATGATTATAAGTTACATGGGAAAGAAAGTTATGTTAACCGGCGATGCTGGAGAAACTGTTGAAACAGATTTTCTAAAGAGAGTTGTTGATGGAACTTATGGCTATCCAATAAGCTACTTTGATATTGACGTTTTAAAGGTTGGCCACCATGGAAGCAAATATTCTTCAACCGAGGAATTTTTAAGCGTTGCCATGCCCGAAATTGCAATAATCTCAGTTGGAAATAACAGCTATGGTCACCCTGCAAGTGAGGTAATAGATCGCCTTGCCCAAACGGGAATGAACGAAATGAACATCTATCGAACAGATCGAAACGGAAACATTGCAATTGGCGTTTCTAAAGGCGGCGTTCTTTCGCTTGAAGCAGATCATGTTCAATACACACTTATTGAATTTAAGCTTTGGCAAATAATTTTAATTGCGGCGGGAGCTAGCGCAATTATAATTTACTTGCCATATGTTGTTAAAGTTGTGAAAATCCATAAAAAAGCCAAAAAATTAAAAATATAATTTTGGCTAGTTTATGCAATAATAAGGAAGAAACATGGAATTTGAAATTGAAATAATAAAATCTCTTCAACAAATTAGCTCCGAACTATTTGAGGGCTTTTGTAAATTTATTTCCCACATCTCAAACTATATTGGGTTTATTTTTGTTTTGGGATTGTTTTTTCTTTTGTATAAATGGAGGTTTGCAATTGCGTTTGGATTGACATATGGCCTTTCAATTGCAATTAATTTCGGCCTTAAACATCTCTTTAACCGCCCAAGGCCATATGTTGCTTCTGGCGAGGTTTTAAACATTCTTCCCGGAAGCGGCGCTGCAATGCCAAGCGGCCACACTCTTAGCGCAACGCTAATTTCTTGTTTTTGTTTGTATGTAATTTTTAAGTCTACAAAAAACAAATTTATTCGCGCAATTTCAACAATTGCCTTTGCAATTTTTATTTCGCTTGTAATTGTTTCAAGAATGTATCTTGGGCAACATTACTTAACAGACACGCTTGTTGGCTTTGGGCTTGGCCTGCTTTTTTCAGCCGTTGGACTTTATGCTTATAAAAGGATTTCTAAGGAGGCTTAGATGGAATTTGTTTCAAAAAGTTTTAAAGAGACAATAAACTTTGCAGAAAATTTTGCAAAAACTCTTTCTGCTCCAAAAGTTGTTTTGCTCTCTGGCGACCTTGGCGCAGGAAAGACAACATTTGCAAAAGGCTTTGCGCGCGGACTTGGCGCTAAAGAAATTATAACCAGCCCAACATTCACTTTGCTAAACGAATATGACTGCAACCCAAAGCTGTATCATTTTGACATGTATCGCCTCTCCTCAAAAGAAGAGGCCTTTGAGCTTGGATTTGAAGATTACTTCAACAAAAACGACGGAATTGTTTTGGTTGAGTGGGCAGAAAATGTTAGCGGGCTTATACCTCCCCCATATATTGTTGTAAAAATCGACAAAATTTCTGATAATTCGAGAAAAATTAACATAAGCGAGGTTTTGAAATGAACATACTTTGTTTGAACACGGGATTCACAAACGCGGACATAGCTTTGCGGTTTGACGGAAAAAATTACTTTAAAACAACAAATTCAAGCGCCAAACACTCTGAAAATCTTTTGCCAGAAATTGAAAAACTTTTAGAAAAGGTTTGCAAAAATGGAGAGACAACAAGCGAAGTTTTAAATCGAATTGATGTAATTTCCGTTGTGACTGGGCCAGGTTCTTTTACTGGGCTTAGAATTGGAATTTCAACGGCAAAGGCAATTGCTTTAACCCATGAGCATATGCACATAGTTTCACTTGGCTCTTTAGAATTAATTGCAAAATTGAGCAAAAACAAGCAAAAAACAGCGATTTTAGACGCACTTAGCGGATATTATTTTATTTCTTGCTTTGATAACGATATTTGCACGCTTGCGCCAAAAATGATAACTTCAAGCGAACTTTCAAACTTTAAAAACTTTGTTTCAATTGAAAAGTTAAGCTTTGAAACAGAATGCGTTAGTTTTTCTCCTGAAAGCCTTTTAAACTTAACTCTTGAAAAAATTGATAAAAATGAATTCACAAGCGAGGCAAATCTTCTTCCTCTTTACATTAGGCCAAGCCAAGCGGAGGCAAACTTAAATGAAAATAAGCTCAAAAATAACTAAAACCAATCTTTTGGAAATTGAAAAAATTTCACATGAAAGATTTGGAAATGAAAGCTGGACAGAAGCTCAGTTTGAAAGTTCCTTTGCTTTAAGCTCCTCTGTTTTCTTGGTTGCCTTCGAAAAAGAAAAGCTCGTTTCGTTTTTAATTGGACAAGACACCGTCGATTCAATAAACATTCTCCTTCTTGCAACAAAAATTGAATTTGAAAATAAAGGAATTGCAAGTCAACTAATTGACAAGTTGGCTAAAAAATTTAAGGGGAAAAAACTTTGGCTTGAAGTTAAAGAAGGCAACAGCTGCGCAATTAAGTTTTATCAAAAAAACGGATTTAAGCCAGTTTATACAAGAAAAAAATATTATAAAGATGGGCAAGATGCAATTATTTTAGAGCGTGAAACTTAACATAATTTCTGTGTTTTTGAATATATTAATTTGCAAGAAAAATAATACATGAAAATAGTTGACTTGTTTTAAATGTTGTAGTATTATCTATCTTGCGTTTTAAGGAGCCTAGGGCCTTGCCCGATTGGTCTTCTTTTATTTACAAGGAGGGAACTTACATGGAAAAAACTTTTTTAACCCCAGAGGGAAAGAAACAACTTGAAGAAAGGCTTTTAGAATTAAAAACAATTAAAAGGCCAGAAGTTACAAAAAAAATTGGAATTGCAAGAGAATTTGGAGATCTTTCTGAAAATGCAGAATATGACGCAGCAAAGGAAGAACAAGGCATGATTGAAGCAGAAATTGCAGAAATTGAACTCAAACTTCGAAACTGCGAAGTTATCAATAAAAAAGATTTGTCAACAAGCAAAGTTTCTGTTGGAAGCATTGTTAAGCTTTACGACGAAGCTTTTGACGAAGAAATTGAATATCAAATCATTGGCTCAACAGAAAGCGATCCTCTTAAAGGTTTAATTTCAAACGAAAGCCCTGTTGGAAAGGCTCTTTTAGGAAAGAAAAAAGGCGAAACTGTTGAAGTTGAAACACCTGCTGGAATTACAACCTACAAAGTTTTGGCAATTAGGGCTTAGAGCAATTCGGCGGGTTTTATAAAACTGGTTGCAAGATTAATAAAGTTTAGCGAATAAAATGAAAAAGAGTTTTATTACTAAAAAATAAAACTCTCTTTTTTTATTGTTAAATTTATCCAAGCAACCGGTTTTATTCAAATATTTCTCTAATTGCGCTTGGCGCTTCAATTTGCATCATTGTTCTGCTCATTGCCCCCGAGATAAAGAAACATTGGCCAACGCCTGCCGTTACAATGCTGTTTTGTTCCTCCTCATTGATTTCACCAGATTTTCGATAAAGCTCAACAAGGTCGTTCATGTCGTTTGGAGAGAGAGAGAAGATAAGCGAATATTGGCTGGCGTTAATAACCGCGGTTGACTGCCTTTGAATTTCTGGCGTTCCAACAAAGTCCTTAATATTTTGTGTAATAACAATTTGCATACCTGTATACTTACGAATACGCTTTGCCATTTGCGCCATGAAGTCAAGAGCAATTGGATAGTTTGGGTTGATGAAAACGTGGGCTTCGTCAACGGCAACAATAACCTTTCTGTTGGTTTTAAATTTTATGTTAAAATCACGATTTTTAATAATTTCATTGTCCAAATATTTAAAAACTAAAAGCATTTGTGCGTTTGCAATAACTTCGTTTCTGTTTGCCAAAAGCGAACGGAAGTTAAACGAAACAAAGTTTTCCTTTGTGCTTATTGATGTTGGGCCATTCCAAAGGTTGCTGTTTCTTCCGCCGGAGGCAAATTTTTTAATGTATGTTTGAATTGTTAGCAAGTTTCTCTTGTGGTATTCATTTTTTTCTTTATCCAGCCTTTTGCAAACTAAGTCATATAAGTCATCAAAAACTGGATAGTCTTCGGGCGTTAATTTATCCAAATCTGTCCTTGAATTAATTTTTTTCTTGTCATAAACCTCAACAACAAGTGAGTTTAACGCTTCAAAAGCGTCGCTATCCATGCCCTCCAAAATAACCTTAAAGAACTGTTCAAGGAATTGAAGGTGGGTTGAGAATGTGTCCGTGCTCTCTTTAAGTTTTAATTTGCCGTCATCTGTTTCCTCTTCCTCGTCGTCTGTCATTTCGTTAATATCTTTAATGTCGTCCTTAAGCGTTGTCATGACATGGAATGGATTAATAATTCCCATTGCAGATGAACCAACATCAATAACTTTTCCCTTAAGATTTCCCGCAAGAACTGTGTATTCGTCTTCTGGGTCTAGAATAAAGATTTTTGTGTTGTCGGCTGCAAAATTTGCAAGAAGAGTTTTTGTTGCAAACGACTTACCCGAACCAGATTTACCAATTACCATCATGTTGCTGTTAACTCTTTCACGGTTTCTAAGAAAGAAGTCAACAAAAATTGGATATTCGTTATATCCGATGTAAAAGCCGTCTCTATCCTGAAGCGCGCCAGAAATAAAGGGGAAAATTGCCGCCAAGGTTGAAGTTGGAAGCCCTCTTAAATTTTCTTTTATGTTGTCTCTCATTGAGATGTTTGAACTTATGAAACCGTCAACTTGCCTTGCAAAAAGTTCCGAAACCTTGTAGCCCTCTTGTTTTAAAATTGCCTTAACTTCCTTTCTTGCTGCTTCTTCTGCAACAACATATATATTGATGTCAAAAAGTTGTTGGTTGTTGTTTTTCAAATTAACAAGCAATTCTCTAAGCGTGTCCTTGTGTGTTTGAAGTTCAATTGCCTTACTGCTTTTTCCAGATGACTTACTTTCCATTTCCATTATGGCCTTATCAATGTTTCTTTCGGCCTTATATTTTGGAATTGGGTTAATTTTAACAATAATTTTGGTTTTATCTTGTGAAAAGAAGTTAAAACCCCATGCATTTCCAACATTTAATGGATAGTCGCTGAAAGCGAAATGGCGATAGCCTCTTCCGTCAACCGTGTAGCCCGCCGCCTTAAATTTAAGTTCTTTTGGAATGCACCAGTCATAGTATTGACTCATTGGAATCATGTCCAATTCTCTTTCGTCAAACTCCTTTCCAAAAGTTGCCCTAACAAAAACGGCAAGGTCTTTTCCTGTTAGCAGCCTTGTTGTAACCGGCGTTGCAGAGTTTGAAAGGGTTTGCATAACGCCGTTAACTGTTGTTTCCAAAACTTCCCTATCCTTGTCATAAACAACAAAATAGAAATAGTCTTTATAAACTTTTTCTTGCTTGTTTAGCGCATTAACTCTTGAAACTCTGTCCTCAAAAATTGGAGTTCTAACATCAACTTCCTCGGGCGTCATTTCTCCCTCATTTTGAAGGTCTATAATTGAATCATACTTTTTGTCTTCAACATAAACATAGTTGTCCAAAATCATTGCCTTGCTAAGTTTAACAATGTTTGCAGTTTGGCTTTCTGTTAGCCTTCTAAGAGCATTTGCAAATGTTTCAATTAACATGTTCTGTTTAAATTCGTTTAAAAGGCCAAATTCAACTGGGCTAATTTCAACAACCTGGGCATAATAATCTTTATAATCAATAAACCTGTCTTGATAGAAACCAACAAAAGGAATAATTTGAGAAATATCAGAGGTTTTTTTCTTTGCATCTTTAACATATTTTTTCTTTTGAGCAAAAAACCTAAATAAATAGCCTATTGTGTAATAAAATCTAACTCCGTCTGCAACGGGAAGAAACATTGTAAAGGCAATAATAAGCCAGCCAATTCCAACCCAAATGTGATAGTTAAATTGCGCAGTAAAAAGCGCAACGGCAACGCCAACGCCAACAAACGCAAAGATTATATCGGTTAGCGTAATTCCCTTAAAAAATTCTGTTTTAACTTTAATTCTTCTTGGAATAATTCTTGGACTTGCCATTTTTCCCCTCCGCTTTCTTCCTTATTATAAACAATTGTTTAATTTATACAAAACAATTATGGTTAATTGTCTCTAACAATTAACGAATTTTCCGTCATTTCCTTTGGTTTCTTTAAACCCAAAAGCTCCAATATTGTTGGCGAAACAGCCCCAAGGCGGCCATCTCTAAGGACAGCGCCCTTGTTTTTCTCGCTAACCAAAATTAATCTAACAGGGCTTGTTGTGTGGCTTGTAACTGGCTTTCCGTCTCTTTCCATAAGCTCTGCGTTTCCATGATCCGCCGTTAAAATCATTTCTCCGCCAACTGAAAGCGAGGCTTTTGCAATTTTTTTTGCGCATTTGTCAACAAACTTAATTGCAGTTTGGGTTGCCTTAAAATCGCCCGTGTGGCCAATCATGTCTGGATTGGAAAGGTTTATTAAAACAAAGTCATAAAGCTTGCTTTTAATTGCTTTAATTGCCCTTTCTGTAATTTCCTTTGCCCTCATTTTTGGAACTTTTGCAAAGTTTTGAACGTTTATGCTTTCAATTAAAACTCTTTCCTCCCCGTCAAACGGCTTTTCAATTTGGCCGTTGAAGAAAAAGGTTATGTGGGCATATTTTGTTGTTTCAGCAATTCTAAATTGCTTCAAACCGTTTTTTGCAAGAACTTGAGAAAGACAATTTTTAATTTCAATTGGTTTAAAAATTAGGTTTATGTTTTTAAAACTTTTGTCATATTCCGTCATGGTTGCAACAAACAAATTGTCAAGTTTTTTTCTCTCAAACTCCTTAAAATTCTTTTGAGAAAGCGAAGAAATTAGTTCTCTCATTCTGTCCGTTCTAAAATTGTATGAAATTATAACGTCTCCGCTTTCAACATCTGGAGAATCCTTCAATTTAATTGGAGGGATAAATTCATCATAAACCTGTTTTTTATAGTTAGTTTCAATTGCTCTTCTTAGGTTTGATGTTTCGCTGTAACCAGAAACGCTAATTCCCGTTAGCATGTTATAACTTCTTTGAACGCGGTCAAACCTTTGTTCTCTATCCATGGAATAAACTCTTCCAGAAATTGAAACAATTTCGCCCATGTTTTCTGTTTTTAAAAAGTTTTCCATGTTGTCAAAAAATGAAAGCCCGCTGTCGGGCGAAGTGTCCCTTCCGTCTAAAAATGCGTGGAAATAAACCTTTTTAATTCCGTGCTTTTTTAATGTTAAAATTATTTCTTTTGCGTGCTCAATTTTGCTGTGAACCCCGCCGTCCGACAAAAGCCCCATGATGTGTATGTTCGATTTGTTTTTCTTTGCGTGAGTTGCGGCGTTTTTAAGCGCCTCGTTTTTTCTAAGCTCTCCGTTTTCAATTGCTTTGTTAATTCTTGCAAGGTCCGAAAAAACAACTCGCCCGCTTCCAAGGTTTAAGTGGCCAATTTCGCTGTTTCCCATTTGGCCTGGAACAAGCCCAACGTCTTCGCCGCTTGCATAAAGCTTGCAGTTTGGATATTTCTTTCTTAACTTTTCAATTCGCTTTGCGTTTCCATAAATTGCGTTTCCCGCTTTTTCTTCGCGCTCTCCAAAGCCGTCTAAAATTAAAAGTGTTACCATACTATTAGTTTTATCACAAAAGAAAAAACTATCAAAATTTTTCCCGAAACTTTTCTGGGCCAATTAAAAAAACCAGGCTAAATTTTTGTCTGGTTTTTTAATTAAAACTTAAGGCTGTTGAATGTCCGTCCTTGTGTAAGTCCCCGCTCCGCTGAAGTTTTCAAGTTCCGCTTGGGAAAGTTGTTGAATTTAAATTCCCAAGAACTTCAATTTCGGTTAGTTTTATTAAATTGTAGTCTGTAAACAAATTGTTTGGAATGCTTGTAACGCCTGCGCCAAGGGTCAACTTCGTTAAGTTTGTGCACCTTTGGAAAGCCCATGACCCTAAGGTCGAAATGTCGCCGTTAATTGTAATTTGTGTTAAACCGCTGCAATCAGAGAAAGCATAAGCATCAATTGAGGTCAATGTGCTTGGAAGGGTTATTTCGGTTAAACTGCTGCAATTATAGAAAGCAGAATTGCTAATTGAGGTCACCCCTTCGGAGATTGTTATTTCGGTTAAACTGCTGCAATTATAGAAAGCAGAATTTCCAATTGAGGTCACTCCTTCTGGAATTGTAATTTCGGTTAAACTGCTGCAACCAGAGAAAGCCCTTTCACCAATTGAGGTCACACTTTCTTGGATTGTTATTTCGGTTAAACTGCTGCAATTAGAGAAAGCATGCTGGTTTATTTCTGTTGTTCCCTCTCTAATTGTTACGCTTGTTAGAGAACCCTTTGGAACTGAGGGCGCTAGGGCAATGTTTTCTTCTGTTGTTACATAATATTGAACATTTCCTTCAACTACAATTTCTCCAACCGCCTTTTCTCCGCTTGTAACAACTTCTTTTGCATAATATCCAACCCCGCCATAATCAAAAGACCCCGCCGTTATATTTAAACTTGAATTGTTATAGACTATTGCCAGCGCATAACAAGCACTGAAAGCAGAACTGCCAATTGAGGTCAATGTGGTTGGAAGAGACACTGAAGTTAAACTACTGCATTCGTAGAAAGCATAATCGCCAATTTTTGTTGCCTCTTCTGGAATTTCGGAAGTTGAACAGCCTGAAAGGACAGTTTTTGAAACTTTGTCGTAAAGAACGTTCATTCCCATGTCGCTAAAAGAATTATTTTCCGGCGAAACTGTAATTTTGGTTAATTTTGTTAGGCCATATTTTATTGGAACACCCACAAATAGTTGAAAATTTTCTGGAATGTAAATGCTTTCCAAATTTGGGTAATGCTGCATAGGGCTGCCATCCGTTAGCACAGCGCCAATAACTTTATATTGATTTCCCTCAATTGTTACAGTGTTTGGAAAATCTAAGTGGGTTACGTTTTCAAGCTCTTGCCCCTGGCTGCGAAGACCGTCAACAACTATTGCAAAGTCTCCGCTATACGCAAAGACAAAGCCATATGTTGGGCTTTCCGTGTTGGTGTCTTTATATGTAGGGCTGTCAAAGTCATGATAAAAGCAATAATAATCCGTTGGAGAATCTTCTGTTAGAACGAATTCATATGACGGATTCTGCTCTATATATTCTTCCATGCCAATTTTATACACAAAATTTTCATAGTTTGAATCGCTTGCAATTCCAAGAGGCAAAGCATCTGCAGAGGAATCATATGACATAGTTATTGAAACCGTGTCTCCAATTGCATATAGGCCAGAGCCGGAAACATTTGTTCCTTCAACGTTGCTGTAAACATTAATTTCCCTCATTTGGGAGGCTTCTGTTAGGTTTATTAAAAAGTCGTAAGACGTTTCTGGAACAGAAACACTTGTATCTTTAAGAGAAATTGTTAAAACAAAGGTTGCGCTTTCGGCTGGGGCAACAATTGCAGAAGTTGCCTCTTCCTCGCCCTTTGTTATTGAGATGTTAACATTTTCAATTGAAGCAATTTGGTTTGTTATTGAAACACCAAGGCTTAGCTCCTCGCTTAGGTTTTCAACCGTTAATGAAATTTTAATTGGTTCGCCAGACCCGCTAAAAACCAAGTTTAAGGCGTTCCAAATTTCCATGTCCGTTTCCGGCGTTGCATCCTCCCCTTCGGAGAAAATTAGGGTTGGAAGGGTTGTTGAATTTTCGTTCATTCCCGAAACCGTTCCCGAAACTTTTGCATAGACGCTTGTTGCCTGGAAACTAATTGTTCCGCCAAGGCTCAACCTTTCTTGGCGCAGCGCAAACACGCTAACAACCAAAAGAGCCAAAACGAGAACAAACATTGAGACTGATGAAATTAATCTTGCTTTTAAACTCATAATTTTTTCTCCCTTTTTCCTTATTATTTGATATTTTACCACTTTTTATTTAAACTTGCTAACGATTTTTCATAAAAAAACAACTTTTTTCTTTTTACGTTCCGCTCCAATTTTAAAAACCTTAAATAAAAGAAAGCCAAAATTTTGGCTTTTTTCATATTAACTTTTGAAAGCTTAAGGCGCAACCCGCAAATTAAACTATTTAACCCCCGCCGCGCTCATTTTAAGATAGACGCTTATAAACTGCTCCAGTTCTCCATTCATAACGCCGTTGACGTCGCTTGTTTCATAGTTTGTTCTGTGGTCCTTAACAAGCGAATATGGGTGGAAAACATATGAACGAATTTGGCTTCCCCATTCAATTTTTTTAAGCTCCCCTCTAATTTCATTTAATTTTTCAAATTCTTCTTCCTCTCGCTTTTGGGCAAGTTTTGAAAGCAACATTTTCATGCAAGTTTCGCGGTTTTGAATTTGGCTTCGCTCCGTTTGGCAGGAGACAACAAAACCCGTTGGAAGGTGGGTTATTCTAATTGCGCTCTCTGTTTTGTTAACATGTTGGCCGCCCGCGCCGCTGCTTCTAAATGTGTCAATTTTTAAGTCTTCCGGGCGAATAATAATGTCCGGAGCGTCCGATATTTCTGGAACAACTTCAACGCTTGCAAAACTTGTGTGTCTTCTTGAATTTGCGTCAAAGGGCGAAATTCTAACAAGCCTGTGAACGCCCTTTTCACATTTTAAAAACCCATAGGCGTTTTCGCCTTCAACCAAAAAAGTTACGCTTTTAATTCCGGCTTCGTCGCCCTCTAAAATGTTTAAAATTTTTGTTTTAAAGCCCTCTTTTTCGCAAAACATGAAATACATTCTTTCAAGCATGCTTACCCAATCTTGGGCTTCTGTTCCGCCCGCTCCGGCATGGATTGTTATTATTGCGTTGTTAAAGTCATATTTCCCTGTTAAAAGAGTTTCCAGGCGCGTTTTTTCAACTTCGCTCTCAAAATCTTTTAAACTTTTGGTTAGCTCAAGATAAAATTCCTTTCCCTCGTTTTCATCTGCCTGTTCAACAATTTCAACCAATGCTTTAAGGTCTGAAAAATTTTTTTCAAACCAAAAAAGTTTTTCAAGGCGCGTTTCAAGGCGTTTGATTTCCTTTCCAACTTCTAAAACGCGTTTGTTATCTTCCCAAAAACTTGGGTCTTCCTGCTCCGCTTTAAGCGCATTTAATTTAAAACTTAAACCTTCTCCGTCAAAGACACTCCTTTATAAAAGAAAGTTCATTTTCAAGCGCTTTTATTTTTATTTTTTCATTTTCAACTATCATAGGTTTTATTATATAAATTGTCAAAAAGCTTGTCAAATAAAAAAGAGGCAACCTGCCTCCTTAATTTGTTTTTCTTTTTAGGTTAACGGCAATTACGCCACAAATTCCTCCAATTATTCCGCCGAATAAAAGGTCGTTTACAAGCGTTTTGTTAAACTCAAAATTTCCGTCTAAAATTGAAAAGACTAAAAAAGCAATAACCGTGTAGCACAGGCCAATTAAAAGGCCGTTTATAAGCCCCATTTGGTTTACTTTTTTAAGCGCAACAAAAGTTCCAACAAGCAAGCTTATTCCTTTAATAACTTGGTTAACTGGTTTTATTGCTTCTGTTGGAACAGCAACATATTTAATAAAGAAAGCAAAAATTAAAATTCCAACAAGCGAAACAGAAAGGGCAACCAAACTTCCCTTTAAAATGTTTAGCCAAACTTTTTGCTTTTGGTCGCCATCATTTAAATTTTGAGCTTCCGGCTTGGTTCTTTTAAATTTAAGTGCCTTAAATTTCATGTTTCTCCTCCAACTTTAATGTCAGTTTATATATATTAAAAAACCCGCTCGTTTAGAACAGGTTTTCGGTTATGATTTGTTTTAAAATTTCAAGTGAATTTTCAATGTTTAAGCTTTTTGCCAAAAGAATTTTTTTCTCTGGGCTTTTAAACCCAGAGCAATACCAAAGATAGTGTTTCCTCATATATTTAACCAAAAAGTTATCTTGAAAATATTTTCTTAAAATTTGGGTGTGTTTTTTTGCGCAAATAAATTTGATGTATCTCTCATCTTGTTTCAAATTTTTCAAATCTTCTTCCGTTAAGACATCTTTAAAAAAATCGTCCTTTAAAACAAAGTTAACCATTGGCGTTTGTTTCCCAGAAACAGCTTCTGACAATAGTTTAAAAATTTCAAGGTTGCCCTGGCTTGCCCTTCCAACCATAACGCCATCAACCCCGCAAGAGAACATTTTTTTTAAAGATTCTAAATCCCTAACATCTCCGCTTCCAATAACTGGAATTTTAACAGACGCCACAACTTTTTTAATTGACTGATAGTCAACCGCTCCGCCATAGCCGTCCTTCATAAGCCGCCCATGAATTGTTATTGCATCTGCCCCCGCCCTTTCGCAAAGCTTTGCAAACTGCTCGCAAACATCGCTTTTAAAACCCTTTCTAAACTTAACCATAATTGGCTTGTTGGTTGCCTCTTTGCATGTTTTTATTATATCAAATGCAAGTTCAAAGTTTTCTAAAAGCGCGCTTCCCTCTCCGTTTCTAACAATTTTTGGCGCAGGACAGCCCATGTTAATATCAATTATGTCAAACTTATCAAGCAAGCCGGAATTTATTGCACTTGTGAAAAACTTTGGGTCTGAGCCAAAAAGCTGAACCGCTTTAACTTTCTCTTGCGGTTCGGTTAAAAGCAGCCATGCAGATTTGTTCGACCCAAGCCCGCAGTTTTCATCTTCAAAATTTTCAGTTAATATATATTTTGGCGCTTTACCTTCGCCATAAACAAGCCCCTTTGCACTAACCATTTCAGAAAACGCAATTTCCGCCCCAAAATGACAAGCAATTGCGCGATAGGCAACATCGCTAACCCCGGCCATTGGCGCTAAAAATATGTTATTTTTAAAAGATAAGTTTCCTATTTTCACTAAATGTTAGTTTAATAAACATTTGCGCAGTTGTCAAATTTTATTTAAGGCTTTTATCAAACTTTTCAAAACTTTTAAACCTAACATAAACCTTCTGTTTAATAATAAGTTTCTCAAGAGTTTGAGGATTAATTCCCTTTCTTTCATGCCTAATTTTTGGCTCAAATTTTCCAAAACCACAAATTTTAACGCTTTCGCCTCTTTTTAAAACTTCGCCAATTAATTCTGTTATTGCGTTTAAGCAGTTTAAACAATCCTTCCTAGAAAGCCGTGTTCTTCTAGACGCAAAATCTATAAGTTCGTCTTTGTTCATAAATTTAATTGTTTCCAATTTAATTTAATTTTAAAATTAAATTTTTCTTTTAAATTTAAACAAATTTTTAAATTTATTTTTTAATAAAACAATTTTATTTCCAAGCGGAACTTTTAGCAGTTCTTCCTCATTAAATATGGGAAAAATAATTGAAAAAATTAAATATATTAATCCAGCAATTAAAAGGGAAAAAATAATTGATATTAATCCAGAAAAAGTTAAATTAAATAAATAATTAAATCCAATTGCAACTCCAACAGAAATTAATGAATTTAAAAATATGAAAAAAATTGGTTTAAATTTAATTGAAAAATTAAAGTCATATCTAAGAGCAATTATGTTAAGCCCTGCCGCAATGCTATAGCAAATTGCAGAGGCAATTGCCGCGCCATAAATCCCAAAAACGCCAGAAACAAAAACAAGAGTTAGCAAAACTTTAATAACGCCCGCAACGGAAACATTTCCGAGCGCAGAAAGGCTTTTTCCGTTTGCCTGCAAAATTGCTGTTGTTATTTGAAGAAGAGAAATGTAAAGTATGTTTATTGCAGAAATTCTTAAAAGAAGAGCGCCAAGAGAAAGAAGGTTTTGGTTGGTTGCAGAGGGATATAAAACGGCAATAATATCGCGCGAAAAGCAAAAATATATAAAAACACATGGAATTGCTATAAAGAAAATCAGCTTAAAAACAGTGCTTTCATCTGGGTTTTTCTCTTGTTTCTCTCTTCCATAGGAAATTGCCGGAACAAGGCTTATTGCAAGCGCCATTGAAAAAATTGTTGGAAAATTTACAAGGCTGTTTACCATTCCGGAATAAACGCCAAACATTTCTGTTGATATTTCTGCGGGATTTCCGCTTGAAACCAAAAGGTTAACAATTAAAAAACTGTCAACCGCCAAAATTAGCGGCATGATTAAATTGTTTAAAGTTATTGGAAGAGTTTGTTTAATTAAAAGCTTAAAATCATTGAAAAAAGTTGTTTCAATTTCTGGCTCTAAAATGTCAACTTTTTTTCTTTTAAAAACATATGTAATTGCAAGATAAAAAAGGGCAAAAGCTTCTGAAATTCCAACGCCAATCATTGCCCCCATCGCGCCATAGGCTGGGCCTCTTCCAATCAACAAATGTGCAAATGTTAAACCGAGAACAAGTTTTAAAACTTGCTCAACAATCTGAGAAACTGCCGTTGGCGTCATGTTTTGATAGCCTTGAAAATATCCTCTAAACGCCGTAAGCACGCTTGCAAAGACAATTGCAATTGCCGCCCCAACATAACCCAAAGCTGCTTTTTCGTTTCCCTGAAAGGAAGAAAGCGCCCCGCCAAAGGCAAGAAATAAGCCAGAAAAAACAAGCGAAACAGCGGTTAGAAGAATTATGGATTGAAATAAAAAACGCTTTGCCCGCTTTGTTTCACCCTTTGCTCTGCAAGAGGCAACAAGCTTTGAAAGCGCCGTTGCCGAGCCGCCGCTTGTTAAAATTAAAAAAAGCGAAAAAATTGGAAAAACAAGCTGGTAAATTCCAATTCCCTCTGCCCCTAAAATGTTTGAAAGCGGAATTCTGTAAATTGCTCCAATTAGCTTACAAATTAATCCGCCAACAAGCAAAATTAAAGCTCCTTTTGCAAATTTATTTTCTTTTAAATTTCCCACAAAATTATTTTCTGATAAAAAATTTTTTATATTCAAAAAACAGCAAAGAAAGAACTAATTACACAGTTATATTCCCTCTCCTGTCTGCTGGTTGAAAACAGGCAGAAATTCCCTCAAAGAAACTAATAATTGTTGGAACAATTGTGCAACAAAAAATAAGATAGCAAATTCCTGCCCCAGTTTTTCCCGCATAAAACTTGTGGAGGCCAAAAGTTCCCAAAAAAATTGCAAGAAGCACGTAAGTAACTTTGTTTACAACTTTTCTGCTCTCTTGAACAGGCGTTGGAACTTGTTCAAATCTGTTCGAGTTGGAGTTGTCAACATTGACAACAATCCCCTTACCTATAGCCTCTTTAAAAAAATCTTCTTGATTTTTCTTTTCGTTTTCTTGCTCTGAAACTACAACTTTTGGAGTTATGATTATTTCATCATTAGAAGTATATTTTTCAACTTCCATTCCAACCTTGGGCTCAAAATCTATGTCTGTTTTTTTAATTTGTAAAACCTGCCCATCATCTGTTCCAATAAAAACATTTTCTGGTGATATTTTAATTATTTTCATCTTTTGCTCCTTACTTTTATAATGTACACTAATATAATACACATTTTAGAAGCATTTGTCAACACATTTGGGTTATATTTATATAAAAAATGGGTATTATAATTTATACATGGATATATTAAAAAGAATAAATGAACTAAGAAAAGAACGAAACTGGACGATCTATAGGCTTGCAGACGAATCTGGCGTTTCTCAATCAACGCTTTCAAATATGTTTTCAAGAGAGACCTTGCCTTCAATTTCCACGTTAGAACAATTATGCGGAGCTTTCAATATAACTCTTTCACAATTTTTTGAGGAAGATCAAGGTCAAGAAAGCGAATTTTCGCGCAAATTCAATATGCTAAGCAACAGAGAAAAAAATGTTGTTTTGGAATTAATAGATTTATTAAATAAAAAATGAAATTGTTATCAAAAAAACACCCTGGAGTTTAAGGTGTTTTTTTTAAACAATTATCTTGTTTATTTTTTTATTTTATTTAAAAGCTCATCAATTTTTAAGGCGTTTTGCTCAACATAGTCAAGTGAAAACTCCAAATCTGGAATTCTTTTAATTTTTAAAACCTTTGCAAGTTCTCGCCTTATATATCCTTTTGAACCATTTAAAATCTTAACAACTTCCTTGGTTTCTTCTTCGTTTCCCAAAACAGAAATTGAAATTCTTGAAAGATATAAATCTGGCGAAGTTTTAACTTCTGCAATGGTAACAAATTTTCCGTTTAGGGTGTTCATGTTGGAAATTATTTTTGACAAATTGTTTTTAATTTCCAAATTGACCCTTTCCATTCTAAATTTCAATTTTCCACCTCTAATTTGAAATTGGCTGATTTATATAAAATTCAATTTTATCGTCAACTTTAACAAGGTTTGCATCTTTTATTTTAATTCCACATTCAAAGCCTTTAACAACTTCCGCTTTATCGTCCTTAACAATTTTCAAACTTTCAATTTGGTTTTCGCAAATCAACTCATCGCCTCTAAAAACTTTTGCAAAGCTATTTCTAGTTGCCTTTCCGTCCGTTATATAGCAGCCAACAACATGGCCAACGGAAGACAATTTGAAAACTGCTCTAACTTCGGCATGGCCAATTACGACTTGCTCATATTTAATTGTTTTCATTCCCGTTATTGCGGCAGTTAAATCGTCAACAACTTCATAGATAATAGAATAATTTTTAATTTCAACCTTTTCCGCTTTTGCCAAAGCCGCCGCCTTTGGCCCAGTTTTAACATTAAATGCAATTATAACAGCATCGGAAGCCTTTGCTAAAATAACATCAGATTCTGTAACAAAGCCCGCTGCGCTGTGAATACAATTAACCTTAACTTCCTCGTTTCTAATTGTTTCGGTTGTTTGTTTAAGAGCTTCAACAGAGCCTTGAACATCTGCCTTAATAATTATGTTAAGCGATTTTAACTTTCCTTCGTTAACTCTGCTCATAAAGTCATCAAGCGAAACCCCAGAAGTTGTGCTTGCTTTTTCAATTTTAATTTTTGCCTTTCGCTCTTCAATAACCTGCTTAGAAAGTTTTTCATCAATCGCCGCAACAGAATCTCCGGAGCTTGGAACTTCGCTAAAGCCAAGGACAGAAACGCAAATTGAAGGCCCTGCCTCTTTAACAGATTTTCCGTTTTCGTCATACATTGCCCTAACTTTTCCATATGTCAAGCCGGAAACAATGTTGTCGCCAACTTTAAGAGTTCCATTTTGAACCAAAACGGAAGCAACTGGGCCGCGGTTTTTGTCAAGCTCTGCTTCAATTACAACACCGGTTGCCATTCTTGTTGGGTCTGCCCTAAGTTCTTGAACTTCTGCAACCAAATGGATCATTTCCAAAAGTTTATCAATTCCCATTCCTGTTTTAGCAGAAATTGGAACAAAAATTGTGTCGCCGCCCCATTCTTCCGGCAAAACCCCCTTGTCGGCAAGTTGTTGCTTAACTTTTTCTGGGTTTGCCTCTGGCTTATCCATTTTGTTTATTGCAACAATCATTGGAACATTTGCGCTTTTAATGTGGGCAATTGCCTCCTCTGTTTGAGGCATAAGCCCATCATCAGCTGCAACAACCAAAATTGCAACATCTGTAACTTGAGCGCCGCGAGCGCGCATGCTTGTAAAGGCTGCGTGTCCAGGCGTGTCAATAAACGTAATTTTCTTTCCTCCGGCAACAATTGAATATGCGCCAATTTTTTGCGTAATTCCGCCGGCTTCTCCAGAAACAACATTTGTTTTTCTAATTGCATCTAGAAGAGAAGTTTTTCCGTGGTCAACATGGCCCATAACTGTTACAACAGGAGGCCTTTCAACAAGGTTTTCAGACTCCTCTTTTGAAGTCATCTCCTTAAGCTGCTCTTCAAAGGTTTTCCCAAGTTTTAATTCAAGCGTAATTCCAAATTCGCTTGCAACAAGTTCTGCGGTTTCAAAATCTATAACGCTGTTGATTGTTGCCATAATCCCCAAGATCATAAGCTTTTTAATGATTTCGGTTGCTGGTTTTCCAGTTTTTTCAGATAGTGCTTTAACAGTTATATGCTCGCTTGTTATAACTGCATGATCGATTGTTGGCGCAACGAACGCGGGGGCTTTTTCCTTTTTTGTTTTAATAAGTTTTCTAGAACCCATTCTAACTTCTTCAAAGCCATCTGAATTGTTTACAAAAACATTTTTATAACTTTGGGTGTTTCTTCTAGAAGTCGGCTGCTTTTTTTCGTCAAAATCTCTTGAAGAAGATTTGTTCTTGTTGCCAAAACTTCTTGTTGGTTCTTGAATTACAATGTCTGGCGCGGCAAACGACCTAAAATTGTTGCCTCGGCTGGATGCAAAACCCGCCCCACGCTGGGGTTCTTTTTGGCCTTCTTTTTGGCCAAACGGCCTTGTAAATTGCTTTTGCGGGGCTTGCTTTTTAAAATTTTTATCCTTGTTAAATTCTCTTCCCGTTTGAGAAGCATTAAATTGGCGCTTTTGATCTGCAACGAACTCTTGTTTTGGCTGTTGCTCAACTTTTTGTTCAACTTCAACTTGAGGTTTTTGCTCCTGCTTTTGCTCTAAAGAATTTTTGTGTTTTAACTTTAAAGCCTCAGAAAGAACATGTTCAAGTTGAATTCGCGTTGAACGAAGGTCGCGAATTAAAGCTTGAACAGCCCCGCTAACTTGGATATCATGGATTTTCTTTAAATTGATAAATCCGCCGCTTTTATTTTGTTCTGCCATCAAATCTCCTTATTTTCTAAAAGTTTTTCATAAATTTCTTCACCAATTTGACATTTAAAAGCCCTGCTAAGCCCCCTTGTTTTTTTAAGTTTTGAAAGGCAATCCCTGTCCCTGCAAATATATGCGCCTCGTCCATCTCTCTTTCCCGTTTCGTCAACAAAAATTTCTCCATTTTTGTTTTTAACAACGCGAATAAGTTCGTCTTTGCCCTTCATTTGTCTACACACGCAACACATTCTTAAACTGGTTTTCATTTTCCTCCTAGTTATTGGCCGTCAATTTCTTCAAGGTCGTCAAAGCTGTTAAAATCGTCATCAATAGGTTCGTCCATAATATTTGTAAGCTCATACTCAACTTCTGTTGGAACATCATCTTTTGATGCTTCGCCCTCTGGTTTAACATCAATTTTCCAGCCGGTAAGCCTTGCAGCAAGCCTAACATTTTGGCCGTTTTTCCCAATTGCAAGAGAAAGCTTGTCGTTTGGAACAATAACTCTAGACGCCTTCAAACTATCGTTTGTTTCAACGCTTATAATCTGGGCTGGGCTGAGCGCTCTTGCAATGTATTCAAGAGGATCTTCTGAATACAAAACTAAGTCAATTTTTTCTCCGTTTAACTCTGAAACAATTGTGTTAATTCTAACCCCTCTGTTCCCAACGCACGCCCCAACGGCATCAACATTTGGTTTTTCGCTGTAAATTGCAACTTTTGTTCTGTTCCCAGGATCTCTTGCAATGTTTTTAATTATAACTTCACCGCTTTCAACTTCTGGAATTTCAAGTTCAAAAAGCTTTCTAACAAAGCCAATATTGCTTCTTGAAACCTGAATTTGAGGGCCGCGGAAGGAATCTTTAATCTTTTTAACATAAACCTTAATTCTGTCGCCCTCTCTAAATTTTTCGCCAGGAATTTGATCGCTTTCAAGCATAACACCTTCGCTGTGAGAACCGGCAATTTGAACATAAACAACGCCGTTGTCAATTCTTTTAACAACGGTTGTTAAAAGTTCATCTTCTTTTTCGCTAAGTTCGCTAATTGCAATTTGCTTTTCAAGTTCCTTAAGTTTTTGCATAACAACTTGCTTCGCGGTTTGCGCGGCAATTCGTCCAAATTCCTTGGTTGATTCTTCCTCAACAACGCTGTCTCCAATTTGATAGGATTTTTTAATTTTTCTTGCGTCTTCAAGGCTAATTTCCTTGTCCTCATCTTCAACATTTTCAACAACGCGTTTATAACTGTAAATTTTAATTGTGTTCTTCTCTGGCGTTAGTTTAACAAGCGCATTTTTTGCTTCGCCATACATTTTTTTATACGCAGAAGTTAGCGCCGTTTCAAGCGTTTCAATAAACTGCTCCTTATTAATTTTCTTCTGTTGTTCAAGCTCTTCAAGTGCTAAAAAGAAATCTTTATTAATCATCTTATTCTCCTATTCTAAAAATCTAAGTGCAAAACCATGTTTGCTATTTCCTTTCGGTTAAATTTTCTATCTCCAACAGTAACCGTTTCGCTGTCAAAAGCTAAAAGTTCTCCCGAATATTGCTTTTTCTTGTCAACCGCCCGATAAAGTTTAACATCAACTTCCTTTCCCAAATTGCGTTTTAAGTCCAAATCTGTTTTAATTGGTCGGTCTAGCCCACACGAACTGACGTTTAGAATATAGGTTGTGTCTCCCGTTGGGTCAAGCTCGTCTAAAGGGCTGTCAATTGCCTTATGAACGCGCTCGCAGTCGTCAAGAGTAATTCCGTTTGGGCTGTCAATGTAAAAAGTTAAATTCATTCCGTCTGCCTTCTTTGAATATTCAACGTCAACAACTTCATATCCAAGCTCGGAAATTATTGGGCAAATTTTTTCCTTAACAATTTCAATTGTCTTAGCCATTTTCCTCCTTTTTTTAAAACAAAATTTCCTTATTTTTTTAAGAAGGTGAGCCCCTCGGCTCACCCCTTTTAAAATTAAGTCAATAGTATTATACCACAAAATCCAATAAAAGCAACAAAATTTTAAAACTTTTAACCAGGTTAACACAATTTACCTTTGATGCATAACTTATTATTGAGAATAAAAAACAAAAATGGAGGTTAAGATGTCTTTTTATATCAACAACAATAACACTTGCCGTCCAGGAGGACTTAGCGGAAACCCTTCTAATGGCTTGTGCGAAAAGGCACTAATTGAAGTAACAAAAGTCTTCGATGCGTGCAGGCAACAAAGCATTGAAAGTGGCCTAGCTTTGCCTTTAACAAATTTCACTCCCGCTGCTCCAACTTTGCCTTTAACATTTATTTCCGCAACAACAGTTCAAACAAGCCCGGCAACTATTAGCAATGTTATTATAGAAAGAATTGACCAACGACCAAATTTTGCAAATGTTTCCGGAACGGTAACTGTTCCAATTGTCGTTCAATATCGCGACGCAAACAATGTTTTAGGAACTGCTACATCGTCAATAACCGTTCCTGTAAGCGTTTTAATGTTCGTTCCTCAGCCTTCGGTTACGCCAATTAATGTTGAAGTTTTTGCAACATTCACGGCAACAATTGGAACAATCTCGGCAGACGGCGCAACAGCAACGGTAACAGGCTGCCTTAACTTGATAATTAAAATTACGGCAGATGTTGACATTCTTGTTCCGTCATATGGCTATCCAAACATTCCGCCATGCCAGCAAACAGAAACCCAAGTTTGTCCTGGGCCGGGAGAACTTCCCCTTTTCCCAACGGCAATTCAATAGGAAAACATAAATCAAACAAAGATGGAAAATTCCATCTTTTTTTGACTTTTGTTTTTATTTTGATAAAATGTTTATATGGAATTAGTTAGAAAAGGTTTTTCAGTTTTCTTAATTCTTCTCTTCACGGTCTTTGCTTTTTGCGCCTGCGAAGATGTTCCTTCAAAAAAAGACGAAGTTTCATTTGTTGGCGAACTTGGTGTTTGGTGGTGGAACGACAAACTTGGAGAAGAATATCTTTCCTTTGCCAAAGAAAACGGCGTTACTGAAATTTACTATGACTCGGACTTTGACTTAGACACAGAGGCTTTTATAAAAAGCGCAAATGAAAAAGGAATTAAAGTTTATTGGCTTGGCGGCGACTATAGATGGTTTGAAGACAGAAAAAGCAATTTAATTTCCGAAATAGAGGCCTATCTTTTGTTTCAAAGCCAATCCGAAAGTAAATTCAGCGGAATCCACCTTGACATAGAGCCCCACCAATCTCCAAACTTTGAAACAAACAGAGAGGAAACAATTTTAAAATATCTTGAACTTGTTGAGTTTATAACCTCTTCCTATCCAAACATAACCTTTGATTTTGACATTCCGTTTTGGCTTGAAGACGAAATTAGCTTTGGCAATGAAACAAAAGAAGCTTTTAAGTTTGTTTTTGACATGGCAAGCCGCGTTTTTGTTATGAGCTATCGCGACACGGCCGAAGATATTTTAGCAGTTGCAGCAGAAGAACTTGAATATGCAAAAGAAACAAACAAGCCAATTTTCCTCTGCGTCGAAACCGGCGAGGAAGACCCAAACATAACCTTTTTTGAAGAGGGAAAGAAATTTCTCTTTGGCGAGCTTGAAAAAATTAAAAACTCAAACGCCGTTGGAATAAGCATTCACGACATTGTTAGGTTGAAAAATTTGAAAGATTAATAAGGCAAAAATACAGATTGTTTAATTGTGCACCCCTCTAAAACTTCGATGTTTACATAAACATCTATTAATTTTACAATTCCATTTTGAATGTAATATTCTATTTCAACGCTCTCATCGGTTGCCGGAATTTTGATGTAATCAACCCCTTCAGTTCCGCCTTCGGTTGAAGCATTGTTATAATATAAATATATATATTTTCCTTCCAAGTTCAAAGTTCCGTCTTGGTTAATTTCAATAGGTGAATTAGTCCAATCGGCCTCAAAGCCAGTTACAATTTTATTGTCATCATCATAGACATAAGTTTGCATGTTTAAAAAATTAACAACGCTTCCATCGGTTAAAACCAGTTTAATTTGATATTTTTTTAGGCCGGGGGTTAGAAAAAGTTGTGATGCAGGCGTTTCAACTCCGTCAACAAAGCATTTATATTCCGAAATGTTCTCTATTAAAAGATCTTCTCCAGTTGTTGACAAATACATTGTTCCTTCATCTATCATCTCGTTAGAAATAAAGTCTTCTCCGTTTGTTCCCTTTTCAACCAGATATGGCAATGGCAGAGTCTCTCTTGAAAAATAAACTGTTATTTCGTCCGTGGGTTCACATAGATTAAATGGAAGAACAAGTTCTGCATCTTTATGGGCAATTTTAACATAGCCAAAGTCATCAAAAAGTTCAAATTCCTTAACCATTCCCGAAGTTATCTCTCTAATTTCCTCTTGCTGTTTATCGGCAGAAATATATGTTAAACTTGCGCCAGTTTCGGTTAATTTGGCGTTTATGCTGCTAATTGCCTCCTCTTGTGTTTTTACATTTGAAAACACAAGATAATCTAGGCTTGTTTCAAGGCTTGCTTGGTTTGTTTGCTCCCCAACCAAAATTGGAATTTCAGCGGTTATTATATTTTCGCTGTTGCCTGGCTCTGGGAAGGAAATTTGAACATTTTTTATTCCCTCCTCTCTTTGATCGAAATCTCCAAATTCAACTGTTGATAAATCAATTTCCTCATAGTGGTCTGAATAGATGGCGCACAATTGGCCATTAAGCTTTGATAGAAGCTCCTCGCCTTTCAACTCTGTTCCTTGGACGGCCTCCATGCTCAAAGCATAATAAGGATAATAAAAACCTTTTCCGTCGTCCAAATGCTTACTAACATACAAAACTTCGCCCTCCGGCGCATCTTCGCTTATAAAAGCAAAAACTAAATCACCAATTCTAGCTATCAAAACATTTTCATTTGCAAACCAACAACTTTCAAAGGTATTGGAACTCATAACAAGCCCACTAGTTGCCAAAGGCTCTTCTTGCGCAAAAATTGGTGAAAGGTTTAATTTTTCGCCAATTGCCTCAAAATTGTTTCCATCTTTTTTTGCAACAAAAACATAGCTAACTGCTTCCATTGTATTGAAGAACTCCATATTAACTTCAAGTTCAAGCAGCCCGTTTTGATGCAATTTAGCACAAGAAGATGAACTAACTATCGCTCCATAAGCTTGACGAATTGGAATAAATTTTTTATATTGAACCTGATAGCTCAAACTTCCGCTAAGGTTAAACTCCTGTTTTGGAAGAGCAAAGGCAAGAGCGACAGAGAGCGCAACAATTAGAAAAAGCGCCAGGCTAATTGAAATTAATTTTAATTTGGTTGTCATTTTAAATCCCCCTTGTTTTTTTTATTTTAAACCATAATTGGCAAAACATGCTGACGGCTGTCCGTAAACTTTTGACAAAAAGTAAAATTTAAATTTGTCAATAAAGTTTGAGATATAATACCATATATTTTTAAAAGTGTATAATGATATTAAATTTTTTATTGAATATTTTTCAAAAATGTTATCCACCATTAAATTATAAAAATTCTCCATGGGGTTAAAATTAAATCATGGAAACAAAAATGGATATCAAAGAGATTATAAAAAGAATTGAAATTATCCGAACGCGGGCAAATTTTTCTGCGCGCGCGCTAAGCCTTGCAATTGGCAAAAATGCAAGTTACATCCACCTTCTTGAAAGCAGCAAAACTTCGTTTGAGCCTTCGCTTTCTGTTTTGCTTGACATAATTGAAGTTTGCGGCTCAACTCCAGAAGAATTTTTTTATTATGATATAAACCAATATGCTCAGGGCAGAAAAGCTTTGGATTTTTTTAAAACGCTTTCATCATATCAAAAAGAAGCAATTATGAACTTATATAAAAAATAGCCCTTGCGGGCTTTTTTTTAAAAAGTTTGTTGAGCTTCGGGACGCATGGGCTTTGCTGTTGTTAACTGTTTAATTTTAAGCAAGGCTTCCTCAAAAACCTGTTGCTCTGTTTTTTTTGTTGTGTCAATTACAATGCAATTTAAATTCCTTGATTTTGCATATTCTGCAGTTTGATCAGCATCTAAATTATAAACCTTTTTAAATTTTAAATCTAGGTCGTGTTTATCTCTCTTCTCAATTCTTTCAATTCTTTCTTCTTTTGAACAAGTTAAAAGAATGTTAACATCAAAGTCCGCGCCGCGCCTTACATATCTGTCAAAAATATTTATGGTTTTGGGGCTTAGATTGTAAATTAATGTTGATAAAAACCCTCTGTCAAGAACAATGTTCCTGTTTCGATTTTTATTTTTAAATCGCAAGAGCAAATTGCAAAACACCTCTGAAACCAGTTTGCTTGATTCTTTAAAGCGAAAAATTGCTCTTTGAACTCTGTGGGCAAATTTATATTTTTTGCTGTCTTTAGATTTTATTTTTAACATTGCCCAAAGCGGGTGGCCAACAAATTCAAAGCCAAGCGCTTGTGACAGTTTTTTTGCAAGCGAGGTTTTTCCAACGCCGTCTGCCCCGTCAACTGAAATAATCATTCTGTTCTCCTAAGTATATTTTAACATCTTCAAAGTAAATGTCAATTAATAATAAAAAAAATCCTTTTAAAGGATTTTATAAAACAGCATTTTCAAGCTGGAACAAAACACCATGTTTTAAAGCCTTTTGATAAATTTCGGCCGTTATAATTTGCATGTCTTTAACGATAACTTCTCCGTTTAATCCAACAACTGTTTTGTTTGAGGTTTTCCCAATTATTTCGTTAAACGCACCAACTTTTTTTGGAAACTGAATTTCTGTTTTGGTTTTAAACTGTTTTTCGCCCTCAATCTTATTTTCGTTTGCAAAGCTTTCCTGGCTGTAATTGCTGCTGATAATTGGAATGCTTTCTGTTAAAATTGAAACTTTAATTTCGGGAAGATTGTTAATTTCAATTTTTTCTTTGGGTTTGACTTTTGAAAGGGTAAATTTCTTTTCCAAAGTATTAAAAAAAACTGCATCTTGTCCCATTCTAACAAGCAAGGCGGCTGGAAGAAGAATTTTTTTTGTTGTTTCAAAAGAAATTAAATTAAATTTCTCGTCAAAGAATATGTCCGAAACATTTCCAAGTTCTTCTCCAGAAACAGAAATTGCCGGCTTGTTCATAACAGTTTGCTCCTCAAAAGAAAGTGGCGCCGTTAGTTCATTGTTTTTTATAACTAATGCTTCATTTAAAGAAAAGACATTTTTTGAGGCAATAAAGCCACAAGAAAATTCCATTTCCTCATCAACAAAGCAAAAGCCAATAATTTTCTTTTTCGAAAAATCTAATATGAAATTGCTAACCGTTCCAACTTTTGTTCCCTCATAAATTGAATAAACTGGTTTTGAAATTACCTCAGAAATTTTAAACATATCTCCTCCAAGCAAATTCGCCTAATTTAACATATTTTCAAAGCCAAAGTTTTATTCCAGCAGTTGCATTTTTCGCCTTTTTATGATAATATATTTAAAAAATGGAGGAAGAAAAAAATGTGTTTTTTTAAAAAAACAAACTTTGTTAAACCAAATTTAAACATAAATTCAAAAGAAATTGTTGTTTATCAGCCATTTAAACGAAACAGAATTTATTTTGGCGCAAAAGTTGAAACTCCAAGGAACTTTTCCTTTGTTATAACCTCAAACGGAAAAGTTTTAGATGTTTTAAAAGATAAAATAACAATTTCAATTAAGGAGCTTCCTCAAACAACCCAAGCGTTAAGGCTATATAAAGTTAACAAGCGCGGGCGCAACCCAAAATTTTTTATTGCGGAAACTTATTTCGTAAATCAAAATGTTTTTGAAAAATTTGAATGGAACAGCTTTGAGGCAGAGCTTGAAGACAGGGAGTTTGGCCAGTTCAAATCAAAAAGCATTGGAAACCTTTGTTTTAGAGTTTCAAGCCCAAAAAAACTTTTAAACTTCTTAATACCTCAAATGGGAATTGTTAGCAACGTTCAAACGCAAAGCGTTATTTCAAATTTTGTAAATGAAAAAATTTCCCGCGCGCTTGAAAAAGAAAACCCCTCTGCGCGAAAGTTATATTTTAAGGATCAAGAGCTTCTTAAAGTAATTTATACAAAACTTGCAAATTGGCTAAACGAAATTGGAATTGAACTTATGAAAATAGATTTAATTTCAACAAAATTCCCTTCCCAAATTTCCTCTGCTCTTTCAAAAATTAAAGAAAAGCCAGAAGGTGTTCGCGGCTTTGGAAGCGTAAGTTTTGAAGAGTGGCAAAACAGCAACCCAGCAAACGAAAAGAAGGAGCAACGCCCAAAGTTTGTTACGATTACACCAAGCGGAAAGAAAAGCCATTTCTTTAAAGAATCTATGGCGCCATATTTCTTTGATGATGACGAAGAAGACGAGCCAGAGAAAGAAATAAAACAAAGCCAACCAAAGAAGAAGAAAATTTGGAAAGGCGTTGACGAAATTGATAAAGAGAAAAAAGAGAAAAAAATTGTCAATTTAGATTCAGACGAATAAAAAAGCCCCCAAGCTTACATTGGGGGTTTTTAAATTTCCGGCTTTTGTCGTTTAAAATAAATTGTCAATGAATTCGCTAGCGTCAAACTCTTCCAAATCTTCAATTCCCTCTCCAACGCCAACATAGAAAACCGGAATTTTTAGCGTTTTTGCAATTGAAATAACAATTCCGCCCTTTGCAGTTCCGTCTAACTTTGTTAGAATTATTCCGTCTAGGTTCATAAACTGGCTAAAATGTTCAATTTGGCTAACAGCATTTTGCCCCGTTGTTGCATCTAAAACAATAAGGTTATATCTGTTTGCCTCTGGATATTCTTTTGAAATAATCTTGTCAATTTTCCCAAGTTCTTTCATAAGATTATCTTTTGTGTGAAGCCGGCCAGCCGTGTCAATTAAAACAACATCTGTTTTCTTTGCCTTTGCGCTTGCAATTCCGTCATAGACAACAGCGCCCGCATCTGCGCCCTCGGCGTGTTTAATAATCCTAACTTTCGCTCGCATGGCCCATTCGGAAAGTTGGTCTGCGGCAGCCGCGCGGAAAGTGTCTGCCGCAACAAGGCAAACATCTAATTTCTGTTGCTTTAATTTATAGGCAAGCTTTCCAAGTGAAGTTGTTTTTCCAACACCATTAACGCCAATTACAGAAACAATTGCAGGGGTTTTAAAGGGAAGATTGTTAAACTTTTCCGGCTTAATTTCCTCAAAAACTTGCTTTAAAATAGTTTTTAATGCAAGTTTAACATCGCTTGCGTTTCTAATTTTGTTCTTTCTTGCATAAACGCGCAGCTCCTCAACAAGTTCAATGCTTGCCTTTGCGCCAATGTCTGAGGAAATTAAAACGTCTTCAAGTTCCTCAAAAAAATCTTCGCTAAGTTCTCCTCCGCTTAAAATTAAATCAAATTTGCGCGAAATTGCTTCGCGCGTTTTTTTAAGTGCATTTGCAATCTTTTTAAAAATTCCCATAGCTTTCTCCTCAATCTAAAATTTTAAGCGGCGCAATTTCTGAAATCAGTGTTTTAACGCCAATTTTTTCAAAATTAACTTCAACAAACTGGTTGTATGCGCAAATAACTTCGCCGTTTCCAAATTTTGGGTGGGAAACTCGCATTCCTTTTTGGTAAATAACTTTGTTCCTTGGCCGCTCTTCCAAATATTCTTGAAATTTCGTCTTTTGTTTGAAAGGGTTGTGTGAATATTTTATTTCCTGTTTATGGTTGTTGTCTTTAAAATAAACTTTTGAAGTGGCCGAAAGCGGAGCTTCACTAAAATCTCTTGCGTGCGAAAGATTTAACTCCTTTAAAAAGCGCGAGTCAATTTGATATTCTCTTCTTCCATAGAGAAAACGCGTTCGACATCTTGTTAACATCAAATTTTCTTTTGCACGCGTAATTGCAACATACATAAGGCGGCGCTCTTCCTCCATTTCCTCTTGGCTGTCATATGCACGAGAAATTGGAAAAATTTTTTCTTCAAGCCCAGCAATAAAAACATATCTAAATTCAAGGCCTTTAACGGAATGGATTGTTGCAATTGAAACGGCGTTGTTCTCGCTGTCCATTGTATCAATATCTGAAACAAGTGTTATGCTCTCTAAAAAATCCAAAAGAGTTCCGTTTGGGTTGTTTTTTTCAAATTCCGCCGTTGCAAAAACAAAGGTGTCCAAGTTTAGCTGCTTGTTCAAATCCTCTTCGCTTCCGCTTGAATAGGCCTCCTTAATTTCAAATTTCTTAATGATATTTGAAACAAAACTTGAAAGCCCCTGCTCTTTTGCCTCGGAAAGAAGAGAAATATAAACTTTGTTAAATTTCTCAAATTTCCCAACCAAACCACCTTGGGCAAGGTTTGAAATTGAAAGCGAAGTTTGAAGAAGGCTTAAATTTTCCTTCTCCGAAATTTCTTGAAGCGCGGAGATTGCGCTTTGGCCAATTCCTCTCTTTGGAAAATTAATTATTCTTAGAAAAGAAACATCGTCCTTTGGGTTTATAAAAAGCCTTAAATAGGAAACCAAATTTTTAATTTCAGCCCGTTCATAAAATTTAAATCCGCCATAAATTCTGTGGGGAATGTTATAGGCCAAAAACTTTTCTTCAAATGAATACGAAAGCGCATTAAGCCTAACCAAAACGGCAAAATCGCTGTATTTATAACCTTTGTTTAAAACTAAATCATAAATTTCTCTTGCAATAATTTCCGCCTCTTCCTTTTCGTCATAAACAAGGCGCGCCTCGGGAAGGTTTCCATCTTCGTTTTGCGTCCAAAGCGTTTTTTCAAGCCTTTGTTTGTTCTTTTTTATTAGAGAATTTGCAAGGTTTAAAATTTGTTTTGTAGAGCGATAGTTTTGTTCCAATTTAAAAACATTGCAATTTGGAAAATCGCGCTGAAAATCTGAGATGTTTGAATAGTTTGCCCCGCGCCAAGTGTAAATGCACTGGTCTTCATCGCCAACAACAAAAAGGTTTTGATGTTTCCCAGCCAAAAGTTTAACAAGGTCATATTGAATTTTGTTGGTGTCTTGAAATTCATCAACTAAAACATATTTAAACCTGTTCTGATATTTTTCTAAAACTGCTGGAACAGATTTAAAAAGTTGGTAAGTTTTGTTCAGAAGGTCGTCAAAATCAAGAGCATTCGCGCGTCTTAGCGCCTGCTCATAGCCAACAAAAGTTTTCTTTATTTGTGGAAAAATTGAAAGATGGCCATAAAGCTTTTCATATTCGTCAAGCGTTAAATTGTTGTTTTTTATATTTGAAATGTGAAAAGAAATGCTCTTTTTTATCTCATCTTTTTCAATTCTCTGTTCCTGAAAAAGGCTTTTCAAAACTTTGTCGGAATCTTGTTCCGAATAGATTGTAAAATTTTTGTCATAGCCTTCAAGATTTTCAATGTCTGCCCTTAAAATTCGCGCGCACATTGAATGGAAGGTTGAAATCCAAACGCTAGAGCCGGTTTCAATCATTTTTTCGCAGCGTTCTTTCATCTCTCTTGCTGCCTTATTTGTGAAAGTTATTGCCAAAATGTTATATGGCAAAACTTGCTTTTCCTTAATTAAATATGCAATTCTATGCGTTAAAAGGCGCGTTTTTCCGCTTCCAGCCCCAGCGGTTACTAAAACCGCCCCCTCCGTTTGCAAAAGCGCCTTTTTTTGTGCATCGTTAAGCTGTGATAATATATCTTCCACTTGATATATATTACCACAATTAAAGATAAATCAAAAAGATTTAGCCAACTTGGCCAAGGCTTTTTTCCTCAATAAATCTTTCTCTCATAACGCGATATTTTTCTGCCAAATTAAATATGTATCTCTCCTTGTCCATTTCTGAAAGCGAAGAAAACTTTGCTTTGTCAACCAATCTTCCAAGCGGGTTTATAACATCTTCATCTTCGCTTAGAATTGATTTAACTTTTGAGTAGAGTTTTTCGTCTTCTTTGTTTGAAATTAAAACAAGTTTATAATCTGCTAAATAACCTCCGCCAATCACCTTAATTTCACCCTTCCCGTTATAATAATTTCGTTTTCCCAAACGACATTTCGCCTGCCTTGCAAGTCTTTTAAGTGCATCACAACTGCTATTTTTTCCCATAATTACCTCCTTAAATTCATTTGTATGCAGAGGCATTATAGACAAATTAACCAAAAATTTCAGCGCAGAAAAATGAGTTAAAAAGTCGAATTTTAGGCGGGTTTAGCCCTTTTTAGCGAAAGGAAAAAATTTTAAAAATTCTTAGTCAAAAATCAACAATTTTGCCCTGTTTTGCTTTAGGAAATTTTCAACAATTTTAGATTTTTTATTCGGTTTTCTAAAAATTATTTTTTTATTTGGCTTATTTTTTCTAAAATGGTAATATATTATCTAAGGAGAATAATTTATGGGTATCTTTAGTTTCAATAAAAAAGATGTTGAGCCAATCTATCACAAGGACGAATCTAATTTAGACATTCGCGATGGAAAACATTTTTTTGAAAATTGCAAGAATGTTTCTGTTTCGGGAAAGGCAATTGTTCTGGAAACAACATCAACTTTGTTTGATTCAATTACCGGAAAGGCAAAAGTCCATGTCTTTAACAGCGGAAAAATTAAAGTTCTTGGCGGCAAAGCTACCATTGGAATGGTTAAGGACGGAAAAATTGTTAGAGTTGAAAAAAAAGCTCAAATAACAACGGTTAACAGCTGTGAAATAGATTATTTAAAGGGCAAGTCTAAAATTGGAACTTTCAACAGCGGCTCAATTAAGTTTATAGACGACAAATCCCGCGTTACAACTTTCAACAATGGCTCAATTTTATATGTTAGAAATAACGCAAGAATTGGAACAATAATTCAAGGAACAATTTTGGCTCTTGAAGATGGCGCGCATGTTACAACAATTATGAACGGCAAAATTGACCATGTTTTAAACAAAGCAGTTGTTGGAACAATCAATAATGGCGAAATTGATAAAGTTTGCGATGACGCAAAAATCTGCTCACAAAACAATGGAACAATAAAGCTTTTAATGGGGAATGCAAATTTAGACGCCCAAATTGAAGGCAATGTTGACGCACAAGAGGGAAACTCTCAAATAACTTACTCGCAAGGCGGCGCAAACAACTTCTCTGTAACTCTCCCACTAAAGCAACAAAGCGTTAGAAATTTAGAAGATCTTGAAGATAAAGAAACAACTTCCGATGATGACGATTCTAATTCAAAACCAAATTCAGATAATGTAACTTTTGACGGAAATGAAGACAAGCCGAGTGACGATGACACAAAACCAGAAGAATAAAATTTGGCGCACTTAAATTAGTGCGCCTTGTTTTATAATAAAAAAGAAGGCAGTTTTGTTTGCCTTCTTTTAAAATTAATTATTTTCTTGGGTTTTTAATGTTTGCCTGAGCTGCTGCAAGGCGCGCAATTGGAACGCGGTATGGCGAGCAAGAAACATATGTCAATCCAATGTCGTGGCAGAATTCAACGCTGCTTGGGTCTCCGCCGTGTTCGCCGCAAATTCCAAGTTTAATGTCCTTCCTTGTTTGTTTTCCAAGGTCTGCCGCCATTTTAACAAGTTTGCCAACGCCGTTTTGGTCTAATTTTGCAAACGGATCGTTTTCAAAAATCTTTCTCTCATAGTAAATATCTAAAAACTTTCCTGCGTCATCACGGCTAAATCCATATGTCATTTGTGTTAAATCGTTTGTTCCAAATGAGAAGAATTCTGCCGTCTTTGCAACTTCGTCCGCTGTCAATGCTGCACGAGGAATTTCAATCATTGTTCCAATTTTGTATGTTAATTTAACGCCTTTTTGAGCGATAATTTCATCTGCAACGCGTGCAACGATGTCTCTAACAAAATTAAACTCCTTGCTGTCGCATGTTAACGGAATCATAATTTCAGGAACGATGTCATAGCCTTTTTCTTCTTTAACTTTAATTGCCGCCTCAATAACAGCTTTTGTTTGCATTTCTGCAATTTCAGGATATGTTATTGCAAGGCGAAGACCTCTGTGACCCATCATTGGGTTAACTTCATGAAGCCCTTCAACTGTTGCTTTAAGTTCTCCAAAAGACAAGCCCATTTCCTTCGCAAGAGCTTTAATTTCTTCGTCTTCATGAGGCAAGAACTCGTGTAGTGGTGGGTCTAGGAAACGAATTGTAACAGGTTTTCCTTGCATTGCTTTGTAAAGGCCAATGAAATCTTTTTTCTGCATTGGAAGAAGTTTTTTAAGCGCCCTCTTCCTCTCTTCAACTGTTTTAGAAACAATCATTTCACGAACTGCTGGAATTCTGTCTGCGTCAAAGAACATGTGTTCAGTTCTGCAAAGGCCAATTCCCTCTGCGCCAAAGTTAAACGCTGTTTTTGCGTCTTGTGGCGTGTCTGCATTTGTTCTAACTTGAAGTGCGCGATATTTATCTGCCCAAGCCATAATTGTTCCAAAATCTCCCGAAATTGAAGCCGGAACTGTTTTAACGGATTCTCCATAGATAAACCCTGTTGAACCGTCAATTGAAATTGGGTCTCCCTCTTTGTATGTTTTTCCTCCAAGGGTAAATTTCTTTCCCTCTTCGTCAACAAGAAGTTCCTGACATCCCGCAACACAAGCCGTTCCCATTCCTCTTGCAACAACAGCTGCGTGGCTTGTTCTTCCGCCTCTTGCTGTTAAAATTCCTTCGCTGGCTGCCATTCCCTCAATGTCTTCTGGGCTTGTTTCCAAACGAACAAGAACAACTTTCTTCCCTTCATTGTGAAGTTCAATTGCGCGTTCTGCCGTGAAGGCAATAATCCCGCTGGCTGCTCCAGGAGAAGCTGGAAGAGCTTTTCCAATTGGTTTAGCCTTCTTTAATGCGTCCTGGTCAAATTGTGGGTGTAAAAGCGCGTCCAATTGTTTTGGCTCAAGCTTTAATAAAGCTTCTTTTTCAGAGAGCATTCCCTCTTTAACAAGGTCAACAGCAATTTTAAGCGCAGCTTTTGCTGTTCTCTTTCCGTTTCTTGTTTGAAGCATATAAAGCTTTCCGTTTTCAATTGTAAACTCCATGTCCTGCATGTCACGATAGTGTTTTTCAAGTTTGTTTGCAATTGCAACAAATTGATCATAAAGCGCTTTGTTTTGCTCTTCAAGGTGGGAAATTGGCTGTGGGGTTCTAATTCCAGCAACAACATCTTCGCCTTGTGCGTTCATAAGATATTCGCCATAAAGCTTTTTCTCGCCTGTTGCAGGGTCTCGCGTGAAGGCAACGCCTGTTCCGCTTTGTTCTCCCATGTTTCCAAAAACCATGGATTGAACGTTAACTGCCGTTCCCCAAGAAGAAGGAATGTCGTTAACTCTTCTGTAGTAAATTGCTCTTGGGTTTTCCCACGAACGGAAAACAGCTTTAACAGCCTCTAAAAGCTGCATTTTTGGATCCTCTGGGAAATCATATTTCATTTCTTTCTTGAAAAGAGCTTTAAACCTCTTAACCATTTCTTTAAGGTCTTCTGCGTCAAGCTCTGTGTCTAACTTTACGCCCTTCTCTTCCTTCATCTTGTCAATGATCTTTTCAAAGTTAGATTTTTCAAGCCCAAGCGCAACATCTGAAAACATTTGAATAAATCTACGATAGCTGTCGTATGCAAATCTTGGGTTGTTTGTCAATTTAACAAGCCCCTCAACAACTTCGCTGTTTAAGCCAAGGTTCAAAATTGTGTCCATCATTCCTGGCATGGATGCGCGCGCACCGCTTCTAACAGAAACCAAAAGCGGGTTGTCCTTGTCTCCAAATTTCTTTCCAGTAATTTTTTCAACCTTTGAAAGCCCGTCCATAATTTGCTTAACAACGTCATCAGAAAGAATTTGCCCGTCCTCATAATATCTGCTGCAAGCTTCGGTTGAAACTGTGAACCCTTGTGGAACAGGAAGGCCAATGTTTGTCATTTCTGCAAGGTTTGCGCCCTTTCCTCCCAAAAGATTTCTCATGTTTGCGTTTCCCTCGGAAAAGAGGTAAACATACTTAGTTTTTGCCATTTTTATCCTCCTAGTTTTTTATTCCAACTTAAGTGGCAATTAAGTTGATCTAAACGATTTTTATTTTACAACAACCTTTAACATAATCAAAATAATTTAAACAAATTTTCAATAAAAATTTCCAAAATCTTTGCTCAAAACTAAAAACTTCCAAAAATAAAAAGAAAGGGCAATTCCTGCCCTTTCCTCTTAAAATGTTCCGTTTTTTTACGCCGGTTTTGTTGTTGAATATGTCCCCTCGCCGTCAAAACTTGTAACCGGGGTTTGGCTGTCGCCCTTATACCATGTTACATACGTTGGAAGCGCAATATTTTCATCAAGCGTTGACCCCGCCTCAACAACAATTTCGTTTAGGTTTGTCAAGTGGTCTGTAAACAAACTGCTCGGAATGCTTGTAACGCCTGCGCCAAGGGTCAACTTCGTTAAGTTTCTGCAGCCTGAAAATGCGTATGACCCTAAGGTCGAAATGTTCCCATTAATCGTAATTTCCGTTAAACTGCTGCATTCAACGAAAGCATAATCGCCAATTGAAATCACTCCTTCTGGAATTGTGATTTCGGTTAAATTGCTGCAACCAGCGAAAGTATGATTGCCAATTGAGGTCACTCCTTCTGGGATTGTTATTGAGGTTAAACTGCTGCATTCAATGAAAGCAGTATCTCCAATTGAGGTCACTCCTTCTGGAATCGTAATTTCTGTTAAACTGCTGCAACTTTGGAAAGCACCAGTGCCAATTGAGGTCACCCCCTCTGGGATTGTTATTGAGGTTAAACTGCTGCAATCAGAGAAAGCATATTGTCCAATTGAGGTCACTCCCTCTGGGATTGTTATTGAGGTTAAACTGCTGCAATTATAGAAAGCAGAAGAGCCAATTGAATAAACTCTGTAAGAGCTATCTCCGCTTGTTACTGTTGGAGAAATTGTATAATCTCCGCCCTGGAAGCTCGAATCCGTACCTGTAATCTCGGCAAGTTTTGCTTCGTTGTGGAAGGTGTAGACCAAATCCCCAACTGTTTGGCTGGTTGAGATTGTTTGGTTGAAGAGGGCGTAATAGGTTCTTGGGCTGTCCATGGTCAGCTCAAAGGAATATGTTTCGGAAGTTGAAACAATTTCCATTTCGTTTGGGTCGAAAGATGTTGCCCAAGCAAGGAAGTAGTTGGAGCCAAAGTGCGTTGCGGTTAATTCAACCGTGTCGCCAATGTCATAACTCCCTCCGCCGGTAACAGAGCCAAGGCTTTCTTGATTTGGGTTTGCCTGGATTTCAATATCCTGCGCTTCGGATTCATCGATAAGGGTTATTAGATAGTTATATTCTCCGGTTACGGACTCCCCTTCATCGGTTGGGGAAAGGGAAATTACGTAGTCAACGCTTTGAAGGCAACCATTACGGATTTTGTTAAGTTTGCAACCGCGCCAACAAGGTCCTCAACTTTTACATAAAGAGCCCTTTCTTCGCTTAGGTTTTTAACATTGATTTCAATTTTAATTTGAATTGGTGAAGCGTTTGGGTCGAAGACAATTTCCCCGTTTGCCCAGCCAGAAGTGTCCGGAGTTTGGTTGTTTGAAAACTCAAGCTTTGGAAGAGTTTTTGGGCCGTCTTCTTGGCCGGAAATTGTTCCGGTTATTTCGGCATAGACATTCTTTGCCTCAAAGCTAATTGTTCCGCCAAGCCTAAAACTTTCTTGGCGCAGCGCAAACACGCTAACAACCAAAAGAGCCAAAACGAGAACAAACATTGAGACTGATGAAATTAACTTTGCTTTTAAATTCATAATTTTTTCTACCTTTTTCCTTATTATTTGATATTTTACCACTTTTTATTTAAACTTGCTAACGATTTTTCATAAAAATCTTTTAATATTTTTTCAAAGTTGGGTTCAAAAAAACGGCAAAAGTTGCCGCTTTGTTATAACAAATAAACCGCACTGGGTGCGGCTTATTATTTTTGCTCTTTTTCTTTCTTTTTGTTGTAATCTTCAAGCGCAGCTTTAATTGCCTCTTCTGCCAAAGCTGGGCAATATGCCTTTTCTTCTGGAAGCCCGCCCAAAACTTCAACAATTTTTGCGCTTGTTTGCATAACCGCCTCTTCAAGCGTTTTTCCAATTATTAGTTCTGCTGCAACGCTTGCCGCCGCAATCGAAGCCGGACAACCAAAGGCTTTAAACTTTGCCTCTTCAATTATTCCATCTTCGGAAACTTTTATGTAAATTTTAATTATGTCCCCACAAAAAGAACTTTCAACTTTTCCAACTCCGTTTGCGCCTTTAACAATTCCAACATTCTTTGGGTTTTTAAAAATTTCCAAAACTTTTGAATTATACATAACTATTTATCTCCTTTTCTTCCAGCTTTTGTTTGAGGGGATATTTTTCTTAATTTTTCAATTACTTCAACAAGTTTCTCAATTGTGTAATCAATGTCTGCCTTAGATGTTGACCTTCCAAAAGAGAACCTAATTGAACCTTGGGAAAGCTCTTGTTCAACGCCCATGCTTGCAAGAACATATGACGGCTGGGTTGCGCCAGACAAACAAGCAGAGCCCGTTGAAACTGCAATTCCCTCAAAATCTAACATCATTAAAACTGCCTCGCCATCAACAAGTTCGAAAGAAACGTTTACAATGTTGTTTACCTTTTGATGAGGGTGGCCATTGATTTTTATATATGGAATTTTTGTTGTTATTTCTCTAATGAAATAATCCCTTAAAGATTTAACTTTTTGGTTGAAAATTTGCATGTCTCTAATTGCAATTTCCGCCGCCTTTCCAAAGCCAACAACGCCAGGAACGTTTGTTGTTCCCCCTCTTCTATTTCTTTCTTGGTGGCCGCCGTCTATTAAATTTTCAATTCTAATTCCGTTTCTAACATAAAGCGCGCCAACGCCCTTTGGCCCATAAATTTTGTGGCTGCTAAGGCTCATTGCGTCAATTTCCATATCCACAACATCTAACTTAAGAGAGCCAAAAGCTTGAACAGCGTCTGTGTGGAAAACAATGTCGTTTTCCTTTGCTGTTTTTCCAATTGCCTTTATGTTTTGAATTGTTCCAACTTCGTTGTTAACAGCCATGATTGAAATTAAAATTGTGTCCTTCCTAATTGCATGAATTAACTCTGCAAGGCTAACAAGGCCGTTTTGATCAACTGGAAGATATGTTACCTCAAACCCCTCTGCCTCCAAGGCTTTACAAGCCCCTAAAATTGCAGGGTGTTCAATTTTGCTTGTAATAATGTGTTTTCCTTTATATGCATATGCATGGGCAAGGCCTTTAATTGCCCAGTTGTCTGCCTCTGTTCCGCCAGATGTAAAATAAATTTCGTTAGAACGCGCGCCAATTGCTTTTGCAATTCTATCCCTAGCCCTGTCAACAAGCCCAACTGCTTCTCTTCCAAAGCTGTTTATACTGTTTGGATTCCCGTAAAAAACGTTGAAACATGGCATCATTTCATTTAAAACTTCGGTTGCAACATAGGTTGTTGCCGCGTTATCCAAATATACTTTCTTTTCCATTTTCACCTCGCTAAAATTTTATCACTTAATTTTAAGTGTGTCAAGGCTAAATTTAAAGAAAGTTGGCCTTTTATTTGGCTTTTTTCTTAAATTTTTTGAAATTAAGCTTTTTAATGTTAATTTTCTTTGCTTCAACAAACATTGCTTTAACGTTTATCAAATTGAAAATTGAACATTGAATTAAGAACATAACTGCTCCTAAACCGCATGAAATTGCAAGGTTAAAGAAAAGCGGGATAACATCGGTTAGCAAGCTTGTTGTAAAAAAAGTTATTGCCGAACTTGGAATTGTGAATAGAGCCATTAATATAAAGGGCTTTAGGATATTTAATTTTATCTTTGTTTTTCTTTTTATCATCAAAATATTCAAAATTGAAGTTATTGAAACACATGTTCCCATTCCAACAATTAAAGCCCTAATTCCAATTGCTTGTGGCAAAAACCAAATTGATAAAAAGAGAAAAACAGAGCCAATTAAATAGTTTATAAACGATTTAACTTCCATTCCAAGCGCATTTAACATTGAGGAGGTTATGTTTGTTAGAGCCATTGGAAGAACAATCCAAGCCGCGCTTGCAAGCAGCGCTCCGCTTGTTGCATTTCCAAAGAAAAATGTTCCAATGTTCTCTCCCGCTCCAATGAAAAGAGGAATCATAAAAAATGCTATGAACATTGTTATTATAATTGAAGAACTTATCCTGTTGTTAATGTGTTTGTTGTCCTCGTTTGAAAGGGCTGCGCTTATATCTGGAATTAGCGCAGTTGAAATTGAGCCAACCAAGGTTATTGGAATGAACAAAAGCGGAAGAGTCATTCCAATTGCAATTCCAAAAATTGACATTGCCTGAGAAGCCGTGTAACCCGCCGCCATCAACCTTGCCGGAATAATTAAGGCAATAATGGGTTGAACAAGGCTTGAAAGAAAGCGAACAGCGGTTATTGGCGCAGAACTTTTTATAACCTCGCGATAAATTTTTCCCGGCTTTTTCAACCTTCCGCCATAGATGAAATATAAAACAACTGCCAAAATCATTGAAAGGCAACAAGCAATACTTAGCGAAAGTCCCGCGCCAATTTCTGGCGAAAGCGAACCAACTCCAAACGAAAGCAAGAACACACAAATTGTTATTCGAACAATTTGCTCGAAAAGTTCGGTTATACAATAGCCAAAATAGTTGCTGTGCCCCCACATTGCACCTCTGAAAACATTGTAAACACCAGAAAACAAAACAGCAGGGAGCATAACTACCAAAATTGGATAACATCTATTGTCGGTAAAAAGAAGGGAAAAGACATTTTTAAAAATTAAAACTAAACTAACAAGTATAAGCGAGGAGACAACTGCAATAATTAGCGAAGCCGAAACAAGCTTTCCTTCTGAATCTGAGTCTTTCTTCGCAAAAAATTTTGCCGAAAGTTTAGAAATTACAAGCGGAAGCCCGCTTGTTATAATTGTTAGAATAACCATGAAAACCGAGAGCGAAACTTGGTAGAGGCCAAGTGCCTCCGCCCCAAGCATTCTAGAAAGATAAATTCTAAAAACAAAGCCCAAAATTCGCGTTATAACGGCAAATCCTGTTATAACAAAAACAGTTTTTAAAAGCGATTTCAAAAGTTTTCTCCCAAATAATGTATATTTGAAATTTGTAAAATTTATGAGCAATGTAGAATATATTACTTTCAAAGGAGGCCAAATGAAAATTACAATTCCCAGCTCCAACAAGCCATGGTTTTATATAGTTAAACTTTCTGACGAGGGGCAAAGCCTTGAATCGTTTAAAGCGCGGTTCTGTTTTGATGAGGGCGAATTTGAGTTTTTAAACCCAAATTTAACCTCTCTTCGTGCGGGAGACCTTTTAATAATTCCGCCAAGCCCTCAATATTTCCACATCGCTGCCCCGCTTGAAACCTATCAAACAATTGCAAATATGTTCAACACTTCAACTGAAGAGTTAATTTCAAAAAACAAAACTCAAACAACTTTTGTTGGGCAAAAGATTTATATTTGACTTTTTTGTTTGAGGTGTTATAATTATTTTGTTTTTTTAAATTAAGAGGCAATGCGCCATGAAAATATACCACAAGTGAGAAGAGTTATGATTGAAATTAAAGAAGTTAAAACAAGGAAACAAAAAAGACAATTTGTTGACCTTCCAAATAAAATGTATAAAAACAATCCATATTTCGTTCCTGCGCTCAAGTTGGACGAAATGAATTTATTTAAGCCAAAAAATGTAAACTATGAAGATTGTGAGGCAAAGTTCTTTTTAGCATACAAAAATAAAAAAGTTGTTGGAAGAATTGCCGCTATAATTCAAAAGACATACAACAAAAAAACGGGCGAAAAGCGCGTTAGGTTTTCGCGCTTTGATTGCATAGATGACAAAGAAGTTGCAAAAGCCTTGTTTAGTGCCGTTGAAAATTATGCAAGGGAAAAAGGAATGGAAATTGTCCACGGCCCTCTTGGGTTTAACGACCTAGACAGAGAGGCTCTTTTAATTGAAGGCTTCGACCACCTTTCAACTTACGAAGAGCAATATAACTTTCCATATTACCAAAGTTTAATTGAAAGCGCCGGCTATCAGAAGGAAGTTGACTACTTGGAATATAAAATTTTTCCAATTAAAGAGCGCGATGAAAGAATTGACAGAATTGCAAACGCTGTTATGAAAAAACACAATCTCCACATTGGAACGGCAAAAAACAAAAAGGAATTTATTGAAAAATATAAAGAAGGGCTTTTTAAAGTTGTTGAAGAGGTTTATTCCCCTCTCTATGGAACTGTTCCTTTTACAGATGCTGTTAGAGACCAAATTATCTCTCAATTCAAACTTTTTTTAAACATAAATTACATGGTTGTTTTTTGCGATGAAAACGAAAGAGTTGTTGCGTTTGGTTTTGCAATTCCTTCTGTTTCGAAAGTTCTTCAAAAAACAAGGGGAAGAATTCTCCACCCAAAAATTTTAGGAATTATCAAAGCGGTTAGAAAACCCGAGGTTTTAGATCTTGCGCTAACAGGCGTTCTTCCGGAATATCGAGCAAAGGGCGCAAACGCACTAATTTTGCAATTCATGATGGCTCAACTTGCAACAAAAAACCTTAAATATGTTGAAACAAATTTAAATTTGGAAGACAATGCTTTAATTCAAAATCAATGGAAAAACTTTCCAAACATAAACCACAAAAGGCGAAGAGTTTTTGTTAAAAAGTTAATTTAATTTAAAAAAATGCGAAAATTTCGCGTTTTTTTAATGTTTTTTAATAAAATATTTTAATTTGCTTAAAATAATTGCATGTTAATTTTATTTGTTAGAGCAATTGTTGTTTACCTAATTGTTTTAACTGTCTTTCGCCTTATGGGCAAAAGACAACTTGGCCAAATGCAACCTTTTGAGCTTGTTTTAACTTTGATTATTGCAGACCTTGCAACAATTCCAATGGCCGAAGCCTCCGTTCCAATATTACACGGAGTTATTCCTCTTTTAACGCTTGTTGTCCTCCACTATTTTTTAACTCTTCTAACGCGGAAAAGCGAAATTTTAAACAAAGTTATAAGCGGAAAGCCGGTTATTGTTATAAACCCAAACGGCGTAGACTACAACGCAATTAAAAATTTAAACATTTCCATTGACGATCTTTTTGAATCCGTTAGAGGGTGTGGATATTTTTCTCTTGACGAAATACAGTATGCAATTGTTGAAACAAATGGAACTGTTAATGTCCTTGCAAAAAAAGATTTTTCGCCAGTTACGCTTGGAAATATTTCCGAAACGCTTAAAAACAGTTCAATTTCCGAAAAAAAACTTGAAAAAATTGATGAAACAACAATTCCAATGACAATTATTGCAGAGGGAAAAATAAATAAAAACAATTTAAAACTAGCAAATTTAGAAAAAAATAATATTGACGAAATCTTAAAGGAAGCAAACTTTAAACGCATCAAAGACATTTTGATTTTAACAATAGACGGAAACGGAAAAATTTATATTCAAGGCGTTAAGGGAAAATATCAAACTTTGACATACAACTACAAAAAGGAGGTTGTATGAAAAAGGCAATCCACATTGCAATTATAATTTTGTTTCTTATTGGCATGTGTGCAACTGAGCAAATAATTTCTCAAACATATTTAAACGACACAAAAGGCAAAGTTGACGAACTTTTTGAAATTTCATCTTTAAGCGAAACCGTAAACACAGAAGAAATTTCCGCCAAAACAAATGAACTTGAAGAATTTTGGAGAAAACGCGAAAGCGTTCTTTGCACCTTTATAAATCATCGCGAAATTGAAGAAATTGGCGTTGAAATAAGCAAATTAAAATCTGCCGTTAAAGAAGATGAAAAACATGTTTATTTAGAAAGCATTATGTTAATTCAGTTCTACTTAAAGTCATATCAACATGTTCTTGGAATAAATTTCCAAAGCATTTTCTAGCCTCTTAAATTTTTAACAGCTTCTTTTTTATCTTTGCTCTTAAAGTAATAGCTTCCGCTAACAATAATGTCTGCGCCATGCAAAATTAATTTTTTTGAAATTTCTGGAACAATTCCGCCGTCAACAGAAATTTTAAAATTGTTGCAATTTTCTTTGCGAAATAAAGAAAGTTTTTCAACTTTTTGATAGCTGCTTTCAATAAACCCCTGGCCGCTTTTGCCCGGCTCAACGCTCATAACTAAAATTAAATCCAATTTGCAAAGAAACTTTTGAATTTCAAAAATTTCGGTTTTGGGCTTTATGCTCAACCCAAAGAGCATGTTTTTTTTCTTAACCTTTTTTATTGTTTTTAAAAGAAGCCTTCTTTTAAGCTTTCCGTTTTTTCTCTTAAAGGCCTCAAAGTGAAGAGTTAAAAAATTTGCGCCCGCTCTTTTGAATTTTGAAATCTGTTTCCAAGGTTTTTCAACCATCAAATGAACATCAAGCGGAATTACAGAATTTTGGTCAATTTCAAACAGCTCGTTTGCGCCATATGTCTTTTGAACAACAAACTTGCCGTCCATGATGTCGCAATGAAGAAAATCTGCGCCAGATTTTTCAACTTCTTTTGCGTGGGAAATTAACTTTTCTTTTAAATTTTCTCCGCAAACTGGATCTGTTGAAATTGAAACATAAACATTATTCATAACAACATTTTATCACTTTTTAACATAAATTTAAAAAATTTTTAACTATTTTTTAAAAATTTTGCCCTAAGTTGGCCGCACGCGCCTTCAATATCCTCGCCCATTGTTCGCCTAACTGTTGCGCTTAGCCCAAGCGAAACAAGCTTGTCTTTAAACCAATAAACTTGGTGTTTTGGCGCGCCCTTTAAATTTCTTTCCTCAACGGAATTTAGTGGAATTAAATTTACATGGCAACAAACTCCTTCCAAAAGCTTTTTAAGCTCAGTTGCACATGCCGCGCTGTTGTTAACGCCGTCTATCATTGCATATTCAAAAACAACCCGCCGCCCGGTTTTCTCAAAATAATATTTTGCGCTGTCAATTAACTTGCAAATTGGCTGCCCCGCCGCAACTGGCATAATCTTTTTTCTAATTTCGTCATTTGGAGCATGAAGCGAAATTGTTAAAGTTATTTGAAGCCCGTCATCTGCAAGCCTATAAATTTTTTCAACCAACCCGCAAGTTGAAAGCGAAATGTTCCTTTGGCTTATGCCAAGCGAATTTGAACTGCTAATTTCCTTTATGAATTTAACAACATTTTCATAGTTGTCAAGCGGCTCTCCGCTTCCCATTAAAACCAAATTTGTAATTTTTCGCTCTGAAACCTTTGCGCCAAGCGCCCTGTTAACAGAAAGAACCTGGCCAAGAATTTCGCTTGATGAAAGGTTTCTAACAAGCCCGCCAAGCGTGCTTGCGCAAAACTTGCAACCCATTCTACACCCAACTTGGCTTGAGATGCAAAGCGTCTTGCCGTGGTGATAGCTCATCAAAACGCCCTCAATAACATTTCCATCTAAAAGTTGGAACAAAAACTTTTTTGTTCCGTCCTTGCTTTCAATTTCTTGAATTATTTTAACCGGGTTTGAAACAAAATTTTTTGAAAGAATTTCTCTAAGTTTCTTTGAAATTACAGAAATTTCTTCAATTTCATAGCCAAAATTAGAAAATTTTTTAATTTCGGCTGCATGAAACTTTTGGCCGCCATTTTTCGCAACAAAATTTTCAAGTTCATTTAAAGAAACATCTAACAAACTTTCTTTCAAAATTTCCTTCCGTTTAAAAAACTTTTTGCGTCCAAAACCTTTCCTCCGGGCGCTTGGAGTTTTAAAATTTCAATTGCATCTTTCCCACATTTTATAACAAGCCCGCTCTTTGGCGAACACAAAACAATTTCTCCCGCCGCAATCTCTTCGTTTGCACAAACAACCTTTGCCTGGTGAATTTTAATTTTTTCGCCATCTCTTAAAACAAACGCCCCCGGGTTTGGATTAAAGGCTCTAATTTTGTTGTTGACCTCAAAAGCAGATTTCGAAAAATCCAAAAGGCCGTCCTCTTTCCTAATCATTTTAGTAAAAGTTGCAAGTTTTGGGTCTTGAGGAGTTTCAACTGTTGTTCCGCTTTCAATTTGCCAAGCGGCTTTAACAAGAAGTTCTGCCCCAACTTTTGAAAGTTTTTCGCCAAGAGTTTTTGCGTTATCGCTATCTAAAATTTCAACTTCGCTTTGCAAAAGCATGTCTCCAGCGTCAACTTCTTTAACTATTCTCATTATTGTTACGCCCGTTTTTTTCTCTCCGTTTAAAATTGCGCTTATAATTGGGCTGCAACCTCTATACTTTGGAAGAAGAGAGGCATGAACATTAATTATTCCAAGCGGAGCAAGATTAATAATTTCCTGGGGCAAAATTTGGCCATAGGAAACAACAACCAAAAGCTCTGGCTTAAGCTCTTTTAAAACCTCCGCGCCGCCATCTTTAATTTTTTTAAATTGAAAAACCCTAATTCCCTCTTTTTGAGCAAATGCTTTAACGGGGCAAATTTCAATTTTATTCCCTCTTAAATTCGGCTTGTCTTCCTGACAAACAACGCCAACAATTTCGTGGCCAGCCTCAAAAAGAGCCTTTAGGCTCTCAAGAGAAAATTCATTTCCGCCCAAAAACAAAATTTTCATCAGTCTTTAACCTCTTTAATCATCTTGTCGATAAACAAAATTCCGTCCAAATGGTCTAATTCATGACATAAAACCCTTGCAAGATATTTTTCGCCCGTTATAACAAATTCATACCCAAACCTATCCTGGGCTTTAACGGTAACCTTCATTGGGCGCGGAACAATTCCGCGAATTTTCCCAACGCTTAAGCAACCTTCTTCCATTGTGTCTTCGCCTTCCATTGAAATTATTTCCGGGTTTATAAGCTCTAAAAACATTCCGTTTGGCTCAACAACAACCGCTCTTTTTAACACACCAACTTGAACAGCCGCAATTCCAACGCCGTTGTTTTGGTTCATTGTTTCTTTCATGTCATCTAAAAGCTCCCAAAGATTTTCGTCAAAATCCTTAACTTGTTTGCTCTTCTTTCTTAAAAACTCGTTATCTTTTTCAATTCCAACAACTTTTCTAATTGCCATATAGTTTCTCCGTTTTAACTTATTGATTGAGGGTTTATTTCAACAAAGCAAAGAACTTCTCTTCGTCGCGCATTGTCGCACGCATTATACACCATTTGGATTATCTTTTCAACATTTTCTTGTTTAATTCTCATTAAAATTTGATATCTAAACTTTTGCTTTATTCTTGAAATTGGGGATTTCATTGCATCTAAATATATGAAATCTTGGGTAAAATCTTTTCTAATTTCCAAAATTTGGTTATAACACTGCTTTGTTTGCGCCTTAACAAGCGCCTCGTTCTCGCCGCTAAACATAACCCTTAAAATTGTTGAAAAAGGCGGAAACTTTGTTGCCTTTCTAAGGTTTATTTCTCGTTTATAAAATCCTTTGTAGTCATAGTTTGCGGCAAAACTATAGACATATTTTCTTGGGCTGTAGGTTTGAAGAACAACGCTTCCCTCAAACTGGCTTCTTCCCGCCCTTCCAGCAACTTGGGTTATTAGCGCAAAAGTTCTCTCTGGGCTTTTATAGTGGCTTTGATAAAGGCCTTGGTCTGCGTCTATTATTCCAACAAGGGTTACATCTTCAAAGTCATGCCCTTTTGCAACCATTTGCGTTCCAATGAGAACTGAGGGCTTTTCTCTTCCAAAGTTTGAAAGAATTTTTTGATGAGCGCCCTTTGTTCTTGTTGTGTCATTATCCATTCTAAAAACCGGAACATTTGGGAATAATTTTTGAAATTGGATTACAACATTTTCCGTTCCAACTGCGCCTTGGCGAATATGGGTGCTTCCACACTCTGGGCATGCAGTTAGCGCTTTATATTTCTTTCCGCAATAGTGGCAAACAAGTTTTTCCTCGCTCTTATGATAAACAAGAGAAACATCGCAATTCTCACATTTTGCAACATACCCACATTCTCTGCACATCATGAAAGAAGTAAAACCCCTTCTGTTTAAAAACAAAATTGCCTGTTTTTTGTTGTTGAAACACTCCTCAAGTTTTGAAATTAGCCTTCTTGAAAAAACTGTTGTGTTTCCTGCTCTAATCTCTCCAAGCATGTCAACAATTTCAATTTTTGGAAGGGGGCGGCCGTTGACGCGCGTTGGAAGCTCTATTAAATTAACTTCCCCTGTTTCAACTTTGTAATAGGTTTCAACTGATGGGGTTGCGCTTCCTAAAATCAAACTACAATTATTGTAAGATGCGCGGAATTTTGCAACATCAAAGGTGTTATACCTTGGGTTGCTTTCGCTTATGTAAGAGCCATCATGCTCCTCATCTATTATAATTGCGCCAACATTTTTAAGCGGTGCAAAAATTGCAGATCGCGCGCCAAGGGCAATTTTTGCCTTGCCACACAAAAGCCTGTTCCATTCGTCATATCTTTCGCCAAGCGAAAGGCCGCTGTGGAGAATTGCAACTGTTTCGCCAAATCGGGATTTAAACCTGCTTAATGCCTGAGGTGTTAGCGAAATTTCTGGAACAAGAATAATTGCGCTCTTTCCCTTTTCAATCTCCCGGCTTATAATTTGCATGTAAACTTCTGTTTTTCCGCTTCCGGTTACGCCGTGAATTAAATATATCCCACTTTCGCCAATTTTTTTTAAAGCAAGTTCCTGCTCGCTTGTTAACTTTTTTAGATTGGAATTAATAAACTCAACCCCTTCCATTGGCTTTCTAAGCAAAATTTCCCTTTTTTCTTCAACAATTCCAAGTTCTTTAAGCTTATTAATTGAAGAAGGTGAAAAGCCGCTTTTTAAGGTTAAAACGCCCTTTTCCTTTAAAAAATTAACAATTTCAAACTGTTTTTTCGAATTTTTTTTAATTTTTTCAAGGTTTGATAAATAATTTTCTGAAAGAACATATTCTGTTGTTCGCCTAAATCTGTCTCCCTCTCCTCTCATTTGGGCTGGGATAAAAAGGCGAAGACAATCCACCATTTTTAGGTTATACTTTCTTTGCATGAAAGAGGCAAGGCCAATCATTTCTGGCAAAATTACTTGCTCGCCAAAAATTTTTGAAATTGGTTTTAGTTTGTTTTGGTCAAAATTTGTCCTGTCTTTAACTCCAACAACAAAGCCCTCAACCGTTCTTCTTCCAAACGGAACTAAAACCCTAAACCCAGTTATATCTCTTTTTTCGCTTTCTGGAATTGAATAGTCAAAAACCTTGTCAACTTCTGAATTTAAAACTTCAACAATAACTTCCGCAATCACAACTTAATTTTAGCAAAAAAAAAACAATTCGCAAAAAGTTTCGCGAATTGTTTAACTATGCAAATGTTTTTCTAACTGTCTGCAACAATTTTTCCTTCATAAATTTCGTCTGCAGCAATGCTAATTGCCTTTTTGTCGCTCTTTTCAAGTTCGGCAGGAATTCTCTTTTCAAGCTCCTTTGCTCGCTTTGCCATAACTATGCAAAGTTTATATTTGTTCCCGCCCATTTTTTTTGAAAGTTCATCAATTGGTGGTTCAATCATCATATGGCTGTTTCTCCTTTAATCCAGCGTATTATAACACACAAATTTAATTTTGTGAACTATTTTTTAAGCAATTTTAAAAATTCTTCCTCGGCAATTGTTTCAACCCCAAGTTTTTTTGCCTTCTCAAGTTTGCTTCCGGGTTCAGAGCCATAGATGACTAAATCTGTGTTTTTCGAAACGCTTGACAGAACAATTGCCCCATTCTCTTCCAAAAGCTTTGTTGCTTGAAGCCTGGAATATGAGTTTAGCGAACCTGTTAGAACAACTTTTTTGTTCGTAAAATAACTCTCTTTTAAATTTTGCGCTTCAACAATTTTAATTCCCTTTTCAAAAAGTCTTTCAATTTCCTCGCGGCTGTTTAAGTTGTTGAAATAATCATAAATGCTCTTTGCAACAATTTCGCCAATGTCGCGGATTTTTAAAAGCTCGTCCAATGAGGCAGAACTTAGGCTTTTAAATGTTTTAAAATTAGCCGCCAAATCTTTTGCCGTTTTTGTTCCAACGTTTTTTATCCCAAGGGCGTAGATAAAACAACTTAAAGAAACATTTTTGCTCTTTTCAATTGAATTTATTACGTTTTTTGCCTTTTTCTCTTTAAATTTATCCAGTTCCAAAAGCTGGTCATATGTTAAATCGTAAATATCTGAAATCTTTTTTAGGCCAAATTTTTCATAGAACAAATCAATTGTTTTTTCGCTAATTCCTTCAATGTCCATTGCTTCTTTGCTGCAAAAGTGGACAATTGAATCCTTAATTTGTTTTGGACAATCTATGTTCATGCAAAAGAGGTTTGCGCCAACCTCGCTTAAATTCCCGCCGCAACTTGGGCAAGACTTTGGCGCAACAATTTCCTTTGAATTTGGGCAATCCTCGGCAAGCCCCAAAATTTCTGGAATAACCTCATTGCTTCTTCTAACAAAAACTCTTGCGCCAATTTTAACGCCCTTGCGCTCAATGTCGCCAAGGTTGTTTAGCGTTGCACGGCTTATTGTTGCGCCAGCAAGTTTCACCGGAGAAATTAACGCAATTGGGGTTAGTTTCCCCGTTCTTCCAACCTGCCAAACAACATCTTCAAGCTTCGTTGAAATTTCTTCCGGCTCGAATTTATATGCAATTGCCCACTTTGGAAATTTTGTTGTGTAACCAATTTCCTCGCGGCTTTCAATTTCGTTAACCTTTATTACAACGCCGTCCATTAAAATATCTAAACCCGATTTTATTTTCCCAACATTTTCAATTTCGGAAATGATTTCTTCACAACTTTTGCAAATTTTGAAAAAATTGGCAGTTTTAAAGCCATTTTCAATTAAAAACTTGTTCATTTCACTTTGAGTTTTAAAATTTTTTCCTTCGATATAGTTGACGGAATATGCAAACAAATCCAATTTGCGTTTTGCTGTTTCCTTTGGATTTAAATTTCTAATTGCGCCGGCAACTGCATTTCTTGCATTTTTAAGCGGCTCTGTTGCCGTTTTGTTATATTTTTCTAAATTTGAAAGGGTAATCATTCCCTCCCCTTGAACAACCAGCCGCCCTTTAAACGGAATTGAAAGAGGAACTGATTTAATTGTTTTAACCTGGGCGCTGACATCTTCGCCAACTTGGCCGTTTCCTCGCGTTCCCGCTTTTATAAACAAACCGTTTTCGTATTCAACAACAATTGAAAGCCCGTCGAACTTATATTCAACAGAAAAAGTTGAATCTTTAAATTCCTTTTTTATCCCGTTGACCCACGATTTAAGTTCCTCAAAGTTTTGACATTTATCTAAGCTGTAAAGAGGAACAACGTGTTCAAACTTTTTAAATCCGGTCAGCGGCTCTCCTCCAACGCGCAACGTTGGAGAGGAAGGAAGAACAATTCCGCTTTCTCTTTCAAGCCCAACAAGCTTGTCATACATTTGGTCATATTCAAAATCTGAAATTGTTGGCTTGTCTAAAACATAATAGTTGTGAATGTGGATGTTTAGCTCTTTTATAAGCTTTTCCATCTCGGCTTTATAATCAATCATGAAAGTGCCCCCGCGAAATATAAGATTATCAAAATTCCCAAAATTGCAACTAGAATATAAATTGAGAAATCCAAAAATTTTTTGCTTGAATCTTTTTTCCTTTCATCTTCAATAAGCGTGTTTTTAATTAGCTTTTTCCTTTTTTCGCTTTCAATAGATTGAGCGTTTTTTTTAGTTTTTTTTTGTTTTATCTTTAAATTTAAGGAAATTATTTTGTTTTTTACGTTATTTTTTAATTTTTTTAAAGAATTTAAAAATTTGTTCTCTTTTTTTATTTTTGGCTCAGAATGAAACACATTCTCTTCTGCTCTTAATTTTTCCTTTTTTTCCCACTCTTCTTCTCTTAAATTTTCTTCTTCTTGCCTAATTCTTTTAAGCCTTTCAATTTCTTCTTGAACGCGCGCCTTGCGCTCCTCTTCCGCCCTTTTTCTTTCTTCTTGCTTGATTCTATATTTTTCTTGCTTTTTAAAAGCAGCATAGTCTCTTTGACTTTGCCTTTGCGAAACGCCTCCATTAATTTTTGTTTTAACAGCCTCTCGCGTTATCTTCTGTTCTTTTTCTAAATATTCAACAATGATACTGTATGCTTCGTTTATTTCAGCAGATTTAACTTTTGCAAATTCTTTATCGCCATTATAAAAATCTGGATGATATTTTTTTAAAAGCAAGTTTCTTGCATTTCTAACCTGCTCATAGGACGCATATGTTGGAAGGCCGAGAACTTTAAAATATTTTTTCATTCTAAAAATAATTATACCATAAAATTTAAAAAAAACAAGAAATAGCTTCTTGTTTTTTTTGGGAGAAAACGATTTTATTTAATTTCTTCTTTTTCCATAACTCTCATGTTAATTCTTCCGCGGCTATAAATTGCATAGAAGATTAACCAAAGGCTTGCAACGAAGACAAGAATATATATAATTCTGCTTCCTGCGTTAAACCCTCCAAAAATTGCATTAACTAAGTCCCAATTAAAAATTCCAACAAGTCCCCAATTTAACGCCCCAATTAGAACCAAAATAAACGAAATTATGTTCAAAACTTTAAATGTCATAGCCCTCCTCCTTTTAACACATCTAGTTTTTGCAAAAAGATTCAAAACTATACATGAACAATTGACAAAGAAAAATAAATGTGCTATTCTTTTCCCATGCGGATATGGCGGAATTGGTAGACGCGCCAGACTTAGGATCTGGTGGGAGACCGTGGGGGTTCGAGTCCCTTTATCCGCACCAGAGAAGAATAAAACGAACTTAATTAAACTTCTAAGTTCGTTTTTTTATATTTCGTTTTTAGTGTATTCAAAAAATTTGCTAACGCTCTAAAAGAAGTTTGTTTTAACCTCAAACTTCTTTTAATTTTTAACTTTAATTTTGGAAAATTTTAAGCATTTGTCAACAAGCTAACATATATTGCAATTGCAATAAAGGCAAGAAACAAAAGAGCGGCTAAAATTGTAAAAACAATCCCAACAATCTTTTGCGACCAGCTTGATGATTTAATAACAAATGGATGCATGCACAGAGATGCAATTGAACATATAAGGCCAGGTATATAGCTAATCCAACCAATTGAAAGGATAAAAACAACAAAAGTAAGCGCATTTTGCGCGCTGTTATCTGCGCTATAAGTTTGAAATAGATAGTTCAGTGTAAAAATTAAAAACCCAATTGCAAGAAAAAAAGTTATAAGCCCGCCAATCATAAGCCCTGTTTTTAATTCTTGAGGTTTGTTTTCGTTGTTGGGTTTATTTTCGCCCTCTAAGTTGTTTTTTATGTCTTCTGCATTTATAACATTAATTTCATAACCTTTCTTACTCATATTCAACCCCGAACCAACTATATATTATAATTAATTATATTAATATGATTGCTAAAAGTCAAATATATATGCTAAAAATTTGACATTCAATCTAAAATTCTATAAAATTATTATGAGGTGTGTTATGGAAAATTTAAACGGAATTGACTTTGCAATAATGATTGTTTCAGGAATTATTGCTTTAGGTTTGGTTGCCGCGGTGATTGTTCAAATTGTTTTAATATTTAAATATAGAGAATTTAACAAAAAACCCTTGGCAAACGGATTAACTTCTCAGCAAACGGCAAGAGCGTTGCTTGACGCAAACGAGCTTCAAAACGTTCAAATTAAGAAACTTGGTTTTTTCAGAAGAATATTGCTCTTTGGAAATCATTACAGCGTTATGAAAAAAACAATTTATTTAAGAAAAAACATCTTAAACTCATCTTCAGTAACAGCTGTTGGCATTGCAACACAAAAAGTTTGCCTTGCAGTTCAACACAAGAACAAAGATAAAAGTTTTACTTTTAGATATGTTCTTCAAATCTTAACACTGTTTACCCCGCTGCTTTTTTATGGCTCAATTGTTGTTGGCTTGATAATTGACATTGTAACACAGTTTAGCGGAATTCCAACCTTTGTTGGCCTGTTTGTTGGAATTGGTTTCTATCTTCTAACATTTATTTTGCAAATTTTTAACATCAAAGTTGAGAAAAAAGCAAACGAACAAGCAATTGCAATTCTGATAAGCGCAAACATCTTTAATGAACAAGAAGTTGAAACTCTTAAAAAACTTTTAAAACTATATATCATTTCGGACATCATAATTTTAGTTTTGAGTATATTAAAATTAATTTTGAATATTTTAAAAATCTTTGCAAGATCTAAGAGAAGATAGTAATATTTAAAGGCCGTTTTTCTCGGCGGGAAGAATTGAAATTCTGTTTTCAAAAATTTGAGTAATAAGCGTTAGCGCCGGGCTGTTTTCAAAAGGATTGCAATAAACAACAATTTTCTTTGGCGATAGCGCAATTAGAGATGAGATTAACCAAATCTCATCTTCTTTTGTTCTTTCGTCAAGTTCGCAAAGCGGGTTTGAAGACTGGTCTATTTCGTTAAAATCTTCATCACACAAAACAAACTTTCCCGCCTTTTTAACTATGTTAACCAATCCTCTTGAAACTTCTATGTTATCAATTAAAAATTTTAGCAGGTCTATAAAGGTGTCGTTGCAAAGAAGATAGCTTGCATTGTCGTTTGCAAGTTTAATAATTTCCATCCACTTGTTTCTAAGTTGTTTTAGTCTGAACTGGAAAAATTCGTCTAGATAGATTGTGTGATCAATCTTTAAGCTTCGCGTAATTATATATTTATCCGTTTCGCGGTCAAAGGCAATTAGCGCCTTTTTAAAAGCGGAAAGATTAACCTGATTGTTAATTGGAAGGGCAAGATTGTTTTCAATGAATTCAAGCTTATAAAATGTTGAAATTATATCTGAAATCACGTCGCAAATTGAAAAGCTAACTCTTGGTTTTTCAACATCATCACAAGCAATAACAACAAAAGCCCTCCCGCCTTGGGCAAAGGAAGTTATAACAGTTTCAATTCCAGCTGTTGAGGATTTTAAATCTTCTATGAGCCTGTTTAAAACCTTTTGGTCTTTGCCTGAAAAAGCAATTTGAAACTCGAACATTCATTCTAATTTTTGTTGTATAATTTGGAACAAATCCAACAACAAAAAACCCTTGCATTGTATTTTATGCAAGGGTTTAATTTTTAACCGCAATTATAATTATTTTTCTATGTTTAATGATTTTATAACAACATTGATTAAATCTGCAACGAATTTATAATTTTCAACAGCGCTTTCAAGCGGACGCGAAGTGTCTAACCTTGCAACAGAAGTTCCAAAGCAAACAAGGCTTCTATCCAATTTTACAAACAACTGGATTGAAAAGCTTTTGCCAATATTTGTTGTAATTTCCATAATGTTGATGAAAACATTTTTCCCAAACATTTTAACCGCTCTATGAAGAATTGGTTTCATGCTTGAAGTTTCTGTAACAACATAGTCTGAGGCGTTTTCTTTAATATAATCATTAATTGATTGAACATCTCGGCTGTTTTGTTCAAGCCTGTTCAATTCGTCATTAAGTTCGGAAATAAACTCGCCAGAACTTTCGCCATAGTCGAACATGCTAACAACATTAAACCCGCCCTTTCTTTCAATTGCAAATCCGTAGATGCATGGAACAAGGTCTGTTGATAGAATTGAAAAGTCCTTATATTTTTCTGGCCTAATAACCCTCCAGCCCTCTGGTTTTGTAAACTGATATTTTTTATTTGCCATATGCTAAATCTCCTTTATCTGCTTATATTATTGCACAAATTTTAAATTTTGCAAAATAAATTATAAGGTTTTTAAATATTAAAGTTAATTTCGCTTGGATTTTTAACAAATGCAAAGTGAAGAGCGGTTTTTTTGCTAAATCCTGTTTTAATGTTGGTTTTAATTTGTTCTAAGAAACCATTGTAAAAGCCTTCGCTGTTAACAACAAAAATTTCTGCCTCGTGTTCATTTGAGCGCCCAGTTTCGTTAACATACAAAAGCTCTTCAAGTGTTCCCGTTCCGCCTGGAAGAACAATTATCATGTCACAATTTTTAATAATTTTAAGGCGCTCTGCCTCTCCGTCAACTCTTACTGCATTGAAATCTTTGCTTCCAACAATTTTTTCCAAAATTGGAGCGTCATGGTCATAATATGCCTTTGGAATTAAAAATTCAACGGTTTTGCTATATTTCAAAAACTCGTCCAAAGTTTCCCCCATAAGGCCTTGGTTTGAGCCGCCTTGAACATAAACAAGCCCTTTTTCGCCAAGCAAGCGCCCAACTTCTCTTGCGTGGTCAATCATAACCTTGTTATTTGGAAGATGCATACCTGCGCAAACAAACACTTTTTTCATAGCCTTCTCCTTGTGGTCGGGGCGGCGAGATTTGAACTCACGATCTCCACTTCCCGAAAGTGGCGCCTTACCTAGCTAGGCCACGCCCCGAAATCCTGTGCCCCCAAATATTAATATATCACATGGCGAGAAAAAAGTCCAGAATTTAAATAAAAAAGATGAGATGTTTCTTGAAACAAATTAGGCCTTCTTTTTTGTTATTGTTTTATATACATTAACTGCACATATCTTTTTTTACCCAAAAAAAGGAACTTAGGAAATTAAAGTTCATTTCCTTTAAACGATTTCCAGTTTTTGATATTTCCCAAAGTTTTAAATCTTTAAAATAAATATAAAAGAGTTTTACTTTAAAAAGCAGAACTCTTTTATCGTTTAACTCAAATCTTCAAAAATTTAATCTTACCCTCTTTAATTTAAGAAAGTTTGTTTTCATCCTCTTCCGAAAACTCAACAACAACTTTTGCAGAAACCTTAATTGTTCCCTTTGAAATTTCGTTTCCAGAGGAAAAAGAATAGCAATCTTTGTAAAGGCTGTTTATATAGCAAAACTCCTCTGTTATTCTTTCAATTTCAAGCGCCGCCGATGAAAGCGCGCTTGCCTTTACTTTTGCATTTTCAAGGGCAAGTTTAATTGCCTGTTTGTAAAGTTCATCTTCGTTATCGCAACTAAATGTAATTCCCTCAACGCAATTTGCTCCGCTTGATGTCAACTTCTTAATTAAATCGTCTAGCCCATTTAAATCTTTTGTTCTAACTTCAAAGCTAGATCTAACTTGATAGCCCAAAAATTTTTCTCCGTTTGAATAGTCAAATCTTTGATAAACGCTAAAATTCTTGGTTTGAATGTCGTCCTCGCTGTAACCGGCTTGCGCCAAAATTTCAAAGATGCTGTCTGTGTTTGCTTTGTTTTCGGAAACTGCTTGGTTTAAATCCCCCTTTCGCGTTTCAACTGCAATGCTAATTGTTGCAACATTTGGAGCAACGTCAACAACCCCTTCTCCAACAACAACAATGTTTGCCTCGGCACTAACAGAAAAACTGTTTCTAAACGGAAGAGAAACAGAAAGTGAAAGAGCAACCAAAAGCACAACCATGCAAAAAACTTTTAAACTTTTGTTCATATGTCCTCCTTAAAAAATAATCTTTGCAAAAAGAGTTTTTTTTATTAAATTTTATTTTATTTCGACAAAAGTCGAATTTTTTCCTATTTTTTTAATAGTTTTCCTTAAAATTAAATGAAACCTGCCTGTTTGAGTCGTAAACAGCTTTTGTGTTAAAAAATTTTTCATATTCAGCCTCGCAGTTTCTAAGCGCCTTTCCGTCCAATGGATGGCGATATAGATATGTTGCTTGGTCTTTCATTTCGCTTGGTGTTAATTTGTTCCCGGTGCAAAGAAAAACCCTAAATCCGTTAGACTTCAAAAATTCATTGTTTGAAGTTCCACATTTGTGCGCCCCGCCGGGATAGCAATAGATTTCCGTTTCTCCAACATAACTTCCAATTTCATTTTTCCATTTTTCAACGTCTTTGCAAAAGCTTTCATAACTTGAAAAAAGCGTGTTGATATGGCCATAACTGTGAGAGGCGAAGCGATAACCTTTTTCTTTTAAAAAAGTTATCAAGTTTTTTAACCCCTCCTCTTCTCTTTCCAGCTCTTCGCCTGAAAGATAGGTGTCTGAAAAAACTCTATAGCCAAACGCCCCGTTATAACCTGTTACACAAAGCGTTGCCCGCGCATTGTTATAACTAAAATCTGGGTGTTCTTCAAGAAACCCTTCCAAAATTGTCAGACAATCCCTTTCTTGTGTGTATTGCTCTTCTTCAACGGAAGTAAAGTCATAAAGCTTTCCGTTTTTAACAACAATTTTCTCAACAATTCCCCTGTTTTTTGTGTCATATGTCATGTCGTCAAAACTTAAAACAAAAGGCTTTTTACCTTCAAAATCCAAGCCTTCTTTTCCAACAAGCTTGCCATCAACCTCCTCATAAACATCATATATATCCACAAGAATAAAATTATTTTCATAAAGTGCGGTCAATATGTTTTTAAATTCAGTGCAAGTTAAGTGGTCGCGGTCGAAACTGTTTCTAAGGCTGTTTTTAGTTGAAAAGGCCTTCTCAGGGCTGTAGATAAGTTCGTGAGTGAAAAAATGTTGAATTTCAAGGTTTGGTTGCTCTTCTTGAACAATTTCTTCGCCCTCCTCCGCAAAAATTTTGCCATAATTTATGTTAGAATTTCTAAAAATGAAAAAACCATTCAAAATTGAAATTATAAAAACGCTGCAAAGAAAAAACAGAACAAACTTTTTCATGCAATTAATTTGCGCGTTAATGTGAAAAATATTACAAATTTCATGCCAAATCTAATTGACAAAGAAGGTTCAATGTGTTAAAATTCATTTTGCAATTGTGGAGAAGTACCCAAGAGGTCGAAGGGGCTCCCCTGCTAAGGGAGTAGGCTTGTAAAAGGGCGCGAGGGTTCAAATCCCTCCTTCTCCGCCATTAATTCTTTTAACGTACCAAATGATCTTTGGTACGTTTTTTATTTTTAAAATCAATGTTTATGATCCAATTAAAGAATTTTAAAAATAGATAAAGTTAATTTAAACTAAAAGAAACTAAAAAATCTTTTCTCCTTACCCATGTTTCAAATTACTTTAATGAAACAACTAGCACCTAAAAAAAGAGGTTCCCCTCTTTTTTATACAGTTGTTATATTTATTATTATATTCATTATATAATTTTCATCACCCTTTACTGTTATAGAATAATTCCCTTCAATTGCAGATATAGGTTCTCCATTTACCAAGACTTCTATATTATACTGCTCTTCGCTATCTATTAATGACAAAGAAATTACTGCTTGTTCGTTATAATTACAATCGTATACAAAATATTGACCAAATTTATATACATTTTCATTATTTACTTTTAATGTTGATAAAAGTGATTTGTCATTAACTTCAAATTTTAAAGCCACTTTAGTTAACGTTTCAACTAAAGTTAATTTTTCAATATATTTAAAATCATTATTAACTTTTGGGGTAATATTATAAGTCAAAGTTGTTCCAGAAATAGAATTTTCAATTTTATAATTAGTTTCATTAATTGTTTCAATTGTTACTTGATTAAGATATCCTTCGTTTTGGTTAAAATTGAGTTGAATAGTTTGATAATCTTTACTGTATATTGTCAGCATATTATCTTCGAAAACTACTTTGGAAGGATCATTAGCATTTGTTATTGTAATACCTTGATCAACTGTAATAACTTTAGGATTAACCGTAAACTGATCATTTTCTATCCCTTTATAAGAAATCAAGTAATTTGTTTTTATAATATTATCTATAAATTCTATAGTTTTTAAAGTATTGTTATTCACGCAATCAAACTGATAATTGCCATTCGTATAAGTATTCCCGTCGATTGTTAATTTTTCCTGGTCATTAACAAGACCATTTATAGCTAAATTATTGTCATATACATTGCTACCCGTATATGTCAAAGTAAGTGGTGCTTGATTTATAGTCATTTCCAAATTCAAATAGTCAATTTTGTTATTATCTACATAGTATCTTGTAGAATGTAAGAAAATTCCACTTTCAATATCAGGGTGATCTAATGAGCAAGTTGCTTTTTGCCCACCATTAGTAATAGTAGAATTTACATTATTTGTATAACTAACAGTAAATCCATCAGTAATAATTTGGTCGTTAACCTTAAAAATCGCACCATAAGCAAATCCATTATAAATTACTTCACTGTATTGAAATCCAAAACTTGCATTTTCTATTTTAGTTCCATCAAGGATTGTAATGGTGTCAAGTCCTTTATCTCTTGAAGTATCAAATTTTCCTAGAGAAACACTACTGCTTAATTGAAGATAAGTATCGTAAGTAGTCCCCATCTCTGCCTGACTTATTGAATAAATAAAGTCAGTATCATTTGCATTATTTTTTGTTATAATGACATTCCCTTCACTGCTTGGATCAAAACTAAATGTATAACCTTCAGGTATAACAGAAACGCCTGTGTCTTCTATTATCAAATTTTCTTCACTGAAAGAAACATGTGAATAGACATTTTTAATTGTATAATTAGCGTGAGGATTAGTATTCCCTATTCTACCAATAAAATAAGTATGATGCCAATTAGATCCTCCAATATCTTTTTCATATATAATTTGATTAGTGACCCCGCCACCAACACCATTATAAATGACTCCATCTATGTTAATAGCGTGGTTTGTATCATTTGTAGACTCTGTAGACATATCTGCAACTATTATACCATATATACAATTCCCATTGGTATATGTATTGCTATTATAAATTTCCAAATAGCCCCATCTCTCCAACGTAACATCCTTTATCTGAGGAGTTCCATTGCCATTTTTATATGCATCAGATGCAATCAATCCAACTCTCATATAATTATCGCCATTTTGATCCGCATCGATAATTATTGTAGAATTTTGTGTTTGCTTTACTGTAACATTTTTAATTAACGTAGAGCCATCTAATCTACCCGATAAAATTCCAAAATGATTTGATGTTCTGTAAATATCTGGCGTTGTAAGATCTTCATTAAAATATGAAAAATTTTTATCCACAATAATAGAACAATTTTCCACTACCCCGTTTTCTATTTTTGCAGAAACTATTCCAGAAAATATTCCTTCATTGTTTCTTCCAGCATCCCTATCTATTGTTATTTTTAAATTATTTACTAATTCAAAATTTGTGTTTTTTAATGTTCCATATATTGTTGAGACCAATAATGCATAATAAGATCTATTATCTTCATTTTCTCCTACTCTAGAATCTGTATTTGAGAAAAATATTGTATTGTTTTTCCCATCTAATATAGATCCTTGACTAATACTTGTCGCGGAAGGAGCTACACCTCCCCAATTTAATGTAATATTTGTCATTAAAATGGCATTAGGATTATTTGTTTGAACATTATTTGAGTTTTGTAACCAATCTTTTAGTTGTTGCTCTGTAGAAATTTGGTATTCTCCTTCGGCAGTAGAGCTGATTGTAATAATCGGCATCAAAGCAAAAAACAAGAAAACAACAAGAACATAAATTACATTGAAATGTTTTACATTATTTTTTATTTTCATCATCTTCCTCCTTTTAAGCCGTCGCCCAGCTGTCGACAGTATCAAAATCTATTAAAAGTTTAAATCTTTCAAGCTCGGTCTCTTTGATTTGATTTTTATAGACATTTAAAAATATAATACTTTGAATACTGCTTTGTGCGCTGTCAACCCCGCTTAGATCATCTACAACAAAGTCTCGCATTATTACATTGACTTTGGCAAGATTGGTAGGATCATTTTTTAAGTTTCTAAAAAATTTGTTTGCATCATTTCGAATAGACTTTTCCCTCTCAACAAGATTTTTTTCTGCTCCTAAAACTTCACTTCCGCTTTCGGCCGTCAGCTGCGTTTGAAGAACGAATACTTTGTTATATTGATCTTCCGTGAAATTATTGAAATAGCTTGGCCAGATTGCAATCAAGTCGCTAGCGCTAGATCTGTGAGTGTCGCCATCATATTCGCTTCGAAGATTTTCTGTTCTTTTATACATCCAATCATAACCATCAAAGTTTGGTGCTGGAGCCCCTCTTAATTCCGAACTATCATCTTGTGCAATTACAATAAAGTTTACACCCCACTGCCTAAGTTGTCCCATAGTCAAACTAGAATAATTTGTGGCTTTATCTTTTGTAAGCATTTTACCAGATAAACTTTCTTCGATCATTGGCACAACTTGACTTTCAAAATCATTCCAAAGATGCTGAAAATCAAGAATAATTATTTCACTAGGATTTTCATTTACAAATCTCAACATATCACTTAACACTGTTTCAAATTCTATTCCTGTGCCGTTTGTGCTATCTATAGGATCTCCAGAATTGGCATGAATGCAACGAACGGTTCCATTGTACTTTGCTACTCTCATATCAAAATATCTCACACCGCCTGTAAGTTGGTCGTAAAATCCACTGCTTTGAGTGTGCAAATCAGTGGCTGATATGCTCATAGTTCCTGCATCATGAGAACCTGGCATAACTACATCTACAAATAATGTTTCGTCACTTATATAACTCATCCAGTTTTGATAAACACCTGTTTTAAATGCACTTGCTTCAATTATAATCGTTGGTTGGTTATCTTGTAACACCCATTCACTGTTCCAATAAATTTCATTTTGAGAAATACTTAATTCACTCCAGCCATTCGGTTTATTGGAAAACTCGGTGTAAACAATTAATGCAGAATTTAAAGAATAATCGTTTAGAATAGTTACATTGTCTGGTATAATAATGTTTTGAATATTGGTGTTTGATTTTGTCAAAGATCTAGCATACATATTATTTTGTGTACCAAAAGCATAGTTTTCAATCTCATTTACAAAACTTGGCACAGAAAATGTATTTGCTGTTTTTCCATTTGCATATAGCAAAAGCTTTGTCAAGTTTTTATTGTAAAGATCCCCTTCATATGAAGCGTAATTTAAATTATCTTCACTAACACTATAATTTTCAATATAACAATTTTCAAATGCTCCGTTTTCTATAGATACTACACTTGAAGGTATATATACTGATGTCAATCCTGTATTTGCAAATGCGTTAGTTCCAATTATAATGACTTTCTCTCCTATATTGAACGAACTTAATGAACTGCAACCTTCGAAAGCACTTTCTGGTATTGAATATATTTGATCAAGCCCAATAATATTAGTAAGCAAAGCATCATTTGCAAAAGCTGCTGCCCCAATGTATTCTATTTCACCATTAAATGTAATTATAGTAACATCATTCATATTAGAAAAGCCATTTTCTGCAACTTCTGATACATTTGCTTTGCCATTTTCTAATGTTGTATAAGTTGATGGGACTATAATGTTGGTTTCAGTTGTTGAACCTTTATCTACAATATAATAGCCATCCAAACTACTATAAACAAAATTTAGACCTGCAGAAAAGTTTTCTTCATCATATAAAGCATAAAATTCTATATTTGATGCGCCAATCGTAGATGGAACTTCTTGGTTCCAACCTGTAAAATTATAATTTATACCTAAAACATTATCACTTGCTCTAATTACATTAGTAGGTGCGACAATATTACTTCCGTAATCGACAGTTTCTTTTTTTAAAATGTCTCCACCTTCATATCTGTAAAAAGTATAAGTATATTGATTTATTTGCCATTTTGCTGTGTAATTAAGATCTCCCGTAGTACCTTTTAAAACTGTAACTAAAACTTCAGGCTGCCCTACACCATCTTTTGACCAGCCAAGGAAGTTGTATCCTTCTTTTGTTGGAGTTGGTAAGACAAAATTTTCATCTTCTATTGTATATGTTGATTTATAATCTCCTGAAATTTGACCACCATCAAGATTTAAATCAATATTGTAGGATATTGCTACCCAGCGAGCACACAAAGTTATATTTGTAGTAATTAATGTCATTTCATTAATTTGTTCGCCACCACTCAATTGCGTAAACCAGCCAACAAAATCATATCCTTCAAAGGTTGGAATTGGAAGCGTCCCTATTTTACTGCCATATTCTTTAGTTATATTCTCTACTTCACTTCCTCCATTACTATTGAAAGTAACAGTATAAATATTCCTAGTTTCTATAAATTGTGCTGTGTATGTAGTATCTTCAGTTGCTACAACAATTTTAGGGTTCCAATCAGAGAAAGTATAAGTAAATTCCTGTGTTTTATCTTTTGTTGGAGTCTCTCCAGTATAAGTTGGTTTTTGTCCATGGGTTACTTCGGTTTGCAATAAAGGTGTTCCATCATAATTATTCCATGTTATTGTGTATGTATTTAATACTACACCTTCGACAGTAACAATTTGATTTTCAGCAATGTTTAAAATGGTATAATAGCCTTCTTCAATTGAAATTTCATTGTTATTTGACTTAACTACAACATTACTTTGAGTGTATCCTTCAATGAGGTTTAGTTTAAATTTAAAAGATTGTCCATGATTCACCTGATTGCCAAAACTCTCAATAGTGTAACCTTCTCCAGAAGGGAGAGTGACTGTATATACGTTAATTTCTTCACTATAAGATATTGTTACATCTTCGTTAACAACAACAGAATAAGGAGACTCTTGCTCTTCATCGTTAACTTTAAAACTTGTTTTATGATATCCTTCCGTTTCTTGATAAGAAATATTTAAAGTTTTGCCATATTCAACTTTATCACCGCTATTAATTTCTTGCTCATCTACCATAACTGTAACATTTTTATTATTAAAAATGATTGTATAACTTCTTAATATCGGAGTGTAAGTCGCCTTATATGTTGCATTTTCTGTCGCTACAACAACTTCCGGCTCCCAACCTGCAAATTCATAATCATATTGTGCAGTTGATTGTTTTGTTGGTGTCCCATCATATGTTGGAAGAGTTCCGTATTCCACATTTTCATCTCGCTTTAACTCTTCCCCGTCTTCATTTTGCCAAATTATTGTAAATTTTTTTATTTCCCAATTTGCTAAATATTCGCGATCTCCAGTCGATCCTGTTTGTATTGTGACATTTTTAACAATTCCATCAAGCCCTGTTCCGCTCCATCCTACAAAATCATATCCTTCTCTTGTTGGTTCTTCTAAAATAATATCTTCACTTTCTACGGTATAGTTAATTGTCCTACTTCCAACCAAAGTTCCTTCAGCTGGATCAAGTGTTATTGTATAATTAATTATTTTAAAAGTAGCATAAACTGTTAAATTCCCTGCTGGCATTATAAAAGTATTGTCTATAATTTCAATTTCTTCGCTATCATCTTGCAATATATAATATAATCTATCCAATTCATAACCTAAATTAGGTTTAGGAGTAATATTTATTTCTTCGCCCAAATTTGCACCTAACAAAGATATTTCTATATCTCCATTAGTCATTTCAGATTTAGCTATTGTGTAGTCAACTTTTTTAAATTCTGCAAATATCGTAATATTGCTTGCCGGCATTATAAAAGAACCATCACTAATAATTATCTCATCATCACTATCTTGAAGTTTATAATAAATCCTAACCAAAGTATATCCAACATTTGGCTGTGTAGTAACAGTAATTAAATCATTGATATTGGCAATATTTTTAGAGATATTAACTGTCCCATTAACTTCTTCGCTTTTTGAAATTGTGTAGTCGATTTTTTCGAACACAACATAAATTGTAACATCATTTGCAGGCATATTAAATTTATTATCTTGAATTAAAATTTCTTCTCCTTCATTATTAACAAGATAATAAATTTTATCTAATTCATATCCCTGATTAGGTATAGGCGTTACTAATATTTCATCACCAATTATACCTGAAGATTGAGAGATATTAAACGTACCATTTTCTATTTCCGCTTTTAAAATGTCGTAATTAATCGCTCTAAATGTTGCATAAACTGTAACATCATTTGCAGGCATATTAAATGAATTTTCATTTATTATTATTTCATCCCCTTCATTATTTTCTTTATAATAAATTTTATCTAATTCGTAACCTTCATTAGGAATAATTGAAATGGTTACTAAAGAATTAAATTGAGCACTTGGGACAATTTCTAAATTTCCATTTAATATCTCACCTTTAGTTATCGAGTATGTATTTATTGTCCAATTAGCAATATACTCTTTATTCCCTATTGTTCCTTTTTCTATAACAATTTTTTCTTGCGGAACTTCAATTTCGTCGCTACTCCATCCTAAAAACGAATAACCTTCCTTAGTTGGTTTATTTAAAGTAAAGGTTTCACTTTCAACAGTATAATTAATGTTTTCTTCTCCTTCAATCATACCATCATTTAAAATTAAATTTATTGTATATATAATAGGTCTATAGTTGACATAAATAGTAATATTTCCAATTGGCATTATAAATTTGCTGTTTTCTACAATGTTTTTTTCTTCACTACCTTCAATTAAATAATATACTTCTTCCAACTCATAACCAGGATTAGGTAAAAATGATATTGATATGTTTTCTCCAAAACTTGCACTATTTTTTGAAACAGTAAAATCACCATTTAAAACTTGATTTTTTGAAATATTATAAATTGATTTAACAAACTCAACATATATTATCACATTTTTCGCTGGCATATTAAATTTGTTGTCTTTTATTTCTATTTCCTCATCTTGACCTTCAGCTTTGTAATAAATTTTTGATATTTCAAACCCCAAACCAGGATTAATTGTGATTAAAATTTCATCACCAACATTTGCAGTTTCTTTTGATAAATTGATACTGCCTTCTCCTGTAATTGATTGTTGAATGTTGTAATTAATTAATTGATATACTGCATTAAATGTTGTGTTCGATGATATTTGATAAGGGAATGTAACTGATTCACCATTAACTTCCCAACCTGTAATTAGATAGCCTTCTTTTGTATAATCAGGTTTTTCAATAACTTTATCTTCTTCTATTTGATATTCATCTAAAGTTTCACTATTTAAAATAAACTTTATATTAAACATCCCATTTTTATAAATTACAATGTCATAAACTTTTGTAATAGAATTGTCTTCAAAGAAAACTTTTAAATAATAATGATTTTCACCTGCATTTATTGTTACATTTGTTTTATCAAGCTTTGTTGATAAATTTTCATCGGCAAAGATTTCAAAAATACCTTCTTTATCATTTATCTTTACAATTTTAGTAAAATCTATATAGGTTGTATCAGCAGAAACATTAGCAAAATACATATCTTCAATTTTTTCAAAGTTCTCAATAGAAATTGAAGTATCCACAATTCTAATGGTGAAATTTATATTTAAAGATTTGTAATTAGGCTTACTTATAATTGCTTCAATAATATAAGTACCCGGTTCAATTAAAGAATAACTGGCTTGATTTTCAATAATACCCTCAATGTTATAAGAAACAGAAGCTCCTTCTGGTAAATTTGTGACAGGGAAAAACCATCCTTTAGTATTGAATTCTACAATTTGGTCAGAATAAACTAAATTATCAATTTCACTTGGAGAAAATTCTGCCTCAACTATTGTTATGTAAAAAGCTTTAGAAAAATTTTCATAAGTTAGAGTAATTTGGTGATTTTCTCCTACAATATTAAATTTCTCTTTATCCTCCTGTGAAATATATGTATCGTTGAGAGTTATTTCTTTTTCACTATCATCATCATAAAAAACATAAACTTTAGCATTTAAATAATTTTCATTGTACTTAAATACATTTTGCTCTAGTTTTAAATCAGATATTTTAACTTCATCCTTAATTAATAAAAGTGGCAATGCTATTGCAATTCCGATAAGTACAAGTAAAAGTAACAATAATATTAATAACAATGTTTTTTTCTTTTTATGTGATGATTTAGGTTGATCTTCGTTTATATTTTCAACATTTTCCATGAATCTCCCTCCCATAAAACTCTATATCTTTAGTATAACTAAATCTTAAAAAATTTTCAAAAAATTGTCAAATATTTTAATTAACATTAAATTCAGATAAAGGAAAAATTAATAAAAAAACGCATAATTTTTAGTAATTAAACGTTTTTTTGCTTCTTTTTGTTTAAAATTGTAAATTTTTTTGGCAAATTAACCTCGCAGTATCCCTGTTTAACTTGACACAACGGGCACTCGTCCCAAGCTTTTTTATCAAAACTCACATATCCGCATGCAGGGCAAATCCATTCGACCTCTTTAGCTTTTTTATATAAATTTTTATTTTTCATTTGACTGTACAACTCTTTAAAAATTTTTGCATGTCTAATTTCGACATCTCTTATCATTTGCTATCCCTGCATATAATCAGCATTTGTCACATTGTGCCAAATATCTTTTAAGAGAAACCCATTTATATTTGCATTGTTTTTAAACTCTTCCCTTGTGGTATATTCCTGTTGCATTGATGACGAACATAAAATAATATTCTTATTTGGTTTTAAAAACACTTCATATTCAACATTATTGTATGTAAATACCATCTCACTATACATAAAGAGTCCATCAATAAAGTCGTCTAAATCTGGTTCAAGTTTCTTACTCTGTTTGTACAAAGTTTTTGCTACATAACCTTATCGGGCATTTTTACTAATACTGGATCTTGAGCCCAACCACAATTTTCACAATCACCATGCCCGAATTGATCTATGGCAACAACTTTTCCACAAACATCACATGCTTTTAAATTCATCTCTATTCCTTATTGCCCTGCCATTATTATCATACCATCTGCTTTGTACTTTCTTGCCATTTTTATATCGATCGACTCTTGTGTTTTGTTTATATGTACGCTCCAGCTTTCTTGCATACGATTTTTCTACTCCACGATTTGGCACTCCGCCTGAGCCCATTATCTCACCTCCTTAAAATAATTTAAAAACGCAAGAGACTGAAGAAAAATTTATTTCTTCAATCTCTCTAAAATAAGTATAACATGGCATTTGGATATGAATATAGTCCACAAATTCAATATGATTTGAATTTTTATGAATAGGTTCGAATTCAGGTGCGCTTGCGCCGCCAAAAAGGCAGCCTGGGAAAGTTTGGGCTGTTTTTTTGTGGACTAATATCAGTTTGACTCGAATTAAATTTGTGATAAAATAAATAAAATGGAAAATGATTTAAAAATTGAATTTTTTGAGCTTGGAAAAATTGACGAAAGTCTGTTTACAAGAGTTGTTGTTGTTTGTAGGTATGGACAAAAATTTGTTTATGTCAGGCAAAAAGGAAAGGAAACTTGGGAGATCCCCGGCGGGAAAATAGAGCCAAACGAAACGTGGCAAAGCGCGGCAAGGCGAGAACTATTTGAAGAAACTGGGGCAAAAGAATTTAAGCTTGAGCCAATTTGCGGATATAAAATTTCAAAGCCTGCCCTCTTGCTTTTTGCAGAAATTGAAGTGTTTGGACAAAAACCAGATTCCGAAATTGAAGAGGTTGGCTTTTTTAACGAGCCGCCAAAAAATTTAACATACGCCGACTCTCACACAAAAATGTTTGAAAAAGTTAAAAAATTTAAGAAATTACAATAAAATTCTTTATTCCTCAAAGAGGTTATTGCTTAAAAAGACAGGTTGGGAAGTTATGTTTACACCAAGCTTTTTTAAGAGTTGCTCCTCTGCCGATGGGAGAATAAAAGTTGAATGTGCTTCAACTCCAGAAAGATTTGGAAGCATTTCAAGAACCTTTTTTGCCTTTTTATTTGAACGACCAGAAATTGAAAGAGCAATTAAAACATCGTCCAAAGATAAGATGCTTGAGCGGGCGCTTGAATATGACTTTCTAAAGTCAACAATTGGAAGCAAGATGTCGTCTGAAATTATATCAAAATTGTCGTCTATTTCTGCAAGCGCCTTGAGCGCGTTTAAAACAACCGTTCCACAGGCGGAAATCATTTTCTTGTTCTTTCCAAAGATAATTTTCCCGTTTGGAAGTTCCATTGCGATGCACGGCAATTTAAACTTCTTTTCCGCCGCCTTGGCCTCTTCAACAACTGGAAGAAAGGAAGGAACAAGTTCAAGCTCTGCCATTAAGCTTTTTGTTCGGTCAACCGTTTCAAGAGAAACAAGACCCTTTTTAAAATCACATTCTGCTTGCAAAAACCTTCTAACAACCTCTTTTTTAGCCGCCTCGCAAGCCAGGCTGTGGTTTGTTATTGCGCTTGCAACCATGTTAACGCCCATGTCGGTTGGAGATTTATACACGTCCTTTCCAGTAATCTTTTTTAAAATGTTTTTCAAAACGGGATAAACCTCAATATCTCTGTTATAGTTGACCGTTAGTTTTCCATAAGCAGAGAAATGATATGGGTCTATTTGGTTGATGTCTTTCAAATCTGCAGTTGCAGACTCATATGCAATGTTAATTGGATCTTTAAGCGGAAGATTCCAAACAGGAAAAGTTTCAAACTTTGAATAACCCGCTTTAATTCCCCTTTTAAAATCATGGTACATTTGGCTTAAACAAGTTGCAAGTTTTCCGCTTGATGGCCCCGGCGCAGTTACAACAACCAATGGCTTTGTTGTTGGAACATATGGATTTGCGCCATAACCCTCGTCTGAAACAATTACGTCAACCTCGTTTGGATAACCTTTTGTTGGCCTGTGGATAAAAACTCTTTCGCCGCGCTGCTCAAGCTTTCTTGCAAACTTTGTTGCATTTGGCTGGTCCTCATAAAGGGTTATAATGATTGATGAAACAAAAAGACCAAGGCCGCGCAAACTGTCAACAAGCCTTAAAACTTCGTTGTCATAGCTTAGGCCAAGGTCCGCCCGAATTTTATTTTTTTCTATGTCTCTTGCAGAGATGCAAAAAATTATTTCTGCCCTGTCTTTTAGTTTTAGCAACAGTTTGGTTTTAATGTTTGGGTCAAAGCCCGGGAGAACTCGCGCAGCGTGGTAATCGTCAAAAAGTTTGCCGCCAAATTCAAGATATAGTTTGTTGTTAAATTTTTCAACTCGCTCAATAATTTTTTCGCTTTGGAGCTTTAAATATAGCTCATTATCAAAAGCAATTTCTCTTTTGTTCATATGCCCCCCTTTTTTTTAAAAACAAATTTAAGTATAAAAGATTTTTTTAAGATTTCATAATAAATAACAAGATTAGTTTGAAATTTATTTTTATTATGATAAACTTTTGCCATGACAAAAGAACTAGAATTTTTAATTAATGTTTCAAAAACTGCAAGATCGCTAATAACAGAAGACTTAGAGGTCTATCAAAAGGGCGAAAACGATTTAGTAACAAATTTCGATTTAATGCTTGAAAAATATATAATTTCGCAGATAAAAGAAAATTTTCCAAATTTTGATATTGTAAGCGAAGAATTTAACACAAATGGAAAACTCAGCGAAAACTGCTTTGTTATTGACCCAATAGACGGAACAATTAACTTTGCAAACAATTATCCTCTTTGGGCAATTCAGTTAGCCTGCGTTAAGGGCGGGAAAACATGCGCGGCGGTAATTTACGCCCCAAAATTAAATGAACTTTTTTATGCAGATGAAAACGGCGCTTTTCTAAACGACAAAAAAATTTCGGTTAGCAGCCTTCAAAAGGAAAAAACAATTTGCGCTGTTGAGGGCGGGGACAAAATTTCACGCGCAAGCGAAATTATTGGCTCAATTCCCCATATCCGCTCAACAGGAAGCTCGGCAATAAGTTTTGCTTTTACTGCCGCTGGAAGGTTTGGCGCTCACCTGTTTTCAAAAGATTCCCCTTGGGACTTTGTTCCGGGAATTTACATATGCAAAATGGCAGGGGCAAAAATTATTGAAAAGAAGAATTGCCACATTGCGGCAAATTCGCTTGAATATGCAAAATTTCTTGAAAATGTTTCAGACAAAATGAACTTAAATTAATTAAAGCGCCACTTGGGCGCTTTAATTAATTTTCCATCACATAATAGCTTCCGGAATGTTGCGTTGCAGGGAACCTTTGGCCTTTTTCAAGGTATGTTGCCCCGCCGCATCTTCCGTTTGCGTCATAGCAAGCGTAGTTGCCGGATTGTGGGGCTTGTTCGCCTGGCCTAAATTGTCCGTTCATTTTCCACCTCCAACATTATCTTGTGCAGTTAAAAATTTTTAATTCAAAAAAAACAAAAGCCCGCCAAGCAGGTTTTTGTTCGTTACCTATTTTTCGCTTGTTGTAACAAAATCAACTGTCATCGTGTAAGTCTGGCTGTTATATTCAAAGCTAACCTCCGCCGTGTGATAACCAAGCGAAACAACCGTGTTGCCCGTTGCCCCAACCCCGTCCAGCTTTATAACTGTAAATGAAATTCCATAAGTAAATTGTCCAAGGTTTCTAAAGTCACCGTCGTCGTTATAGGCGTCAAGGAAAAGAAACAACCTTCCGTCCGATTCAATTTGGGAAATTGTCTCTTGGCCAGAACAATTATAAAATATGTTGTCTCTTCCAGATCCATCGCGCATATATGCCGCAATTGGAAGGGCAGAACCAGAAGGCGTGTAGGAATTCTCAAACATTGGAGGATAGTCGCCGAAAAAGGCAACATTTTCACGGATATGAAGTTCATTCAGCATCGAAGCAAACTCCATTCCCTCTGGAACTTCCTCCCCTTCGTTCCATTCAATTTCCATAACAACTTCGCCGTTTTCTCTTTGATAGCCATAACAATAAGTTGCTGTATATTGAAAGGTTTCTTCCGAGGTTGGAATTGCATCGCCTCTTATAATCATAATCATATAGATGTCACCTTGTTCAGTAGCTATTTGCGCTTCAAAAGTATTGTTTGAAAAGAGTTTAACATGCTGATTATAATATGAACCTTCTTCATTGCCACTAGGGTTGTCCATTTCTCCCCAATAGTATTTAACAACATTAATTGAGGGCTCATAGGCAAGCGACCCGCTCAAGTTAAGGTTTTCATTTGAAGAGGCATAAACAAAGAAAGAAAGCCCAAGCGTTAAAACAAGGGCAAAGCCCAAAGCAACCCAAAGCAGCATTACTTTTAATTTTGTTCCCATATTTTCTCCTTTTTTATTTTTCTTTTTTAAAAAATTTTTATTCCGCAAGCCTATATATATCCTAGCAGCCCCCCCCCCCCCCCCCTCCCCCCTGTCAAGTTTTTTTACATACTTTTTAAAAATTTTTTTTAAAATTTTAGAGCTTAGGGGTATAACCCGTCGTTTAAGCCGTTAAAACCAAAATAAAACAAAGGGTTAAAGCGTTTATCTGTAAACTTTAAAGAAATTTTAACTAAGTTGGTTAAAAACACTTTATTTTTTTTAAAAATAGGTTAAAATATATAGTATGGAGTATAGGAACTTTCAGCTGGTTTCTAATTTTAAACCATCAATAGATCAAAAAAACGCGATTGACAACTTAACCGCGGGTTTAAACGATGGCCTTAAAAACCAGGTTCTTCTTGGCGTTACTGGAAGCGGAAAAACTTTTACCATGGCAAACATAATTGCAAACGTCAACAAGCCAACGCTTGTCATTGCCCACAACAAAACCCTTGCCGCTCAGCTTTGCAACGAATTTAGAGAATTTTTTCCAAACAACCGCGTTGAATATTTTGTTTCATATTACGATTACTACCAGCCCGAGGCCTACATTGTTTCAACCGACACTTACATAGAAAAGGACATGGCAATCAACGATGAAATTGAAAAACTTAGAAACTCCGCAACCGCCTCCCTTTTTGAGCGAAGCGACACGATTATTGTTGCCTCTGTTTCTTGCATCTATGGCCTTGGCGACCCAGAGGAATATAACGGGCTTCAAGTTAACGTTCGCGAGGGAGATGTTGTTGACAGAAACAATGTTATGCGGAAGCTAATTGAAATTCAATACACGCGAAATGACATTGAATTCAAGCGCAGCACATTCCGCGTTAAAGGCGACACGCTTGATGTTTTTCCGGCAAACAGCAGCGAAATTGCAACAAGAATTGAATTTTTTGGCGATGAAATTGAAAAAATCTATCAATTTAACGCATTAACTGGCGAGAAAATTTCTGAGTTAAAATCCCAAACCTTTTTCCCTGCAACCCACTATGCAATTTCCCGCGGGCGGCTTTTAAGCGCAATTAGAGAAATTGAAAAGGACGCAGAGCAAGAAGTTGGCGCATTTAAATTTCAAGACAAACTAATTGAAGCCCAGCGGCTTAAAGAGAAAGTTGAATATGATGTTGAAATGATGAAAGAAGTTGGATATTGCAGCGGAATTGAAAATTATTCTCGCTATTTTGACGGAAGGCAGCCGGGCGAAGCGCCATTCACACTTTTGGATTACTTCCCAAAAGGATTCATAACGCTGATTGACGAAAGCCATATGACAATTCCTCAAATCCGCGCCATGTATAACGGAGACCGCTCCAGAAAAGACAACTTAGTTGAATATGGTTTCAGGCTTAAATCTGCCTATGACAACAGGCCGCTAAACTTTGAGGAATTTAAAGAAAAAATTGGCCAAACAATTTATGTTTCTGCAACGCCGGGAAAATTTGAACTTTCTGTTGCAGACAACATAACAGAACAACTAATTAGGCCAACCGGGCTTTTAGACCCCTCTATTGAGGTTTTGAAAACAGAGGGGCAAATTTCTGCCCTGCTTGAAGAAATTAAAAAGACAACAAAAAAATCTGGAAGAGTTTTGGTTACAACCTTAACTAAAAAAATGGCGGAAGATTTAACCAACTTTCTCTGCGAAAACAAAGTTAAGGCAAGATATCTCCATTCTGAAATTGACACAATGGAGAGAATTGAGATTATAAACGACCTTAGAAGCGGCGAATATGATGTTTTGGTTGGGATTAACCTTTTAAGAGAGGGGCTTGACCTTCCTGAGGTTATGTTGGTTGCAATTTTGGACGCAGACAAAGAGGGTTTTTTGCGAAGCGAGGGCGCACTAATTCAAACAATTGGCCGTGCGGCAAGAAACAGCGAAGGACATGTTTTAATGTTTGCAGATAGAATTACTGATGCAATGAGGGCGGCAATTGACGAAACAAACAGAAGGCGAAAAATTCAAAAAGATTACAACGAAAAATATGGAATAATTCCAAAAACAATTGTTAAAGAAATTAAAAACACAATTGAAATAACAAAAAAATCTTTAAGCAACTTAGACAAAGCAGATGTTTCTGAACAAATTGAAAAACTTAAAGCGCTTATGAAAATTGCTTCAACAAATTTGGATTTCGAACTTGCAATTAAATATCGAGAAGAAATTAGCAAGTTGAAAAAGAGGTTGGAAAATGGAAAACGATAAGATAATAATTAAAGGAGCAAGGGAAAATAACCTTAAAAACATTGATCTTGAGCTTCCAAGAAACAAATTAATTGTCTTTACCGGCGTTAGCGGAAGCGGAAAAAGCACGCTTGCCTTTGACACAATTTTTGCCGAAGGTCAAAGAAGATATATGGACAGCCTCTCCTCCTATGCGCGCCAGTTTTTGGGTCAATCGTCCAAACCAGATGTTGACAGCATTGAGGGGCTTTCGCCCGCAATTTCAATTGATCAAAAGTCAACCAACCACAACCCGCGTTCAACTGTTGGAACAATTACCGAAATTTATGACTATTTAAGACTTTTATATTCAAAAATTGGAAAGCCCTTTTGCCCAAACTGCAACAAGGAAATTTCAACGCAAACTGTTGATCAAATTATCGACAGGCTTTTGGAAACCCCAAACGGCGCAAAAATTCTTTTAACTTCACCAATTGTTAAAGGAAAGAAGGGAACTCATCAAGAAATTATCGACTCCATTAAGAAAAAGGGCTATTCAAGGCTTTTGATTGACGGAAAAATTAAAAAGGTTGATGAAGAAATTTCTCTTGAAAAAAACATAAGGCACAACATTTCTGTTATTGTTGACAGAATTGTTATGAGAGAGGGAATTGTTGAACGGCTTTCAGACAGCGTTGAACAAGCGCTTGGGCTGAGCCACGGCATTTTAGACGTTTTCTTTGAAAACAACCGCCACGAAATGTTTAGCACACGCCATTCCTGCCCAACTTGCGGCTACTCTCTTGACGAGATTACGCCAAGGCTTTTCAGCTTTAACAGCCCCTTTGGCGCATGCCCAAACTGCAGCGGCCTTGGATATACAATGGACATTGATGAATCGCTAATTCTAAAAAACAAGCGCCTTTCGGTTAAAGGGGGTGCTTTTAACGTTGCCGGGTGGAAATATGTTTATGGCGGCATGGTAAAGGGCTATTTTGACGCAATTTCAGAAAAATATAACATAGATTTAAATGCGCCAATTTCATCACTCTCCAAAGAAAAGTTGAACATTTTTTTGTATGGAACTGGCGATGAAGCCCTTGATGTAACCTTTAAAACAAACAACGGAAGCATAAAGTCGTTTACTGCCCCGTTTGAGGGAATTATTAACAATTTAAAAAGAAGGTTTAAAGAAACAGACAGCGAATTCATGCGAAGTGAAATTCAAAAACTAATGAAAAACCAAAAGTGTCCGGTTTGCGGCGGAAAGCGCTTAAAACAAACTGCATTATCTGTTAAAATTGCCAATCTTGACATTGCAGAGATGTCGGCAATGTCCGTTGACAAACTTCTAAACTTTTTAGAAGGCATTAACATTAGCAATTACGACAAAAAAGTTGGCCAAAGCATCTTCAAAGAAATCCTCTCCCGCCTTCAATTTTTAAAAAATGTTGGTCTTTCCTACTTAACGCTTTCAAGAGAGGCGGAAACCCTGAGCGGCGGCGAAGCTCAAAGAATTAGGCTTGCAACACAAATTGGAAGCGGGCTTACCGGCGTTTTATACATCTTAGACGAACCAAGCATTGGCCTTCATCAAGTTGACAACGAAAAACTTTTAAACACGCTTTTCTCACTTAGAAATTTGGGAAACACGCTGATTGTTGTTGAACATGACGAAGAAACAATTTTATATGCCGACCATGTTGTTGATGTTGGCGTTTACGCCGGCGTTCACGGCGGCGAAATTGTTGCAACCGGAACGCCAGAGGACATTATGAATTGCCCAAAGTCGATAACCGGCCAGTTCCTTTCTGGAAAGGAAAAAATTGAAATCCCAAAGAAAAGAAGACGCCCAAAGGGGTTTTTCAGAATTTTAAACTGCTCGGAAAACAACCTTAAAAAAATTGAAGCAAAATTCCCAGTTGGTTGTTTCACCTGCGTAACAGGCGTTAGCGGAAGCGGGAAGAGCACGCTTGTTTCAAGAACGCTCTACCCAATTTTGGCAAACCATTTAAACAAAACCCAACGCGAAGAGGGAAAACACGGAAAAGTTTCTGGCCTTGAGCTGTTCGACAAAGTAATCAACATTGACCAATCCCCAATTGGAAGAACGCCGCGCTCCAACCCCGCAACTTACACAGGTGTTTTCACCGCAATTAGAGAACTTTTTGCAACAACGCAAACGGCAAAAGTTAAGGGTTTTAGCGCATCTAGGTTTAGTTTTAATGTTCCCGGCGGACGCTGCGAACGCTGTGAGGGCGAAGGAATTAAGCGAATTGAAATGTATTTCCTCCCAGACATTGAAGTCCCCTGCGAAGTTTGCGAAGGAAAGAAATATAACCAAGAAACGCTTTCGGTTTACTACAAGGGAAAGAACATTAGCGAAGTTTTGGATATGACAGTTGAAGAGGCTCTTGAGTTCTTTAAGAACATTCCAAACATTCGAACGAAACTTAAGGCGCTTTTCGATGTTGGGCTTGGATATATAAAGCTTGGCCAATCTTCAACAACGCTAAGCGGCGGAGAAGCTCAAAGAGTTAAACTTGCAACAGAACTTGCAAAGAGAAACACAGGAAAAACGCTTTACATTTTAGACGAGCCAACAACGGGGCTTCACATGTATGATGTTAGAAAGCTTATCAACATTCTTCAAACATTTGTTGACAAGGGCAACACCGTTGTTGTTATTGAACATAACCTAGACGTTATAAAAGTTGCGGATTACATTATAGACCTTGGGCCAGAGGGCGGGGACGCCGGCGGCGAAATTGTTGCAACGGGAAATCCTGAAAAAGTTGCCAAATGTGAAAACAGTTACACTGGAATGTTTTTAAAAAAGATTTTATCTAAGGAGAAAGGTGGAACAAATTAAAGAAAAAGTTAAAGCCCTTCCCCGCTCAAGCGGCGTTTACATCATGAAAAACAACAAGGGCGAAATAATTTACATTGGGAAAGCAAAAATTTTAAAAAATCGTGTTTCCCAATATTTCCAAAACTCAAAAAAGCAAATTAAAGTTCAAACAATGGTTGACAATATTGCAGATTTTGATTATATCCTAACGCCAAGCGAACTTGATGCTTTTATCTTGGAAAACACCTTAATTAAAAAACACAAGCCGTTTTTTAACATTCTTTTAAAGGACGGAAAACAATATCCTTACATCAGGGTTAATCCCCATGACGACTACCCTCGCTTTAGCGTTGTTAGAAAGGTTAAAACCGACGGCGCAAGGTATTTTGGGCCATATTTCGGAAAAATTAACGCATATGAACTTCTAAAAACGCTAAACAGCGCCTATCCAGTTAGAACATGCAACAAAGAATTTAAACAAAAAAAGAAAACACGGCCTTGTCTAAACTATTCAATTGGGCTTTGCAGCGGGCCTTGTTGCGACAAAATTTCAAAAGAAGATTATAAGGCAATCGTTTCAAAAGCAATGGGTTTTTTAAATGGAAATGAAAAAGAAATTTTATTAGTTTTAGAAAATAAAATGAATTTGGCAAGCGAAAGCGAAAATTTTGAAACGGCAATTTCGCTTAGAAATAGAATTGCAATGGTTAAAGAACTTTCAAACCGCGCAGTTGTTGACCTTGCAAAAACAGCGGAATTTGACATTTTTTCGGCGCAAAAAACGGAAAATTACGCGGCAGTTAATGTAACAATTGTTCGCGCGGGAAAACTTCTTTCAAGCCAAAATTTCGACATTTCTCAGGCAAGTGACTTAGAAGAGGGGTTTTCTTCCTTCATTTTGCAATATTACACGAACAAATTAGTTCCAAAAAACATTTTAACAAATTTAATCTTGGATTTTAATTTGCTTGAAAATGCTCTTTCCGTTGTTAAGGGCGCAAATGTTAGTTTCTCTGTTCCAGAAAAAGGTGTAAAGCGAAAGCTGGTTCTAATGGCAGAGCAAAACGCAAAAAATTTCATTGAGAAGGAGTTTTTAAAGGAAAAAGATGAAACATATTTAAACATGGTTAAAGCTCTTAAAGTTGGACTTTCGCTAAAAGATCTTCCAAACAGAATTGAATGTTACGATATTTCTCACATTTCTGGAACAAACAAGGTTGGATCGATGGTTGTTTTCGCCTTTGGGCGCGCGCAAAACAGCGACTATCGCAAATTTAAAATTAAAACTGTTGAAGGAAACGACGACTTTGCTTCGCTAAGCGAAGTTCTTAGCCGCAGAGTTTTGGAATTTGACAAACAAAACGATTCCTCCTTTAAAAAACGCCCAGACCTGTTGGTTATAGACGGCGGAAAGGGGCAACTCTCCTCCGTTGTCCAGGCGCTTAAAGGAACATCTTTTGAAGATGTTCCAATCATATCTCTTGCAAAAAAGTTTGAAGAGGTTTACACAAAAAGTTCACCAAATCCAATTATTTTCAAACAAGGAAGCGGAGAGCTTCGCCTTCTTCAAAACATTAGAGACGAAGCTCACCGCTTTGCAATAACCTTCCACCGAACGCTTAGAAGCAAAACAATGCTAAGCTAAAATTTTTTAAGTTCGGCTTCTTCAATTCCCTTTCCAACAACGGAAACAACAAAGTCCTTTTCGAAATATAGCTGCTTTGCAACTTTATTGACATCTTCTAAAGCAACACTTTCAATCATTTCAAATTCTTGTTTCAGGCTTGGAATTTCGCCAAAAATTGCAAATTTTGCCGCATTTAATTTTGCAATTTGAATTTTGCTATCTTGAGCATAAACTTTTGACGACTTTAAATTGTTTTTTGCCTTTATAAGTTCTTGCTCTGTAACACCGTGCATGGCAAGTTCTTTTAAAACAGCTTTAATATTTTCAATTGCAAGCCCAACATTGTTTGGGCTTGTTCCAGCATATATCCCCAAAATTCCAAATTCCAAACAAGAATAACATTCCGCCCAAGTTGAATAAACAAGCCCTCGCTTTTCTCTAAGTTCAGTAAACAACCTAGAGCTAAGACCTCCTCCAAGAATATCTTGAAAGAGGTGGACGGAAAACCTTAAGGGGTCGTTTGCGGCAATTGATTTAAAAAGTATGTAAATTTGAGCTTGATTTCTATCCTGAACTTCCAAAACATAGTTCTTTTTGGGTTTTATAACAACTTGCGGCACGTTTGGGCGCTCCTCAAATTTTTTATTTAAAGTGTTTTTAAAATGTTTTTCAACAATTTTTTCCGCTTCTTCAAAGCGGATATTACCGCAAACGGAAAAAATTATTCTATTTGGTGTGTAATTTCTTTCCTTAAAAGATAAAATTTCCTCCCTTGTAACGTTTGAAATTACTTCGGGTAGGCCTAAAACATCATGTCCAAACCTTGTTCCTCCCATAAGTTCACGAAAAGCGTTCATATAGGCAACATGAAGAGGAGAATCTTTTGCCCTTTTAATTTCCTCTAAAACAACGCTTTTTTCTTTTTCAATTTCTTCCTCATCAAAAAGGCCGCCTTCAAACATTTGAGAATAAATTTCAACACACCTTTCAAAATTTTCTTTCAAACAATGAAAATGATAAACCGTTTTAACATCATTTGTTTGGGCATTAATTCTTGCCCCAAGGCTTTCAAGGCTTGTTGCAAGCTGTTGGGTTGACATTTCTTTTGTGCTTTTAAAAAACAAATGTTCCAGAAAGTGGGCAAGGCCATATTCGCTCTCACATTCATCTCCCGCGCCAACGCTAACATGAATTGCAAAAGCAACATAGTTTGCGCTTTCAATTTCTTGGCAAATTAATTTTGACCCGTTTTCATATTTTTTAATTTCTATGTTATTCATATAGTTAGTATATATCAAATGTTGCAAAACTTGTAATAAAAGTTTAAAAAAGCCCACAAAGTGGGCAAAATTTTGGTGGCTCACCCGGGATTCGAACCCGGGACCCCTTGATTAAAAGTCAAGTGCTCTAGCCGACTGAGCTAGTGAACCACGCGAGATTGATTATATTATAAACAACCTCGTTTGTCAATTATTTTGTTAAATTTATTTCGCAAGAGCAGCTTTTGCCGTTGCAACCAAGCTTGCGAATTCTGCTGGGTTGTTGGTTGCAAGATCTGAAAGAATTTTTCTGTTAAGTGAGATGTTTGCTGCCTTAAGCCCGCTTATGAACCTTGAATATGACATGTCATTAATTCTGCATCCAGCGTTAATTCTTGCAATCCAAAGACGGCGAAAATCTCTTTTCTTTTGTTTTCTTCCAATATAGGCATAATTTCCGCTTTTCATAACCGCTTCTCTTGCAACTCTGTAAAGCTTTGATTTTGCCCCGCGATAACCTTTTGCTTGTTTTAAAATTGCCCTGCGCTTTTTAAGTGCGTTAACAGATCTTTTAATTCTCATGTTGCCCCTCCTTAACCTTGAACCATCGTTTTAATGGTTTTTGATTGTTTTCCTTTAAGGAACCCTGCCTTTCTAAGGTGTCTTTTCCTAGATTGCGACTTTTCTGTTAAAAAATGGCCTCTGTTTGCCTTTGAAAACTTAACGTTTCCAGATTTACTAACTTTAAATCTTTTCTTTGCCCCACTGTGGGATTTCATTTTTGGCATATTTTCTTCTCCTTTTAAATTTTTGAAAGTTCGTTTCCTATTTTGCTTTTGGCGAAATTATTAAAATTATGTTTCTTCCAACAATTTCTGGTTCTTTATCAACTGTTCCAAGCGACTCAAGCATTGAATAGAAATTTTTAACAACATTTACCGCGTTTTGGGCGTAGGCCTGTTGGCGACCCCTCATTCTCAAAACAACTTTAACTTTGTTTCCATCTTCCAAAAACCTTTTCCCATGTTTAGCTTTAACTTCTAAATCGTGGGTGTCAATTGTCATTGAAAGTTGAATTTCTTTAAGTTCCGTTACCTTTTGGTTTTTTCTTGCTTCTTTTTCTCTTTTAATTGAGTCGAACTTATATTTCCCATAGTCGAAAATTTTGCAAACTGGCGGATTTGAATTTGCATTCATACAAACCAAATCAAGGCCTTCCCCCTCTGCCAAGCTAAGGGCTTTTGAAGTTGACATAATTCCTAGTTGCTGGCCATTGCTGTCAATTACTCTAACTTCGCTTGCTGTTATTTGCTGATTGATAAAAAGCTCTTTAAAAATTGTTCCATCCTCCCTAAAATAAAAAATTGGAAACGCAACCGTTTCCATCAAAAAAAGTTTAATAATTTAACTTAATTTTAACCTAATCTGGCGCTTTGCCGACTGGTGAGAAGATGGAAACTTCTGCTTTCGGTGAAAAATATACCACAAAAAGCAAATTATGTCAACTATTTTTCAAAAAAATAAAGAGGCATTTTTGCCTCTTTATTTTACCCTTGCTGCGAATTAACGAACTTGCATTTTCTTCCTTAGAAGAACAAAGATTAAAACGCCAGCCGCAACAACAACGCAAGCAACAACAATTATGATAATTGTCATTGTGTCCATCGGCTTGTTTATTCTAACTTGATAGGAATAAACAAGTTTTCCGCTGCTTGTGTAAACTTGAATGTAGTGATCCCCAGCGCCGGAAATCACATGTGGGTTGTCAACTGTTCCAAGTGTTGTTTCATCAATTATATAAACGGGCGTTCCGTCAATTTGAATGTAACAATCACCCAGAATGTCATAAAGATTTCCTCTGTTGAATTCAACTGTTACAGTTCCCGTTGTTGCCTGCCCCTCTTCAAGCGAAACGCTAAGCGGCGGCGTTGCATCGTTAAGCCAGAAACTAAATTCAAAAGTTTGCTTTCCAAGTGCATCGTCAACATATGAAAGGGTTATTGTATATGTTCCGTTGTTGAACCATTTGTTTCCAATTGAATCAACATCAAAGGCAGAAATGTTGATTTCGTTTGTAATGGAAAGCGCGCGCTCTAAGAGAGTTTTAGAAATTTCTTCGCCATTATATTTAATTGATTCAATTGTGTAATTGTTATAATTAACATAGTTGAAAGCCCAACGAGAATCGTTTGGATTTATTATAGAGAAAACAAAAACATCTTCGTTTAAATCTCTTGTTCCATTTTCAACCCTTGCAGAGAAGCTTAAAACATAAATTCCGCTTTCAGTAAAGATGTAGTTCCCCGCTGAATCGCGCTCAACAGAATATGGCTCTGCCTCCCCGTTTCTGTAAACCAAAATAGTTGGGGTTGTTGAATAGAACCTGTTTGTGTTAACCGGAATTGAAATTGTAACCGTTCCGTTGTAAATTGCATTGTCAACCGGAGTTCCGTCATTTACGTTGAAAATTACGCTTCTAATAAAGTTAACCTTTGTTGAAGAGCTTGGGAAGCCAGAAGAAGATGAGAAATATTGAACATTTCCGGCAAAATCCTCAAAGCGGAACAAGTAGCTAACAGATTTTTTTAATGTTAATGTTGAAACCGTTCCATTGTCATTAGCATTAACAGCGCTCCATGTTTGACCGTCGTCTGATGAAACATAACAAACAATTTTATTTTCTGGAATTGAATAATATGAGCCCCAACGCAAAGTTATTTCGTCATATATATCATCTTGACAAAGATAGATGTCCTTATTTGTTGAATTGATATAATTATCTTCATTTGGAGCTGAATAGTTTGTTCCAAGATACCAAACAAAACTGTTGTTTGTTGTAAACAAGTTTGTTGTTTGCGGAACAACGGTAACAGCAATAACCGCTCTGTAAATTGTTCCAGAATTGCTTGAAACTTCATAAACTGTTGTGTTCCCAACTGTTTCAAGTTCGGCAATATCAACCGCGCTTCCGTTAGTTATAACTCTGTAATTAGATGTGTTAACAATGTAGTGATATGAAGCAAAGCTTCCGCTTCTATATTCATATGCTTTCCCAGTTGAGGAAACAATAACTTCATTTCCATTTTCATCTGTTTTTACAACAGTGTAGAACACTACATCTAAATCTGAAATTTCAAAATCTTTTAAAATCACATAGTCTAGCGCATTGCCTTCTTCGTCAAAATTTTGAACATAGATGTCATAAATTCCAGGTTCGCTAACAGTGTATGGAGATTTAATTTCAAAATATCCTTCGGCTGAATTTCTAAGCCTTAAGAAAACTCTTGAGGTAAACCCCATTTCCTCTGAAAGCGCGTTTCCAGAGTTGAAGGAAATTGTTATTGGTTCGCTTTGAGTAATCTCTTTATTAAACAAACTGTCTGTAATTAATCGGCCATTTGAGTCTGTTACTCTAAATTCGGAAAGTTGGTTGTAAATTGTTACATAAATTGTTTCAATTGCACCTGTGTTGTTCTCAATAAAATCAAACACTCCTGCAAGCTCGTTGTAAATTCCTTCTGGAATGTTGTAATTTAAAACAAGTTTGAAAACAATTTTTCCGCCATAATAACCGCCGCTTGAAGATGTTATTGGAAGGAGTTGATATTGGGTGTAGCTTGCCCCAAGCAAGCCACTTTCAACAATCCTTAAATTATTTGCAACGCTTCTTCCGTTTTCATCTGTTATTGCAACGCTGTAAAGATTTGAAATGTTTACGGCAACCATTCCCGAAGCCAAAATTTCGCTTTGGTTTTGAACCTCATCTGTAATGTCATATTCGCCTTCAAAACGGTTATATTGCGCCTGTCTATATTCAACCAAGTGGCGATATTCGTTGCCAAAATTGTCCTTATAAACAATAAAGAATGTGCTTTGATAGAAATCTATCTCGCTGTTGATATAGAAATATTTTATCTTATTAGATGCTGTTGTTCTAGTGTAACTGCTAATTGTTCCATCTCCCAAGCTATAGGTTGTGTAGGTTTCGCCATTTGACGAAATTTTGAAAAACCTAATTGACGATTCGTCTATGTCAAGCGATGGGTTGAGCGGCCTTGTAACAATAAGAGTTAAGTTGCTGCTTGAAATAACTTGAGAACCCTCACCAACAATTGCAACATCCGATTGAACAACAGAACCTCCGTTATCTGTTAAACGATCAGATAGCGCCGCAACTCTTGCTTGAATGTTATATAAAGATGCCTGGCCGTTTGTTTTGTTAACAGTGTCGGAAAATTGAATTGTGTGATATGAATCTTGGCCTAAAATTTGAATTTCGTCAAGGCTTATAAGCTGACCCATGGAATCATAGGCAGATGTTGCAACAACCTTTGGCGTTTCGGGAGAGCCAACATTTTCAAAGTTAAACGGAGTTATATAATAAGTTGTGTTATCTACTAATATCTTTATATAGTTATATGTGTTGTTTCCGCTAAAACTAATATTATTTAAAGTTAAGTAGTCATAACTTTCAACAACAATTGGGTTGACAATAATATCACTAATTGTTTCTGTTTGGCCGTTGAAATAAACGCTTGCGTTAAGTTGGTTGTTTGAATTGGAAATTTTAACATTTCCGTTTTCAACAGAACCTGTGAACCTGGTTAAATCAATTGTGATGCCCCTCTGCTCGCCGATGTAGATTGAATAGATTGTCATGTTCCCAGCCAAATCTATTTCAACAACCTCATAGAATCCAGAGTAGTTTTCCTCTTCAAGTTCTGAAGAAACCTCCGTCCAGCCGCTGCTTACTGCGAAATATTCACTAAAAAGGTTGTCTCCTCGCGAAGAAGAATCCAACCCAAGGCCGGTTTCTTGGTATGCCGCGCTATATTTATTGTCAAATGGACGGAAATAGAAAGATTTTGTTTCTGTTGCGGCGTTTGATTGAAGAGTTTGCGAAAGATTTGCAAAATATTCAGAATTTGCCGCAAAAGTGTAATATTTAAAAGTTCCAGTTGTTGCAGATTTTGAATATCTTGAATCGTCAGACTCTCTTAAAACGGACAATAACAGCGCTTCAACTGTTCTGTCAGAATTTTTTAATGTTGTAATAGATGATGTTGGAGCATTTCTGTCAATCACAATTCTTCTTGTTGTTAAATATCTCCCCCCTGGATAATAAATTGTGTATGCTCTTCCAGTGTCTGTTATATATGTTTCAAAGGCCATTTGAATTTCAACCCTTGTTGCATTCTCACTGAAATTAACAACAAAACTATATGTTCCGTTTGTTAAGTCTATTTTAACTGTATAAACATCTGAATCTGGAGAAGAAACCTGCTCGCCCTGCTCTGTTCTCCAAATTCCGTCATCGCCTTTTGTAATCTCAATTAAATTACCATATTGTTGTTTTGCAATATAATATCTGCCGTTGTCTGAATCATGGAGAAGCAACATTTCGCCCGCCCCATAGTTTGGAACTCCTGAAGGAGTTGACCCAACATAGTATACGAAATTAATTCCAGAGATATCAATTGGTGTGAGATATGAATTTGAAGAGTTTGTCCAACTGAATTTAATAGAATTTGTATTGGTGTAATATGTAATTGCGCCGCCTGAAGACAACTCGCCTTTAATTTCTCTGTCTTCCATGTTATCCAAATCTGGATATTGCGCAATCATGTCATATTCTGGTTCATTACCAACAACATTAACTATAACATTGAATGTTTGATAGTAACCATTGGTGTTAAAGTTTTGAATACACCCAATTTGAAGAGTATACCTCCCCTCTGCATATTGCGAATTTCCAGCAACTGGGTTGTTTGTTACAAAACTTGTTCTATTTGTAATTGGCGTTGGCTGTTGGCCAAGGCCAAGCTCTCCATATGAATAGCCAGAAAGAAGGAAGAAACCATTTTCTGCAACATAAGAATAGTAGTAATACACATTTTTGCCTTCCGCGTTCAACGCCGGCGAAACCAAAACAACATTTAAATCAAACGGAGAAAAGGTTGAACTTGTTGAATATTCGTTGATATCTATATTAGTAAAGGTTATTAAATTTGTAAACCTATATGAATTTGTGTTTGCGTTTTGAATGTCTTCCAAATTAAGAGGGGTTGTTTGAAGCATTCCATCTCTAACGCCATAAACTGTTCCATATTTTGATATTGGAATGTAGAAACCAATTGGAAGTTGGTTTGTTTGAAGAATGTAATTCCCAGAAGTTTGAGATTGTCTATAAAGTTCGTTAAAATATTCTCTGTTGGAAGTATCAACGCCGTCAAAGGTTGTTATATATGTGTAATAACCGTTTCTTTCGCCCTCCGCGCTGTCTGGAGTTATAATTGTTCCTCTATCAACAAAGAAAACTGAAACCAAAGTTTGGAAATCGTTTCCAAGGTTGCCAATTGGTTCGCCAGCAATTGAAGAATATTCTCTTGTTACAACATATTTTCCTGCAATTGTCATTCCACTGCTAAAATTAATCTCAATTTGAACAGATAGATTTCCCTCTTCGTCATAACCTTGGGCTTTCTGCTCGTCATTAAAATTAGACAGGCCAAGGCTCACTGGAATTGGTGTTTCGCTGTAAACATATGAATGTTTTTCCGAATCATAAACAAGCGGATAGAAGTTGCATGTTAGCCCATTGCTTTCAACGTCAACAAACACTCCCAAGTCTTCAACATAGAGGGATTCCCAAGAAAGATAAATTGTGTTTGCGGTTGTTGCGTTATAATAATTTGTTCTTTTTGTGTAATCTTCCGTTGTTTCGGAGGCAACAATGTTAAGCCCGCTTCCGGAATTCCCTTTTTCTGTGTAAATTAATAGCCCCGTTTGGTCTGTGTTGAACCTTAGCGTGTATGTTCTGGTTGGAGTTCTTGCAGATCTATTTGACGCATCAAAAATTTGATAGCGATATTCAATATCCATAAGCCTTCCGTTTTCGTCAAGAGGCGCTGTTCGGTTGTAATATCCTTGCGCAATATCAGAATCTGGAAGTTTTGTTGTTGAACTTGTTCCAGTTCCAGTGTTTTCATAAACTGCAACAATTGGAATTGCTGCATACAAATTTCGTGTTGCATCATCGGTTGAAATTATCCCCTGGGAGTCAAGCGCATCTAAGGAGCTGAAGAAATATGTTAAGTATGAAACCGCATCAGTTTGCGCCGTTAGCTCACCCATTAAATTTTCAAGTGTTGTAAGATTGTTGTTAAATCTAAAAGAAATTGCCTTGTGGCTTCCAAAGAAAATTGTTGTTGCCTCGGTAACATTGTTAACCCCGCCAATCTTTTGATAGTCTCCTCCGCTTGTCATTCCTCTTTGAAGAACTGTTGGAGTTGATGTATCTAAAATTACACTATAATATGCAATATTTCCCGCCTCATCTTCTAGCCTAAATATGTAAAGCCCGCTAAATGAAAGAACAGAGTTTGTTTCAACTGTTGAAGCGGAATCTGCCTTTTGAAAATTTGTAACAGGGTTGGTTGATGAAATCAAAATTGAATAGTCTGCCGCAAGCCAAGTTGAATTTAAAATGTAATTTCCATAGTTTGTTTCTTCAAATATTTTTTGTTCCATAGTAAATCTAACAAAACTTGCAGAAATTTCTGCCCCGCTTGCCTTATTATTCCAAAGAACAGTGAATGCAGAGTTTGTTAGCGCAATTTGGCCTTGGCCTGAAATTGCAAAAGTTCTGTAATAATCGCTTCCATAAACGCTTTCTGCTGTGTAGGCTGTTATTCCCGTAATTGGTTGAGTGTCAAGCTTAAACGAAACGGTTTCTCTTCCAGAATTTCCAAATCTAAGCGAAAGGTTATACTCCGCGTCAACAGAAACCCCTTCTGCTGGCTTTAAAATGTAATATCCATCATATTTAGTTATTCCATACGATGCAAGATATGCAATTTGTTCGCTTGAAAGCTCGTCATATGCTTCGTTTGGAAGGTTTATTATTTCTGATTGTGATGCAGACTGGCCATAGCCCGTCTTTGTAAGTTCAAAATAAATTCTTGAATCAAACTCGTTTGCCTTCTCAAACTCAACAATTTGAACGCCGTTTTTAACATATGTTCCGTCATAAACTCTTGTTGGATTTTCCTCAACAATTTCTCCGTCATCGCCAAGGACAAACAGTGTTAAATTTGGCGTTTGCTCCTTAATTTGGAAAACATAAATTTGAGTTGATGTCAAGGTTTCCTGCCTTGCCGTGTTGGAGGTTGAAAGCCATGTTTTATAGCCAGAATACTCACTTTCAACAATTAAAACATAGTATCCAGGGTTTTGAATGGTTGAAGTGTAGGAATATGTTTGGCTCTTGAACTCTCCGCCAATTGTTTTTGAATAGTAAAGAGAAGAACTTGAAACGGTTGTGTTGAACAAAAGCCTTATTTCTGGCTGATTTGTTGACGCAACAACAACATTTAAGTTAAGGCTTAATTTTCCAGATGTTGTCTCAAAATTGTTAGCCCCAGAGCCATCTATGCTTACAATTCCCGTCATATCTGCATAAATTGTGTTACTTTCATTTCTAAACGGAGTTTGGCCGTTTTGATAGTCTTGATAAGTTGCTTCCGTTCCAAAAATTGTTAAAAGGTCGGTTCTTCTATCTGTGTTTAAATTATCTAAGTTTATTTTAGTTCCGTCCTTATAGTAAACAGCCGTGTAAGAAACCGTGTATTGCCCTAAATCTTCAAAATATATTCTAATATTTCCGTTTGGTTGAGCCTCAACTCTAAGGCCTCTTGCATATATGTCCATCGTTGAAAGAGTTTGGGAAATTTGTTGAACAATTGAATTCCCGCCAACATTTTCAACAATTGTTGTAACCTTTTTATTATCATTTGTTGTTGTTTGGCCGCTTAGAGCCGAAGGGTCGATGTAAAAACCATAGTCAATGGTGTTTCTGTGAATTGTTTTAGAAATTGAAATTTCATATCTTAATGGGTTAAATTCCAAATATGGAAGGTTTTGATTTGAGTAGTAATAGAAAGATTCTGAAAAATATTGTTCTTGAGTTGAAGGGTCTGTTACATAATTTGTTGCGGTAATTTGAGTGTTTGGCCTTTCTTTAATTGATTCTAGAGCATCTGGGTTTAGTTGTTCTGTTCTCTTGTATGTGTCAAACTTAAATGCATAGAACATAAAGCTATAACTTTCCAAAACTCCGCCAACTTCATATTCGCTTGTTGCAAACTCAACAAGCCCTTCTCTTCCGCTGTTAACGCCAAGCCCGCCAGCATGGTAAACCCTTGCTTCGCCAACAGTTGTGTATGGAACAACTGAGTTTGGATCTATTATATAGCCAAGCTCTTTGACATATTGAGCATCGCTAGAGCCAACCATTTGATTGCCTGATATATTTGCTTCGCTAACACCGTCAACGCTTATGCTTGCATCCAAAAAGTCAACCGCGGTTGAAACTCTGTTTCCCTCTGCGTCTATGATAAAGCCTGTTCCTTGGCCGTCATCTGTTTGCCTTGCAAAACAAATTAAAAGAGCTTCATCTTCCTTTAATAAAACGGTTTCGCCAAATTTAACAAACTCTATGTTCCCGTCTTCATCTTTAACAATTTCATAGCTTGGCCAATAGGAGGAGATATTAATTGTTCTTTCTTCCCCTTCAGCTCCTGTTGTTAATGTGTTTTCATTTATTGTCCAGGTTACACCATTTATTGTTACTGTGTTATCTAAGATTTCATAAGATTGGTTTGTTTCTGAAATTATTTGATTTCCAACAAGCCTGTAAATTGTTCCATCAATTATAAAAGACCTGACAACTCCTGAAATCTGTTTAACAGAATAGTCGCAAATTGCATATGTTACTCCATCTATTGTAAATTCATAGTTTGAAATGTTTGCAGAATTACTGTTGCTATCGCCCGGCCAAGTTACACTGCTGCTTTCAATTGTATATTTTGTATATTTCGTTTCGGTTTCGCCAATTGTAAAATAGGTTGAGGTAAAGTCAAAGTCTGATGGTTCCCCGTCTTCTTTGGTTACACCGCTTGAAGTAATTGTGTAAGTTGTTCCGCTTAGAACAAACTGGTTGTTTGAAACTTGAAGAGTTTGGGTTACATCATTTAACGAATATGTAATGGTTTGGTCTTCCATGTTATAGGTGTAATTTGTGCTTCCCAAGGTGAACGTTTTGTGTAGCTGATAGCTTTCATCGCCAGTCAACTTAATTTTAACACCATAAAAAACAACACCATTAAGTTGATAATAGCCTTTTTCATTAAATTCGCCATAGTTATATTCGGCAGCTTTAACTGAATCCAAACTTGGAATAAGCGCAAGCCCAAAAGCTGAGGCAAGCATTATAACCAAAGATATTAAAATTGCAATTAAAGAGTTGCGTTTAGACAAATTGTTCATAACAATCCCCCACCCTAATTAAAATTAATTTAATTTTATCATAATTCGCTATTTTCCACCAAACAATTCCATAAACTTTTAAAATTATTTTTTAAATATATATATTTTAATTAATGGGACAATTTTTATCCGAAAAACAAAATCAAAAAATAAAATTTATTTAAAAAATTATTTTTTTTAATAAAAAAAGGGCTTTTTTTAATTATTTTGCCCTTTTTTTCTTTAATTTTTTTATTTTTTAATTTTTAAAAATTTTTGAAACAATAATTGTCATGTCATCAACAGCCGTTCCTCCGCTTTTTTCAAGCGCGCCCTTTAAAATTTCCTCTGCCAAAGTTTGGGGGTTGTTTTCCGTTAGGTTGTTGACAAAATTTGAATATTCTTCGTTTGACGAAAAACTGTCTGTAATTCCGTCCGTTGCTAAAATTATGTAATCTCCGCTTGAAAGAACAAGTTTTTTTATGTTGGGAGAAACGTTGTCAACAATTCCAAGCGGAAGCGCGCTTCCGTCAACAACATCTGTTGAAGAAGAGTGTTTGATAAGCCCCGCCGGTGCGCCAAGTTTTATTATATCTGCAACGCCTTTTCTAAGGTCAACAACGGCAAGGTCTAGCGCAGAAAACATCTCTTCTCCGCTAAGAGCCAAAAGTTTGTTTGTTGAGGACAGGATTATATCGTTGTCAAAGCCCGCCCTGTAAAAATTTTCAACTAGGTCCATTGCAAGGTTGGAAGATTTTTCGGCCTTCTTCCCGCTTCCCATTCCATCGCAAAGCGCCATCATAAATTTATCGTTGTCAATTTTAATAAGCGAATATGAATCGCCAGAAGTTCTGCTTGTTGCCTTTTTTGTTGCGGCTGTTCCAAAAACAATGTTATATGTTGGGCTTGTTTTAAAATTAATTGCCGTCCAGCCGCTTCTTCCGGAGGGGTTTTCGCCTTCCCTGCTCATTTTACAACCGCATATTTTTGAAATTACATCTTCAATTTTTTCTTTCTGGACATCTTCATTTTTAACAATTGCCGTTACGCAAACTTGTTCGCCTCCGTCATCATAAACAACGGCATCACAACAGGTTATATCCGAAAATGAAAGTTCTTCAATTATTTTGTTCTCTTTCCAACTATCAAAAGTAACCGGCCTTTTAACTTCTTGGGCAAGCGCACGCATAATTTTTGAAACGCCTCCAAGTTGTTCGGCAACAAGAAGCCTGCTTGCATCAAAATTGTTCATAAGCCCGGCATATTGCTTATATTGATTAGTTGATTGATTTATTGTTGAAATTAACGTGTTAATTCTGTTACATCTGCTTGTTAAATATGGAGGAACATCAATTAATGTAACCTTTCCTCTCTCCTGGCAAGCTTCAACCATTCCGTCAAAAACGCGGCGTGTTTCCTCTGAAAATTGGCGATGACATTTGTTTTTTTCTGGGCAATCGGCGCAAACTTTGTCCTTTAGGTCGCTTGAAAGCATTGTTCGTGCTTGCTCCTTTGTTAGCCCGCCCTTAATTAAGCCTCTAAAGGAGTTGTCCATTTCGCCAAAAACCTCTGAAAGTTCGCCAAGTTTTCTTGCCAAGTTTTCGCTGTTTCTGTTTGCAACATTTCGCAAGGCAAAATTGCCCGCGCTAAAGCCAAAAAAGCTTTGAAGTTCGCCAAAAAATTTGTTTGGAATAACCAAAAATCCAAGTGCTGAAATTAGCGGCGGAAGGAAACTTATTATGTTGTATGAATAATATAAATTAAAGAACCAGCCAAGGGCAGTCTCAACCATAAGAAGCGCAACGCATGAAAAGATTTTATTTCTTGATTTAAAGCATGAAACGGCCATTGCCCAAATTATAAAGGCGGCAAGGTAGATGCTGCTGTTTGAATTTAACATCGCGCCAAAGCCCATAATTCCCGCGGTGAACAACGCCGTTGAAATGTTAAAAGTGTTTGCAACAGTTAAAATTATGAAGGCGGCAAAGAGTTTAATTAACGCAAAGTTGCCAAGCGAAAATTCTCCAAGCCCGCTAGATAGCGCCATCAGAACAACCCCCGCGCAAATAACTTCGTCAACTGTTAGCTTATACGCAAACCCTTTTGTTGCAATTGCCTCAAAAATTTTAAGCGCTGCAAACATAAACAAAAGCCCAAAAACAACGGAAAGAACTGTGTAAACAATGCTTTCTCCGCCAAGAATGTTTAAAACAATGAAAACAACTTGGCTAAGCAGCCCATAGCAAAAAATTTGCCAATAGTTCATTCTTTTTTTAAGTTTATAGTGAATTCCATATGCAACTAGCATAACAAAAACTGTTGCAATTGCACAATAAAGGCTTTGAAGAGAAAATGTTCCCAAAAAAATTGCGGATATATATAACGGCGCTAAAATTAAAACGTTGTTATTACACCACATAAGCGCAAATAAAAGGCCAAACGAAAACGGGTGGATAACGCCGTTTATGTTTGCCTTTGAAATTATGTAAAAACAAAAAAATATAAAAATATATTTTATAAGCTGAATAAAGATTTCTTTTTTTTCTGCTTCAATTTTTCTAATTGCTTTCATTAAATTCTCCTTGGCAAGAAAAATTATATAATTTAAATGAAACGCGTGCATTATAAAAAAACAGAGAAAAAACGCGAAAAATTAAAAAAAATGGAATAAAAAAACGCCTTGGCAAGTTGCCAAGGCGAAATTTAAATTATGCCAAAATTAAAATTGGTCTTTAAAGCTTTTTCCAAATTTGAATGTTGGAACGCTGCATGCAGCAATTTTAATTTGTTCTTTTGTTGCAGGATTAATTCCTGTTCTTGCTGCCCTTTTCTTAACTTCAAATGTTCCAAAGCCAGGAATTGTAACTTTGTTTCCATCTTTTAAATCTGCAGCAACTGCGCCAATAAAAGCATCCAAAGCCAAGCCTGCTTCTTTTTGTGTTAAGCCAGCATCTGCAGCGATTGCTTTAACTAATTCTCCTTTGTTCATAATTTAAAATCTCCTTTTACTAATTATTTTGCTAGCGGAATTATTCCCCTCTAACGCTGTTATAATACCACAAATAAGCAATTTTTCAAAATAAAATTATTTATTTTTTTCAACTTTTTTCGACAGTTTTCTAACGATTAATTTATATATTTCGCAAATCGGCAAAATTAGCAAAGAAAGGCCAAGGCAAATTAGCCAGCCATAGATATTAACATCAACCAAGTGGAGAATTTCGTTCAGCGGGGTTGCGGCAATTAAAACAAGAACAACAACGCCAAACAAAATTGAAATCCAAAGCCATTTGTTTTTAAAGAAATTTTTAAAGAAAAATTCCTCTGTTCTTGCAGAAAGTATATAGAAAAATTGAACGATATTAAAGGTGTAGAACGCCATTGAAAGCGCCTCAAGTTCGCCAAAGAAATTAAGGCCTATAACATAGACGCAAATTATAATTGCCGCTTGAACAATTGAAAAAGTTGCAATAAACAGGCCGTTTTTGCCAGAAAGCATGTGTTTTTTGCTGCCGCGCGGGGAAGTTTCCATAATCTTGCTTTCTGCCGGCTCAAACCCAAGCGCAATTGACGGAAGACTGTCTGTTATTAAATTAATAAACAAAATGTGAACCGGAAGCAAAAAGGAAAGGTTTGGAAAGAGAATTGTAATTAGCAAAATTGAAAGCATTTCTGCTCCGTTTGCAGAAAGCAAAAACTTAATTGTTTTTTCAATGTTTTTATAAATTATTCGCCCTTCTTTAACTGCAATAACAATTGTTGCAAAGTTGTCGTCTGAAACAATTATGTCGGCGGCGTCCTTGGATATGTCTGTTCCAACCTTTCCCATTCCAATTCCGATGTCTGCCGCCTTAATGCAAGGCGCATCGTTAACGCCGTCTCCGGTCATTGCAACAACCTTTCCAAGTTTTTTCCAGGTTTCAACAATTCTAACTTTGTTTTGAGGAGAAACTCGCGCATAAACCTTTATTTTTCTAATTATTTTTAAAAATTGCTTGTCCGAAAGTTTGTCAAGCTCGCTTCCAAGCAAAACTTCTTTTTTTGAAGAAGCAATTTTTAGTTGCCTTGCAATTTCAAAAGCCGTGTCCTTATGGTCTCCCGTTATCATAATTGGCGTCATCTTGGCATTAAAACAAGCTTGAACTGCCCCAAAGGCCTCCTTTCTTGGCGGGTCAATCATTCCCGCAAGACCAACAAAAACAAGGTTTTCTTCCCTTCCTCTTCCATAGGCAAAGCCCAAAACCCGAAGAGCGCCCTTTGCAAATTCCTCTCCAACTTCAACAATTTTTTGCCTTCTTCTCGCTGTTAGTTTAATTTCCTTGCCCCCCTCCAAAACATGGGAACACTTTTCCAAAACCTCCTCTAGCCCGCCCTTGGTAAAGGAAACAAGATTGTTGTCAAACTCAAACGAAGAGGTCATAAGTTTTCGGTTGCTGTCAAAGGGTATTTCGTCAACTAGTGAATATCCCTTTAAAAGATTTGTTTTGTTATAGCCATTTTCAATTGCAAATTGGCAAAGTGCAACCTCTGTTGGGTCTCCAATTGCTGAGTTTGATTGAACAACACAACTATTGCAAAGCGCCATAACTTTTAAACACAAATCTAACTGGGGGTTTATTTTATCAAGTTTTTTAAGGTAAATTTTCTTATTATCATAAATTTTTTCAACCGTCATTTTATTTTCGGTTAAAGTTCCGGTTTTATCCGAACAAATAACCTCACAACAACCAAGTGTTTCAACAGAATTTAAATTTTTAACAATTGCCCCCTTTTTTGCAAGTTTTGAAACTCCAATTGCCATGATAATTGTAACAACTGCCGGAAGGCTTTCTGGAATTGCAGCAACTGCAACAGCAACAGCCGTCATAAAAGCATCAACAACCCCTGCTCCTGGGCCAACAATTTCCAAAACAAACATAACGGCGGCAACAACAAACGCCGCAATTGTTAAAAAAATTCCAAGTTTTTTTAAGTTTTTTTGAATTGGTGTTTGCTGCTTTTCGGCGCTTGCTTGAAGCATTCCAGCAATCTTTCCAATTTCCGTTTCCATTCCAGTTGAGACAACAACTCCAAGGCCGCGCCCGCTTGTTACATTAGTTCCGCGAAAGGCCATGTTTGCCCTGTCTCCAAGCGAAACCTCCCCGCTAATTACCCCGGAAATTTTGGAAACGGAATTGCTTTCGCCGGTAAGCGAAGATTCATCAAGGCCAAGGTGGACACATTCCAAAATCCTCAAATCCGCAGGAACAATGTCCCCCGCCTCCAAAAGAACAATGTCGCCAACAACAAGTTTTTTGCTGTCAATTTTTTTTAAGTTTCCATCTCTAAAAACCTTTGCAGTTAGCGCCGAAAGGTTTTTTAAGTTTTGAATTGATTTTTCTGCCTTAATTTCTTGAACAAAACCAATTGTTCCGTTAAGTAAGACAATAAAAAATATAATTCCGGCGTCTATTGCTTCCGAAACTGAATTTTCTAAAATTGCAAAGACAATTGAAACAATTCCCGCTGCAATTAAAACTAAAATCATTAAATTTAAAAATTGTTTTAAAAATATTATAAAATAGTTCTTCTTTTTGGCTTCGGCAATAACATTTTCGCCATTTTTTAAAAGCCTTTGGTTTGCCTCGCTTTCCAAAAGCCCGTTTTGGCTTGAACCAAGCTTTTTTAAACATTCCTCAGCGTCTAGATTAAAGAAATTATCCATGTCTTTATGATATCCAATTATTTAAAATAAACAAAGCAAGTTAAACAGAAATTTTTAGTTTTGCTCTCTTTCGCTGTCTGTTGTTGCGGCCGTTAAGGCATAAACCGCCGCCGCACCAGATTTTAAAAGAACATGGGCGCAGTGATTCAAAGTTGAACCCGTTGTTAAAACATCATCAATTAAAATAATTCGCTTTCCTTTAACTTCTCTCCAGTTTAAAACTTTAAAGGCTTTTTCCAAATTTTCTTGCCTTTCTTTATAGGAAAGCTCTGTTTGGGTTTTTGTGTTTTTAACTCTAACTAAATTGCCTTTTAAAACTGGAATTTCAATTATTTTAGAAAGTTCTTCTGCCAAAAGCGCGCTTTGGTTAAACCCTCTTTCCTTTTCCTTATCTTCATGAAGCGGAACGGGAACAAGAAAATCTATCTTCCCAATTTCGTTTTTATTTCTTTCAAACTCTTCAGCCATAAAAGTTGCAAAATATCTTGCCATAAATTTCTTATTTTCATATTTAAATCTTTTAATTGCCCCGGCAACTTTATCTTTATAAACCAAAGGAGCACGCGCCATGGTAAAATATCTTTTATTATTTTTGCATGTCAAACAGTAATTGGCAAGAGAATGGAGAGGAGTTCCGCATTTTAAACAAATTTTATCTGGAAAAACAACTTCCCTTTCGCAAGTGTTACACAAAACATGTTTTTCGTTCCAAACTTCTTCCCCGCACAAAAAGCAAGTTACATTTGACGGAAACAAAGTTTCAACAATTTCATTAAAAAATTCCTTAATTTCCTCTTCCATCTATTCTCCAAACAACTGTTTCATCTTTTCGTTTTCTTCAATTAAAAAATCTTTTAAAAGGGTGTATCTCTTCGCTGTGTGAGAATTTTTAACCATTCTTGAAAGCGTTTGGCGGTCTCCAACTAAAACAACAACTTTTTTTGCGCGTGTAACGGCTGTGTAAATTAAATTTCTTGTTAAAATTAAACTTGGCCCTGGAACAAGCGGAATTATAACAACATCAAACTCGCTTCCTTGGCTTTTATGGATTGTAATTGCATATGCAAGTGAAATTTGGCCAAGCTCGCTTCTTGGATAGAGAACTTGTTTTCTGTCATCAAAAACAACAACAACTTCGCCCGTTTGGTTGTTTATTTCTAAAATTGTTCCCATGTCACCGTTAAAAACGCCCTTTCCTTCTTCTTGAAGATATTCGTTTTCGCTTGGCTTTATCCAATCTAAATCATAATTATTTGCCGTTTGCATAACCTTATCGCCAACTCTTAAAATTTGAGTTCCAAGGATTAACTCTTGCTTTAAATTGGAAGGCGGATTTAGCTTTGATTGAATTTGCCTGTTTAAGTTGTCAATTCCGCAAACGCCAGCTTTAAGCGGCGCAAGAAGCTGAATTTTAGAAGAATCAAGCTTAAAGTGATTTGGAATTCTCTTTGTAACAAGTTCAACAACCGTTTCAAAAGTCTGCTCAGGGCTTTCCTTGGCCTCAAAGAAAAAATCGCTGCTGTGGTTGTCAATAACTGGCATTTGGCCGTTGTTAATAAGATGGGCGTTTGAAACAATTAGGCTGCTATCTTCCTGGCGATAAATTTTTGTTAGCTGGGCTGTTGGAATTATTCCGCTTTGCAATATATCCGAAAGAACATTGCCTGCGCCAACGCTTGGAAGCTGGTCCTTATCTCCAACCAAAATTAATTTTGTTCCCCTTGAAATTGCCTTTAAAAGATTGTACATCAAATTTACGTCAACCATTGAAACTTCGTCAACAATAACAACATCACAAGATAGCGGGTTGTCTTCGTTATAAACAAAAATTCCCCTATCTTTTCTAAAACTAATTTCAAGAGCGCGATGGATTGTTCTTGCATCAAGCCCTGTTGTTTCAGAAAGCCTTTTTGCCGCCCTTCCCGTTGGCGCAAGCAAAAGCGTTTTTTTGCCTTGCATTTTAAAAATTTCTAAAACACAAGAAATAATTGTTGTTTTTCCCGTCCCCGGCCCGCCGGTTATAACGCAAACACCGCTGTTTATTGCAAGGCTTATTGCATTTTTTTGGTCTTTGTGGAGCGAAATTTTCCTTCGTCTTTCAAACTCTGAAATCTCATCTTCCAAATTAAGCTCCAGCTTTACCAACGAATTTTCCAACACGGCAAGTTTTGCTGCAACAGATTTTTCAACAAAATAAAACCTTGAAAGAGCAACAATTTCCTTGTTGTCTTTCCAAAAAATTTTAACAATGTTTTCCTTTTGCAAAACATCGTAAACGTCCTTTGAAATCGTTTCAATTTCTTCGCTGGTCAAATCCAAAAGGCGAACAACCATGGCCTCTAGCATTGCGCGAAATTGATAGGTGTGGCCGCCTTTTTCCGAAGCTTCGGAAAGAAGGTGTAAAATTCCCGCCCTAACTCTAAAAGGGCTGCTCTTTGCAATTCCCATGTTCATTGCAATTTTATCTGCCGTTGTAAAGCCAATTCCAACAATGTCTTCAACAAGGCGATATGGGTTTTGTTTTACAAGTTCAACAGTCTTTGATTGATATTGCTCATAAATTTTAATTGCAAGATTTGAAGATATGTTATAGGTTTGAAGAAAAATCATTGCGTTTTGCATCTCTCGAACATCTAAAAAGGAATTCGAAATCAGTTCAACTTTCTTTTGAGAAATTCCCTTAACAGACAAAAGTTTTTCTGGGTTAAATTCAATAATTTCCAAGGTGTCCAAACCAAAGGCGTCAACAATTGCCTTTGCAGTAACTGGCCCAACGCCCTTAATTAGCCCGCTTGAGAGATATCTTATAATTCCCTTCTCTGTTCTTGGCGCAACATTTTCATAGCTTTTAACTTCAAACTGTTGGCCATACTTGGATTCTCCAAAATCTCCATAAAGTTTTAAAACCTGGCCAATGTTTATGTTTAAAAATTTACCAACGGCGGTAAGCTCCTCATCATCACAAGAAACAACGGCAACAGTGTAGCCGTTTTCTTCATTTCTAAAAACAATTCGCGAAACAACCGCTTCTATGTCAATCACAGTGTAATTTTATCATTTTTAACTAAACAAACAAAATAAAAAACTCTTGCAAACAAAATTAAAATATTTTTCGTCAAATTTTCCAATTTTTTTCAATTGTTTTAGTGTTATAACAATCTTATGGAAAATATATTTTTTGAAAAAGATGCAGTTTTAAAACTTGCAAAAAAGGCAAAAGAATTTGGAAAAGTTTTAATAATAACCTCTCCAAGTGCAAAACAGCAGTATTTTCAAATGCTTTCAAATTTTTTTTGCGAAAACAAAATAACATTTTGGGCATATTCTTTAAAAGAAACAAAATGCACAAGCGACAACATTTTAAAAGCCTGCTCATTTGCAAGAGATGCAAGGGCAATTGTTTCGCTTGGTGCGGGAACGGTTTGCGATGTTTCTAAAATTGTTGGCAAAAAACTTTCTCTTCCGGTTTTTGTTCTTCCAACAACAATAACCCACTTTGGAATTTTTAACAATGTTGCAATTTTAAATGACGGCCTCCCTCAATATGTTGAAACAAGCTACCCAGAGGGGGTGTTTTTAGACGAAGCAATAATTCAAAAAAGCCCAGAACGCTTTGTTAAAAGTTCGCTGTGTTTTGCCCTTTCGCTTTTAGAGGCTCAATTTAGCTTTGAGGCCTCCTCTGTTTTAACTGGAGAAAAAAGTGTTAACACAGAAGAACTTGAGGCTAAAATTAAAAAAATTGAAGAGCTTGTTGGCTGGCTTTCTCTTTCAAAAGGTTTTGCAATTTTAAACTTAATGGATTACATTATTGACATTTTTCAAATTTTAAATGGAAATTTTAAAGTTAATTCAATCCTTTTCGCCTCAAAGCTTTCAAGTTCAACACTCAAACAAAATTTTGGAGAAAAGGCGCTTATTTGCAGCAAAATTTTACTTCAAAGTTATGTTACATATTTTAACCAGCGAATTATAATTCCAAAAAATATTCCAAATTTTGAGGTAATTTCTCGAATTTTAAGCCAAATTCCTGTTAGCGGAGCTTTTTTCAACTTTGAAAACATTGAAGAAAAATTTAATAATTTCATTGCAAAAACAAACGGCCTTCTTGCAAGCAATTTAAGGCTTAACCTTCAAAAATTTAGAACATTCCTCCTAGAGCGTTCAATTTTGTTTTGCCAGATAATTTCAAAATTTAACAATAAACTTCGCGCAATAGACGGGCAAGAGGGCAGGCTTAGAATGATTGACGAACAAGAACTTTTTTCTTCGCTCCAAATTCTTCCCTTCCTTGGAGAAGGATTTTTGCCAAACCTTTTGCTTAGATATGGTTATTTAAATGTTGGATAAAATGTTTTGAAACTTAAATATTTGTCAATAATTATCCCATGGCAACTAAAATTAGGCTTGGGATTTTTATTTTTGTAACAATTTTAATCTCATGTGTCATGTTATATAGCAACGAAAAATCAACAATTGAAAAACTTGCGCCAACTGGAGATGTCTATCAAATTGGAGATTCCTTTGCCTTTCAAACTTCGCTAACACCAACCCAAATAATTGAAAAAACCAACGCTTTGGTTTTAGATCGGCAAAGGCTTGAAAACGAAGGGCTTGAAATTTACTATTGCTTTGTTGAAAACATTAACAACTTTATTGTTAGCCAAGGAAAGAGGGTTAACCTTCAAATTTCATATGACGGAAAAATCTCAACGGTTGGTTTTCCGCTTATCCTAACTGGATATTAAATTTAAGCAAAATGTATAAACAAACAAATTGTGTCAATAATCGCTTTGTGGAGGAAAGAAATGGAAAACAACATCAAAATTAACAAAAGAGGGGAAAAGTTTTTAAACTTCATGAAAAAATATGGCTATTACATCCTTGCTGCCTTGGTTATTGTTGCCATAACACTTGCGGTTGTTCTTTCAACAACGTCCAAAGGAGCAGACCTAAACATCGACACGCAAGAGCCTTCTAAGCCAGTTGACGCATACGCGCTAACTTTTGACCTTCCGCTTGCAAACTGCTCTGTTGTTACTGGCCACATCTTAGATGATGTTATCTACAATGAATCTACAGGTTGGTTTGAAACACACCACGGCTTAGACCTTGTTAGCGAAACTTCAAACGATGTTTTAGCGGCAGCAGAGGGAACAGTTCAAGAGGTTTACACAAGCGAAGCAGAGGGAACAGTTGTTGTAATTAAGCACAACGATGTTTACACCTCTAAATATGCTTCTCTTTCCGATGTAACTGTTAAGGTTGGAGACACCGTTTCTCGCGGACAAAAAATTGGAATAACTTCAACATCTGCAAGCTATGAAGTTAAAACTGGGGCTCACCTACACTTCCAACTTTTCATGGACGAAAACGAAGTTAACCCAGCAGATTATTTAAACATTGAAGAAAAATAACACACTATTTTCCCCAAAATAAAAGAACGGCAAAATCCCGTTCTTTTATTAAATTATTTCTCCTCTTTATCTTGTTGCCAGTCAACTTCAATTAGCCTGTCTGAATCAAAAAAGGCAACGTTTGGACACTGTTTTCTGTGAACAATAATCCCTCGCCCTTGCGAGATGAACCCAATTATGTCGTCCCCCTCAATTGGGCAGCAACACTTTGCAAATTTAACCATTAAATTGTTAAGGCCTTTGACGTTGACTTTTTTGTCGCTTGGAACGGCAACCTGGGACTCTATATGGGCAATTTTAAGTTTTTCTTGTTCTTTTCTAACGTCTGCCTGGTAAATTTGAATTAATTTTCCCGCAAAAACTTTTGCCGAATATGCTCCATATCCAATGCTTGCAAAAAGTTCATCAATTTCTGAAAAATTATATTTTTCTAAAAGTTTTTGTTCATACTTTTTTTCAGTAACCTTGCTGACGCTGTAGCCAAGATTTTTAATTGCCTGTTCAAACATTGCCTTTCCGTTTTTAATGTTTTCTTCTTTCATTTCCTTTCTAAAAAATGAAAGAATTTTAGTTTTTGCTTGGCTTGTTTTAACAACCTTCAGCCAATCTCGAGAAGGGCCTTTTGAATTTGGGTTGGTTATGATTTCAACAATATCTCCGTTTGAAAGCGGCTTTGTTATTGGCATCATTTTTCCGTTAACTTTTGCGCCAACACATTGATTTCCAACTTCGGAGTGGATCATATATGCAAAATCTATTGGCGTTGAATTTTCAACCATGTGAAGAACTTTTCCTTTTGGCGTTTGAACAAAAATTTCTCCGTCATAGATGTCAACTTTAAGAGAAGAAATTAGCTCTTCGCTTGTCATGTTCTTCTCATTTTCCATGATTTCTCTAACCCAACCAAGGCGCTCATCCAAGGAGTCTTGTTTTTGGCGTTTTTCCTTGTACATCCAGTGGGCAGCAACACCAAATTCTGCCATTCTGTGCATTTGAAGCGTTCTGATTTGAATTTCAACCGGAACACCTTCGAACATGATTGTTGTGTGAAGCGATTGATAGCCGTTTGATTTTGGAATTGAAATGTAATCTTTAAACCTGTTTTGAAGAGGCAAGAAGTTTTCGTTTATTTTGCCAAGAAGGGCGTAGCAATCTGCAACCGAGTTTAAAATCGCTCTAACCGCAACAAGGTCATAAATTTTATCCATGTCCCCGCCCTTTTCTTTAAGCTTTTTATAGATGCTGTAAATATGCTTTTTTCTCCCCATAATTTCGCCGCTTAGGCCAAGGGCGCGCATGAATTTTTTTATTTCAACTTTTAAATCTTCAACTGTTTTTTCGCGTTCTATGAATCTTTTATCAACTTCTCTTTTAATTTGAGAATAGACTTCTGGGTTCAACATTTCAAAGGCAATGTCTTCAAGTTCGCTTTTAATTGAAGAAAGCCCAAGCCTTGCCGCAAGCGGGGCAAAAAGATCTAAAATTTGCTTTGCCTTTTTTGTTGCCCTTTCTAAAAATTTTTCGTTTTGCGCAAAAACCGCCGCCCCAAGAGCCTCGCGCGAAGTCTTCTCTCCCGCCGGCGTTTTAATAACTTCTTCAAGGCCTTCATCTAAAAAAGCAGAGCTAAAATATTTAATTTCTGAAAGAACAAAACAAATTTTAACTAAAATAACTCTAACATCTTTTGCCAAAGCAAAAAACATTTTCCTAATGTTTTCCGCTTCTTCTTCCTCATTTTTATAGTCTATTTCAAGAAGTTTTTTAAGCGCATGAAGAAAGGAGACAACCTCCTCGCCAAACTCATCTTTAAGTTTTTCCTTAAACGCTTGCCTTTCTTCTTCAATTTGCTTTTTTCTGCTCTCCTCTTGTTTTTTTGCCTCATCAGTGTTTTTTAGTTCTTCAATTGAGGAAGGCTGATAGATTGCTGTTTTTATGTATGGATAGTAAAGATAGCAAGACAAAACGCAATTCTCGTCCAAATGAATTGCCTTAACGCTTTTAATTGCAAGCAAACAAATTTCTTGTTCACTTTTAGACGCACAAGCCAAAAAAAGTTTTTTTGCCTTTTCAAGTTTATTTTCCACAAAGTTTATTTTATAACAAAATAAAAAATTTTAAAACAAAATATCAGCCTGTTTTCTTTGTTCTTGCTCTAAAGATTAGCGAAAAAATGAATGCAAAGATAACCGCTGCGGCAATTCCGCCCGCCGTTGCCTCAAGACCTCCTGTAAATATTCCCAAAATTCCCTTGGTTCTAACGGCGCTAATTGCTCCTTTTGCAAGGCTTGCGCCAAACCCAACAATTGGAACGGAAATTCCCGCTTGAGCTACGCCATAGATATAGTCATAGGCAGTTGTTGCCTCCAAAACTATTCCAAGGAGAACAAAACTAACTAAAATTCTTGATGTTGTCATGTTTGTTCGAATAACCAAAATTTGCCCCAACATGCAAATGAATCCGCCAATTAAAAATACATATAGATAATTCAAAAAAATTTCCATGTTATTCCACCTCGACATTATATTTTTTTAACTGATTTTTTATGTTCTCAGCAAACCTAAGTTTTTCTTTTTTTGTAACTGTTTTTTGCTCAAACGGAGGGTCCGCCTTAACAACAAGCGCATGGGCAATTCCAGGAATGCTTTCACCTTGCTGACAAGCAGTTGTTGAAAGAAGCGCGCCTGTTGCAATGTATAAAACTTTTTTTAATTGCCCCGTTTTAAGCCTTTCAACAACATAGGAATTAAAAATTGTTGCAGAACAGCCGCAGCCAGAGCCGCCCATCAAAACATTTTGATCGTGATAGAAAATCATTTGCCCGCAATCGCAATAGTTTTTCCCAAGTTTATAGCCCCGCTCCTCCATTAAGTCAAGCAAAATCTCTGCTCCAAGTTTTCCAAGGTCGCCTGTTAAAATAAGGTCATAATCTTCCGGCTTGGTCTTTGTATCCTTAAAAACAGAAATCATAGTTTCCATGGCGGCCGGCGCCATTGCTGCGCCCATGTTGTTAACATCACAAACTCCATAGTCCATTGCCTTTCCAAATGTTACGGAATCTATGTATGGCCCTTGCCCGCCAAGTGAAAGAACGGTGCAGCCAGAACCCGTGCACGTCCACTGGCTTGTTGGCGGCCTTTGGTTTCCAAGTTCAAGTGGGAATCTAAATTGGCGTTCGGCGGTTGAAAAATGGCTTGATGTTGCACAGGCAACATTTTTAAAATAGCCGGCGTTAACCATTGACGCGCCAATTCCTATTGAAAGAGCCATTGCCGAACATGCGGAAAAAATTCCAAGGTAACTAACATCAAAAGCCCTTGCCGCATAACTTGAGGTTATAATTTGATTTAGTAAATCTCCGCAAATTAACATGTCGATGTTATCTGGGCGCAAAAGCGCCTTATCTGTTGCACCAAAAATTGCGTGTTCAAGCATCTTGCGCTCCGCCTTTTCATAGGTTTTTTCGCCGAAAAAATCGTCCTTCATAACATAATCAAACATTTCGCCAAAAGGCCCTTTTCCTTCCTTTGGCCCAGCAATTGAATAATTGCCAATTATTCTGGGCTTGTTTTTTAGCACAATTGTTTGGTTCTTTGTTTCTTTTATCATCGCCTTCTCCTAAATAAAAAGATAGATAAGCCCAACAACGGCGCTTGCTAAAACGCCAATTACAATAACCGGCCCAGCAATTGAGAACATCTTTACGCAAAGGCCAAAAATTATTCCCTCGTTTTTAAAGTCCATTGCAGGGCTTGTAATTGAATTGGAAAATCCGGTTATTGGAACAATTGAGCCCGCACCGGCAAATGCGCCAATTCTGTCGTAAACACCAATTCCAGTTAAAAGAGAGGCAATAAAAATTAAAATAATTGAAATGCAGGCCGAAACTGCGCCCCCGGCAAGATCTGGCCAAATTGCCCTAATTCCATCTCCAATTCCCTGGCCAATCATGCAAATAACCCCCCCAACCCAAAAGGCGTTAAAAAGCGTTGGCCAACTTCTTGTCTTTGGAATTTTTTGTTTTATGTATTCGTTATATTTTTTGTTTCTATCCTTGTAATTCATTTTCTCTCCTTTGCCTTTTTGTATGTTGCGCAAAAACAAAAAAATTAACCCAAAAACGGATATTTTCAAAAAAAACTAACACAATAAAGCTATAAAAAACTAATTTGGAGGTTTTTATGAAAAAATTTTTAATGGGTCTTTCAATTACTCTCTGCGCGATTCTAACCCTTTCCCTTGCAGGCTGCGGCGCTTCAAACTCCTCACTTTCCTATACATTGGAATATAATCTGGATAAGCTTACAAGCGCCTTGGAACAAACAAAAGATGTTGAAAACGAAGAAATTGTCATTCCCGAGCTATACTCTCTTGAAGCTCCTTCGCAAAACAGCTTGCAAGAAAACGAAAATTTAGAATTTAACAAAACAAGTTCGCTTAAAGAAAATCTTTCGAAAAATGGGGTTGAAAACAAATTAGATTCAATTCCTGGCCTTAACAAACAAATTGTTTCGAAAGAAGAAATTGTTAAGGAGGGAAACAAACTCAAAGAAAATTTAAGAAAAAAAATTAATAATTCCCTCTTTGTCTCGCCGGTTTCAAATCTAACAGAAGGAAGATATATTCCAAGAAGAATTTCAAACCAGCCATCAAGCCAAAACTATAATTCATATATAAACAAAGTTGAAGACCTTTATTTAATGATTGATGACGCTGTTGCGCTAAACCAAGAAGTTAAAAATTGTCGAAAACAAATTCAAAATTGCTGCAACACATTAAAAGTAATTTCAAAACAATTAAAAGCAAACGAAGTTGAACTTTCTCAAGAGCAAATTAAAAATGCAAACTCGCTTTTAAGAGAACTTGGAAGACTTGTTAACAGGATTGTTGACACCAGAAACGATGTTTCCAACTGTGCGAAAGAAATTTCTTCTAACAATTCACTAAGTGGCGGAATTGAGCCAATAAGTTCTAAATATATAACTTTTGTAAATTGCCTTAACAACAGGCTTACGGACTATCAAAACATTTTGGCCGTTCTTTTAGAACTTCAATCAATTTTAACAACCTCAAACCAAAATTTGGAAGATGAATCTCTTAACAACTTAAAGGATATTGTTAATGGAAATCCAAATTGTTTAAAAGATGAAAACGGAATTTGTTACTATCTAGACGAGAATGGAAAATATTATTCTCTAACAGAAGATGGCCAAAAAGAATATATTTCTGAAGAAAAACTTGAAAATTTGATGAACTTAAACAGGCCAATAATTCAGCCAAGAGAAGTTGTTGACTATGACTCAAAAGAAAATTCACAACATTTTGAAAAAAAAGGCAATCTAGACACATATAACACCCCAACAGTTAAGCCAAACATAATTAACAAAAAGAAACCCAGTCAACCCGCAAACAACAATTTAAACAATGAAAATAATTCAAACCAAAATAACGGCGCAAATTATATGAGCAACCAAACAATTCAGCAGCCCCAGCCCCAAGTTCCAGTTCAGCCTCTTCCGAATGCAAACAACTATGGCTATCCTCAAGTTGGTTATGGCTATGGAACAGGAGTTGGAATTGGCGCGGGCGTTCCGGGAATTGGCGCAGGCGTTGGAATTGGAGGCGCTGCCTATCCGGGCGTTCACAACTATGAAAACGGAACGGTAAACCCATATCGCAACACAGACACATACAAGCTTCCTTCTTCAAACATAATAAAAACCGAACCCGTCCAAGCCGAAAACATAGACCTTTTACAAAAACCCCTTCCAAACGAAAGAAGGCAAGATTTTAAAAGCTTTTCAGCAATAACTCCAGCGCAAGAAAATGAAAACAAGGAAGAAGAGCTTTTAGAAACAGAAACCAAGCCAACAAAACAAGAAAATTTTGTTGAAATAAGCCCCCAAACCTCAACACAAATTAAAACCGAAACAATAACTAAATATAACAAAACAAACATAAATCCAATAAAAGAAGAGCCGCCTAAAAACCAAGAAACAGCGGCATAGCAAAGAAAAAACTGGAAACTTCCAGTTTTTTCTTTGCTTTAAGCCTCAAAAATACAGAAAAACTATTAGTGCGGCAAAAATTACAAGGAACTTGTAATTTTTCGTCTGGCCGCGAATAAGAGAAAAAACAAGCGCCAAAGCCGCACGTTTCGCTGACAAGCGAAACTAGGCCAAAGCGCAGTAACGGCCGTTTGAGATTGTTCTTCCTTTTCTTAAGAAGATATATTGTTATTCACAGAAAAGCTATTTAATTTCCTTACAAGTCGCGGCAAAAATTACAAGAATTGTAATTTTTCGTCTGGCCGCGAACAAGAGAAAAAACAAGCGTAAACGCCGCATGTTTCGCACACTTGCGAAACTAGGCAAAAGCGCAGTTAACGGCCGCTTGAGATTTATCCTTGCTCTTTTAAGAGTTACATTTCTAGTTCACAGAAAAGCTATTGTTCTTCCTTTTTAGTCGCGGCAAAAATTACAAGAATTGTAATTTTTCGTCTGGCCGCGTATAAGAGAAAAAACAAGCGCCAAAGCCGTTCGTTTCGCACACTTGCGAAACAAGGCCAAAGCGCAGTTAACGGCCGTTTGAGATTGTTCTTCCTTTTCTTAAGAAGATATATTGTTATTCACAGAAAAGCTATTTAATTTCCTTACAAGTCGCGGCAAAAATTACACGAACAAGAGAAAAAACAAGCGCCAAAGCCGTTCGTTTCGCACACTTGCGAAACAAGGCCAAAGCGCAGTTTTTTCTCTATCGCAGGCGTTTGCCTTGCAAACTTTAACCGATAGGCCGTAAAATAAAAAAACAGAGCTTTTTCTCTCTGTTTGTGTTTTGGCGCCTCCTGTAGGATTCGAACCTACGACCTATCGGTTAACAGCCGAGTGCTCCACCGCTGAGCTAAGGAGGCATTTTTCAAATTGCAATTTGCATTTTATACCAATTTTTTTTCTTTGTCAAGTGTTTTTACCTATATAATTAAAATTGATTTGAATTAAAAGGTGTTAATGGCAAAGCCAATATGAAAACTATCAATTCTCAATTATTAAAATACAATTTAAATTGGCAAAATAATTTTAATATGTTTTAAAAAAATTTAAAATAATTATTAAATAACAGGCAAAATTAATAATTTTATTTAAAAAAATTAAAAATTTTATTCTTCACTAGTCATATATCGCCACAGGCGGTTTTGATCTTTTATCCTCGCGCTATTTATTCCAACGCGTTTTAATGAAACAATTTTTTTTGGTTTTTCACCTTCTTCAAGCCAAATTCTTTTGCTTGTTAAAAGGTCTTCATAGTTGAACGACATGTCTATTTTTGCGGCTTTTGTAAGTTTTCCCGGGCCATTAAATTCCCCTGCGGCTCTAATTAAAACCGCCTGTGGCTGACCCTCCTTCCCAGAAACTATATTCAGCATGTAATGGATTCCATAGTTTAAATAAATGTAACAAATTCCTCCGCGCTCCCACATAATTTTTGACCGCTTTGTCTTTCCGTGAAAAGCATGGCTTGCGCTGTCTTCCAGCCCAAGATAACATTCGGTTTCTTTTATTTTAAATTTTTTAATGTTTTTTCCGTCGCTTACGCAAAGAATTTTTCCAAGAAGTAATTTGGAAAGAATTCTTGCATCATTTAGGTAAAAATTTAAATCATCAATTCTCACAATAAATTTTCCAATTTTTCAAGTCTTTTAACAGTTTCTTCTTGTCCTAAAATTGAAACAATTGTAAATAAGTCCGGCGAATTTTTTCTTCCCGTAATTGCAATTCTTATATATTCACAAAAATTTGCAACATTTCCCTGGAATTTTTCTGGATTTTTCTTAAATTCTTTGTTGTCTGTTGCAAAACCAAGTTTTTGGGCAAGGTCTTTAATTTTTGAAAACCAAGTTTCTTTGTTATCCTTCCAGTTTAAAACTTTCTTATATTCTGAAACAACTTTTTTTGCCTTTTCAAAATCAATTGAGTTGATTTCATAATCTTCAATTTTCATTTGCCCGAGAAAATCCAAGAACATATATGAAAAAACTTTTTTTGCCTGGCTAAACATTTCCAAATCTTTCCTTGGGTTTTTCCCCTCTCGGTCTATGTTAAAAACGCTTATGGCAAAATCCTTTCTCTCCTCTAAAAGCTTTGCAAAATCCTTGTCAAATTCCTTCGCCCAAGAAAGAACGCTTGAATAAACTTCCGTTGCCGACAGTTTTGAAATATAATTTTTTGAGATGTCTAAAAGTTTATCCATGTCGAAAAGTGGGCTTGAGAGGCCAATTTTACTTGGACTAAATTTAAATTCTCTAAAATCAAGGTTTGGGTTTGCTGCGCGCCAAAGTTCAAAATTGCTGTTTGCCAAATTTAAAACATATTCGCAAACCGCAACTCTTGGAATTCCCATTTCAACATAGAAACGCATGTCTGCCTCTGGGTCATATCTCTTTGAAATTTTCCGTTTGTTGCCGTTCTCGCCAAGTTTTGAAATTAGCGGAGTGTGGATATACTTTAAAACTTTAAACCCAAGCGCCTGGTAAATTTCAAGATGTTGCGGCCAAGTTGAAAGCCAGTCGCTCCCTCTAACAACAGTTGTTGTTTTCATCAAGTGGTCATCAATAACATGGGCGAAGGCATATGGCGGAATTCCGTTGTCTTTAACCAAAACAATGTCCTTGCAATTTGCTGGAAGTTCCATTTCGCCTCTGCAAAAGTCAAATGCAACAACCTTGTCGCCCTCTTTTCCGTTTGATTTCAATCTTAATGCAAATTTTTTGTTCTCTTTTAGTTTCTCCTCAATTTCTTCAAGTGTTAAATCTCGGCAAGGGTCTTTCTCTGAAATTGAAGCCTCCGTTTGAAGCTCCTTTTCTCTCCTTTGATAAACCTCTCCAACATCTGCCGCCTTTTGACAAAAGCAAGGAAAAGCCTTTCCTTCTAAAACCAATTTTTTTGCATAGGACTTATAAATTTCAAGGCGCTCGCTTTGGCGATATGGCCCATAGTTTCCCCTCTCCGTTCCATCTGGCATAAGGCCTTCATCTGGAGAAATTCCAAATTCTTTTAAAACATTTAGGGCAACAAAATCTGCGCCATCAATCTCCCTTTTTTTGTCTGTGTCTTCAAGCCTGAAATAAAAAACGCCGCCAGTTGTCTTTGCAATTTCATAATCCACCATTGCACCAAAAAAATTTCCAATGTGGAGATATCCCGTTGGGCTTGGGGCAATTCTAACAACCTCTGCTCCATTTGGCAGGTTTCTTTCGGGATATTTTTCCTCCCAAAATTTAACATCTTTTGCGTTTGGGTATAGCAAGTTTGCAAGTTTTTTAAAATCCATTATTCCCTTCCCTTTTTAATAACCTCAACCGCCTCTTCAATTGAAAGAGCAAATTGGGTTGAATTTCTCATGTCTCTTAGCATAACTTTGTTTTCCTTAATTTCATCTTCTCCAATTATTGCAACGAAAGGAATTTTTTGGTTGCTTGAAGATTCCAAAAATTTTTTAAGACGTGATGATGAAAAATCCACAACAGTTTTTATGCTTGCCTCTCTAAACTTCTTTGCAAGTTCCAAAACATAATAATTTTTTTCAAAGGCAAAAATTGAAAGGTCTATAAGGCTTTCTTCTTTAAATTTTTCGCCAACCAAAATGCTTATTGGTTCTAAACCAAAGGTCATTCCAAGCGCTGGATATTGCTTTCCGTCGTCGATAAACTTTCCAATTATTTCGTCATATCTTCCGCCGCCGCAAAGGCTTGAAGAAATTCTTTTTGTCTTGTCAAAAACCTCCCAAATTGTTCCCGTGTAAATTTCAAGCCCGCGCGCAAGCGTTGAAGAAAACTTGCAAGACTTTAACCCAAGCTTTGAAATTAACTGGCTAAGTTCCAAAATTTCTTGGCAGCCTTCTTTTAACGTGTTAGATTTTGCTGTTTCAAAAACTTCGTTAGGGTTTTTTGAAAGAAGGGCAAAAACGCTTTCAATTTCGCCTTTCAAAAGCCCTTGTTTTTCAAGTTCTTTACAAACCTCTTCCTTTCCAATTTTTTCAAGTTTATCTAAGCACAAAATTGTTTTTGAAATTTCTTTAACATTGCAGTCCTCCAAAATTCCCGCAAGATATTTTCTGTTGTTCCAAACAATTTCAACATCTAAGCCAAGGTTTGAAAAACATTCCTCTGTCATTTGAAAAAACTCTGCTTCAACAAGCCGCCCAGAAATTCCGCAAGCGTCCACATCACATTGAGTAAATTCCCTGTTGCGCCCAAGTTTAACCGGGCCATCTCTAAAAACTTTTCCAATTTCAAAGCGCCTAAAAGGAAGGGGCAAACTTTGGTTTGCCGCAATTAGCTTTGAAAACGGAACTGTTAGGTCATATCTTAATCCAATATCTCTATCCCCTTGGTCTTTAAGGCGATAGACTTCTTTTAAAATCTCTGCCCCGCCGGCATATTTAGAAGAAAGCAACTCAAAAGGGCACAAAATTGAACTTTCAACCGGCAAATATCCATATTTAATAAAGGATTTTTTTAAAGTTTCAACAATAAAATCTCTTGCCGCCTGTTGGTTTGGAAGAAAGTCAACTGTTCCCTTTAAATTTTTTAGTTTCAAATCGTTTTTCATGTTAACAATAATAACATTATCTAATTTTAATGTCAATTAAAGAAAAAAGAAAAGGCCAATTGGCCTAATCTGAAATTATTATTCTTCTGCAATTATCACACTCTAAATATCCATTGGACTTAACTTTTTCAATTTCTGCTGCGGAAAGTTCCATTCGACACCCTCCACAAGATCTGTCAACAAGCCTAACAAAGGCCGGGAAAAGCTTGTCTGCCCTAAGTTGTTTATATTTTGCCAAAAGTTTTGGTTCAATTCCCCTTTCAAGGTTTTCAAGTTCCAACTTAATTTTTTTAATTTCGGGCTCTTTTTCCTTTAACAAATTGTCATAAACTTGTTTATGCTGGTTATATTTTGCCCTTGCTGCGCCATATTGTTTTTTTGCGTTTTCAAATTCATTTAATGTAATGTTTAACCTTTCCGCCTCGGAAAAGAGTTTTTTTTCAAGAACATTAAAGTTGTTTAAAATTGCGTTGGTTGCAGAAATAACGCTTTCCAAATCTTTTTGAGAAAGGCTTTCAAGATCCTTTGAAATAAACTTTTCAATTTGAGCTGTTGTGTCTGAATATGCCTTTTTAATTGCTTGAAAGTCCCTTTCAAGCCCCGCCGCCCTGATTTCGAGCATTGCAGATTTTTCTTGAGCCCCCTTTACAACAGCAATCATCTCAGACGAAACTTTTCTGCTTGGGTTTGAGCTAAGCTCTCTTTCAATTTTGATAAGTTCGCCGTCTTTCTTTTGATACTCTAAAATATTTTTAAAATCCATTTTTTCTCCGTTTACTTTTAAAGTTATACATTATTTTCACTTTCATGTCAAACAAAAAGCGGAGAGACCCCGCTTTAACTTCTATAATCTGTTAGTTTTTTTGAGCGATTAGGGTGGCGAAGTTTTCTAAGTGCTTTCGCCTCAATTTGCCTAATGCGCTCTCTTGTAACATTAAACTCTTTTCCAACCTCTTCAAGCGTTCTTGCATGAGAATTATCCAAGCCATATCTCATTCGAATAACTTTTTGTTCTCTTGGCGTTAGCGTTTCTATAACAGAGAGAAGTTGTTCTCTTAAAAGAGATTGAGAGGCCGCCTCAAGCGGAGATTGTGCGCTGTCGTCCTCAATGAAATCGCTAATTTTGCTGTCCTCTTCATCTCCAATTGTTGTCTCAAGCGAAATTGGATCCATTGCAATTCTTTGAATTTCCATAATCCTTTCCTCTGGAAGATTCATTGCGCTTGCAATTTCAGATGTTGTTGGGTCTCGCCCAAGTTTTTGAATTAACATTCTTGTAACGCGCGTTAATTTGTTTATTGTTTCAACCATGTGAACGGGAACACGAATTGTTCTTGCCTGGTCTGCAATTGCGCGGGTTATTGACTGGCGAATCCACCATGTTGCATAAGTTGAAAACCTAAAGCCTTTCGTGTGGTCAAATTTTTCAACAGCCTTTAAAAGGCCAATGTTTCCCTCTTGGATTAAATCCAAAAACTGCATGTTAGAGCGTGAAACATATCTTTTTGCAATGCTAACAACAAGCCTAAGGTTGGATTCTGAAAGTTTTGCCTTTGCAACAGGGTCGCCTTCCATCATCTTCTTTGCAAGTTCAATTTCTTCATCGCTGCTTAAAAGCGGAACTTTCCCAATATCTTTTAAATACATTTTAACAGGGTCGTCAACATTAACTTGAACTATTATGTCGTCCAAATTTTCTTTGCTAACATCCTCCTCTGCGGCTTTGATAACCCTAATTCCGTTCTTTTCAATTTCAGCAATAAACTCGTTGATATCGTCTCGGCTTGCGTCATGTTTTATTAGGCGAAAATAGATGTCCTCCTCGTTAACCATGCCCTTTTTTCTACCAACTTCCAAAAATCTATTAAGTTCTGGTTTAAATTTTTCTTCCATTTTTTCTCCTATATTCTTCTTTCGTTTAATTGCTTAATAATTTTATTAATCTCGCTCAAAATTTCCGCCCGCTCTTGCGTTGAAGAAGCCGCCTTGAATTTTTCGTTTAACAGTTGTTGTTTTATTTTTAAGTTGTTTTCAACAATCTTCCAAACACATTCGTTAAAAAATTCTTTTCCTCCTGGCGGATTGAAATCTGAAAGACTGCTTACAAATTCCTTTTCCTCTTCCTCTAAAAACTCTTTAAAATTTTCGCCGTGGGTTTCAAATTTTTTTAAAATTGAAATGTATAGCGGATTTGAAAGATAGGCCTTTAAATCAAAATCCAACTTAGAAAAAGTTTCCCCGTTTAATATAGATTTTAAAACAAATCTTAACGCTTTTTTAATTCCTTCTTCGTTTGTTACAATAACTTTCCTTTCTGCAAGCGGCCATTCGCTAATTGGGGCGTTTTGACAATCTCTTCTAATAATATCAATTGGAACATCTGTTGCCTTGCTTATAATTTTTAAATAAACATCTTTTTCGCTCATGGTTTCAACATTTGAAACGGCTGCAAAAGCGCCCTTTAAATAATTTGCCTTTCCTTCTGGCGTTGAAAGATTAAACTTTTCTTCCAACAGTTTAAGTTTATATTCAACTGGCGAAAGCGCACCATCTAAAAGTTTTTCCATTTCCTCCCGCCCGTTTGTTTTTAAAAATTCGTCCGGATCCATTCCCTTTGGAAGCCTTGCAACTTTAATGTTAAACCCTTCTTCTTCCAAAATTTCAATTGCGCGTGCGGTTGCCTTTTCGCCCGCTGTGTCGCCATCATAGCAAATTGTTATATCCTCGCAAAATCTCTTTAAAATTGTTGCATGGCGCTGGGTTAGCGCTGTTCCCATTGATGCCACGGCAGATCTAAAACCAAAACTGTGCATTTTTATAACATCAATTTGCCCTTCAACTAAAATTATTCTCTTTAAATTTCCGCTTCTTTTTTCTTCTTTTAATAAATCAATTGCATAAACGCAGGAACTTTTATCAAAAACAATTGTTTGCTCTGTGTTTTTATATTTTGCGCGGCTAGCATCTGAATTTAAAATTCTTCCGCTAAACCCAACACATTCTCCAAACGAATTTAAAACCGGGAAAATAAGCCTGCCAGAAAGTTTGTCATAAAGCCTTTCTCCCTCCTTCCCCGCAATTCCTGCCATAACAAGCGTTTTTGAACTAACGCCAAGTTTAAAAAGCTCTGAAATTATGTTGCTTCCGTCTGAATAGCCAATGTGAAACCTTTCAAGGTCGCTCTTTTTAAAATTTCTTGATTTAACATAGTCCTGAGCTTTTTTTGCAACTGGAAGATAAAGGTTTTTATGATATACTTCCATTGCGCACTTTAACGCCCTTAAAGCTTCGTCTTTTTCCTTTTTTTCAAAAATTATTTCATCGCTGCTCTCATCTTTTGGAATTTCAAGCCCGGCCCGCTCTGCAAGTTTTTCAATTGCATCTGGATAGGAAATTGACTCAATTAGCTGAACAAATTTTATAACGTCTCCGCCTTCTCCGCAGCCAAAGCAATGAAAAAATTGTTCTTCCTCGTTAACCGCAAAAGAAGGGGTTTTCTCATGATGAAAGGGGCAAAGCGCCCATGTTGCGTTTCCCCTTTTTGTCGTTTGAATATATGATGAAACAACTTGTCCAATATCATTCTTTGCCCTAACTTGTTCAACAAATTTGGGCTGGAAATATCTTTTCTGCAATTTTTCCCTCAAATCTAGTAATTTGCCAAAATTAGAATTTTTGTAACATAATTTTTGGTGCGTCAATATAATAATTCGACATTAAATTTAAAAACCCTTTTTTTTAAACATGAAAATAACAAATAAAACAATTTTTTTTATATTTTTCACATGTTTTTTTAAAAAAACTATTTACAACATAAAGCAATTTTTGATAGAATAATTTAGAGGATAAAAATGCTTAGCAATATTTTAATTTTAATTTCTGGCCTTGGCGTTTTTTTGTTTGCAACAAAACTTCTTTCAACAAAACTTGAAACCCTTGGCGGAAACAAATTAAGAAAAAAAATTAACCAGTTTTCAAACAACCGCTTCAAAGCTTTTGGCTTTGGCTTTTTGCTAACAATTGTTTTTCAAAGCACAACGGCAAGCGTTGTTATGGTTGCAAGCTTTACCTCCGTTGGAATGTTGACCCTTTTTCAAGCAATTTCGCTTATAGTTGGCGTTAATGTTGCATCGGCTGTCCCAGCATATTTAATTTCGTTTCAAAGTTTTGGAGTAACAGATTTTTTCTGTGCAATAACAATCGTTGGTGCAATTCTTTACATTTTTGCAAAAAAGTCTTGGTTTAAAAACATAGCTCAAGCTTTTGTTGGTTTTGGGCTGATGTTTGTTGGGCTTATGCTAATGAAAGATTCAATGAGCTTTATCTTAACAGAGCCCTCCTTCATCTCTTTCTTCTCAAAGATAACCAACCCTGCCCTTTTAATTTTTCTTGGCGCGGCTTTTGCAATTTTGCTTCAAAGCTCGCTTGGAACAACCGCGCTTGTTCTTTCATTAATTGGAACGGCAACAGTTCCCGGCGTAATTGGGGCAAGCAGCGCAATCTACATTATTTTTGGCGCTCTTTTAGGAAGCTCTATAACAACGGCAATGATTGCAAGCCTGTCCTCCAACCTAACCGGAAAACGCGCGGCAATTTTCCATGTTTTGTTCTCTTGCATTGTCTGTTTAATTTTTGGGCTTTTGTCGCTTACAAATTGGGTTGAAGTTTGCTTTGGCTGGATTAAAGAACCTTCTTTCCAAGTTATAACTGCATATTTTGCGGCTTTAATTTTTGTTGCAATTCTTTTAATTCCGTTTGTTAAATATTTTTCAATTTTGCTTTGCAAAACAATTAGGCCAATCAAGCGCAAAAGAAAAAACCCCTTGGAGGTTGCTGATTTCACCGATGAAGCGCCCGCTGTTTCAATTGCTAAGGCAACAAAATCTTTATTTGTTTTCTATAACGAAGTTAGAACAATTTATAAACAAGCAACAGATTATGTTTTCTCGGAGAAAAAAGAGCCAGCAAGAAGAATTTTAAAAACAATTCAAGATTATAATGAATATCTCCTTCGCTTTTCATCAAAAGTTTCTGCAATTTCATCTGAAGATTCCCAAACAATTAAGGATTTGGACAAAATTCTTTTTGTAATCAAACACATTGAAAGAATAAACCACAACTGCAAAAAAATTGTTGAAAATCTAGTTTCCGACAAGAAAATTACCTTCTCTGCCAAGTTAAATAAATTTACAAACAAAGCAATAACAAACACAACAGAAATGTTTGAACTTTGCCAGCTTTATATAAAAGACATAGACTGCCTATTCCTTTTGGAAGATAAATCCAGCTATGACAAGTTTTTAGAGCTTTCAAAGCTCAATTCGGAAGTTAAACTTTCTGCAAAAGCCCATGTTATTGAAAACGCCGCAAAAAGCCGCGCCGGGCTTGAAAAAAACACAACCTACATGGAAATTACAAGTTATTTAAACATGATTTCAAACAATCTTTCCGACATTGTTTTCATGCTTTCGGCCGACAACATTTCAAAACTTAATTACGAACAAATTGCTCTTGAAGAACTTGGCGCGCAAGCAAGCGAAAACCAAGAAAGCCCAGAAAATTAAAAAAGAACTTAAACTTAAGTTCTTTTTTATTTAGCAATTCTTTCTCTAATTCTTTCAATGATTTTTGTTTCAAGCCTTGAAACCTGAACCTGAGAAATTCCAAGCTCCTTTGCAATTTCGCTTTGGGTTTTATCTCGAAAATATCTAAGCAATATAATTCTTTTATCTCTCGGGTTCAAATTTTTTAGCGTGTCTCTCAAAAAGATGTTGTCAAAAAGTTCTTCTGTTTGGTTGTTTTGAGCAAACCTGTCAACAACCAAAAGGCTTTTATCCTCCTCTTCTTCAAAAGGAGTGTAAAGAGAAATTGGCATTTTTGCCGAATCCATTGCAAAGATAATTTCTTGGCATGGAAGAGCAAAGTTTTTTGCAATTGTTTCAATTGAAGGCTTTAGGCCGTTTTGCTTTGTATATTCTTCAATAAACTTATTAATTTGAAGATTTAAGCTTTTTATTGTTCTTGAAACCTTAATTGCTCCGTCATCTCGCATGAACCTTTTAATTTCGCCAATAATCATTGGAACAACATAAGTTGAAAATTTAACATTATAATCCGTTTGAAAGTTATTAATTGCCTTAACGAACCCAAGGGCGCCAAGTTGAAACAGGTCGTCATATTCAATTCCCTTTCCAACAAATCTTTTAATAATGCTTTTAATGAGCGGAGAATTTTCAACAACAAGCCGTTGCTTTGCTTGCTCGTCTCCATTTTGTGCCATGCTAATTAGCTTAAGCGTTTCCTCATGGCTTAGCATTATTCACCCATAATCTTTTTTTCTTCCTCTCCAAATTTCTTTTCCATAAGTACCGTAACGCCCTTGGTTTTGTTTTTAAGCAAATAAACCTTATCCATAAAACTTTCCATAACCGTAAAGCCCATTCCGCTTCGCTCTTCGCTTGGTTTAGTTGTGAAGAAGGGCTGCCTTGCTCTTTCAAAATTTGAAATTCCAACCCCTTCGTCAGAAACTGAAATAATTGCGCTATCTCGCGTTAATTTAACATTTAACGAAATTTCGCCCTCTTCCTTTGGATAGGCATGGACAACGCAGTTGGTAACCGCTTCGCTAACAGCGGTTTTTATATCTGTTATTTCGTCAAGAGTTGGGTTTAGCTGAACACAAAAAGCAGCAACGCAACTTCTTGCAAAAGCCTCGTTTTCAGAAAGTGCTTTAAATTTAAGTGTCATTTCGTTAATTATGTTCATGTTTTCTCCTTCTATGAAATTTTGGGCATAATTTCATAAAGCCCAGTCATTTTAAAGATTTTTTCTGCGTGAGAAGATGGGTTGCAGATGAAAATTGGCGTGTTCTTGCTCTTCAATTTCTTATATCTTCCAAGCAAAACGCCAATTCCTGTTGAATCCATAAAATCCAATTCCGAAAGGTCGATAATAACCTGATTAAACCCGCCTTCGTCAAAAAGCTCGTCCAAGTCTGCCCTAACGGCTTGGGCAGAATGTTCGTCAAGTTCCCCGCTTAAAACAATATAAAGCGTGCTGTTATAAATTCTGTTTCTAATCTGCATCTCTTCCCTCCAAAAAAATTCTAGCAGGAAAAAAATGCAAAAAAATAACACCTTCTGTTTAAAAAGGTGTTATTTTGTCGAATAATTATCGTTTAAAATCCAAACCCAAAATCAAATGTCTTGTTTGCCTGAACCCATTGTGACATCATGTTGTTCTTTCCTCTAAACGCTTTCATGCAAGTCCTCGATTCCTCCTCTGTTCCATATGCAATTGTTGAAAAAACTAAGGCAGGAAATTCAGCAGTTTTTGCGCCAACAATCTCAAAAATGCTTTTGCTTGGCTTAATCTTGTTGGCTTTGTAATAATTGTCTAATCTAACAACTCCCTTATGCCTCAAAATTAGCGCAACCTCCAATATTGCTCTATCCGAAAATTTTAGTTTGCCGGCTTCAATCATTATGTTTGAAAGTTTTTTAAAGAACTTAATTCTATCTTTCTCGTTCCCCGTTGAAAGCATGTCAACGTTCTCAATTTTGTAAATTTCTCCCCTTAAGGCTCTCATATCTTTAATTTTCATAATTTCCCTCCGCTTTAAGTAATTTACCATATTTTAAAAATTTAGTCAAATTAATGAGAGCATCTCAAACCCTTTGTTGTCTAAATCCATTTTCTCTAACGGTTGAACAAATTTTAACAGTAAATAACAAAGCCTTTTTTCATAATATAAAGCAAATCATAAAAAAATCTAGCCATTTTTTTGGCTAGGTTTTTTTGGAGCTGGTGATTGGAGTCGAACCAACAACCTGCTGATTACAAATCAGCTGCTCTGCCATTGAGCCACACCAGCACACTTGCAATCCATATACTATCATTATATCAAGTTTTTGTCAACATTTTTTTAAAGTTTTTCAAAAACCTCTAAAACTTTGCCGCAACATTAAATTCTGTTATCATCTTTCATATTTCGACATAAATTGCCAGTTTTCCCATTTAAATCAAAAATTTCTTCTGATAAGATAATTATATGGGAAAATATTATAGAAATTGTGTAATCATTGTCCTTGTGTTTATCGCGCTTTCCTTTGTTTTTTAAAAGGTTTTTATCAATATTCGGAAAATTTAAAGGCGTTTTGGGTTGAGAATTGGCATAAAATAAAGAGCAATGTTTTGCCCTTTCTTATTTGCCAATTAAAAGCAATTAATTTTATTGGTGGTTGGGGATGGATTCGAACCATCGAAGCCGGAGGCGTCAGATTTACAGTCTGATGTATTTGACCACTCTACAACCCAACCAAGCATGCTAAAGATCGTTTAAATTAAATTATCTAAAACGATTTTGTGCTTTTTTAAGCCTATTAAACAAAGTGAGAGTCTATCTTAATTTAAAGCACATTGGTGCCTTGAGGCGGAATCGAACCCTCCCTTTCAGGAGATTTGTTGGTTCTCTCCTCTCAATGCACATTGGTGCCTTGAGGCGGAATCGAAC
>CASDUK010000003.1 GCA_949283975.1 uncultured Bacillota bacterium
GTTACGCCATTCATGCGGGTCAGAACTTACCTGACAAGGAATTTCGCTACCTTAGGACCGTTATAGTTACGGCCGCCGTTCACTGGGGCTTAAATTCAAGGCTTTGCTTGCGCTAACCTCTCCTCTTAACCTTCCAGCACCGGGCAGGCGTCAGCTCCTATACTTCATCTTACGATTTAGCAGAAACCTGTGTTTTTGATAAACAGTCGCTTGGGCCGATTAACTGCGACCAACTTTCGTTGGCACCCCTTATTCCGAAGTTACGGGGTCATTTTGCCGAGTTCCTTAACAAGGGTTATCCCGTTCGTCTTATGATTCTCTCATCGTCTACCTGTGTCGGATTGCGGTACGGGCACCTATTATCTACCTAGCAGCTTTTCTCGCCAGTGTGAATTTGCGAACTTCATTACTAATTTTCACTCCCCATCATCACCTAGGGTGCGCTCTAAACGTACTTCACAATTTAGACCCCTCATGATTTGGCCGCAGATATCCATAACCGCGGTTTCGCTATCCTCCTGTGTCACTGCATCAGCTCTTTATCGACAATCGGTGGTACAGGAATATCTACCTGTTGGTCATCGCCTACGCCTTTCGGCCTCAGCTTAGATCCCGACTTACCCTGGGCGGACAAACCTTCCCCAGGAAACCTAAGACTTTCGACGGCGTGGATTCTCGCCACGCTCTCGCTACTCATGCCGGCATTCTCTCTTGTTTGCAGTCCACAGCTCCTTTCGGTACTGCTTCAGCCCGCAAACATTGCTCCCCTACCGATTAGAATTACTTCTAATCCCTAAACTTCGGTGTTAGGTTTTAGCCCCGTTTATCTTCGGCGCACTACTACTCGACCAGTGAGCTATTACGCACTCTTTAAATGAATGGCTGCTTCTAAGCCAACATCCTGGTTGTTTTAGCGGTGACACATCCTTTTCCACTTAACCTAAACTTTGGGACCTTAGTTGTAGATCTCGGCTGTTTCCGTTTTGACAATGAAACTTATCTCACACTGTCTGACTCCCTGCTAGCAATTATCTGGTATTCGGAGTTTGATAAGGTTCGGTAACCCGCGAAGGCCCCTAGCCCATTCAGTGCTCTACCCCCAGTAATCTCATAATGCAGAGGCTAGCCCTAAAGCTATTTCGAGGAGAACCAGCTATATCCAGATTCGATTGGAATTTCTCCGCTATCCACAAGTCATCACCGACTATTTCAACAGGCGTGTGTTCGGACCTCCACAGTGTGTTACCACTGCTTCATCCTGCTCATGGATAGATCATCTGGTTTCGGGTCTACGACATGCAACTATTCGCCATTTTCAGACTCGCTTTCGCTTCGGCTCCGCAACTTAATTGCTTAACCTCGCTACACATCGTAACTCGCCGGCCCGTTCTACAAAAAGTACGAGATCACACTTGTGTTGCCACAATAGTGCTCTCTCTGCTTGTAAGCATACGGTTTCAGATTCTATTTCACTCCCCTCACGGGGTTCTTTTCACCTTTCCCTCACGGTACTATACGCTATCGGTCACTAGGTCGTATTTAGCCTTAGGAGATGGTCCTCCCACATTCACACCGGATTTCACGTGTCCTGTGCTACTCTGGAACACCCTAGGCTTGATTTCGGTTTCGGTTACGGGACTATTACCCTGTTTCGTCCAACTTTCCAGTTGTGTTCACCTACCAATTTCAATACCACATTGGGGTCCGAACCCCTAAATCATTTCTGATTTAGGTTTGGGCTCTTGCAATTTCGCTCGCCACTACTTTCGCAATCGTTGATTTACTTTCTTTTCCTCCAGGTACTTAGATGTTTCAGTTCCCTGGGTTCCCCTCATAACATTATTTTATTCATGTTATGATACTAGCTCATTACAGCTAGTGCGTTTCCGCATTCGGACATCTGCGGGTCATAGCTTATGTGCAGCTTACCGCAGCTTTTCGCAGCTTATCACGTCCTTCTTCGGCGCCTAGTGCCAAGGCATCCACCATACGCTCTTTGTAGCTTAATCTAAATTACGTTAGGATTTCTTAGCATTTTCACTATAAATCTGTTAAAGAATTAAAACTCAGCGTAAATAAGCAGTATATCTTATATATGAAGATTTACATATTACACTTAATTTTATAATGCTGATATTTGACTATATATAATAACTTAATTATTATATCAAATTCTCAATATTCAATTGTCAAAGTTCACTTTCTTGCACAAACAGTGCAATTTCACCGCACAAAAGCAAACTGCTTTTTTCAAGCGGTGACATTAATATACAACTTAAAAAAACAAAAGTCAACAGTTTTTCACAACTTTTTTTAAATTTTTTAAACTTTTTTTTGTGAATTTTAACCCAAAAAGCCAACACCTCGCCGTGTGTTTGCAAATTTTAAAAATTTTTGTCTTTTTGCGATATATTTTCTCTCTTTCAGCTCTTTAACAAAAAAAGAGCGCTTGCTCTTTTTTATTCCATGCCTTGCCCTCTTTGCAAGTTAAACTGCTTTTCTGCGTCTTTAAAAATTTTGTTGGCAACCTCCGCGCTTGCTTTTTGGCCGTATTCATACTCTATTTGTGACAGAGCATACTTAAACGAAGTTTCTGTGTTTCCAATCGTGCTAAGCTCTGGATTGCCGGGGAAAACAATTCCAAGTTCCACCGGCTCTCGGCTTTTATCCTTTGGCTCAACATAAACTGATGAAACCTTGGCGGTTCTTTTTACAAAACTTATGGGGCGCTTCGTTTCGTCTTTAATTCCAGCCATTGGAACCTTCATTTTTTCGCAAATTTCATCTATTGGGGAAGTTTCATCGATCATGGATGGGAAAAATCTTTTTATTTCTTCTCCCAAAACTATAACGAAAGGCTCGCCCTCATTAACTTTAGTTAAAACTTCCCTAACAATTCTTGCAAACTCCAAAACATTCATGTTGGAAACATATTCATCAAAAAAATCTCCTAGAAGGTAGATGTGCTGTTCTTCGTCCTTAGCCATTTTAATTCTGCTTCCATGTGCTTTGCTGACAACTCTTAAACCTTCTCTTATTTTTTCAAATTCCGAATACTTCATAATTCCTCCTCTTTTGTAACCTAATACTATCATAAATAAAGAAAATGTCAAGATTTAATTTACAAAACTCTGCACAATAAACATGAAACAATTGCCGCAACAAGAGATGCAATCAGCGCGCAAGGAATTGCATATAAAAGCTTCTTAACTTTGGTTTGAGAAAAATAAACAGTTGCAACATAAAAAACCGTTTCGCTGCTTCCCATAATAACGCATGCACAGCGCGAAATATAGCTGTCCGCCCCATAGGTTGCAAAAATATCGTTTAAAAGCGCAAAGCTTCCGCTTCCGGTAAAGGGGCGAAGGAGAACAAGTTCGCTAACTTCCGGCGGAATTCCAAGCGCCAAAAACACTGGCGACAGCCATTTTGTAATTAGGTCTGTTAGCCCGCTAATTCTCATTAGCGCAACAGAAACCATAATTGCAACAATATATGGAAAAATTGAAACAACAAGGTCAATTGCCCCCTTTGCGCCTTTAACAAAAATGTTGTATGTGTTTAAGTTTTTATAACTTGCATACAACAATACTAAAACAATAAAAATTGGAACTATGTAGGCGCTCAAAAAAACTCCTTTAAAAAACCCCAAATAAAAATAAAACCACAATTAACAAAAGGCAAACAAGCAAAAACTTAATCTTTTTAACAACAAGAAAAATTGCCGCCAAAACCCCTAGAACAATTCCAATAAAACTACCCACCTTTTTTCCTCCTTCCAAAAATTTTTCCACACAGCAAAACCAAAGAAATTCCCGTTAAGCATGTTATAAAAGTTGCAATTAGCGTTGGAAGAATAATGTCCGCAGGCGAGGCGCTTCCTGCCGCCGCCCGCAAACCAATTGTTGTTGTTGGAAGAAGTTGAATTGAGGTTGCATTTAAAACCATAAGCATAATCATTGGCCTTGTTGCAACGCCGCTTCCATCGTCCATTCCCTTCATTGCCCTAATTCCATATGGCGTTGCTGCGTTTCCAAGGCCAAGCATGTTTGCGCTCATGTTAATTGCAATGTCCTTGTGGACGCTTTCATCTGCCCCTTTAAAAAGTCTTTTTATAATTGGGCGAAGAAGTTTTGCAAGTTTTTCAGAAAGCCCACTAGCCTCCAAAATTTCCAAAAGCCCAAGCCAAACAGCATAAATTCCGCAAAGGTTTATGCAAAGTTCAACGGCCTCGGCCGAGGCGTCTAACATTCCATTAACGGTTTCCCCGGGATTAACCGCAAGCAGCGCAGCGCAAGAAAGAAGCATCATCAGAAGCCAAATTTTGTTCATAGTTAATATATATGCGCGCTAAAAGATTAAAAGTTAAGTTTTATATACTTTTTTATTTATTATATATAAGAACAAATTTTTGTTGCTTTTAAAAGTTATTTGGTGTAATATATTTTTATCAAATTTTTTGGAGACTTTCATGGAAAGAGCAAACAGTTACAGAACCCACACCTGCGGGGAATTAAGGATTGGAGACGTTGGAAAAGAAGTTATTTTAAGCGGCTGGGTTAACTCCATTAGAAAACTTGGCGGAATAACCTTTTTAACGCTTAGAGACAACTACGGGATAACCCAAATATTATTTAAAGACGAGGAAAAGGTTTCAAAAATTTGCAGGGAAAGCGTTGTTAAGGTTTGTGGCAAAGTTTTAGAGCGCGAAAGCAAAAACAACAAAATGGAAACTGGCGACATTGAGGTTTTGGCAAGCGAAATTGAAGTTCTTGGGAAATGTGAGCCAACTCTTCCGTTTGAAATTTCAGAAGGAACAAACACAAAGGAAGATTTAAGGCTTAAATATAGATATTTAGATTTAAGAAACCCAACGCTCCACAACACAATTTTGCTTAGAAGCAGGGTTTTAAATTTTGTTAGAAATCAAATGATTGCCCTTGGCTTTAACGAATTTCAAACGCCAATTTTAACAAGTTCTTCGCCAGAAGGCGCAAGAGACTTTCTTGTTCCAAGCCGGCTTAACCCGGGGAAATTCTATGCTCTTCCCCAAAGCCCCCAAATTTTTAAACAACTTCTAATGATTTCTGGCTTTGACAAATATTTTCAAATTGCGCCCTGTTTTAGAGATGAAGACGCCCGAGCAGACAGAAGCCCCGGGGAGTTTTATCAAATGGATATGGAAATGAGTTTTGCCGGGCAAGACGATGTTTTTTATGTTTTAGAGCAAGTTTTATACAATACTTTTAAAGAGTTTGCGCCAAACAAAGAAATAACTCCTCCTCCGTTTGAGCGAATTAACTTTTCTGATGCAATAAGGGATTATTGTTCGGACAAGCCAGATTTAAGAAACCCTCTTAAAGTTGTTGATGTAACAGAGTTGTTTAGCGAAACGGCTTTTAGCCTTTTTGAGGGAAAAACAATTAAGATGATAATAGCCGAAACGGGCGAAAAGCCAAGAAGTTTTTACGACGGCTTAAACAAATTTGTTCAATCATATGAGGGAAAAGGGCTTTTTTGGCTTAAAAATTCCGGCGGGGAAATTTCTGGCTCTATTGCAAAGGTTTTAACCGATAAAGAGAAAAAATATTTCCAAGAAAATCTAAAGCCAAACCAAAGCGCATTCATCTTGGCAGACACCTCTTCAAGGGTTGTTACGCTTATGGGAATTTTTAGAAACAAACTTGGCCAAGAGCTTGATTTAATTGACAAAAACAAATTCCACTTCTGTTGGATTGTAAACTTTCCATTCTTTGAGTGGGACGAGGAGAATTCTTCAATTGCGTTCTCTCACAATCCTTTCAGCATGCCCCAAGGCGGAATGGACGCCCTTTTAAGCAAAAACCCGCTTGAAATTTTGGCCTATCAGTATGACGTTGTGTTAAACGGCGTTGAACTTGCAAGCGGCGCTGTTAGAAACCACAATCCAGAAATTATGGTTAAGGCTTTTGAAATGGCGGGCTATGACAAAAGCGTTGTTGAAAACAAGTTTCCTTCGCTGTTTAACGCCTTTTCATATGGTGCTCCGCCGCACGCTGGCGCAGCTTTTGGCTTCGACAGGGTTATTATGTTCCTTGCCGAAACGGAAATAATTCGCGATGTAATTGCCTTTCCGTTTAATAAAAATGCTCAAGATCTTATGATGGGTGCGCCAAACGAGGTAAGCCAAAAACAACTTGAAGAAATTTCAATAAAAATCAATTTAAAGGAGAAACCCAATGAAGAAAACTGATATTTTAGACTTAAATAAAAACTATAGCTCCTTTGATGGTAAAACAGTTTTAGTTTGCGGCTGGGCAAGAACAATTAGAAACTCTAAAAACATTGCCTTTTTGGAGTTAAACGATGGCTCTTTTAAAGGCTGCCAAGTTGTTTTAGAAAAACAAAAACTTGAAAACTATGATGAAATAATAAAACAAATAACCGGAACGGCGTTTGAGGTTGTTGGAAGGGTTGTTCTAACTCCAAATTCAAAACAGCCGTTTGAAATCAGCGCAGAAAACGTTGTTATAGCCGGCGCATGCCAAGCAGATTATCCAATGCAAAAAAAGGGTCACAGCCTTGAATTTTTGCGCGAAAATTGCGCTTTTAGGCCAAGAACAAACACGTTTAACGCCGTTTTTAAAATACGCTCGGAAGCTTCCTTTGCAATTCATAAATTTTTTAACGAAAAGGGTTTTGTTTATGTTCAAACGCCAATAATAACTGCAAGCGATTGTGAGGGCGCGGGCTCTATGTTTCAAGTTACAACGCTAGATCTTGAAAAGCTTGGAAAGGAAAAGTTAGATTATAAAAAGGACTATTTTGAGAAGAAGGCCTATCTAACAGTTTCAGGCCAAATTGATGAAGAACCAATCACCCACAGCTTTGGAAGAACATACACCTTTGGCCCAACCTTTCGCGCAGAGCGCTCCTTTACAACTCGCCACGCGGCCGAGTTTTGGATGATGGAGCCAGAGATGTGTTTTGCAGAACTTGGCGATGTCATTGAAAATATTGAGGAAATGTTAAAATCTGTTATTTCACGAGTTATGGAAAAATGTGGCGATGAACTTGAATTTTTAAACAAATTTATAGACAATTCTTTAATTTCCCGCCTTAAAAATGTTGTTGAAAGCCAATTTGTTCGCCTCTCCTACACCGAGGCAATTAAAATTTTAGAAAAAGTTAAAGAAAAATTCCAGTTCCCTGTTTATTGGGGCGTTGACCTTCAAAGCGAACACGAAAGGTATCTATGCGAAGAAGTCTTTAAGAAGCCGGTTTTCTTAACCGATTATCCAAAGGATATAAAAGCCTTTTACATGAGGCAAAATGAGGACGGAAAAACTGTTGCCGCCGTTGACCTTTTTCTTCCAGGAATTGGCGAAGTTGTTGGCGGAAGCCAAAGGGAAGAGCGCCTTGAAAAACTTTTGAAAAGAATGGAAGAACTTGGCCTTAACAAAGAAGACTATAGGCCATACATCAACTGCCGCCGCTATGGAACAAACAAACATGGTGGCTATGGCCTTGGCTTCGAGCGCCTTTTAATGTATTTAACAGGAATGTCAAATATTCGAGATGTTTCTCTCTACCCTAGAACAACGGGAAATCTTTATGAATAATTAATATTATTAAAAATTAATTTAAAAAACATAAAAAACCTCAAAATGAGGTTTTTTATTAAATAAATTATTTTATTTTTTCATTTTAATCTAAATAGATTTAAAATGTAAAAAAATTATTTTTTTATTCCTTAGGCTTATATTTTTAATTTTAAATTAAATTTAAAAAAAATAGTTAAAAAAATAAACAAAAACCTCAAAAATAAGGTTTTTATTTAAATTTTTTAATAAGTAAACTCACTAATTCTGTTCCCGCGTTTTGCGCGCTCTTGTTCAATAAGCTCTGAAAGCATTGCCCTAACTTTGTATGGGTCTTTAATTCTAACTAAATGGATTTTTTCTGCGCTGTTAGAACTGCAGTGCAAAATTAATGTTCCCGTTCCAAAAATTCTGTTAGAAAGAGTTGCCCTAACAGAGATGTCATATATTCTGTAAAGGTTAACCTCTTCGCCTCTAATGCTTAAAAAGCCAATTGAAGAATATAACTTTAGCCAATCTTCACTTTCAACAAGATAGTATCTTGTAAAAGAAAGCGGCATTCCGCACCATCTTTTCCTGTCGTGCCAAAGAATTTTTGTTCCTTCGCCAAACTGATCTTTCATAAAAACTCTCCTTGGATTTGCTGTGCTTATAATATCACATTTTAAGGCCGATGTAAAGTTAATTGCGCCTTGCGTCTTTAAAAAAATTTTTTAAAAGGTTTGAGCACTCCTCTTTCATAACTCCGCCCTCAACAATTAAATTGTGGTTAAGGCTGTTGTTCTTGCTAAGCAAAAATGTTTTAGTTTCGGTTTTCGAATCAAAAGCACCAAAAACAAGTTTTTTAATTCTTGAATTAATAATTGCTCCAAGACACATTAAACATGGCTCAAGCGTTACATAAATTTCACACTGTTCAAGCCGCCAGCTTTTAAGTTTCTTACAGGCCTTTTCAATTGCCAAAATTTCTGCATGGGCGGTTGAGCGCTTTTTTTTCTCTCTTTGATTGTGGGCCTTTGAAATTAATTTGCCGTTTAAAACAACCGCCGCGCCAATTGGAACTTCGCCTTCTCTTCCCGCCTTTTTTGCCTCTTTTAAGGCAATTTCCATAAATTCTTCCATAAAAAAAATATATACGATTTTTCTTGTTTTGCAAAATAAATTAATTAAATAATCTTGACAAAAAACTAATAGATGATATACTGATTTTAGAGAGGTGTTTTATGAACTTTTTAGCAAGTTTTGACGATTTTATGACAGGTAACGGAATTTGGATTGTTGTTGGCGTTTTGGCTCTTTCACTTGTTGTAACGGTTGTTTTTTTAGTTTTAAACATTTTAAAGGCAAGAAAAGAAAGCGCGCTTAAAGAGGGCGAAGAAGGCAAGCAAGCCGCTAGTGAAGACGCGCCAGAGGAAGAAAGCTCTCCAGAAGAACAAGAAGAAATTAAAAAGTCTCCAGAAGAACAAGAGGAAATTAAAAAGTCTCCAGAAGAACAAGAAGAAATTAAAGAAGAAAAAGAGGTTGGCGAAGAGAAAAAGGAAGAAGACAAAGCCGGCGAAAAACCAAAGAAAACTGCTTCAAAGGCAAAAAAATCAAATTCTGTTAAAGAGGATAAAACCCAAAAAGAACATGTTGAAAAACAGGTTAAGGAGGAAAAACCAATGGCAAAAGAAACATATGGAGTAACTTACGACAAAGAAAACAGGCAATGGGTTGTTAAAAAAACTGGCTCGGCAAGAGCGTCAAAAAGGTGTGCAACCAAAGCAGAGGCGCTTGAATATGCAGAAAAGTTGTCTGAGGCAAAGGGCGCAAATTTAAGAGTTCATAAAAAGGACGGTAAATTTCAAAAAAGATAGGCATCGCAAGATGCTTTTTTTGTTAAACTATGTCGAAAAATAAATTTTTATTTTTGTAAAAGACGTCTGGCTTTTAATTAGTTTGACAAAAATGTAAAATCTTTGTATACTCAAAAAATATAATGAGCAGAAAAAAAATTAACTACATAAAAAAGGTTAATATATATAAGCCCGAGTTTCCGCTTTGGGCAATGATTTTATTTAAAACAATTTTTATAACCTTCATAATTTGTTGCGCTGTTGTTGCTGTTTTCTCTTTTGTCTATGTTTGCACCCCTGTTGACGGTCCTTCGATGCTTCCAACGCTAAATGCACAGCAATATGATGAAAATGGAAATTTTATTGAAGGAACCAACAAAGATTCTGTCTATATAAATAGATTTGCCGATGCAGACTATGGGGACATTATTGTTGCAAAAAGCCCGCTTGACGGAAAATATGTAATCAAAAGATTAATTGCAAAAGAGGGCGACAAAATTGCAATTGTTCCCATAACAAACGAAATTTTTCCGGCAAACAGAACATATAAAATTTTGCTAATTAAAAACGGACAAAGCGAAGTTGAAATTTTAGAAGAGCCCTATCTTGAAGAGGGAATTTCGCTTTATAAAACTTATTACAATTTTAGCAACTACCAAAATTTAAATCCAGAGCGTTTTTCGCAGGTTGATGTTGGAAACTATGGCAATGTTTATTTTTTAACTTTAAATGACGATGAATTCTTCTATTTAGGAGACAACAGAGAAGACAGCAGAGATTGCTCAGAATATGGCCCAAACACAGAGAACAATTATATTGGGCGCGTTGACATAATTGTTCACGAAAGCGAAAACCATTTTAGCCAAATCTTCCTATATTTTTGGCATTTAATTTTTGGTTAAGGAGGAGATTATGAAAATAATAGTAACGGCAGACAGCACGGCAGATGTTCCACAAAAATTTCAAAAGGAATTTGAAATTGTCCCCTGCCCACTGATTGTAAATTTAGGAGATGAGGATTTTTTTGACGACGGCGTTAGCATAACAAACGAAAAAATCTTTAACTTTGTTGACAAAACCGGCTCTCTTCCAAAAACAGCCGCAAGAAGCGCAGAGTCATATAAAGAATATTTCGAACGCGTTAAAAAGGAACACAAGGCGGATAGGATTATTCACATTTCGCTTTCTTCCATGCTTTCTTCAACTTGCCAAAACTCAAAAATTGCAGCAGAAGAGCTAGGCTATGTTGGCGTTGTTGACAGCCTTTCGCTTTCAACCGGAAGCGGGCTTATTGCGCTTTCTGCCGCTGATAAAATTAGAGAGAAAAAATCTTTTGAACAAATTCTTGACGAACTAAATGAAGAGGCCTCTTGCGTTCAAGCTTCATTTATTATTAGCAACTTAAATTACCTTCACAAGGGCGGAAGATGTTCTGCCGTTGCCGTCTTTGGCGCAAATGTTTTGAGAATAAAACCAAAAATTAAGCTTTCCGAAGGAAAAATGGTTGTGGACAGGAAATACATTGGCAAATATGAAGTTGTTGTTGAAAAATATGTTAACGACCTTCTTTCAGAATACAAAAACCCCGTTTTAGACAGAGCGTTTGTTACTTACACAACCGAAAATAAAGCGCTAAACGAGATGATAACAAAAAAGCTTGAAGCGGCGGGCTTCAAGCAAATCATCTGCAATTTAGCGGGGGCAACGATAACAAGCCATTGCGGCAAGAACACTCTTGGCGTTCTATTCATCAACAAGGAAAAACCTTAAACTTTTGTTTTAACTTCTTTCCCCCTTTCTCGAATTTCTCTTAGATAGTTTGCAAGGCTTTTGTTTTTGTTGTTGGATGTTTTAATAATTTTTTCGCTCATAAGCTTTGCAAGGCGCGTTTTTAGTTCTAAATTTTCTTGGATAAGCGCCTTGTTCTTTTTTTCTTGTAAAATTAAATCTTCCTTTAAAATTTGGGCGCGCCTTTCTGCTGCAGAAAGTTTTGCAATTGTTTCTCTTAGCTCTGTTGACATGGTTTTGGTTTGGCCATAAAGCTGGCGCTCTGCATTTTCAAACGCCGTTCTTTTAACAAGTTTAACAAGCCCCATAAAAAGGCTGCTAACATCTTCATCGCTAAGGCGTTTATCTTCTTGTTTTTTCAAATACACAACATTTCCGCCCGTTTCAAGCCCCTCTTCTCTAAGTTCTTTTAAGCACTCGTTATACAACTCTTTTTCATATTTTAAAACATTTCTAAATTTATTTTGAAGGCGAACCATTTTAGAAAGGTCTCCCCCGGCCTGCTCCAAACAAGCCCTTCTAACCGAAACGCCTAAACACTTTTTTCTTAAAATTTCTTTAACCAGCTCTTTTGCCTGTTCTTTAGAAAATTTCTCTGGCTGGGCAATTAAATGTTTTTCCAAATTTATTCCAAGTTTGCTTGCTCTTTTGTTTGAAGCGTTTAGGTTCTGAATTTCTTGATAGTAAAAGTTTCTAACACTGTTTGGTTTTCGCCCAAATTTTTTTGCATGAACTTTAAACGCATGAAGAAGGCTTTTGTTTTGATACTTTGCCTCTTCAACGCCAGAAAAAAGTTTTTTAATTTCCCCATCGCTCCACTTGCTGTTTTCCATAATTTTCTCCTTTCTTTGCAAAGTATTGACAGGCCAATAAATTTTTAAACATTTTTTAGCGTTTTATTGAATAAATTTAATAACGAATAGGTTAAAGGTTTTAGATGATTCTTCACATAATTAAAGATTATCCTGCAACAATCAAACTTTTTAATTGTGAAACAGAGGTTTTTTGCGTTTCAACCTCTGAATGTTTGGCCGACGAAATCAATCTTGAAATTGAAAACCCAAAGCCTTTAACATTTAAAATTTATCCCCATGAAACAAAAAAACTTTTGCCTTTCAGTTTCGATTTAAACTTTGAAACCAAAACTCTTTCTCAGCCAAAATATGCAAAAGCATATTTTCTTCCAGAAGAAAACGTTATGTTAAAATTATTTCCTCTTTCAGTTGGCGGAGCGGAGTTTTTTGGAAACCAAGTTGAAGTTTCAAACTCTAAAATAAAAAAACTTTCGTTTTTAAACGACATTTCTGGCCGAGCCAAAGTTCAAATTTTTGGCGCAACAGAAAACTCTTTGAAGCTGGAAGAAGAATATTTTGTTTACACAAACAAACAGCAAAAAGAGCTTTCAGACGAGGCAAGGTTTTTGGACTTTTTTCAATCAATCTATGCCGGCGATTTTAAAAGCGCGCTGGGCGGCGTTTCTAGAGATCTTGAAACGCGGCTATCTAAGGACATTTTAAAAGAATATTTTGGAAATTTTAACGAGGTTAAACTTGTTAATTACTATAGTTCACTTGCCGTTGTTCTGTTGTATGATGACTTTGCAAAAGTTTATTGCGGAAGCGTTTCTAACGGCAAAATTTCCGACATTTATGAAAAGAATTGACTTTTAAGTTAACTTAATATAAACTTTAACTAATGAAAAATCTTTCGCCGTATAAAAAGTGCCCAAGATGTAAAGAGCGATGTTTTCAACACGAAAAGGCCTGCCACGAGTGTGGCCTGGTTTTTGATCGGCTAAACTACACCTCCAATAAGTCAGCAAAAAAACTGATTTTAAAAGGAAATTATAAAGACACAATTAAAACGGCAGACTGGCCGCCAGATGCAAAAAAATCAACGGCTCTTCTTCTCTGCATTTTTCTTGGCTATGCTGGCGCTCACAACTTCTATTTGGGGCGGTTTATAAAGGCGGCAGTTTCGCTTTTTGGGTTTGTTTTGGCAATTGCAATGGTAATTTTAACAGATTACATCTATGGAACAAATTTGTGGTATATTCTGAGAATAATTGCAATTATTCCTGGAACATGCGTTCTTATTTTCTGGTTTTCGGATTTGGTTGCAATTATATTTGAAAAATATAAAATTCCTGTTGCAATAAACGAAGATTTATATAAATTAAAAAATGTGGTTCTAGCCGATTCAGGCTCTGAGCCAGTTGAAAATTTAAAGTTTAATAAAAACAAAAAATTAAAGGAAAATAAAAACCAAGAAGAACCCCCTGTCCTAAAGCCAGAAGACAAAATTAAAAGAAACAGCGAGGTTGTTGAAAAGCTTAACGCCCAGAAAAACAAGAAGAGAAAAAATAAAAGGGAAAAATAAATGGAAACAGTTGTTGTTGGAATGAGCGGCGGAGTTGACTCTGCGGTGAGTGCATATCTTTTAAAAAAAGAGGGGAAAAACGTTGTTGCCGTCTTCATGATAAACTGGGAAGAGGAAAGCGAAACATGCACAAGCGAAGCCGATTATGAGGACGTTAAACGCGTTTGCAACACAATTGGAATCCCCTTCTATTCTGTAAACTATGCAAAGGAATATTATGAGCGCGTTTTTCAATATTTTTTAAAAGAATACAGCGAGGGAAGAACGCCAAACCCAGATGTTCTTTGCAACCGAGAAATTAAATTTGGCCCATTTTTGGAGTTTGCAAAAAAAATTGGTGCATCAAAAATTGCAACCGGCCACTATGCAAAGGTAATCCAAAACAATGGCGAATTTTGGCTTTATAAGGCAAAGGACAAGAGCAAAGATCAATCATATTTTTTAAACCAACTTTCTCAAGAGCAACTTTCAAGCGTAATCTTCCCTCTTGCAGATGTTGAAAAAGTTGAGGTTAGAAAAATTGCAAAGGAGTTAAACCTTTCAAACGCAGAAAAAAAGGATTCAACCGGCGTTTGTTTTATTGGAGAGAGAAATTTTAGGCAATTTCTTAAAAACTTTCTTCCCGCCAAGCCTGGGCAAATTAAAACTCAAGCTGGCGAAGTTGTTGGAACTCACGAAGGATTGATGTATTACACTCTTGGGCAAAGAAGAGGTCTTAGCATTGGCGGAAAGTCCGGCGGGAACGGTGGGCGCTGGTTTGTTTTGGACAAAGATTTAAAAAACAATGTTTTAATTGTTTCCCAAGGAGAAGACGACCTTTTGTTTTCAAATGGCCTTTATGCAAAGGAGTTTAATTGGATTGGAACTCGGCCTTCCGTAAACAAGTTTAGTTGTTTTGCAAAGTTTAGATATCGCCAAAGCGACCAAGAAGTTGATGTAACCGTTTTAGAGGATAACAAAATTAAAGTTGATTTCAAAAAACCCCAAAGGGCAATAACCCCAGGGCAATTTGTTGTTCTCTATGACCAAACAGAGCGCTGCTTGGGCGGAGGCGTTATTGAAAGTTATTATAAATAAGAATCTATTTTTAAATAAAGGATAGTTCTAACGCTATCCTTTATTTTTAGTAGTTGCTTTGCTGTTTTATTTTTTTGTTCTCTGCCTAACAACTTCAAAGGCTGAAATTGCGGCAGCAACGGAAACATTAAGTGAGTTTATTTTTCCAAACATTGGAATTGTAACAATTCCGTCGCAACTTTCCTTAACAAGCCTTCCAACTCCTTCCCCTTCGCTTCCCAAAACAAGGGCAATTTTCCCTGAGAGATTTGAAGAAAAGATGTCCTCTCCTCCAACTTCAACAGCATAAGCCCAAAACCCATTTTCTTTGAGCTTAGAAATTGCGTTTTGCAAATTCCCAACCCTTGCAATTTTAACATTTGAAATTGCGCCGGCGCTTGTTTTAACAACGGTTTCGTTAACTTGGCATGAGCGCCTTTTTGGAATTATAATTCCGTTTGCCCCCGCACACTCCGCCGTTCTAACAATTGCCCCAAGGTTGTGGGGGTCTTTTACACCGTCTAGAATCAAAATTAAATTTCCGCCCTCTTCCAAAAGCGCTTCAAGAGAGCTGTATTCAAAATCAACAATTTCTGCAACAACGCCTTGAAGGTTTGGCTTTTGCCCCTGGGCGCGAACCTTTCTTTGAAGAAGTTCTTTTGAAACAAAATCCAGTTTAACACCAGTTTCCCTTGCAAAGTTAATAATTTCTTGAATGGCCTTGTCTTTAAGCCCCTTTTCAATTGTAATTTCGTTAAAAGTTTTTCCGCTTCTAACGGCCTCTAAAACGGAATTTTTGCCAAAAATAATCATTCTTCCTCCAGTGAGCATTTTAAAATTTCTTCAAGCCTTTCGCTTTTCCCTGTTAAATATAAATATCCAACAATCGCCTCGAAAGCTGTTGCTTTTTTATATTCTTCTAAACTGGAATTTTTTGGGGCGTGGCCTTTGTGGTTTCTTGCCCTGGTTGCAATTTCTCTTTCAAAACTACTTAGCGCCCCAAAAATCTTTTCATAGGCAAAACTTTGGCTCTTTGCCCTGCAAAATTTAGACGCCAAAAGGTGAAGCTTGTTTGGCGGCAAATCCCTTTCAAAAAGAGCCTCTCTAACAAAAAGCGTGTGAACAGCGTCGCCAACCGAAGCCAGCGAAAGCGGGTTAAACTGAGAAACCTCCAAATCGGACAACTTTTTTTTCATGAAATCATTATAACAAAAAATTTAAAAAAACAAAATTTCTTTTCTTTCGTCAATGTCTGGCAAAAAATTTGTTCAATTATTTTTCGCCCTAGAATAGAAATATTAAGAGGTTTAAAAGTTATCCACATTTCCACAAATAAATAATTATTCATTTGTGTTTATAATTATAAATTTTTCGCGTATTTTTGTGAATAAAGGGTTTTTATGGAAAAGTTATCCACATTTCCACAAGATTTTTTGCCAAATTTTCAAACTTCCCTATTAATGGGGGTTATAGCGTTTGACTCTGTGTTGACAACTTTGTTTTTGCCAATTTCGCTCGGCCTGCTTCAAGAAATTTTTCTTGTTGCGAGGTCTTGTTGCTCTAAATCTTGTAGATCGCTTTAACTAAGGCACGAAATATTGAATGAATAATATTCATAAAAAATCCCCCTTGCGGGGATTTTTAATTAACTGAAATTTGATATGCCTGCTTTGTTTTCTCGTCTATTTTAACCTTGTCGCTAATTCCATATCCAGCAACAACAAAAACTTCGCTTCCTTCGGCTAAAACCGGAACAAAATCTCTTTGCCTAAGCGGAATTTTCTTTTGAGAAAGATAGGTTTTTAATTTTTGTGTTCCTCCGCCAAACTTTGTAATGTAATCTCCCTCTCGCCTAAATCTCCAGCTTACTTCCTTTGGAAGTTTTTTGGCGTCTAAAACAAGCCCATCAACCTTTGGCTCAACCCTTTTAACAGTTACCTTGCCAAAGTTTTCAACCTCAAAGCTTCCACATCTAAACTTAACATTTAAAATTTTTCTTTCCTTCTGCTCGTTAGTTAGTGTTAAATAGTCATATTCTTTGAAAACAGAAACTTGCATTGGAAGCTTTAGCTTAGAGCCGTTTTGGCCGCCAAGCGCAAGGTCTTTTATAAGCTCAATATGTTTTCTTTCAACATCTTTGAAAACGCCAATCATTTCAAGCGCCTTAAAAACTAGCCTTGTTGAGAGCGGCTGGGGGTTTAAAAAATATGCGCAAGGAATTTTAACCGTTTTAGCCCCCTCGATGGTTACAGCGTCTGTTACAACTTGGGAATTTATGTAATCATCGTCCTCTTTGCACGCCTGTGCAAAACTGTTCAAGGCAGAAATTGCCCCAGGAAACCGGCTTGTTACTAGCGGAAGAATTTTGTTTCGAATAAAGTTCCTTTGGAAAGTGTCCAAACTGTTTGTTTCATCTTCAACAAAGGGAATTTCATTATCTGTTACATATCTAACAATTTCATCTTTTCCAACCGAAAGCATTGGGCGAATGTAAATGTTTTGTTTTTCAATTTCCATTCCTCTTGCCCCTGAAATTCCCGCTCCTCTAAAAAGGTGGAGCAAAATTGTTTCTGCCTGGTCCTGAGCGTGGTGGGCAAGCGCAACTTTATCAACAATTCCTCTTGCAACAAGAGATTTAAAGACGCCAAAGCGAGCCTCTCTTGCCGCCGACTCAATTGAGCTTCCGCTTTCCTGTGCAAGTTGTTTCACATCAACTTTAAACTTGTATGCCCTTATGTGGTTTTTCTTGCAGTAGTTAATAACAAAAAGTGCGTCTTGGGCGCTTGTCTCTCTAAGCGAATGGTCAACATGGATTGCAACAATTTCAAAATCCAATTCATTTTGAAGAGATGCAAGATAGTGAAGCAGCGCCATTGAATCTTTTCCGCCGCTAACCGCAACGCCAATTGTTTCGCCTTTTTTTATTAAATTGTTCTCAACTATTGTTTTATAAATTTTTTCCATAAAAACCTCAACGCATATATTATAATTGAAAATTTTAATATTTCAAGTAATATTTAGTCATTTTTTCAAGAAATATGTAAAACCAAGAGAATTTATCAAATTAATAATATTTTTTTGCACACTTTATAAAAAAACAAAAGGAATTCGACATTTTTCATCAATATTGTATATTTTTCGATATTTTTTGCAAAATATTTTTTTTAAAAACATTCCATTTACTAAAATATTGTGCTAACCTTTTATTGTCGGCAAAAAGGCCGGATAGGAGGACGCAAAAGTGAGCGAAGATATACAAAAAATAAAGATTTTTATTTCGGACTGTAATGCCGATTTGCGCAAAGAAATTGTTGGCGCATTTAAAAGAGAAAAGATGTTTGAAGTTGTTGGAGAAAGCGGAGACGGCTATGAAACGCTTGAACAAATTAAAAAAACAAGCCCAGACGCTTTAATTATGGATGTTGTTTTGCCGGGCTTGGACGGCTTTGCGCTTATTGAAAATATTATGAAATCAAATGAAATAATGAGAAAGCCCAAAATTGTTGTAACCTCTTCCCTCTCCCACGAAGGGTTTATTAACAAGGCAATGCAACTTGGCGTTAGCTATTTTATGATTAAGCCTGTTAATGAATCTGTTTTAATTGACAGGGTTAAAGAAATTTGTTCCTCCCCCACAAAGCAAGTTTCAACGATAATTTCAAAAGATTTAACAATTGAAAACGCAAGCGGAAAATATAAAGCAAAAATGGTTGAAGAAAAAATTACAAACATCTTTATAACCGTTGGAATTCCAGCACACATAAAAGGCTATCAATTTTTAAGAGAGGCAATTAAACTTGCAATTGATAACCCTGAAATTATCAATTCGATAACAAAACAACTCTATCCGGCAATTGCAGAAAAATTTGAAACCAGCGCAAGCAAAGTTGAACGCGCAATTCGGCACGCAATTGAAGTTGCATGGAACAGAGGTAAAATTGAAAACATAAATTCAATTTTTGGAATAAGAGTTTACAGCAGTAACGAAAAACCAACAAACGGCGAATTTATTGCCCTTGTTGCAGATAAAATGTTAATTGAGGGGGCTTAGCCTATTGTGATAGAAAAATAAAAGGTTTCTTCTAATGGTATAAATTTTTTTAGTTTTAAAAATTTAAAGTCCTTAGTCAAATGAATTTGAAACTAATTATAAAAAAAGAGTTTTACTTTAAAAAGTAGAACTCCTTTTCTTATATTTTTGCTCTGCCAGTTTCAAAAGGCTTTAGCCTCTGCTTGTTTTTTTTAATTTCCTTGTTTGTTTTCTGCTTCGTCTAAAAGCTGATAGTATTTGTCAAAAACCTTTGTTGCAATTTCTTCATCTGTTTCTACTGTTAAAACAGAGAAGCCGTCTTCGTCAACATCTGCTAAGAACACAATTGCCTCGTCATCGGCAACACCTTCCATTTCGTCAATTGGCTTTAAGATTGCGTAAATTTTGTCCCCTTCCGGAATTACAGCAACCTGCTCAAACATAACCTTGTTGTCCTCGTTGTCATAGAGCGCAATTGGCGAATCGTTGTTTTCGTCCAATAAAATGTCTAAAACATCTAATTCCTCTTTTTTTTCTTCGTTATTTGCCATTTTAATCTCTCCTTTTTAAATTTTTATATTTAACAGTTCATCTGTTTAAATAACTTTCTAAAATTAGCGCCGCCGCAATTTTGTCTATAACCTGCTTTCTTTTTTCGCGCCTAACGCCAGAACTTATTAAAATTTCCTCCGCCTCAACAGAAGTTAGCCGCTCATCAACATATTCCACGCTAAGCCCTGTTGCCTTAGACAATTCTTCCCCAAATTCTTTGGTTTTAAGCGCCCGCTCTCCAACAGAGCCGTCCATGTTTACCGGAAACCCTAAAACAATTTTTGAAACTTCCTTTTCTTTTACAAGGTTTAAAAAGTATTTTAAGTCTTCCTCTGGGGATTTTCTTTTATATGTTTGGAAAGGAGAGGCAATTGTTTGAAGAAGATCTGAAAAAGCAATTCCAATTCTAACTTCTCCAAAGTCCAGCGCCATTATTCTTCCCACGAAATTATTATTACATAAAAAAAACTTTTATGCAAATTTTTTAGCATAAAAGTTTTTTGTCTTAAGCTGCTTCGTTTCCAGTTTCAGGAGTGGTTGTTTCCTCTGAGCCTTCAGTTCCAGTTGCTGGTTCTTCTGTTCCAGGTTGTTCTGGATTTTCTGTGACATCTCCAGTTCCCGGTTGCTGGCTGTCTCCTGGATTTTCAGTTTCATCTCCTGTTCCCGGCTCTTCGGTTGTTGATCCGTTATTGTAATCTTGAATAATTCCATGAAGCCCTTCAACTGCTACTAAAATTGGTTCTTTGTTTGGGTTGGTATTAGTCGTGTCTTGTGAGCCTCCAATTTGCCAAATTGTTTCTGTGTTAAAACCAGCATCGCTGTAGTTAAGAGGATTTTCAACATCTGAAGGCTGCAAGTAAATAACTTTCTGGCCTTCATAAGAGATGATTGCAGACGTTTTGGTTGCTGAGCCCTTTTCGTTGATTACAACATTCGTAATTGTTCCAAGCTTTTCTGCTGGCCTTGCCCATGAGGTAACCCAGTTAACAAAGCCTTCTCTTGTGTTGGTTAACGATTCATAATATGCTTCGCCATCTCCATTAAACGAGCAAGCCATGTAGCATTTTTCAATAACTGCAGGATATCTCATGTATAGTGAAAGCCCAGCAAGTTTTGAAGACTCATTTAGTGCGGTCAGTGATGCAACCGTGTAAGAATTAATAATGTGTCCGCCCTCTGTGCTTCCAGATGTCAAAGCCATGTGAACTGCAAAGCCACCAACTTCGTTTCCTGTAAACATTCCAGTTACATAACTTTCAGAAACATCGCCAATCATATATGCTGCAAATCCACCAATTATTCTTGAATTAATTGTTACATTTGCAAATGATTTTGAAACGCTTCCGGTTGATGTTATCATTGCTGCAAAACCGCCAGCAACTTGTTTTCCAGAATCATTTGAGCCTGTTATTTTTGGACTAATTCCTCCGTTTGCGTTTCCGCCAAATCCGCAAAGGGTTATGTTCCCTGCGTTAATTCCTGCAAAGCCGCCCATGTAGAGAGCAATTGTTGATTCATCTCTAATTTCGCCGTTTGAAACATAGCAGTTTTCAAGTTTTGCCTCTTCATAGTTATATCCAACCATTCCGCCGATATATCTTGCAAAGTCGCCCTCTGTTGTTGTTTCTCCGTATATATAAGTTTCAACTGTTAAATTTGAAATTGTTCCATAGTTAATTCCAGAAATTCCGCCGCTAAATGTTGTTTCTAAGTTTGCAACCTTAATTTCTGAAACAGAGGTTGGAGAAACAGGTTGTTCTTCTCCTTCTTCTGCCTCAACAATAGTTTGTGTGATCGTTCCTTTGTTAATGCCTACAATTCCGCCGGCGTAGGTTGCATTGTTGATTGTAGCAAGTGAAACAACACAATCGGTTATCTTTCCATAGTTAACGCCTGCAATTCCACCGGCATATTTAACGCCATCAATTGCCAAGCCTTCAACTGTTAGGTTTTTAACTTCAGCGTTTGATCCAATTTGTCCAAACATTCCGCCAAAGCTGTCCCCCAAAATTGTAACGCCTTCAAATGAAATTGTGTAACCATTTCCGTCAAAAGCGCCGTTAAACGCATACATTCCGCTTCCAATTGGAGCAAAAGCTGTTAGCCCTTCAATTGAAGATAGGTCAATGTCTGCCGTCAACTTATAGTTTTGTGCTAAATAATATTTTCTAGCAATGTTGCTTAAATCGGCTGATGTCATATTGTAATAAACTTTATAGAATTCTTCTGCCGTGGAAATTTCGGTAATTTCCTGGTCTGTTGGAAGCGTTGTGTCTTGATAGTAATAGTTAATTACTGGTGAGCTTCCTGTTAAAATCCATGGAGAATCAATTGAGCCCTCTTCTCCGCTAATTTCCCAAGGTGTTCCCGGCATTGAAACATAAGTGTTAATGCTCTTCAACGCGTTTGCATCTGGAATTCTTGTTGTTGCGTTTTGAACTGATGAACCACCTTCAAGAATTAAAGTTGTTGTTGTGTAGAAATAGTTCCCAACAACCCATTGGTTAGTTCCCTCAACTGTTCCAGAGAAGTGGACGCTAAGTGGAAGATGGCCAATAACTCCTCTTGCTGTTGTTGGAACATTGTCAATTCCAACAATTGCCAAGTTGTTTTTAACGATTGGATAGATTGTTGCCTCCAAATTTCCTGATGTTGTAACATAGTTGTTTGCCGTTGCGCCAACAATTCCGCCAACATCAATGCAAATTCCTGTTGATGAAACTCTTTCAAAAGCTGCCGCCTTTTCTGCAATTGCTGCATTAATACTGAATGTAACTTCTGCTTTGTTGTTCTCTATTGTTGAGCCGAACATATAGCCAACAATTCCGCCAATGTCCATAAGCGCCATGCCCTCGCTTTCGAAAGAGCCAATAACTTCGTCAACATTGTTGTTTGTTCCAACAACTCCTTGATAGCTACACATGTAAATGCTTCCTCTTTGAGCAAGCGCTGTTTCCATGTTATTTGCAACAATTGTTCCCATTGTTGCCCCGATGATTCCGCCAACAAAGGCTGTTGCGCGAGTTTCAACAGTGTATGGAGTTGCTAAAACTGTTCCGTTTTTAACATCTATTTTTGAAATTTTTGAATCCTGTGCAAGCCCTGCAACAACGCCCGCTGCGTTGAAGTTTCCAGCGATTCTTGGGCTGTCAAAAGCAATATAACTAACTTCTGCAAGGCCAGTTAAACCTGCAAACAACCCTGCGTATGGTTGGTTTGTTGAAATTGTTAGGTTTGAAATTGTGTTGATGCTTGAGTTTCCGCCAACGAATGAACCAGAGAAACCGTTCTCCCCGCAAAGAGGAACCCACTCTTCTCCCGCAAGATCGATGTCGTTTCTAAGTTGATAGAACGCGTCTGACGGCCACTGTCTTGAATTTCCGTTAGAATATGTTCTTGTTTTGCCAATTGCTTTAAGGTCATCTTTGTTTAAAACATAGTATGGCGCAGCTTGGCTTCCGTCTCCAACTTTAACATTAAATGTAAATTGGCCATTGTCGCCATATTTAGTGTTTTCAGATGTTATTGTAAGCTCAACATCTCCGCCTGCAAGCCCCGTTATCTCTCCCGTTTCGACATTGTAAGAAATTATTCCGTCTTCGCTAAACGAATAGTCAAGCTCGGTTTGAGCAAGTTCGTGGACAACATTTAAACTTGTTGTTTGGCCAACGTTTAAGAAAACCTGGTTTTCAATTGTGTCTGCCGAAATGTCAATAACTTCATAATTTTTAATCATGTAATAAGTTGTTAGGCCAACAAATAGGCAGCCAACCATTACAACAATATACACACCTAATCTTTTCATACATCTCTCCTTGCCCAAATTATATCCCAATTTGCCAAATATGTCAATAGCAAATAATAAAAAATATGACATTTTAAGCGGAAAAAAGAAGCATTTATCTCATTTAAATGTTTGGAAATATGATAAAATTATTATAAACTTAACTTAAGTTAATAACTTTTGTGAGAGGTGTTAAAATGAACGAAGAACTTAAGGCCTATTTAGAGGCTTGCCAAGAGGACATGGAAAAAACAATTTCATACCTAAAAAATGAATACAGCACAATTCGTGCGGGAAGGGCAAACCCACATATTTTAGACAAGATAACAGTAGATTACTATGGAACGCCAACGCCAATTAATCAAATGGCAAACATTTCTGTTCCAGAGGCAAGAATGCTTGTTATTAGCGTTTGGGACGCAAGTCAACTTGTCAATGTTTCAAAGGCAATTGCCCAGGCAGATTTGGGCGTTAACCCAATTGACGACGGAAAGGTTATTCGGTTAATTTTCCCTGCGCTAACAGAGGAGAGAAGAAGGGAAATTGTTAAACAAGTTAAAAACCTTTGCGAAAGCGCAAAAATTTCCATACGCAGCGCAAGAAGAGATTGTCTTGACATATTTAAACAATTGAAAAAGGACAGCGAAATTTCAGAGGACGAATTCGACTCTGCCGAAAAAGAGGTTCAAAAACTTGTTGACAAGTTCAATTCTCTTGCAGATGAAATTTGCCTTGCAAAAGAAAAAGAAACCATGGAAGTTTAATTAAAAGAAGAGTTAAATGAAAAAACTGTCAAAACTGCCCCGCCACATTGGCATTATCCTAGACGGAAACGGGCGCTGGGCAAAAAAAAGAGGGCTTGAAAGGCTTTCCGGCCATGAAGAGGGCGCAAAGGCAATTGGAAGGTTGCTTTCCTGCGCAAAAAAATATAACATAGAGGCCGTTTCTGTTTTTGCCTTTTCAACGGAGAACTGGAAGCGAAGCAAACAAGAGGTTGACGGAATTTTTGAAATTCTGAAAAATTTAATTAATGAAAAGGGAAACTCCTTTGTTGAAGGCGGCTTTGTTTTAAGAGTTATGGGAGATGTTTCGCGGCTAGATCAAGAACTTCAATCTTTAATCAAAAATTTAATTGAAAGAACAAAAACAAATAGCGGCGTTGTTTTCAATGTTGGGCTAAACTATGGCGGGCGCGCAGAAATTGTTAGGGCGGCAAATTTGGCCCTGGAAAAAAACATTGAAAAGTTAACTGAAGAGAGCTTTGAAAACCTGCTCTACACAAGCGGCCTTCCGCCCCTAGATTTTGTAATTCGAACAAGCGGGGAGATGAGGCTTTCAAACTTCATGCTGTGGCAAGCGGCCTACAGCGAGCTTTACTTTCCAAAGTTCTTTTGGCCAAGCTTTAATGAAAGAAAATTTGTTAAGTGTTTAATTGAATATTCTAAGCGAAATAGGAGATTTGGAAACGTTTAAACAGGAGAAAAAATGAAAAAAAGAGTTGTTGTTGGGTTAATTTTAATTGTTGCACTTGTTGCGGCCTTTGCATTTAGGCTAATTGAAACATATGGGCTTTATATCTTCGACCTTTTCATTGGCGCAATTTGCATTTTTTGCGCAATTGAGGCCTCAAATCTACTTTCGAAATGTGGAAAGCCACCCTGCCAAATTGCAGCTGGGCTATACCCTTCTTTCATGTTTGCCGGCCACATGTTCTATTTCATCTTTTCGCTGGACATCTATGTTTACATAATAATTCAACTTTCAATTTTGCTTGCGGCCTTTTTAATTGTTTTCATCTCCTATCTTTTCATAAACCCAAAACAAGTGGTTTTATACAAAAAACACAATATTGGCCGCTTGAAGAAAGCGCTTTTAATTTCTTCTAAAACTTTTTTAACCTTTATCTACCCAACTTTTATGCTTCTTAGCTTGATGGTTTTAAACAGAATTGACGAATTTGGCGGAGGCAACATTTCTTTGTTTGGCGGAAACCTTGGCTGGGTTCTTCTCTCCGCCGCCTTCATGATTCCAATTTTCTCAGACACTTTTGCAATGCTTGGCGGAATTGTTTTTAAAGGGCCTAAGCTTTGCAAAAAAATTAGCCCAAATAAAACAATTTCGGGCTCGGTTACATCAATTTTGGCAACAAGCCTTTTGATGGGCGGGTATTACTATCTTCTAACCGCCTTTACAAAAATTGATGCTGCGCTTTCGGCCTGTGGACTTTCTTTTTGGGCGTTCGTTGTTTTGGGTTTCTTTGGCTCAGTTGTTTGCCAAGCGGGCGACCTTTTTGAATCCAAATTAAAGCGCTGTGCTGCTGTTAAGGACAGCGGAAGCGTCTTCCCCGGCCACGGCGGCTTTTTGGACAGGCTTGACAGCCACATTTTCAACGCGCCCTTCGTTCTAATCTTTGCAATTTTGGCTATAATTATATAAACGGAGAACTATTTTGGGAGTTACTTTTTTGGGGTTTAACGGAATGACAATTGTTTACATATTGGTTGCAATATTAATTTTTCTTTTGATGATCATGATTCACGAACTTGGCCACTACATTGCCGGCCGAGTTTTAAAATTTAAAATAAACGAGTTTTCAATTGGTTTTGGAAAGGCAATTTTTTCAAAAACAAACAAACGCGGAGAAAAGTTTTCAATTAGAATTTTCCCCCTTGGCGGCTATTGCGCTTTCGAGGGAGAAAACGGCGAAGAAAGCGGAAAAAACAACCCAGACGCGTTTACAAACCAAAAACCTTGGAAGAGAATAATCGTCCTCTTCTCTGGGGCGTTTTTCAACTTTCTTTCGGCAATAATTTTTTCCTTCATTCTCCTTGTTTCCTTTGGTTTTGACATCTACCAAGTCTCTTCAAACTCAATCTACAACGACAATCTTCTAAAGGGCGATGTAATCTATCAAGTCAACGGAAAGGACGTTAACTTTGCAACAAACGGAACTCTCTCCCAGCTTCTGACCGCCCAGAATAAGAATGAGGACTTTGAAATTACCGTTAGAAGATATAACGAAGAGACCAAACAAAATGAAATGATAACCCTAACCGTCCAGTTAAAGCAAAAATTTAAGGACGGAATTGACCCAACAACCCTAACCGAGGAACAACTTCAAGACACAGACAACCCAGAAATCTATGCCTTCGACGCAAACGGAAACAAACTTTACACGCTTGGAGATTTAAGCCTCTATCCTCGCCCGTTTTTTGAGGCGCTTGGCCAAAGCTTTGTTCTTGCCGTTATGATGGCCTGGGCGGTTTTAAAATCGCTTTGGCTGCTAATAACCTTCCAGCTTTCAACGGCAGATGTTGGCGGGCCAATTGCAACAATAAGCGTAATTGCAACAAGCGCACAAGCATCAATTGTTAACCTCTTCATTCTTCTTCCGCTGATTGCGGCAAACCTTGCAATGTTCAATCTTCTTCCCTTCCCTGCGCTGGACGGCGCCCAAATTGTTTTCACGGGTGTTGAGTGGATTAGAAAAAAGCCAATTCCGGCAAAGGTTCAGGGGATAATAAACTTCTGTGGGCTCGCCTTTCTTCTAACCCTTGTTGTAGTCCTTGACATTCTCCACTTCGTTCTCTAGCTTTCGCCGCAGAAACCCTGCGGCGTTTTTATTTAAATTTGCTTCTGGCTTTTAAAATTATTGTTCAAAAAACTTTAACCGCCGCGAATAAAAACCTTTGCCATAGCAAATCCTTTGGGGCGGCCAACAATTAGAAAGGCCTTAAAAAGAAAGCCTTTAAAAAGGCAAAGCTCCGCTCATGAGAAAACATTTTTTAGCCAAAAAAAACTTTTCTTTAACAAGTTTCCTCCGCCCGACTAGCAATAAAAGCTTTTGGTTTTTAAAAACAGAATTCTTCCCAAAGGTAAAATTCCGTTCAAGGAAAAGGCTCTTCTTCAAACCCTAAAATGCCCGTTGAAATTAAAAACAAACGCGCCTCTTTCGGTCAAGTTTAAGATATGTTTGACACGGGAAAATAAAAATGTTAAACTCTTTAAGTAACTGGGTGTGGCGCAGTTTGGTAGCGCGCTTGAATGGGGTTCAAGAGGTCGGAAGTTCAAATCTTCTCACTCAGACCAAACAAATATAAATCTTCTCTTTCCTTTCCTCCCTGGGCTTTTTTGCAATTTCCCTCCGGCGGCTTTTTTTGCAATAAAAAACATCTTAATGCAGTTACCTTTTTTTTATAAAAAATATATCTAAATTAATAAAAAAATATATTATATATTAATTGAAATATTAAAAACCAAATTAATTATTAATTAAAAAAAATAAGTATATTAATAATTTATTATTAATTGTCAATTAAATATAAACAAGATTTAAAATTAATAAATAAATTAAATATTTAAATTAAATTTAAAATTTTTAAGCGCAAAAAAACCAGGCTAAATTTTTGTCTGGTTTTTTAATTAAAACTTAAGGCTGTTGAATGTCCGTCCTTGTGTAAGTCCCCGCTCCGCTGAAGTTTTCAATTCGCTTCCTCCGTCTTTAACCCATTTTCCATTTCCATAACCTGGAAGCGCCTCGCTTAAACTCGAATTCTCTTCAACAACAATTTCGGTTAAGTTTGTCAAATTATTGTCTGTAAACAAGTTGCTTGGAATGCTTTCAACGTTTGCGCCAAGGGTCAACTTAGTTAAGTTTGTGCAATTTCGGAAGACGTCTAAGCTCAAGGTCGAAATGTTGCCGTTAATTGTAATTTCGGTTAAACCGCTGCAACCATTGAAAGCATCTTGGTCAATTGAGGTCAATTTGCTTGGAAGGCTTATTGAGGTTAAACCGCTGCAACCAGAGAAAGCTTGAAAGCCAATTGAGGTCACTCCTTCTGGAATTTTTATTGAGGTTAAATTGCTGCAATTAGAGAAAGCACCCTCTCCAATTGAGGTCAATGTGTTTGGAAGGATTATTGAGGTTAAACTGCTGCAATAAGAGAAAGCAGATTGGCCAATTGAAGTTACTCCTTCTAGAATTGTTATTGAGGTTAACCTGCTGCAATAAGAGAAAGCAGATTGGCTAATTGAAGTTACTCCTTCTGGGATTGTAATTTCGGTTAAACCACTGCAACTACGGAACGCCTCGCTGCCAATTGAGGTCACTCCTTCTGGTATTGTGATTGAGGTTAAACCGCTGCAATTATAGAACGCTTGATGGCCAATTGAGGTCAATGTGCTTGGAAGGATTATTGAGGTTAAACTGCTGCAATTAGAGAAAGCAGAACCGCCAATTGAGGTCACTCCTTCTGGAATTGTAATTTCGGTTAAACCACTGCAACCAGCGAAAGCAGCCTCGCCAATTGAGGTCACTCCTTTTGGAATTGTGATTGAGATTAAACCGCTGCAACCATAGAAAGCAGAATTGCCAATTGAATAAACCTTATAAGAATTCCCTCCGCTTGGAACTACTGAAGGAATTGTGTAATCTCCAGAAGGAAGAGAATCTGGGTTTGTTCCAGTAACACTTGCGAGTTTTGCCTCGTTGTAGAAGGTGTAGATCAAATTTCCAACCGGTTGTCTGGTTGAAGGTTTTTGGTTGAACAGGGCGTAATAGGTTCTTGGGCTGTCCATGGTCAGCTCAAAGGAATAGGTTGATGAAGTTGAAAGGATTTCCATTGTGTTTGGGTCGGTTGATGTTGCCCAAGCAAGGAAAGTTGAGCCAGACGGCGTTGCTCTTAAGGTTATTGTATCTCCATAGCTAATTGCTCCTGGCGCAGAAACATTAGCGCTTCCAAGCGAAGAGTCGTTTGGCAGCGCCGTAACTGTAAGAGCCAAGTATGTTCCCGCGCCTTTGAAGCTTGTAACCTCCGTTGGATCGTCGTCTTTATACCATGTCTCATAACCTGGAAGCGCAACGTCTTTAAGCGCTGACCCCTCTTCAACAACAATTTCGGTTAAGCGTGTCAAATTATTGTCTGTAAACAAGTTGCTTGGAATGCTTTCAACGTTTGCGCCAAGGGTCAACTTCGTTAAGTTTCTGCAGCCTGAAAATGCGTATGACTCTAAGGTCGAAATGTCGCCGTTAATTGTAATTTGTGTTAAACTGCTGCAATTATAGAAAGCATAATCGCCAATTGAAATCACTCCTTCTGGGATTGTTATTGTGGTTAAACTGCCGCAACTTTCGAAAGCATTATCTCCAATTGAGGTCACTCCTTCTAGGATTGTTATTGAGGTTAAGCTGCTGCAATTTCTGAAAGCATTATTTCCAATTGAGGTCACTCCTTCTGGAATTTCGTATGAAGTTTCTGCGTTCCCTATTGCATACGCATAAAGAGTTTCTCCACCGTCAACAAGAAGCGCCCGCCCGCCATCAGCAATTTTATAATAACTATTTCCATTTCCATAGAAGCCTTCTAAACTGCTGCAATCACAGAAAGCAGAACTGCCAATTGAGGTCAATGTGCTAGGAAGGGACACTGAGGTTAATTTGCGGCAATTAAAGAAAGCCTCCTCGCCAATTTCTGTCACTCCTTCCGGAATTGTTATTTCGGTTAAACTGGTGCAATCAAAGAAAGCCCTCTCGCCAATTGAGGTCACTCCCTCTGGAATTGTTATTGAGGTTAAACTGCTACAACGATAGAAAGCAGAACCTCCAATTGAGGTCACTCCTTCTGGAATTGTAATTTCGGTTAAAACGCTGCAATTTTGGAAAGCATAATCTCCAATTGAGGTCACCCCTTCTGGGATTGTTATTGAGGTTAAGCTTCTGCAATTTAGGAAAGCATCGTCACCTATTGAATAAACCTTATAAGAATTCTCTCCGCTTGTTACTGTTGGAGAAATTGTGTAATCTCCGCCCTGGAAGCTCGAATCCGTACCTGTAATCTCGGCAAGTTTTGCTTCGTTATAGAAAGTGTAGATCAAATCTCCAACCGTTTGTTTGGTTGGGGGTGTTTGGTTAAAGAGGGCGTAATAGGTTCTTGGGCTGTCCATGGTCAGCTCAAAGGAATAGGTTGATGAAGTTGAAAGGATTTCCATTGTGTCTGGATCGGTTGATGTTGCCCAAGCAAGGAAAGTTGAGCCGGACTCTGTTGTTGCGGTTAATTCAACCGTGTCGCCAATGTTAAATATTTCGGCGTTAGAGGCAACAGAGCCAAGAGTTTCCATGTTTGGCTTTGCCTGAATTTTAATATTCTGCGTTTCAGATTCATCGATAAGGGTTATTAGATAGTTATATTCTCCGGTTACGGACTCCCCTTCATCGGTTGGGGAAAGGGAAATTACGTAGTCAACGCTTTGAAGGCTCCTGGTCCTCCGCGCCAACCATTACGGATTTTGTTAAATTTGTTACCGCGCCAATAAGGTCCTCAACTTTTACGAAGAGCGAGCTTTCATTGCTTAGGTTTTTAACATTGATTGCAATTTGAATTTGAATTGGAGAAACGTTTGGGTCGAAGACGAGCGCTCCCTTTGCCCAGCCAGAAGTGTCCGGCGTTTGGTTGTTTGAAAACTCAAGCTTTGGAAGAGTTATTGGGCCGTTTTCCTGGCCGGAAATTGTTCCCGTTATTTCGGCATAGACATTCTTTGCCTCAAAGCTAATTGTTCCGCCAAGGCTAAAACTTTCTTGGCGCAGCGCAAACACGCTAACAACCAAAAGCGCCAAAACCAAAACAAACATTGAGATTGATGAAATTAACTTTGTTTTTAAACTCATACTTCCCCCCTAAAATTTATTTTAAGCAATTTTTTAATATATATTTTTCTAATTTTAACACATTTTGCGCAACATTCAAAACTTTTTGAGCGGAAGTTTTGACAAAATATTACAAAAAACCGCGCAAAATTTGCGCGATTTGTTTTCTTTTGTTAGCTAGTCTGTAAGCCGAGTTCTGTATTTGATGGTCATCTATCTAGGCGAACTGTTTCCAGAACGCTCAAGCGGTGTTTTTAAGAAGCGAGCGAACAACCCATTTGCCTCTTTTAACCTTACTCCGGGCGGGGTTTACATGTGCCGCGCTTGTTACCAAGCGCGCGGTGAGCTCTTACCTCCCCTTTCCATCCTTACCAAGAAAACTCTTGGCGGTTTATTTCTGTTGCACTTTCCCTAAAGTCGCCTCCGCCGGCAGTTAACCGGCGCCCTGTTCTTTGGAGCTCGGACTTTCCTCATGCTCTCCACTACAAAGGCATGCGACCATCTGGCTAACTAACAACTTAATTATACCAAAATTTTTTGTAAATTACAAGCCTCGTTCGCTATCCATTTCTTTTTTAACTGTTTGCGAAAATTCTTCGAAAGTTGATTGCAAAACCAAATTGCCCATTCCTTTTTCTCCAAGTTTCCCTTTGTATTCAAAAAACGCTTCGCCATCTTTTCTTCCGAATTCAACTCTTTCGAAATAGTCTAATTTGTCAATTTCATCAATAATGTCCTGTTTTTTTGTGTTTTCAAGAATTCTTGGAAAAGCAAATCTACACGCCATAACAGCGTTAATAAAAGTAACAAAATATATTTCCTTTTCTCCGTTTCTTGTTAAGTCCTCAATTAATGGTCTAACAAAGTCTCTTGCATAAATTGGTCTGTCTTCCATAATATCCTCCGCAGAATATTTTATTCCACTTTTTTTAAGTTGTCAATAGGCTTTTTATGTGGTAATATATTTCTATGTTTATTGACATTCATTCTCACATTAACAACGAAGTTTTTGAAAGCGAAATAGAGGGCGTAATTTCCCGGGCAAAAGAGGCCGGTGTTTTAAAAATTGTTTGCGTTGGTTGCGATTTGGAAAGCTCTAAATCTGCAATTTCGCTTGCAAGCCGTTTCGATTGTGTTTATGCTGCAATTGGCCTTCACCCAAACGCCGCCTTTGAATTTTCTAAGGAAGTAGAAGATTTTATAACCTCTTCCGCGTCCAACAAAAAAGTTGTTGCAATTGGTGAAATTGGGCTGGATTACCACGATTTTGAATGGCAAATTGACCAGGCAAGGAGAAAAAACCCCTCTCTTGGCGAAATTTCTAAAGAAGATTTTATTCTAAAACAAAAAGAAATTTTTATAAGACAAATTGAACTTGCAAACAAACTCAACCTTCCGGTTATGATCCACATGCGCGAGGCAACAAACGAAACACTAAATATTTTGGAACAAAACCGCGCCCTTCTTTCCGCCGGCGGGCTTATGCACTGCTTTAACGGAAGCTTAGAGACAACAATGCGCGTTTTCGACCTTGGCCTTTACATTTCGCTTGGCGGCGCAATAACTTTTAAAAATTCAAGAACAATGCCAGAGGTTTTGGAGGAAATTGGCCTCTCTCGCATAACGCTTGAAACGGACTGTCCATATCTTTCTCCCGAACCCTTCCGCGGCAAAAGAAATGAGCCAAAAAACATTCCTTTAATTGCAAAAAAAATTGCAGACTTAACATTTTCTTCCTTAAAAGAGGTTGAAGAAAAAACAACAAAGAACGCGCTTTGCGTTTTTCCAAGGTTACAATGAGAACTGAAAAATTTGTTTTTAAGAAAAAATATGGCCAAAATTTTATCTATGACGGAAATTTGCTTTCCGCAATTGTTTCGGACGCAAAGATAACGCCGGAGACCGAAGTTTTAGAAATTGGCCCTGGAGAGGGAACGCTAACAAAAAAACTTTGCGCCGCGGCAAAGCGCGTTGTTGCCTATGAAATTGACAGGCAGCTTCAAGCGCCGCTTGGCGCTCTTCAAAGCGAATTTTCAAATCTTGAGGTTATTTTTCAAGATGCGCTTAAAACCCCAACCGAAGAAATTGAAAAAAATTTTAGCGGCGACTACGTTGTTGTTGCAAATCTTCCATATTACATAACCAGCCCTCTAATTTTTAAGTTTCTGGCCTCAAGGGCAAGCTGGCTTACTGTTATGGTTCAAAAGGAAGTTGCCCAAAGGTTTTTGGCAAAGCCAAATTCAAAGGATTATGGAATTCCAACGGTTATGATTAATTACCGAGCAAATGTTGAATATCTTAGAACTGTTGGGCGAAAAATGTTCACCCCCCAGCCAAACGTTGATTCTGCTCTCATTAGAATTGTTAAAGACGAAACCAAACCAAAAGCCAAGGACGAAAAGTTTTTCACAAGCCTTGTTAAAGCGGCTTTTGGGGCAAGGCGAAAAACGCTTCTAAACAACCTTCTTTCTTTAAATATTTCAAAGGAAAAAATTTTGTCTGCGTTAAACAAATGTTCAATTGCGCCCTCCTCTCGCGCGGAACAACTATCTGTTTTGGATTTTATTTCTCTTTCAAATTCATTAAATTAATTAAAAAATAACAGAAAAATGCACAAAAAAGCGATTTTTTCGCTTTTTTTCGCGCACAATTGCAAATTGTTTTTAATATATAATAAATTGAAAAAATATTTTGGGAGAAGTTTTATGAGAGAAAAAACAATAATTCTTTCTTCTCTTGACGGGAGTGATAAAAAAGCAGTTTTATACATTGAAGCGGCAAGAGATGGATTTTGCGGAAATTTACGGCTTTACAACTTTAAAGAGGAAATAAAGGGAATTTTAACCCTTGGCTTTCTTTCTTCTGGAAAGGTTTTAAAGGCGGCGCTCACAAATTCCGGCCGAGAGAATTATTCGTTTGAATTTGACTCAGACAACAGTTTTGAAGAATTTTCTTGCGCTCTTGTTCTTGTTTCTGGCGGAAAGGCAAGCCCAATTCTCTTTGGTTCAACAAATAAAAATGAAAGCCTTCCAGCCCAGCTTTCAAAACATTTTGATCTTTTAGATGAAGCAAACCTATCCGCCGAAGAGGTTAAAAAACGCCTTGACGAAGACGGAATTGATTTTTGCCCCGAAGATAAAGAGGAAATTGAGAGGGTTATTAACGCAAACTTGCAGTGCGCCGACAAATGCGCTAGTTGCAATTACAGAAACGCGTTCTATGGCGCGCCAAGGCAACCTCAGCCGGGCGAAGAAGTTCCGCTCTATCCAAAGCCCGAAATTGAAAAGACAAGTTTTTATGATGAAATTAAGGGGCAACTTTCTCTTCTTTTTGAAAGATATCCCGAAGAGACATTTTTAAACGAAATAATTCCAAACAGCAAATGGGTTAAAGTTGACTATGAAGACAACGGACAATATTTTGTTATTGGGCTTTTATATGAAGAGGGAAAGGTTGCATATGTTTGCTATGGAATGCCTGGAGAATATACAACCGCTCCCCCGCGCGAGCTTTCTGGAATTTCCCAGTGGCTTCCGCTTGACCCAGAAAAGCCAAACGAGCTTGGCTATTGGATAATGTATCAAGACGCCGAAACCGGCGAAAATGTTGAAATAAAGATTAGCTAAATAAACTCTGCCCGCTGGGCAGAGTTTTTTAGTTATGACGCTTTTTTCTTCCTCTTTTTTGAAGGCTGGGCAAGACGGTTTTTAGAGTCTCCCCAAAGCTTTTCAAGGTTGTAATAATTTCTTGCTTCCTCGGTTAAAATTTCAATTAAAACATCTCCAAAATCTAAGATAACCCAATCCCCCGGAAACTCTCCCTCAAGGTTTGAAGTTTTGTTTTTTTCTTCAAAAAAAACTTTAATTTCGTTTGCTGTTTGGCGCGCAAATTTTTCGTTTGCCGCCGTTGCAATTATAATAAACTTTGCAACCTCGCTTTTCCCGGCAAGGTCGAAGGCTTCAATGTTTTTTAATTTTTTATCTTCTAAAACGGAAATAAATTCCTTTAAAATTTCATTTTCCATGGGATAATTTTATAAAAAATAAATTTTTTTGTCAAATATATTAATATTATATGAAAAAATTGGTGTTTTTATAAGCATTGTTTGTTTTGGCAATATTTTTCGGGGAATAATTAACCTGTGGTTTTAAAATTTTTTAATGTTCTTTTTCGCCTGTTCTTAATTTATTTAATTTGCTTTATTTGGGTTAGATATTTTGTTTCAAGCCTTGGCCTTTGCCTTGCAATAACCTCAATTTTAACCTTTTCTTTTGAAATTTTAATTAGGTTCTTTTTGGATAGAAAACTTGCAAAAAACAAGCTTAAGGCAGAGGAAGAAAAACTTTCAGAAAAAATTTCTTCAAATTTTATCTTTAACCCCAAACTTGCTCAAAGCTATTTTTTAAAACTTGCAAAAATAAACCACCAAGCAAAAAAAGTTGGAGGATATATAGAAGTTTTTAACAGCGAAAACCAATCTGTAAAAACAATTCTATACCCCTGCTACAGTTTTGTTCCAATCTCTGCTCAAACGCTGGTTGAAATAATTAGAAAAACAGAAAAAAGCAAGCCAAACAAACTTGTTGTTTGCGGATATATGATTTCAAAGGAGGCGTTTGATGTTGCCAAAAAGCTTCCGGATTTAAAAATTGTTTTGCTTGGAAGCAAGGAGTGTTTTTTAAAGTTAATTAAGCCCTCTGGAATCTATCCCGAAAATTTAAAGGAAGTTGAGTTTTCTTCAAAGCCGAAATTTAAAGAACTTTTAAAGGCCGCAATTTCAAAGCAAAGGGCAAAGGGCTATCTGCTTGCATCGTTAATTCTTCTCTTTTCAAGTTTTATTGTTAGAATGAACATCTACTATCTCGTCTTTTCTTCAATTCTTTTAATTCTTTCGTTTGTTTGCTATTTTATTCCCGCTGCTGGGCAAAAACTGGACGAAAACATCCTTTAAGGAGAAAAAATGGAAAAAGAACTCGTAACAACAAAAAAATCGGAGAGAAACAAAAACCAAATTATATCTCAAATTTTTCGGCTTGAAGCCGAGTTTAAAGAGGCGCACGCAAAACAAGAAAAACTTCTTAAGGAAATTTTAATTCAACTATCTAAATTTTCAGAAAAACATTCCTAAGCCTCAACAGTTGCTCCAATTTTTGCCAATTTATTGTAAATATTTTGAAAATGTTGTAAAATTGGTTTGTGGAATGGTTGGTTGGAAAGTTGTTCCAAAAATTTGGAGATAGGTTTAGTTTTTTAAAGCCTTTAAGCGTTATTTACAAGCGCAGCCAGAAGGTTTGTTTTCTAACGCTTCTCTATCCACAAGATGTTACTCTTTTAGAAGAGGACAAAGAGGAAATTACAAAATATTTAAGGGAAATTTTTAATATAAAAGCTCAATTAAATGTTAAATTTAAAAAGAGCTATTTAGACGATGAATTTATTATTAAGGCTCTTGGAAATTTCTTTTCCTCAAACTATCCAATAATTTCTGGCTTTTTAGACAAAGAAAGCTTTAAAACCTCAAGAGATTTTAAAGAAATTATTGTCAGCTTTAAACTTGATGAAGAGTTTTTAAATTATGTTAGTGAGGACAAGCTTAAGGCGGCGGCGCGCGAATATTTGGAAAAAAACTTTTGCAGCGAGTTTTTAATTGAAATTGAAAAGGGGAAGGTTGCAAAGGAAGTTGACCTTGAAAAAAAACAAGAACCGCCAAGGCCTTCAACTCCGCGCTTTGAGGTTGAAATTTTAAGCCAACTTTTTGGCGGAGAAATTGCGCCAAAACCAGAATTTATTAAAAATGTCAAGACGGACAAAAAATCTTTAATTTTGGCGGGAAGGGTTGAAAATCTTCAAAAAAAGGCCTATGAGGTTAAAAAGGGAAAAGCAAAGGGGCAAACAAAGTTCTATTTCAGTTTTGTTTTAAACGACACAACGGGAAGAATTGAGGCGCGGCACTTTGCAAAAAGTTCAACCGAAGCAAAGATGAACCAAGTTAAAGAGGGCAATTCAGTTTTGATTTTGGGCGACGTTGAAACCTTTGGGGGGCGACAAACTCTTTATGTTCGCGCGCTTTCGCTGTGTTCTCTTCCAGAAAAGATTGAACTTAAACAAACCGTTTCAAAAGATTATGAAGCGGTTAGTATAGAGCCATATTCAATTCTTTCTCAGGACAATCTTTTTAAGGTTGCGGCAACATATCCAAAGGAAATTGAACAAAGAACTTTTGTTGTTTTTGATGTTGAAACAACAGGGCTAAGCTATGAAGAAGACGAACTTTTGGAAATTGGCGCCGTTAAAGTTGAAAACGGAAAAATTGTTTCAAAGTTTGCTTCTTTAATAAAACCTTCGCGGCCAATTCCTCCGTCTGCAACGCTTATTAATAATATAACAGACGAAATGGTTTCCTCCTGCCCTGGCGTTGAGCCTGTTATTCGCGATTTCTATCGTTACACACGCGGCGCGGCGCTTGTTGGCTACAATGTTTCCTTCGACCAAAAATTTATTTTACAGGCAGCAAAAAAACAGGGGCTTTTCTTTGACAATGAGTTTATAGATCTTATGCCTCTTGCCAAAAGCAAACTCCGCCTTTCAAGATATAAACTAACAGATGTTGTTAAAAGGCTTGAAATAACGCTTGACGGCGCCCACCGCGCGTATGCAGATGCGCTTGCAACTGCGGAAGCTTTTTTAAAGCTAAATTCTAAAGAATTTGCATAATAAAATTCCCTCCTGTAAAAAAACGACTCTTTGCTAAAATTTTCTTAAATAATTTGTGTTTTTTTTAGTAATTTATTTCTTGTTTCTTTTGTGCCCTTTTGGATTTATTTTTAGAGCTTTATTAAAACCTAGCAGCAAAATCGGCTTAACTTACAAGCTTTAAAAAGGCGTTAACCTTGGAATTTTTGGCTATTAAGAAAGGCATTATTTTAAACATATAAAGTATAAAAAAACCAGCTAAGCTGGTTTTTGAAAAGGGGCAAGATTAGTCTACAGCAATTTCAAATTGCTCAAAATATACAATTTTTTCGTCTTTTTCAAACGGTTCGGCAATTTCCGGGTTCTGCTTCCTTAAGGCGTCCTCAGAAATTTTTAAGTCCTTTGCAACATCCCAGAAGCTCTTTCCTTGTTGCGCAAAATAAATTTCAAGCGCACCGTCTCTTTCCTCAAGTTTCTCTCCCAGTTCTGCTCCGCTAATTGCTGCGCTTTCAACCAAGTTTGTTACTAAAACTTGCGTTCTAATTTTACCGTCAACATAGATGTCTCTTCCGCGTTTAACGCTTGCATCAATTTCAACAATTTGATCAATTGCGACAACATTTGAACCTTGGTTGGAAAGTTTTTCCTTGTAGGAATATGGAACTTCAACCAAAACCGCGTTAACGCTGTCCGATTCATCGTTTAAATAAATTAAATTTAGGTGAAGTGTTCCCTCTGAAGAAAGCTCTCCATTCTCAAAAGCAATACCCGTTCTCGTTAAATATGCTCCGTCAACCGCCAAGATTTTATCAATTCTTGGAATTTCTTCGCTTGCTGTTATACCCGAATCTATTCTGCTGTCAAAGGTTTCTATTCCAACAACTTCTGTTGATAGGAAGGCTTCTGTTGTTAAATTAAGTTCATTTTCCGTTGAATAAGCATCCGAAACAACTGTTTTCTCTTGGCAGGAAAACAAATCATAACAAATTTTAACTGGAACGCTAACTTCAATTGTTTTATTTTCTTGGTCTATGTTTTCATCAATGTCGCGCCCGTCAACGGTTGCCCACGCCAAAATTGGCGAATCTTTTGTTGCCGCGGAATCTTCAATTTCCTCGCGGAAGGAATCTTTGTTAACCTGGGAAACCAAAACCGGCCTCTCTTCGCCTGTTGAATATAAAATTCTTGAAATCGTGTCGCCTTCAACAACAACGATTCCGTCAAGCGAACTTGTTTTGTTTACAATTGCCGCGCTTGAAATATTTAAAATTCTTCCAACGGGAAATTTTGTTTCAAAAATGCTTGTTTGATTAAAGTTTGAACAATTTCTGTTTGCGTGGGTGCAAAGCCCAATTTCAGATTGTTTAACACAGATGTTTGGGTCTTCGGAAGAGAAAAGTGAAATTTCCTGGTTTTTCAAAAGAGAAAAGTTGTTTTCAACTGTTAATTTAATTTTAATTGCGCTTCCATTTGCGCTTTCAATTGAAATGTCCAAAACATTTGGAAGAATTTTAACAAGCGAGGAAGGGTCGAAGGAAAGGTTTTCAAACTTGCCCGAAAAATCCTGGCAAGTTTTGTAGTTTGAAATTGTTCCATCTTCTAGGCTATAAATAAAATTTAAGCAAACTTGGCCGCTAAAAGAAAGTTCGCCCAAAAGCGCCTCATATTTGTCTATTGCAACGCTTGCGCTGGCCGAAAGGATTTTAGAAATGTTTTCTTCCGGAAGTGAAACAAGAAACTCAAGGTTTTCTTTTTTTGCTCCAACTTCAACCTCTCTAACCGTTTCTGCTTTGGTTTGGCTTGTTGTGTTTTCCATAACAAAATCCCTCCGAATTAAAGTTATTATATACAATGACGGAAAACTGGAAAATATGACAAAATTTTTTAATTCATTAATTTTGCTCATATAAAATGTTTTTTTTAATAGATATATAAAAAGGAGAATTTATGGAAAACAAATTAATTCTAATAAATCAATCAAATTTAACAATAACCGGAATTAAAAAAGCGGCAGCGCTTAGCGAAAGCTCGCTAACCCTTCAGCTTGAGAATCAAACGCTTAACATTTTGGGAAGCGGAATGGAAGTTAAAAAACTTGATGTTGAGGCCGGGATTTTAGAAGTTGAGGGAAAAATTTCTTCCCTTAAATATGTTGGCCCAAGGGAAAAAGTTGGCCTTGTTAAAAGAATTTTTAAATAGGAGAAAACATGCTTCTCTATGAAACCCTTTCCCAACCTCTTATATTTTTAATTGTTCTTGCAATTGGATTTGGTTGCGGTTTTTTGTTTGACGGAAGAAACTTTGTTTGTTTTTTGTGCAACAAAAATAAAGTTGTTGGAATAATCTTAGATGTTTTAGTTGGGCTTGGCTTGGGGGCGATTTTGCTTTTTTCTATTCTTACATTTAACTATGGAGAGCTTAGGCTTTATTTAATTTTTTCCTTCCTTTTTGGAATTTTCCTTCAAAGAATTACTATCGGAAGAATAATTGCAAAACTTTCAAAAAGGTGGTATACTTTTTTTAAAGGAATTGTTTCGCGGATAAATGGAAAACAAAAGAAAAGCAAAGAAAATTCTAATAGCTAAAATTTTAACTGTTTCGGCAGTTTTGCTTTTTATTGCCCTGTTTTGCATAATAATTTGGCAAACGGTTGAGATAAGCCGGCTAAATAGCGAAATTTCAAAACTAAATGAAACCTATCAATCAGAAACGGAGGCAAAAGAGTGGGTCGAACAATAATTGTAATTGAGGGAACGGACGGAAGCGGAAAAAAAACACAAACCCAGCTTTTGTTAAAAAATTTAGAAAAGGCCGGCTATGGCGTTTTTTCTCACAGTTTTCCAAGCTATCAAAGCCCCTCTTCTGGCCCAGTTAAACTCTATCTTTCCGGCGCGCTTGGACATAGTGCAAATTCAATAAGCCCAAAACAGGCTTCTGTTTTGTTTGCGGCAGACAGAGTTGCAACCTATTTAAACATTGAGAACGGCTTTAAAAAATCCTTAGACGAAGGCAAAATTGTTCTATTGGACAGATATGTTTATTCAAACATGATCCACCAAGCCTGCAAACTTGAAACGGAAGAGGAGATTGACGATTTTTTAACCTGGGTTTGCAACTTGGAGTTTGAAAGCCTTTCTCTTCCAAGGGCAAATTTAATTTTCTTTTTAGACATGCCAACGGAAAAAAGCCGCCTTCTAGCACAAAGCCGCGGCGCGCTTAAGGCCGGAACAAAAAAGGACATTCATGAACAAGACGAAAAACATTTAAGCCGCGCATACAACACCGCAAAATATGTTGCAACAAAACTTGGCTGGACGCAAATTTCTTGCGTTGACAAATTTGGAAATTTAAAAACAATTGAAGAAATTTCAAACGAAATTTATAACATAACAAAAAACTTTTTAGAATGTAAAAAAACCGAGGAGTAATTCTTCTCGGTTTTTTTGTTCAAGCCCTATCCGCGGCTGCTTGAACTTTTGGAGTTTGAACAGTTCTTAGCGCTTGAGCTTGAGCTTGAGGATTTTGCCGCCTCAACGCTAGATCTTGCGCGGCTAGCCGAAGAAGATTTCGAACTGTTTTTTGAACTTTTTTTGCCAAACATCTTAACACACCTCCTGTTTAGTCAAAGGTTTGTTCCTTTGCCAATTTTAGTTTGCCCCAATTGGGAGAAAAAATACTATATTTTGCTGTTAATTAAATCAACTAAATCCGCAACTTTTTCTATAATTGAAATGTAACCAAATTTTATTTTTGAAGAGAGCGAAACGCCGCTGATATTTTCATAATCCTTAAGTTCGTTTAAAATATCCTCAATTTCATTAAAAGTGTTTGAAATTTGTTGGTAATAAATTCCGTCAACAGCGCTCTCCCCGCGAGAGATTTTTTTGTGGGCAACCTCCAAATCTCCGTTTGTTGCAATAACTTCAATTTTTGCCTTGGTTTCGTCTGTTGCGCCTGTGTCCAAAGAAATTGAAATATCATATAACTTTACGAAGGCGGACTTAATTTGGCTTAGCGCCGAGAGGAAGGATTTTTTTTGCTCTTCTGAGCTTATGCCGCTAAATTCTGGCTGGGGAACTTCAATTTCAATTATCTTGCTTGAAATTCCGCTTTCTGAAAGATTTTTTTGAACAAGCTTTGCGTCATTTTCTTCCTCATATGCTGAGGCTAAAACATAATAGAGGTTGTCTGTTTCATAAACAAAGCCCGCCCCGCCTCTTTGGCTTGTTTGCTGCGCAATTGTTTCGGCTGAGCTTTTTGAGGTGAACTCCCCAAGCGAAATTGCAAAAACTTTAAACCCTGAAAAACTTCCAGCCGACACGCTTCCTCCGCTAACAGTTATAACAGAGGAAAGCAGCCCCGCAACAACAACGCAAAGCCCAACGCAAACAACAGAGAAAACTAAAACGAAAAATTTGTTTTTCATGGTTTTTGGCAGAGTTTATTGATTTTTTTTAGCTCTTTGTGTAATTTATGTTTGCAAAGAAAAAATATGTTAAAAAATGCTAAAATTGTTAATTTTTCTTAAAATTTCAACAAAAAACGAGTTTTTTGCGTAAAAAAAACAAAAAAAGGAGGCAGAAAATGAAAATAAAACCGCTTTTCGACAGAATTGTAATTGAACAACTTGAGGCAAAGCAAGAAAGTTTTGGCGGGATAATACTCCCCTCCCAAAGCCAAGAGCGCCCTCAAATGGGAAAAGTTGTTTTTGTTCCAGAAGAAAACAGCAAGCCAGAGGAAACAAAAATTTTTGTAAAGGAGGGCGACACGGTTTTCTATTCAAAGTTTAGCGGAATTGAATATAAATTTAAAGACAGGGTTTTAACAATTATTCGCCAGGCAGACATCTTGGCAATTTTGGAGGAATGATATGAGCAAACAAATACTAAGCGGCCAGGCTGCAAGAGAGGCCCTTGAAAGGGGCGTTAGCGCCGTTGCAGACGCGGTTAAAGTTACCCTTGGGCCAAAGGGGAGAAATGTTGTTTTAAACAGAAAATTTCAAACGCCGTTAATAACAAACGACGGCGTTACAATTGCAAAGGAAATTGAGCTTGAAAACCCCTTTGAAAACATGGGCGCAGCGCTAATTAAAGAGGCAAGCATAAAAACAAACGATGTTGCGGGAGACGGAACAACAACGGCAACAGTTCTTGCCCAACACATTGCCTGCGAGGGGCTTAAAAACTTTGCCGCGGGGGCAAACCCAATTGTTCTTAGAAAGGGAATTTTTAAGGCGGTTGACTTTGTTGTTGAAAAATTAAAAAAGATGTCAAGGCCGGTTAGAACAAGCGAAGAGATTATGCAAGTTGCAACAATTTCGGCGGGAGATGAAGAAATTGGAAAGTTAATTGCGGCGGCAATTGAAGAAGTTGGAAAAGACGGCGTTATAACCGCCCAGGAATCAAATTCAATTAAAACCCAACTTTCTGTTGTTGAGGGAATGCAATTTGAGCGCGGTTATCTTTCGCCATACATGTCAACCGACATGGAAAAAATGGAGGCCGTTTTGGAAGAGCCGCTAATTTTGGTTTCCGACCATAAAATTACAAATCTTTCACAAATCCTTCCAATTATGGAAAAGGTTGCCGCCGCAAACCAAAAGCTTTTGATAATTGCAGACGAAATTGAGGGAGACGCTCTTGCCGCCCTTGTTTTAAACAAGCTTAGGGGAACTCTTCTTTCCGTTGCCGTTCGCGCGCCTTCCTTTGGCGAAAACAGAATTGAATTTTTAAAGGACATTTGCGTTTTAACGGGCGCAAGTTTCATTTCAGGCCAGCTTGGCCTAGAACTTGAAAACACAGAGCTTGAGCAGCTTGGGCGGGCAAAGAAAGTTGTTGTTGAAAAGGAACAAACAACAATAATTGAAGGCCACGGAAGCAAAGAAAAAATTTTGGAGCGCGCGGCGCAAATTAGGCGAGAGCTTTCCGGCCAGGGCGGAACATATGGCCAAGAAAAGCTTTCGGAAAGGCTTGCAAAACTTTCTGGCGGCGTTGCGGTAATTAATGTTGGCGCGGCAACAGAAGTTGAGATGAACGAGAAAAAACTTAGAATTGAAGACGCGCTTGCGGCAACAAAGGCCGCCGCCCTAGAGGGAATTGTTCCCGGCGGCGGAGTTGCGCTTTGCAAACTTAAAAAGCCGCTTAAAAAATTTGTTCAAACCCTTTTTGGAGATGAGAAAACAGGCGCTTTAATTGTTCTTTCTTCTCTAGACGCCCCTTTAAAACAAATTGCAGAAAACGCGGGAGTTTGCGGAGGCGTTGTTAGCGAAAAAGTTTCAAGCAAAAGCGACCCAAACTTTGGTTTTGATGCATATTCAAACAAATATGGAAACATGTTTAAGCTTGGAATTATAGACCCAACAAAAGTTACGCGCTTTGCCCTTCAAAACGCGGCAAGCGTTGCCTCAACTCTTTTAACAACGGAATGTTTAGTTTCAGACAATCCAAATGAAAAGGACGCCTAACGCGTCCTTTTTTTTATGTTTCCATTAGTGGTTTGTTAGCCCGTGGTAAACTTCATGGCCGTTAAAATTAATTTTAATTGAAATTGAAACCATAATTGCCGTGTTCCCATCTACAACATATTCAATTTTAACATCTTCGCTTGAAAGCGGAACTTCTACATGGTCTTTTTCTGGAATTAAGTCTGGATTGCTCATGGAATCTTCTTTACCATTATAATAAATTGTTATGTAAAGCCCTTCCAGATCTAAACTTCCGTCCTCAAGAATTGTAACATTTTCTGAAAACCCCGACGGCAGGGCGGCGTGTGTTGGAACGCTGTAAGAGGCGTCATAGACGAAAGTTTTCACGTCAAGCGTCACTGTTGTTCCCTCTGCTCCAACAAATTCAATTTGATAGTTCTTTTCGCCGCCAGTTGCAAGGAGAACCTCTTCGGAAATTTCAACCCCATTTTGAAGCAACCTTTGAGGCATTAAAACCTCAAAGCTGTTTGTTAAAACATACAAGGCCCACCTATCAAAATCAAGCACTGCCCCTGCCTGCAAAACACTAATCTCCCAAGGAGAATCTGCAATTGCAAGAGGCTGATCTTCCTCCCCCTCTTCATAGACATAGAACTGAAGATAGGCTGAGGCGTCCTTGTATGTAACCTTGCAATAGCCCTTGTCTCCGTCAATTGTGAACTCTGAAATCATGTCCTCTGTTATCGTAAAGTCTTCACCAGTTCCAGAGGAATAGGTCCAATATTCAAGCCAATTGGAATTTATTGAATTTATGTGGGCAACAAATTCTGAAATTGTTGACCCCTCTAAAATCCCAAAGGTTGGCGCCATATCTCTAGAAGAAGGCCGTATGTAGGTTAGCTGGTTTTCAGGAAGTTCGGCCTTATCTTGATAAACGTAAATTTCAATTTCAGCAGAAATTATTTCAGAGTTGTCAATTGGGCTTGGAAAGGTAATTTGAACGGTTTTCAGCCCTGTTGTTGTTTGATCGAATTGGCTAAAACTTATAATATCTTTAATTGATATGGAATATGCTTTCGTTCCAGTCATAAGCATCAGCAGGGTGTTACCAAACTGCTCCTTAAGAGCGTCCCCTGTTAAGTCTTCGGCTTGGCGAGGAAGGGTTAGGTCACAGCCTTTCTCAAGCCTACTCAATGATCCAACAAAGGCAACGGCAGACGGGTCTAGGCCTTCTCTAATTAAAGAAATTCCGCCAAGATAAAAAACATTTTCATTCAGAAAACCAATAGACGCTCCGTTGGGTATAAAATTAGAAGCCGAAATTAGCGGCCTTTGATCCTTTAGGCTTGGAAAAAGTTTTTCGCTTGTTAGCGGGTTGAAATGTTGAAGGCTTTGCTCTTTAACAACCGCACGCCCATTTTCACCTATAAACCCATTATAAATTATTTTCGCTTTTTGCTGAATAGCTGTAAAATCATAATCAAACTCAAATGTTCCATCGTTAAAGAGTTTTAGCTGAAAATCGATCGGCACAAGATTTCCCGCGGCAGGGGTGTATGAAACAAAACTTGGCTCGTAGCTTAAACTTCCGCTTAGGTTAAACTCCTCTTTTGGAAGAGCAAAGGCAAGAGCGGCAGAGAGCGCAACAATTAGAAAGAGCGCTAGGCTAATTGAAATTAGTTTTAATTTGGTTGTCATTTAAAAACCCCCTTTTTTTCTTTATTTTAAACCATAATTGGCAAAACATGCTGACGGCTGTCCGTAAACACGCCTTTTTCCACGAAATTTTTTAGTTTTCCGAGGCATAATTGCCTTTAAGCAAATCTAACTGGATTAAAATTTTTCTTTTTTCTAGACCGCCAAAGGGCATTTCCACCAAAAAAAACTTTTCGTGGCCTTACATACCTATTGTACTGCCCCCCCCTGTCAAGTTTTTTGAGGCAGTTTTTTAAAATATTTTAAAAAAAATATAAAAATTTAGCCTCTTTTAAAGAGGCATATGGCTTAAAACTTTAAAATTTCAAAATAAAAAGCCCCGCTGGCAGGGCTTGTTGTTTAAATTCTTCGTCTTCGTTTTTTGTTTTGGGCTTTTTTTCTTGCAATTAAAACCGCCGCGGTTACAATTCCCGCAACGCCGGCCGCCGAACCAAAGCCAATTAGAACATACATAAGCGTTTTAGACGGAATTTGTTTAACCGCAAAGAAGTTTCCAAGATCTTCTGTTTCAAAGGACAACTTTTTTGTTCTTACACGGTAATTTATTTGGGTTTCTGAGTTTTCAAAAAACAGGTCGAAATTTTCTGGGTCTTGTTCTAAAAGTTTTATTTCAATTGAAACTTTTCCAACATTTTCAAGAACAACCCCGCCTTTCATAAGAACTATTTGATATTCAAAAAGCGTTTCTCTTCCCTCAATTGTTGTGAAATGATCGGATTTAACCCTTTCAACAACAAGGCTAACGCCTTCGGTTAAAATTGTGTTGTCATCTGAAACTGTTAAAGACACGCTTCCGTTTGTTATTGTTTTTCTTGTTATATTTGCCGTTGGCTTTTTTAAAACCTCAACCGCATAGTTGTTTCCGTCTTCGCCAGAGAGGGAGCACGCATAAACAATTTCCTTGTTGTCTCCAATTTGCGGGTCTGCAAACCTTGCGCTAAGCGTTAAAACAACCAAATCGTTCTCCAAAAGGTTTTCAAGCTCGAAACTTGTTTGAACTTTGTCTGTTCCGTCATAAACCTTGTCGCTTGCAAAAATTGTTACATAGAGCGGGCGCGGGCTGATTGTTAAATATGCTTGGTTTGTTGTTACTGCGTAGTTTGGGTTGCCGTGGTTGAAAACTATTTCATATTTTCCTGCGTCCTCGCCCTCCTTTCTTTTTATGCTTTCAAAAAGCTGATCTCCTTGTAACAGGCCTTCGCCAATTTGATAGCTAAGCGCCGGATCTTTTTCGCCATATGTTTTATTTGCGTCGCTAATATTAACCAAAATTTGCTTCTTGTTTATTATAATCTTGCCGCTTTTGCAGGTTATTTGATAGTTTTCGTCTCCGCTAAAGGTTGCAATAATTTCATATTCACCGGCGTTCTTGTTGTTTTCCCAACTTAAATTGACGATGATTTCGTTGTTATAGTTTGTTCCGCTTGTTACTGAATATGTTAAGTCGTTTGAAGTTGGAAGGGTTTCGCCATAGGTTAGAACATAGTTATCTATTGTAAAAGTAACATTCGCCGGCGTTATCTTAAGCGTTCCTGTTTTTATTTGAATATCATAATATTTTTCAATTTCTTGTTTTCTTTGTTCATCTAAAGCTCCATCAACAAGCCCATATTCAATTGTTATTGGATATTCTCCAACATTTGCATTTTGGGAAACTTTTGCAACAATTCCAAGATATTGCTCGTCATGGCCGTCCATCAAATTGCTTTCTGGCAAAATTATAAAGCTTGGCTGGCTAAACGGATTTGTGTCATAAACTTTTTGGTGGGAAACAGTTTCAATTACAAGCGGCCTTTTTGAAACTGTTACATAGCCCTCAACAAAGATTATGCTGTAATTTTTGCTGCTTAGCGTTCCTTGAGAAATTTTAAATTTTCCAAGGCCGACAATCTCCTCAACCTCAAGCTTTCCCTCCAACGAATCTGCTCCAACCAAAGCTGGGCTTGTTTTGTATGTTAATTCTCCGGTAAATGGAAGCTGGTCTAAGAACAGGTTGATTTCGTCTGCCGTAACTGTTACATCTCTTTTAAAAATTTCAAAGGTCGCACTTCCGGTGTAAGTTAGCTCGTAATTGCTGTTTGAAGAAAGCGTTCCTTGAGAGATTTTATAAGTGCCAACCTCTTCCCCCTCCTCTCTTTCAAGTTTTCCAAGAAGAATTTTTAAAAGAGTGTCATCTTTTTTCAAACTTCCAAAAACAATTTCAACCTTAAGCTCTGGATCTTCCTCTCCATATATTTTGCTTCCGTTTAACGGAGAAACCGTTATTGGCGCTGGAGTTATTATATATTCGCCATCATCGCAATCAACATTATAGTTTAACCTGCTAATACTTGCATAAATTCGCCATGTTCCTGCGTTGTCGGTTGAATTTGTTAAAATTTTCAAATCTGAATCAAACGCCAAAGAGCCGGAAACAATTTCAAAGGTAAACTCTGGCGTTGGCTCGCCATATTCTTTTGTTTGATCATCAATTTTAATTTCAATTGCCCGCGCCGTTATTGTTAGCCCGTTTGAGGATATTTCAAGTTTATACCTACTGCTTTCAGCCTGTTCAACTTTTAAGCTTCCCAATGTATAACGATAGTCTCCGGCGTCTTCCCCCGGCTCTCTTGAAGGCGTTCCCAAAACTAATTCCTCAAACAAAACCCCGTTTGGAAGAGGAGTTTTGCTTGACAGCCAGAAGTTTATTGTTGGGTCTTCCTCTCCATAGATCTTTGTTGTGGATTGTGCCTCAATTAAAACTCTTCTTGGCCGAATTGTGTAAACATAGTCCTCTCCAAGCGTAATGTCAAAGTTGTTGTTTGCCCCCTCATATGGCTCTATAAAATATAGCTCATATTGTCCAACCTCTTCGCCCAGTTCGCGTTCAACTTTAAAACTTAAATCATCGCCCATTCCTTCATAGCTGTTAGAAAAATAAAAACTGTTAAACGCTCCGTCTGGATAGCCATATTCTTTCCATAGAACAAACGTATAATAAATTGTTATTTTTCTCTTAACAATTTCGGCGCTTTCTTGGAGCTGGAATTGGAAATTGTAGCATACTAAATTGTTTCCTTCCATAACCTCTTGATTAAACGAAGAAACAACTTCTCCGCCGAAATAATATGTTATTGGCCAAACTCCAATATTTTCATCTTGGAATTTTGCCGAAAGCCCACTGTTAACCCTGATATTATCTGGGTTATTGCCAGGAAGGTTTGTAAACTTTGAAGAAATTTTAGCGGCAGTTGTTGAATCAAACTCTCTATCTAAAATTTCAATTTGAACGGTTACATCTCTTTTTATGATTGTTAAATTGCCTTTCGTAATCTTTGTTATCAAATAGCACTCGCTGTTATAGGAGACAACTTCAATTGGATAGTCGCCAGTTGTTTCGCCCTGGCCTCTTTTTAAAACAACGTCAAGCGAAAAGCCTTCAACTTCGCTTCCCGATGTTATTGTGTAGGTTAACTTTGGATCTGAATCTAAATATTGCTTTATTTTTGATTGAATTTCAATTTGAATTTCTCTTGGCGTAATTTCAAAATTTGCTGGAGTAAAAATTATTTCATAGTTTGGGTTTGAAAGCGTTCCAACGCCAATTACATAATTCCCAACACTTTCGCCGTTTTGTCGTTGGACATTTCCCGAAAGCGTGTCCCCCGGCAAAAGCTGGGTTGTTTCATATGTTAGTTTTGGATCTTCAAAGCCAAACTGCTTTGAATTATCAACCCCGCTAACTTCAATTTTTCGCGGAAGAATGTTTCCCGTTGGGGTTATATTGTTGATAAGAACATAGCTTGCTGCGCTTGGGTTTTCCAAATATAGCTTTTCTAGGCTAACTTCTTTTCCGTTTCCCGCGCTTGCTGAAAGATATTGCGCCTGGGCAACAATTTTAATTTCGCTAAAATCCCCCAAAACGTCGGCGGTGTTGAAAATTATTGTTAAATAGCCATTTTTATAAACCGTTTGAGTTCCATCTGTTTGAAAGGAGCTTTCGCCGGTTGTTATTGTTGTTGTTTGGTCATATTCTCTGTCTTCAATTATTATGTTAACAACTTCTAGCATTCTTTTTGTTATTTCAAAAATGTTTGAAATTAAAAAGATTTGATAGTTTTCGTTGGCAAGCGTTCCAATTGTTATTCTATATTCCCCAATTCTTTCGTCTTGGCTGTGTTCTCTTGAAAGACTTCCAGAAAGGCTGTCTTGCGGCAAAATTCCCTTGATTTGGTATTGAATTTCTGGGTCTGCCTCTCCAAACTCCTTTGACGTTTCTTGCGCAATTACTGTTATTTGTCTTTGATAAATTTCCGCCGCCGCGGTTAACTTTCCATCTATGAGCGCCCCACTTTCATCTGTTAATTGTTCTGAAAGGACATATAAATTTGAATCTTCGCCAGAAAGAACGGGCGTTCCAGAAATTAGAACATTTGCGTTTCCATTTGCGCTTGAGTTTTCAAAATTTGCAACAAGCCCTGTTACATAAATTTTGTGCCCCACCTCTGCGTTTGTTATAATCTCAACTATTGTTGCATTGTTTGTTGAATCATAAACCTTGTTTGCAACTTCAATTTTTTCAATTTCAAGCGTTTTTTTCAAAACCAAAGTTAAGTTTTGCTTTAAATTTGGGTTTATATTTTGAATTGTAACATTTTGCCCTGAAAGGCTAAAGCTAACCTCTTGGCCTGCGTCTGTTAAGATTTTGTCAATTACAAACTCGTTTGAAAGCGTTAATCTTAGCGTTTTGTTTGAAAGAGTAACATTTGAAAAGGAGTTTTCAAAGTTTGAAACAACGCCAACGCCAGCCAAATTTGAAACGGTAAATTCTATTGGTTGAGAATAAATGTATTCTTCGCTGTCTGTTGACTTTTTGCATTTAGCCCTAACCAAAACGCTTCCGCTGGAGGAATTGATTGTTAAAATGTTTCCCTCAACTTCTGCCTCGCCCGAAACAACTTCCCATTCAATTGCAAAATATTCTTTAAGGTTTTTAATTAAACTTCCGCCCGACAAACTGGAGAGCGCGTTTTTAGCAGAAAGCTGAATTTTTTCTCCGCTGAAAACCTCTCTTCCCTCTGTTAAAACGGTTACAGAATCTAATTCCGCACTGAAATTCAAAGTTGGGTCGAAAATTAAAAAGCCCTTTGAACTCTCGTCTGGCCCATAACCAGTTTTTGTTGAAAAATTGAAGTCAATTTGATTTTGACCGTCAATTAAAATTTTTTCTGTTTCAACAAAATCCGGCCTATATGCTGCATATTGGTGGACGGCGGAAGATGTAACGGTTTTTTGCTGCTGTCCAACAGTAATTGTAAAATCAACATTGTCTCTTTCGCTTCCGCCTAAGGAAAGCAACCCAACATTTAAAGAAACATAAAGGTTCACAGCTTCGCTAAGCGCCTTTAAGTCCTCATTTAAAACATAGCTTCCTCTTCCAGAAGCTGAATATATGTTTGACAAGGCGTCTGTTAAAACTCTTTCAACAACGCTTTTAGTTGTATGTTTAACGCCATCTTTATAATATTCATAACTTTCTGTTGCAACTTGGGCGTTTGACAAGTTTGAAAAAAGGCTGTGGGAATCCTCTCCAATTTGTTCAATTAATTGTTTGCTTAAAAAAGAACTTTCTGTGGTGTTTTCTGCTGAAGCAAAATTGACGAATGGAAAAGAAAGCACAAAAAGTGCAAAGCAAAGCAAAACCCCAAACGACAACCCAATTTTTTTCATTTCTATTTTAGAATACCACATTCAACAAAAATCTCCAATTTTTTTCTAACATTGTTATTATTTGCAAAAATAATTTTTTTGATATAAAATGGGAAAAGTAAAAAAGAAAGTTATGTCGGTATTAGCAATTTTAATTATAAGCGTTTTTTGCGTTAACATTGTTTGCATTTTAACAATGATTTTTGTTGAAAGAAAAAAACCCCACACAATTGTTTCTTGGTTTATAGTTTTAAACTTTCTTCCAATTATTGGCTTTTTAATTTACGGAATTGTTGGAAGCGGGCTCAGCTATAAAACAAAGAAGATGCTTAAAAAGAAAAGACTTTATGCTAAAAGTTATGATGATTTTGTTAGGGAACAAAAACAGCTTTTCTCCTCGCGAAACATTTCCAAAGAGGAGCTTAAGTATTTAGATTTAATGCTTTTTAACTTAAATAACAGCAATTCTTCATATTTAAAAAACAACTCTGTTCGCGTTTTTTTAAACGGAGAAGACAAAATTCTTGCACTAAAAAAAGACCTTTTGCGCGCAAAACATTCAATTAATTTGTTATATTACATCTTTGCAGACGATGAGGTTGGCCGCGAAGTTATGGACATTTTAATTCAAAAAGCAAAGGAGGGCGTTAAAGTTAAGCTTCTTTTTGATTCCGTTGGTTGCCTTAAAACACCAAGAAAATTTTTTAAAAAACTTGTTGCAGCGGGCGGTGAAATTGCAGAATTCTTTCCCCTTTTGTTTGGGTTTAGGCTTTTCAACTTTAAAGCAAACTATCGAAACCACAAAAAAATTGCTGTAATTGACGGCCGAATTGGCTACACCGGCGGAATTAACATAAGAGATGACCACATGGGAAGAAGCAAGCGCCTTGCGCCTTGGCGCGACACCCACATTCGAATTGTTGGTAACGCGGTTCACGACCTTCAAATTGCATTTTTCAATGATTGGAGATATTGCAAAAACATAAATTCAAGCATGAACAGTTTGATTTCGGAGGGCTATTTTCCAAGGCTTGGAAATTTTGGAGATGTTGGCTGCCAAGTTATAACAAGCGGGCCAGATCTTCCAAACCAGCCAATTAAAGAATCTCTTTTAAAAATGATTTTAAGCGCAAAGGACAAAATTTACATTCAAACCCCCTATTTTATTCCAGATGAAGCAATGCTGAGCGCGCTAAAAATTGCAAAAATGAGCGGAGTTGACATAAAAATTATGATTCCGTCAAAGCCAGACAAAAAGTTTGTTTATGCGGCAACCCTTTCTTTTGTTAAAGACCTTCTTCCAAGCGGAATTGAGTTTTATCGCTATGACGGCTTTCTTCACGCAAAGAGCATAATTATTGACGACAAAGTTGTTTCAATTGGCTCTTGCAATTTTGACAACCGTTCCTTTGCCCTCAACTTTGAAATTTCTGCCTTTTTGTTTAATTCGGAATTTGTTGATCAAAATTTAAACTATTTCCTACTAGACCTTTCCCACTGCGCTAAGATTGAAAACTCCTTCTTTAAACGTAAATTTATCTTTAACAAGTTTTCTCAAGTTTTTGTTAGGCTTTTTGCCCCGCTACTTTAAAAATACAAGTAAAATATTTAGTTTTTTTGATTTATTTTGTTATAATAAAACAGAAAGGAGAATTTTTTATGGAGGAAAAGAAGAAAAAAACAACAACTTCTAAAACAAAAAATTCAACATTGCAAGAAGTTAAAACCAAATCCGCGGCAAAAAGTTCAACAAAGCCGGCAAAATCTTCTTCAAGGGTTTCTTCTAAACAAAAAGAAGACAAAGCGCCCCAAAAGAGAGAAATTGATTTTTCCGCTGCCGCTCGCAAGAAGGTTAAAATTAATCTTTCTGAAAATTTTAACGAAAGTGGAATTTTTGATGTTTATCTATATCGCGAACTTTTTATGGAACTTAGAAAGCAGATGGACGAACTTTATGCAAAGCGAAACAAAGGAAGCAAGGAGTCTAGCGAATATGATGACGCAGTTTATAACATAACTTCCAACGCTGTTTTTGACCCAGGCGCTCAGGATTTCCTTGGTTTTTGCTATAAAAAAGGTTTCTATGATTTTTGTGTTATGAACTATGAAAAATATATGAAGTGGACAATTTTGGCCGCAGCCAACGGAAACGCTTTTAGCCTTTCAAAACTTCAAATTTTCTTAACAACTGCAATAGATTATGTTATGGAGGTTGAAGACCAAAAAGTTATTCTTGAGTTCTTTGACATAAACAGCGCTAACTACATGATTCTTCTTTCAAAAATGCTTTGTGAAAACATTGTTGAAATTATGAACATTTCTTCCGAGCAGTTAATTAAACTTCCAGAAAAGTTTATGGATCAAAACGAAGAGGTTCAAAAGGAATTCGACAATGCAAAAATGAAGGCTGCAGAAATTGTTAAGGCGGAAATTCAAAAGAGCGTAACCGAACTTAACGCCGCAGTTCAACGCGAAGTTGAAAGAAAAAAGAATGTTTTAAAGGTCAACCAAGAAAAACTTGCCGCTGAACAAAACCCCGAACCAGAGCAAGAAGTAGAACCTTTGGAAGAAGATTCTGAACAACAAGAGCCTTCTCAAGAAGAAAAACCTTCTGAAAATAAGTTTAAAAGAAATTTAAAAATTAGAAAAAAATTTAGATATTAATAAAAATTCCGCAAAAATTTGCGGTTTTTTTATCTAATATAATTTGTTTTTATTTTATTTGGAATTTCTGGAGGAAAAATATTGTTTTCTTTTCCGCATTTTATACACTTCAAAAAATACGCCATATTTCTTCCTAAAATTTCCATTGTTTGAACCCCCTCTTCATCTTTTAAAACCTCTTCGGGGGAATTTCCATGAACCATGTTCCAATAGTTTGAAGAAATTAGCGGCATATGATAGAACATTGGGTATTTATTTAAAACATCAACCGAGGCCGTTGCCCCTCCTCTTCTGCAAGAAACAACGCAACACGCCGGCTTGTGCGAAAAGTCTTTGCACGCTGCAAAAAGCCTGTCCAAAAAACTTATCATCGTTCCGTTTGGCGAAGCATAGTAAACTGGAGAGCCAAAAACAAAGCCATCATACTCTTTAATTTGCCCTGCAATTTCCCTTATAAATGAATCGTCTTCGCCTGCTCCAACGCCAGAAACATTTTTGTTTCCAACGCAAATTATCTTTGTTTCAATTCCCTCTTTTTTTAGTTGGTTTGCAATAATTTCTAATGCGGTAAAGGTGCAACCGTTTTCTCTTGGGCTTCCGTTAAACATTAATACTTTCATTTTTTCCCTTTTTTTATTATTTTTTTATTTTGCTTTATTTTTTGCTTTTTTTCGCTTTTTCCTTGTTGTTAAAATTATTGAAAGAATTATTGACGCAACAAGTAAAAATATAAAAATAATTAAAATTATTGTTCCATTAAATCCTTCAACAATTAAATCAGAAGATTTTACAAAACCCGTGTATATTGTTCCATTAATTTCAAACATAATTTGATTAAATTCTTTGTTTTTATCATAGCCATCAACAATTTTTACTTCTTGATATTGGTTTAATTTTATTTTTTCTCCATTTATAGATAACAAATTTTCCTCTGCTTCAACTGCAACTGAGTAAACGGGCGTGTTCTCATTTAAAATTTTTGCGTTTGGGTCAAGGCCGTGTTTTAGCGAAGTTGCCGAGCGCGAAGCTGCGTTTGAAAGAACATATCCAACGCCCCCCTCTTTCAATTTAATTTGATAGAAGGAAAGTTCTCCGCTAATAAAAAACTCTGGGGAGTTTAATTCAAACTCCGTTCCAAAAGTTGCTTTAAAAAGAACTTCGCTGTCGCTTGCTGCTTCGGCAAATATGCTACACTCGTTTGCGCAAACGCAAATGGTTTGACTTTGAGCATAAACAGTTTTAGTTCCAACCGGAACTAATAGCAAGCAAAGTAAAAAAAGGACGCTTAAAAACTTTTTCACGTCCTTTATTTTATCACAACTATTTTTTTAAATCAAGAATCTTGCTCTTCATTTTCAGAACTTTCTTCGCGTTTTGGAAGAATAACAATGTATCTTGCCGGTTCTGTTCCCTTGCTTGTTGTTGTAACAGTTTCGCTCTTTTGAAGCTCTGTGTGGATAATTCTTCTTTCGTTTGCAGTCATTGGCTCAAGCTTCATTGGCCTTTTTGTTTTTGCAACTTTGTTTTCCATTCTGTGGGCAAGGGCTTTTAATGTTTCTTCTCTTTTTCCCCTGTAATTTTCAATGTCTAAGATAAACTTTTTTCTCTTCCCGCTAAACTCTGTTTCAACAACGCTTGCAATATATTGAATTGCGTTTAAACATTCCCCGCGGTAGCCAATTAAATCCCCGGTGTTTCCGCCTTCAACCTTTACAAAAATTTCGTCCTCGCTCTCTTGGCTGTAAATTTGAAAGTCTGTTTTAAAAAGATTTAAAAGGCCTTTAATAAATTCAATTCCGGAAATTTTTTCAGAAACTTCTTCTTTCTTTTTTGCTTTTTCTTCCCTCTTTTCCTCTTTTTTCTCTTGTTTTAACTGCTCTTTCCTTTCCTTTTTTTCTTCCTTTTCAGAAAGAGAAGGCGCGTCTGAAAAGATTGCTTTGATGTCCAAAACCTCTTCAACCTCGTCATCGCTAGCTACGGCTTTTCTTTCATATTTTTCTATGCAATCTTCAGAGATAGAAACCAAAACTTTTGCCTTTTTAAAAAGGCCTCCTTCTTCCAAAATTTTAATGTCAACATCTTCTCTTGGAGCTTTAAGCTCTAAAAGCGCATTTTCAATTGCCTTTTCAATTGTCTTTCCAATTCCTTCACAACTTTTCATTTTTTTCTCCTTTTACCTTTTATAAGAAGGCTGCTCTGTGCTTTTATTTTTCTTTTTTTCTAAATATTCGTCCATTTTCTTAATTCCAAAGTTGATAAGCGGCGTTGTTACAACACCAATCAGTGAGCTCATTAAAATGTAAAGGCCAAAGACCGCGTTGTATGAAAGCGTTATATAGAACATCAACGCTGGAATTAAAATCAGCATTACAATTCCGCCTGGAACTTTTTTCTTCTTTTCCTCTCCGTTTTGAACTTGGGTTTTGTCTTTTTTCTTTGGAAGTTTTAACCTTCCTTGCGTTGCTAAAATTGACAAAACGTTTACGGCAACGGCCAAGATTGGAATAATTAAATATCCGTTTTCGCGGTTTTCTCCTGAGATTGCGTTCATTATGTTAACATATTTTTCTTCGTCTGCCGCGCGGTTGGATTCAAGTCTTCGGTTAAAGGTTTCCTCCTCTCCCTCGCCAAGCTCGCCAACATAGCTTATTCTTGCAAGGGAAACAAATTCATCAAAGCTTGCAAGCGAATCTGTCCATGGAACATCGCTTTTCCAAACGTTATCAATCCAAAGCCAGCTATCCTTAACTTCGTGATATTTCTCCAAAACAGCTTCGTTAATTTGCGCTTTAAACTCCTCTTCGCTCTTTCCGCCGCTTGCAAGCATTGCAGCGGAAATCATTTCTTGAATGTTTTCTTCAAGCCCAATTGCCTCCGTTGCCTGCTCTTTGGCATATTGAACTGCTTGTTCTATTTCTTCTGCAGTAAGCTGCTCGCTGCTTGAATATCCCTTTTCCGAAATTATTTGGTTTTGTTTTTCTGTGTAGGCAAGAGAATAGGCCGCATCATAAATTTCCTTTTCTTTTGCGTCGTATGCTTTAAGATAAACATCATAACCGCTTTCCAAAACAACGGAGTTATAAACTTTTTCCATCTCCTGATATTGATAGCCAACTTTATAGGCCGCCATTGAATTTAAGCCTGAAAAAAGCGTTATGAAAATGAACAAAGTAAGCCCCATGTAAACAAGCATTAAAACGCAAGAGCCTGTTACATTGTAGTTATACTTTTTGTAAACCTCCATTGTTTTTTGATTTATCATTTGCTTGTTATTGCCATATTTTTTTTGAATTTTTTCAATTTCTGGCTGAATAACGGCTTGGACTTTTGTGTTTTTAACAGTCATTCTCCTGTTAAAAAAGTCCAGCGGCAAAAGAACAATTTTTAAAACCAGAGTGAAAATTATAATTGCCCAAGCATAGTTTGGAATTCCGTTGTGGAAGGCCATTATAATTTGTTCCCAAACGCCGGTTGGTTTGCTTATTTCCGCCGCGCCAAGAAAACTTGAAATTTTCGCTAAAATAGCCATTTTACTTCTCCTTTAATATTTAGAGGAACTGGGTCAAACCCAAACCCTCCCTTTGGCCTACAACGCAACAGCCTTTTAATTCCAATCCAAAGCCCTTTAAGCGGGCCAAATTCTTTGATTGCAAGTTCCATATATTGCGAACACGTTGGCGTAAATCCACATGTGTTTGGCAAAATTGGACTTATAAAAAACTTGTAAAACTTGATTAATCCAACAAAAACAATCCTAACCGGATATGTTAATATTTTCACAATTTTCATCTATGCGCTGCCCTGTGGCTTGTTTTCTTCTTTTAAATAGAGGCCTGATTTTTCTAGTAGTTTAACAATTTGTTCTCTTATCTGTTCAAAGTTTTTTTCTGTTATGCTATCTCTTGCAATAAAAATGTAATTATAATTCGGATTAAAATTTTTAATCTCTTGCCTTGCCGCTTCTCTAAGAAGCCTTTTAACCCTGCTTCTAACAACACTGTTCCCAATTTTTTTGCTGACAGTAAATCCAATTTTAAAGGGTTTAAATTTTGTTTTGATGTAACTAAGTGAAAGGCTTTGTTCGTGCTTTGTTTGGCCGTGTTTATAAATGTAATTAAATTGCTTGTTTTTCTTTAATCTGTTTTGTTTTGGCAACATAGGCGCTCCTATGCAGAAAGCTTTGCTCTTCCCCTGTTTCTTCGCCTTTTGATAACATTTCTTCCGCCGTTTGTTTTCATTCTTTGACGAAATCCGTGAACTTTGTTTCTTTGGCGTTTCTTTGGTTGATATGTTCTTTTCATTTCTACCCTCCTTTAAGATTTTGCGAAAAAATTCCACAAGTAGTTTGATTATATATTAATAGAAAAATATTGTCAAACTATTTTTTTTTGTTGCGCCTCTTGGAAAATTTTGATAAAGTTATTGTGCAAAAAAAATTTTGTTGTGATATAATATAACCCGAGGTTGAAGATGAAAGAGTTACAAACGCTTTGGAAACAGGTTTTAAATAAGATTGAAATTGCGGTTAGCGCCGTTTCTTTTGAACTTTGGATTGAGCCACTGGAGGTTTTGGATTTTCCTTCTTCTCAAAAATTAATTTTAGTTGCAAACACAGAATATGCAAAGAAACAAGTTTTAAAAAGGCACAGCGAACAACTTAAAAGCGCAATTTCAGAAGTTTTTGGCGAAGATGTTTCCTTTGAAATTTTAGATCCTATTGGAAAAAAAGAATATTTAAAAAAGAACAAGCCAGATTCTAAACAAACCGTTTTAGAAAAGGAAGAGCAACAATCAACATCTTTCGACCCAAAGTTTACTTTCGATAATTTCGTTGTTGGAAAATGCAACCAAATTGTCTACGCGGCTGCCCACTCTGTTGCAGAAAACCCCGGAAAAAGGTTTAACCCTCTTTTCATCTACGGCGCAAGCGGACTTGGGAAAACCCACCTTCTTCATGCAATTGGAAATTACATTGCTAGTGAAAGGCCAAATTTAAAGTTAAAATATGTTACGTGCGAGCAATTTACAAACGATTATATAAACAGCCTTCACGGCTCTGCAAAGGAACTTAACATAAATAAATTTAGAGAAAAATACCGCTTTGCCGATGTTTTAATGGTTGATGACATTCAATTTATCAGCAATAAAAACGAAACCCAAGAAGAATTTTTCCACACTTTTAACGACCTTTTCCAAAACAATAAACAAATTATAATTGCATCGGACAGGCCGCCAAAGGAAATTGCAACTCTTAGCGACAGGTTAAAATCGCGCTTTGCAAGCGGTTTTATTCAAGATATGCAAGTTCCAGATTTTGAAACAAGGGTTGCAATTTTAAGAAAAAAAGCCCAGCTTGAAAAATTTATCATTGACGACGAAGTTATTAACTTTATTGCAGAAAAAGTTGACACGAACATTAGAGAAATGGAAGGCCTTCTTTCAAAAGTCTATTTCCTTGCAACGCTGCTTGGAAAGCCTTCTGCAACAATTGAAGAGGCACGAGAAGCTTTTAAAGAAGATTTAGACGAAAAGCGCGAAGGGCTTAACCCAGACATAATTATTGACGCGGTTTGTAAATATTTTTCTGTTTCCAAAGCAGAAATTGTTGGAAAGAAAAAGAACAAGGAAATTGTTGAACCAAGAATGATTGCAATCTACCTAACTTGCGAAATGTTAGATTTGCCGCTTGTTGTAATTGGAAAGGTTTTTGGGGGAAGAGATCACACAACAATTATCCACGCGCGCGACAAAATTGGAGAGCAGGTTAAAGAAAACGGAAAAATAAAATCCTTCGTAAGCGCTGTTAAAGAAATTATAAATGAAGAAAATTAGAGGCAAGGCCTCTTTTTTTTCTTGTCTTAACTCTAAATTTTAATTAAAAAACAGCTGATAAACGTGATCTATTGCTCTTAAAATTGCTTCTAAAATTTTTTGGTTATTCTCTATTGAAATTTTGGAGAGAACATAGTTCATAAGTTCAATTTTTTCGTCTCTTCCAATTCCAATTCTAATTCTTTTAAATTCTGTTGATTTAAGCAGTGAAACAATGTTTCTTAGCCCGTTGTGAGTTCCTGCGCTTCCGTTTTCACGATAGCGATATGTTCCAACTTCCAAATCTATATCATCTAAAACAACAATAATTTCATCTAATGAAATTTTAAATTTTTTAATAAGCTCTAAAACAGCCTCTCCGCTTAAATTCATGAAAGTTTGGGGCTTTGCAAGAATTATTTTTTCTCTAACAATTTTGTTTTGAATTTTTCCGGTTTTAACATCAATTGTTTGTTCTTCTCTTTCAACAAAGCCTTCTCCAACTAAACTTTTACACTGTTTCTTTTTAACTTCAATTCCAAGCTTTTTTGCAATTTCATCAATAAAAGTAAACCCAATGTTGTGATAGGTTTTTTCATATTTTTTCCCTGGATTTCCAAGCCCAACAATAAGTTTAATTTTTCTCTTTGGTTGTTTTTCTTTAACTGGCTTTGGCTGAGTTAAAATCTTTTCCAAAATGCTAATTTTTGTTTCTTCTATAATCATAAAACAATTATACCACAAAAAACTGTTTTATTTTACTTTTTTGAATAATATTTCCTATTCTACAAAAAATATTAAAAGAGGAGGGTGTTGTTATGGAAAATAATCAAGGGGTTTGTTGCGATGTTTGCGAGTGTGTTCACAACATAGACGGCTGCAACTGTGAGATGAAAACAATTAAGGTTACTAAAGGAAAAACAGAGGGCGCTCACTTTTGCAGAACTTTTTGCAACAAAGACGAAAAATAAAAAAACCGCTTACATAAGCGGTTTTATTTTAATATACCAAATCTTTAATGACGTCTAAGTTTGGAGTAAAGTCAAGCCCTTCTAGCATTTCGTCCTCATAAATTACAATTTTTTCTTCATACATTGCGCCATAGTATTCTTCAAAGACAAGGTCGAAAAGCGTTTTATTCCCTGTTAGCCCAAGGCGATATTGATCCATCACATAAAGTGAATAATATTTTCCGTTTGAACCTTCTTCTTCAAAAAGACTTTCTAAATCAAATTTTTGGTCGTCAAAACATTCAAAAATGTTGTTAACTTGGCCGCAATACATCATTGTGCTAATTGCTGTGCTTTGAGTTTGAAGAACTTCAACTCCGTCACTTGTTTTCCAGTTTTGCATTAGGAAAGTTGTGAACCCTGTTACCTCTCCTTTCGCGAAAAGATCTCTTGCAGCATCAACAAATTGCTCAACAAACCCGTTGTCTGTTTCACCGTCTCCCATTGCATAGACATACCAGTTTTCGCTGCTTCCGCCAAAGATTGAGGTTTGAATTTGGATTGTTCCTGTGTCTGAACTATATTTATAAATATATTCGTTAAATTTATCTGCTCTTTCATTTTGATAATCTAAAAGCGCTTCTTCATCAACTGCTCCGCCTGCTAAAACACCTGTTGTTGTTGGAATGTATGTGTGGCCGTGAAGAGTTAATTCAACATTTGCTTCGCCATAATATTTAACATAAATTTCGTCTAGTTCGCGGTATAGCGAGGCAATCATCTCTTGAACTGTCATGACATCTTCTGTTACATAACCTTCGTCATCTCTTTCATCAACCATCAAAAGCTTTTCGCCGATGATTAATAAAAGTTGTTGTTCATATTCCGTTTCGGTAATCGTTCCATCTTCAAGTTTAAACATTATGTCTATAACTTTGTTAATTGTTTCTTCTGAAATATCTGGAACAATTTTGTTAAACTCTTGTTGATAATATTCTTCGCCCTTTCCGTTTGCTTCGCAATATTCTTTAAGTTCGTTAATTTGTTGAACTTGGGTTTCTGTTAAACTTACAACAATATGGGTTACATAGAAGAAGTTTTCGTTCAAGTTATCTTTTGGAACATAGAAAACATCTTCAATGCTGTTAGACCCGCTTCCATAACTTCCATAGTAATTTGCAGAACCAACCGTTGTTGTTATTTCATCAATGAAAACATCTGAGTCTTCAAAATATCTATCGAACGAAGCTTTAACTTTTGAAAGATAGAAATTTAAAAAGTTGTCTCTGTCTATTTCAATTCCATCTGTCTTATATTCATATAATTTATTTATCAACATGTTTTCATAGAGAATTTGATAGATTCTTTCAATTTCTCTAGAGAAAACCTCTTTGCTGTCCGTTGATAAGCCCTTTCCTTTTTCGTTTTGTTTTGATTGCTCAATATATCTTCTAATTGCCTCCATCGTAACAGTTTTGTTTTCTTGTTGTTCATCGGTTAAGGTTTCTTCTTCTGAAAAGAGTTTGTCTTTTGAAAGCATTTCAAAAACATAATTTATGTCATATAATTCTAAATTCGAGTCATCATAGTCAAGCGCTTCTTCAACCTCAACATATTCATATTCTTCCTTTCCGTCTTCGCCAGTTTTAACAACCAAAACTTCTTTTATTATTACAATTTCATATTCTCTTGTTTGCTCATTAAAAACAATTTTTGCTTGCTTGTCATATGGCGTGTAGATAAAGTTTGATTCTTGTTTTTTATTGTTAGTAATTGTCTCTTCACCTTTAAGTTTTAATTCATCTCTAACATCTTTTTCAAATGTTTCAATGTTTGTAATTAAAGAAGTGTAAGTTGTATACCAAAGATAGTTCTTTTCCGTGTTTGAAAGAACAATTGCGCCGTTTGCAACAAGGTCTTTGGCGTCATCTAAATAGAGTTCTTTTGAAACCAAATATTTTATTAAAGAATTTAAAGCAACTTCGCTGTCTCCGTTTGATTGATTGTAGAAAGTTGAATAATAATTATTATACCCAGTAACAAAATCTTCGCGCGAAATTGTAACCCCGCCCGTGCTAACAACCGTTTGGCTGTTTATTGCTGCTGTGTTTTCGGGAAAAAGATTGCATCCAGCAAAACAAAAGCAAACGCAAAGCATTAAAGCAAAAATTGAAAACCACTTCTTTTTCACACTAACCTCTTCTCCATAAATTTACTTAGCGGATGTATTATACCTCATTGTAAAATATTGTCAAAATAATTTTAATTAAACATTTTACATTTTTTTGTTGATATGTTGACAGCCATAACTTAGTTTTCAACAATTTATTAACATTTGCCTTAAATAAAATTTAACAATATGTTGTATATTTTTTATTAAATTCTTTTTTTTAAGTCAATATATTGAAAAAATTAAAAGTTGTTAACATTTTCACAGCCTTTAATATGATTAATATTATTTATCAATAAAATATAAACACAAAAGGCGCGCGCAGCCATTTAAAAATTTTTTTAACTTTGCTTAAAATAATTGAAAATTTAATTGATATTTGATATAATAAAGATTAGGTGAACAAGGAGAAGAAATATGCAAATTATATGTGATGGATTAGATTTAAGCGAAGCAGCAATTAAAGTTTCAAGGGCAATTTCTGGAAAAACAACAAACCCAATTTTAGAAGGAATTAAACTTGTTGCAGACAACGATTGTTTAATTATTAGTGCAACAGACGGAGACCTTGCAATTGAAAAGAAAATTAAAGCAGAAGTTAAAGTTGAAGGGCAAACAGTTGTTCCTGGAAGGTTTTTTGTTGAATTTATTAAAAAGCTGACAAAAGAAAAAATTGAACTTTCTTTAAATGAAAAAAATCAGTTAAAGATTAGATATACAGACAGCGTTGGTTCAATTCAATGTTACAACCCTTCTGAATATCCCGGCTTTAACAAAATTGATTCAAACGATTTCTTTGCAATGAGCCAATCGGATTTTAAAGATTTAATTAACAAAACAATCTTTTCGGTTGCTGTTGACGACAGTAGGCCAATTTTAAAAGGTTGCCTGCTTGAGATTTCTGAAAACGGAATTAATTCTGTTGCGTTAGACGGCTATCGCCTTGCTTTCTGCAAAAAAGAACTTAAACATTCAACAATTAAAACAAATGTAATTGTTCCTGCAAGAAGCCTTGGAGAAATTTCAAGAATTTTGGAAGATTCAACAGAAATAATTAACATCTACATTCAAAAAAACGCAATTATGGTTGATTTAAAAGACACTAAAATTATTTCAAAGCTTTTAGAAGGTGAATTTTTAAATTATAAACAAATTATTCCAAACCATTTTGAAACTTCAGTTGTTATCAATAAAGCACAGTTTGAAGACGCGCTAGACAGAGCCTCTCTACTTTCAAAAATTGGCCAAAACAACCTTGTTAAACTTGACATAAAAGAAAACAGCATGGAAATAACCTCTAATTCAGACATAGGAAATATTTCTGAAAAGGTTAATGTTTCCTTTACTGGAAAAGATTTAAAAATTGCCTTCAACGCAAGATATTTTATGGAAGCCTCTAGAAACGTTCAAGACGAGTTTATTAAACTTAACTTCAATCTTCCAACAAACCCGTGTGTTATAACGCCGGTTGAAGGCGAAGAATTTAAATTCTTAATTTTGCCAGTTAGAATGATTAATTAATATTAAATAGATGATATAAAGAAATAAAAGATAGAAAAATAACTATCTTTTATTTTTGCAATCTTACAAATAAGGGTTTTAAATTTTTATTTTTTTAATTATTGTTTATAGACTTTTGAAAATTTTAATTTGTTAACTTGTGTTTGTTATTAAATAGATTGATTGGTTTTTACAAACCATTGTTCCAGGAGAAGGAAGTTGGGCTATAACAACCCCCCCATCTCCTTGAATTTCATATTTTAGGCCAAGTTTAGAAAGAGTTATGCATGCTTGGGTTAAACTCATTCCAACAAGGTTTGGAACTTCAATGTTTTGTTCAAGTTGAACGTCGCTATCCTTTGCAATGTTTTTATATTCAAAAATTGCGCTAAAAATTTCCTTTGCATAAGGCGATGCAACAACGCTTCCATAATATGCCCCAGTTCCCGGTTCGTCAACAACAATTAAAACTATATATTCTGGGTTTGACGCCGGATATGTTCCAATAAAACTGGAGATGTATTTTCCAGAAATTTTTCCGTCTTCATATTTCTGAGTTGTTCCTGTTTTTCCTCCAACTTCATATCCTTCTATAAATGTCAATTCTCCCGTTTGAGAAACAACCTTTTCAAGCATTTCGTTTATCATGGAAGAAGTTTCGTTTGAGATAACTTGACGAACAATTGTTTTTTCGTTTTGTTCAATTACAGTTCCGTCTGCCGAAACAATTGAACTAACCATGTATGGCCGAAGAAGATAACCGCCGTTAACGCAGGCTGAAATTGCTGTTATTAGTTGAAGAGGTGTTACTGCAATTGCCTGGCCAAATCCCATTCTTGCAAGATCAACTGTTTTAACGCCGTCCTTATCCATTAAAATTCCGCCACTTTCGCCAAGAAATTCAATTCCGGTTTGGCTTCCAAGGCCAAATTCTTGGAAGAATTGATAGAACTTGTCTAAACCAATTCTTAAGGCAAGTTGGGTAAAAACTGCGTTGCATGAGTTGCAAAGGCCGTCTGTTAAATCTTCGCTCCCGTGGCCAGTTGATTTCCAACATTTAATTTTTTGGCCGTCAATAATTGCATATCCCGGGCAGTAAAAGGAATCTGAAAGGTGGGCAGAACCAGATTCTAAGGCGGCGGCCATAGTTAAAATTTTAAAGGTTGAGCCTGGTTCATAAACATCAACAATTGCTTGGTTTTTAACCTGGTTTAACATTGCTTCAACATCATCTCTTGGAACTTCGTTTAGGTTGAAACTTGGTTTTGTTGACATGGCAATAATCTCTCCAGTGTTTGGATTCATAACAATTGCCGTTGCGCTCTTTGCCTTTTGTTCAACAATCAATTTTTCAAGAGTTTGTTCAACTTTTAGTTGAATGTTAACATCAACTGTCATGTTTATGTTGCAACCCGGAACGGAGGGAACAAAGCTTGTTAAACTGTTGTAAATTTGCTTTCCTTGAAGGTCGCTTTGAACAAGGCTATAACCGTTTACACCCTTTAAAATTTCATCGTAATAAGCTTCAATTCCAGCTTGACCTGTGTTGTCAATTGTTGTAAAACCCAAAACCTGTGTTAGCAAATTTCCATAAGGATAATATCTGCTTATGCTTTCCGAAAGGTAGACGCCACTGTAAGATTTTTCATAAATTTCCTTTGCAACCTCGCTTTCAACATTCATTTTAATTAAAACTTCGCTAACAGATTTGTTGTTTACTTTTAAGAGAGTTTGGTTATAATCCAACCCTAATTTTTGAGAAAGAAAGTTTGCAACAGAAGGTGCTTCTTTAACTTCTCTGCCGCGGACATAAATATTGTATGTTGTATATGAAACTGCAAGTGCTGCGCCGTTTCTATCATAAATTGTTCCTCGTTCGGCAACAACAGGAAGGCCGCGCGTCCATTGGTCGGTTGCCTTTGCCTGGAGAAAACCTCCTTTAAAAACTTGAACATACAAAAGCCTTCCAACAATTGCACCAAAAAGAACAATTAAAACAATTGAAAAAATTAGAACTCTTTTCTTTAAAAATTTAATGTTAAATTTAGTGTCCAAAAAAATTCGCTCCTTTTAAATATTTTTATTTAAGGTTGCGAATTTTTATGTTAATTTTAAAATATTTTGCTGAATTTAGCTGAAAAGGTTTGAAAGCCAGTTGCATAACCTGTCAAACCAGTTGCTTCTAACGCTGTATTCCGTTGGAACGCTTGGCGTTGGTTGAAGAGGAACTACTTCTGCGTTTGAAAGCTCGTCTAAGTTAAAAATGCTGTCCGGATTTGTTAAATCGTCTGCTTTTGAAATGTTGCTAATGTGGGTTACTATATTTACGGAATAGATTTTGTTTGCTTGTTCCATCTCAGATGTTAAAGTTTCAATTTGAACAGCGTTTGCAATTGTCCAACCAACCATGCAAGCTAAAACCAAAACCGCCCCAACGCAAATTATTTTAAGCCTTGTTTTAAATTTTGCCCTTTGCCTTGGTTTTTCCTCTTGGTCTGGAACTGTTTCTTCTTCCATTTTAGAAACTTCGGCTTCTTCTTCAATTTGGTTTTCAATTTTTTCTTCTTTAGCGGCTGGCTTTGATTCTATTACAACCTCATCTTCTTCAACAGGAGCATAGACAGAGTGAAACGAAACCTGACCTTTTGCTTGTTTTTTATCGCTTTTTTGTTTTTCTGAAAAGAATGTTTCGGCTGCTTCAAATTGAATTTTTGGCGTTACCTTTGTTTCTTTTTTTTGCTTAGGCTCTTCTTTTGAAAAATTTTTCTTTAAATTTTCCATGTATTCTGAAGGCGTGTTTGAAAAAAGAGTTTTTTTGGCCTCTTGTTTTTTTTCTTCAACATCGTTTTCAAAAACAACTTCTGGCTTGTTTTCAGTTTTTTCCAAAATTGAAACAGCTGTTTCCCTTTTCAAATCCATAACTTAACTATACATCACAAAGAAAAAAATTTCAAGCAAAATTAAATTTTTTCTGCAATTCTAAGTTTTGCGCTTGAACTTCTTGAATTTATCTCAAGTTCTTTCTCGGAGGCAACAATTGGCTTTTTGGTTATAACTTTTATTGAAGGAATGTGGTTACAAACACATTTTGGGAAAGAAGGCGGGCAAACGCAGCCAAGGCTTTTTTCTTTAAAGACTGTTTTAACAATTCTGTCTTCAAGAGAATGGAAAGAAATTACGCAAATTCTTCCTCCGCTCTTTAACATTTCAATTAGATTTTCAAGCGTTTCTTTTAGGTTTTCAAGCTCTCCGTTAACGGCAATTCTAAGAGCCTGAAAAACTTTTTTTGACGCTCCTCCTCTTGAAAAAACAACTTTTTTTGGAAGGCAGCTTTCAACAATTTCGTTTAGTTTTTGTGTTGTTTCAATTGAAGCTTTTTGCCTTTCTTGAACAATTTTATTTGCAATTTTTCCCGCAAATTCTTCCTCTCCAAACTCCCAAAAAATTTTTCTAAGCTGTTCTTCACTAAGGTTGTTAACAAGTTCTTTTGCAGTTAAACTTTGGGATTGATCCATTCTCATATCCAAAATTCCATCTGTTTTAAAACTAAAACCTCTGCTTGGAGTGTCAATTTGATGGGAACTAACACCGAGGTCAATTAAAATTCCGTCAACCCTTTCAATTCCCAAACTTTTTAAAATTTCTGGCGCAAGTTTAAAATCTTTATTAACAAGCAAGGCCTCTCCTTGCCTGGGAAGGCCATCAGTTGAAATTTTTATAGTTTTTGAAAGTTTTTTTGTTGACTCTGAAATTGCCTCTAAATCCTTGTCGAAACCAATTAGAATTCCATTTGAAAGTTTTTTTGCAATTTCGCCGCTGTGGCCTGCTCCGCCCAAAGTTAAGTCTAAATAAACCCCATTAGGTTTAATTTTTAAGCCGTTTATAACCTCATTTAATAAAACGGGAATGTGATATGCTTTTTCCATTTCTTATCCTAAAATTAGAAAAGTGATTTAACTAAATTTCTAATTGTTTCATCTGTTGTTTTTGAATCTATTGCGGCCGAAATTTCTTCAAAGCTTAGCGAACTTGAAATTGCAACGCCAGAAGCAATTGCGCGCTGAAGAACAAGAGTTGCTCCGTTGCAAAGGTCTGACAGAGATTCATTTAAATTCTCGCTGCTAATTCCTGTTTCAATTAAAAGGCTAATTCTGCTGCTAACAACTTGTTCTTTTTGTATGTAAGATAGATCCACAGAAGATGAAATGTCCTTTCCAATTGCAGATTGAACAATTTCAACAATTTCACCTGCATTTTCCTCTGTTATATTTCCAAGAGAGGTTGAAAGGTCTTCAAAAGATTGAGAAGATGAACCATCAACATTTGCAAACGAATTTTGAACGTCCGAAATTTTGTTAGATGTTTCCTCGCTTGCGCCAACAACCTCCAAAGCATCTCCAACATCAACGCCAGATTCTGGGTCTGCTAAGATATCTAAGATATTTCCGCCACCCGAAAGGCTTGAAAGTTTTTGTGCTGTTTTTAAGAAGTTAATCCATTCAATCTCGCCATATGAAACATCTCCAGAGAAGGAGTATGATTGTTTTGCATAGTCTATCATTGCAATGTAAAGCTCTGCAAAAATTCCACCGTTTTCAACTGTTTTTCCATCTGAACTTAAAACACAATTTGGATTTGGAGTTCCGTTTGAATAGTCATAGGCGTTTTCTTTTAAAGAATTTAGGAAAGAGCCAACCTTTTCAATTTCTTCGTCTGTCATGTTTCCAAGGTCGAAGTTCTCACCTGTTAAAATTTCAAAACAATCTGCCAACTTTTCAAGAATTACAACAATGTCCTCCTCTTGGTCTTCTGTTAACCTATCTAAATCAATTGGAGAAATTGAAACAACATTTTCTTCTGACGAAATTTGTTCTCCAACGCTTTCGTTTAGAGTGTTAATTAGATAGACTAGAGTTTGTTTTAAAATTTTGCTGTCGTAAAGATTGTTAATCATAATCCTAATTGAAGAGGACTCTGGAAGAGTTTCATAGAGCGGAAGTTTTAGGTTGTTGAAAATTTTTGAAATTAGTTCGTTTGTTATTTCAACAGAGCCAAGTTCCCCCGTTGGGAAAAGAAGGTTAGCAACGGACTGTCCGTTATTTTCTTTTTCAAAAATTGAAAGCAAAACATTTATAATTTCAAATTCTTCCTCCCAACTGAAATCTTCGCTAGCAGCTTCGCCAAGAGTCAGATATTGGTTGAATTCTTCGTTGTTTTGAGCGGCTTGGAAAATTGAATTATAAGTTGGGCGCAAGATTGAAATTTTTGAAAGAGGGTTGATTATGTTTACGATATAATCTGAGTTAACTCCTCCGTTTAAAGACGGATCGTTTAAAGCAAGAATTGTTGAGAGAGTGTCGCCTGTAAAGCCTTCAAAACCAAATTCAACAACCATAACAACAAAACCATCAAACAAGTTTGTAATTTCTTCTTTGTCTGCCGCGCTTAGGTATGTGAAGTTTGAAAGATCAATGTTTTCAACCTCTTGGCCAATTTTTTCTCGAAGTGTGTCCATATTTTCGTTTGCAAGCTCAAGCGCATATTTAACTGGTTTTTGAGAAAGCCTTGAATCTAGAAGCGGTTTTAAAACTTCTCTAACATAAGTTTGATTTTCCAAGCTTTCTTCGTTTATAAGAAGCGTGCAAATTTCTGTTATATCCAGTTCGTTATTTATTGCATAGTCTAAAATTCCTTGCTCTTTAAGAACTGTTAGAGAAGGTTTTATTTGATTGATTTCATCTTCCCAATTTAATGATTTTAAAAGCGGGGCGTCTAAAAGTTCGTTAAAGGGCTCTTTTAAAACAACATAGTCAACAAGTTGATTATACGCGTTAATGTCTTGTGAAACAAACAATGGGCTTGATTTTAAAAGTTCAAGTTCGCTTCCAACAAGTGAGATTAAAGCGTTGAAATCCTCTGTTGAAAAACTGTTTGAGAAAACATTTTCAATGTTGTTTTGGTCAATTCCGTTTCTATCTAAGATTAAATAGCCATCAACTGCGTTTCTTAAAAGAGAATTGAGCGAAGAATTTGCCAAAGCCCAGTCTATTTTGTTTTGGTCTAAATCTCCAAGATAGAGTTCGTCATTTGTTTGGTCTTGAACAACCTCAAAACCAACATTTAAGCCGCCTGTTAAAATACATTTTAAAGTATAGGACGAAGTTACATTTTCTGTTAAAGAGTTTATTAATTTATAGTCTTGTGCGGCCAAAGAATTTATAAAAGTTGAAACATCTCTTTCTCCCCCAACCCAGCTGTCAACAAGGCCAACTTGGCAGGCAGCTTGGCAGATTTTTAAAATTGAAGAAAGGTCGCTTTTAAGAGTGTTAACAAAGCCAGATTTTGAAGATTTTAAGCCTTCAACAACGTTGTCTAGCGCCGCTTTAACTTCTTGGTTGTATTCAAAGTTTACAAAAGTTTCTGAATCATAAACAAAAGTTAAAGCATATGGAACGGCCTCTTCTGCAAGAACGCGAACAATTCCCATATCTAAAACAGTGTTTAAAATTTTTTCAATTTTGTCAAAGTTAACATTTTTGTAATTTTCGCTTGCGCCAATTTCGTCAACCAAAAACACATATTCATCATAAACTTTTGTTAAATTTAAAACATCTTTTCTAAAAGCAAAATTTTCGTTGTTTACAGAAACAGAGGTTAATGCATCAAATATTACATCGTCAAACCCGCCAAGCGTTAACATTTTTCCAGGAACACTTTGGCTAAATGCATCTACATATGAAATTGTTTCCTCTCCCAAATAATATTTTAACAAATCGGAGCTTGTTTCGCTTAAAAATTCGCTATCACTCTCTGCACTAACAACTGGAGAAGAAGGAGACGCTGCAATTTCGGAAATTGTTGAAGTTAGAGAACTTATTGGAACAAAAAGGCAGAAGATAAACAAAAACCCAAAAACAAGGCCAACGGCCGAGCCAAGCCACCTTCTTTTGTTTTCCTTTGGAACAATAACCTGAACAGATGACGGCTTTGCAATTTGACCCTTTAAATTCTTTTTATCCTGCTTAATTTGTTTTTTTGCTTTTCTTTCAAGCCTGCTTTGTCTTAGTGCAAATTTTTCGATTATTATATATACAATCCAACTTAAAAAGCTCATAACTAAAACGAGAAGCATAAAAATAACAATTGAAATTATTGCAGAAGGCAAACTTTCAATTAGCGATAAAACAGAGGGCATGTCTGCCGCAGCTTGGCTAATTTGTTCATTTTGAAGGAGAAGGGCGGTTATTCCGTCTGGAAGGTTTGAAACAACCTCTCCATCAACAACCCAACCTATTCCAGAAATGTCAATATTTGCAACGGCGTTTGAAATTGGAATTGTTATAAGCCCGGCAATTATTACAAAAACAAGAAATGTTCCAAGCCTGATAGAGCTTCTAACAAGCCCTCTTTTAAGCCCAAACAAAAAGCCCAACGCAAGCGAAAGAATTAAAACCAAATATGCAACAAGAGTTATTATTGAAGCAAGATCCATGTTTTCTCCTTTTTTAATTATACCCAATCTAAATTGTTTTTAATTTTGTAAAACAGGTTTTTTTGTAAAAAAGAAAAGATTGTTGGCGTTATTCGCCCAAAATCTTCCCCTTTTCCTTTTTATATTCCTTTTCTGATATTTCGCCACTTTCTTTTAAAGAATTTAGTTTTTTAAGCGCTGTGTAATGATCTGCGGTTGCAATAATTGAAACAGGTTTTGGTTTTAGGCTGTTTTTCTTTCCTATGTAAAAGAATATAATGGCAGAAAGCGTTACAAGGAAGGCTATAAGCGAAATTAACGCTGCAACCAAAATAAGCGGAATTAAAACGCCTTGCTCTTTGCAAATTCCAAACAGAACAAAGAAAAGACCAGCGCAAATTAACATATAAACAAGGCTTGAAACAAGCTTTAAAGATTTGTAATATTCGCCGAGCTCAACTTTTATTTGCTTAAACCTTAAAATGCCCAAAACTAAAGCAAAAAAAGCCAAGACAACAAAAATTGCCAAAAAACCGTTTCTTGTTACTTCAAGCGACGGAGAAGAGTTGAAGGCCTCAACAAAACCGGCCGACAAATCTGAAACGAAAGTTTCGCTTGAAAACAAAACCCCGCACAGCGCAAAAAGATATATTGCAAAAATAATTTGCAAAGCGCCACATGCGCCAATTAAAAGTGAACCCTTTTTCATAGAATCCTCCAATTAAATTATAAAACAAAACAGTTAAAAAAACAAGAGTTTTAAATTAAAGAAATAAAATATACTTTAATTTCTTTATATTTAATGTTATTATATGATTTGTGGTTATATTTACGCAAATAATTTCCGTTCTTTTTTTAATATTAAGTCGGCTTCAAAAGACAAAACCGAAGTCTTTAATTATGCTTTTAACTTCAAGCGTTGCAAACGTTGCCTCACTTATGCTTTTAAACCAAGCGGCAGGGGCGTTTTTGTCAATTGCAACAATAATTAGAACAATAATTTTTTTCCTATATAACAAATTTAACCTAAAGCCTAGCATAGCAACATTTGCAACTTTTGAAATTGGCTTTATAATTATTGCCGGAATAACTTGGAACTCCTATTATGACATCTTGTTTCTTTTTGCGGTTTCAATTCTAACAATAGTAACTTGGCAAGACAACATGTTTGTTTTAAGAGTTGGAATGATTTTAAACTCTGCCGTTTTAATTGTTTATGATATTTTAATTGGGGCTTACATAAACACAATTGGAAAGGTATTTTGTTTGGTTGCAGCGGTTATAGCAATAATCTATTATGATGTTTACAAGAGGACAACGCCCATTATGAAGTTTTTTTATGGCGGGAAGCCAAAGCTAAAAAGAAGACGCCTTTGGGCAAGGCTTAAAAAAAACCGCGTTCGCGGTTTTTAGGTTTATGCCTCAATAAATCCAGAAAGGTCTGGAAACTGAATTTCTTCGTTAAACTGACAAAGAGTTGATTTGCAGGTCATATCCATCTTTTGCCCCTGGGAAGAAATAGTCATCGTCAAATTTGCGCTAAACCCAACGATGTTATTTTCGCTTAGAACAACATATGATTTTAAGTTTGAAACAGTCATGTTAAGCGCGCTTGACGAAAGTTCAAAGGATGAATTTTGAGAGATTTCAAATTTTGTTTGATTGTCTTGAACTGCTTTTTTAACAACAAGTTTTTCGCCGCCGCTTTCAAACATTGTAAAAAGAGAGTCAAGGTCGGAAATTCCCATAAAGCCATCTGGAGCTGTTGAAACGTAGCCGTCTTCGCCAAGTTTAACTTTAACCTTTTGGCCGTTTAGTTCTGTATACATATACCCGTCTACAACAAAAGTTGACATAGCGGCGTTTTGCCCGTTTCCTTCTACAACATAGAACATTGCAAGTTTTGGGTTTTCGGAATCTGAAAAATCAACAATTGAATTGAAATCGACTTTCATTTTTTCCCCGTTATAACTCATTTCAGACGAGCCGGTTATCTTATATTTTAAAACATCAGATGACGGCTCAAAAGTTGAGAATTCATCATAAGATGAAGCAGAATAAGAGCCTTCGGTGTTAATTTCTTGCCTAGATTGAAGCTGGGCGGTTGGCGCAGATTTTAACGGGTCGCTCTCTCCGCATGCGGCAAAAACAAGGCTGCAAGGAACAAGAACCAAAACAAGCATAAAAAACTTTAAAAACTTTTTCATATAACCTCCAAAAATTTATATAAGAATAATTTAATATAAAAATTAAAAAAAAACAATTAAAAAACCGCGCTTTTTTGTCGAACAACAAAAAAATTTGCCAGGAACTCCTAGCAAATTATATTTATTATTCTATTTGGAACTAAAATAACCTTTTTAATTGGCTCAGTTAGATATTTTGAAATCACCGAGTCCGCTTTAATTAAACTTAAAATTTCTTCTTGCCCCGCCGCCGGCGAAACCTCAATTGTTCCTCTCATCTTTCCGTTAATTTGAACCGGAAGACTTATAACATTTTTAACAAGGGCCTTTTCGTCATATGTTGGCCAAGAAACATTTTTAAACTCAGGTGAAAATTTGTTAAGCTCCCAAAGCTCTTCCGTTATATGGGGCGCAAAAGGATTTAGCAAAATTAAAAGCGTTTTAAACTCTTCCCGGTTAACCTTTTTGTTCTTATAAATTTCATTGCAAAGAGACATAAGCGCAGAAACGGCGGTGTTGAACTTTATCTCATTAATATCATTTGTAACCTTTTTAATTGCATAGTTAAGAGGATAGGAAAGTTCGTTTGAAAACTTGTCTCCATCAACCAAGAAATCTTGCATTGCCCAAACCCTGTTTAAAAATTTGAAGCATGCTTTAACGCCGTTGTCGTTCCAGTTTACCATTTCGCTGTAATCTCCAATAAACGACTCCCAAAGCCTTAGCGAATCTGCTCCATATTCTTTAACAACCTCTCTTGGGTCAACAACATTTCCAAGACTTTTGCTCATCTTAACCCCGTTGCTTCCAAGAATAATCCCCTGGGAAATTCTTGTTTCAAACGGCTCTAAAACCGGGCTAATTCCAATGTCATAGAAAAACTTATTCCAAAATCTTGCATACAAAAGGTGGCGCGTTGTGTGTTCGTTTCCACCGTTATAGATGCTAACCGGAAGCCATGCGCGAAGGGAATCCATGCTTGCAAACTCTTTGTCGTTGTTTGGGTCGCAATATCTCATGAAATACCAGCTGCTTCCCGCCCAACCGGGCATTGTGTCCGTTTCTCTGCGCGCGGGCGCGCCGCATTTCGGACAGGTTGTTTTAACAAAACTTTCAATTGCAGAAAGCGGGCTTTCCCCGTCCTTTGTTGGCTCATAGCTATCAACATTCGGAAGGACAACAGGGAGCTGATCTTCTGGAACAGGAACCCAGCCACAGTGGTCGCAATATATCATTGGAATTGGCTCGCCCCAATATCTTTGGCGAGAAAAAACCCAATCTCTCATCTTAAAATTAACTTGTTTTTTGGCAACACCAAGAGAAATTAGTTTTTCGGTTATCTTTTGTTTTGCCTCCTCAACAACAAGGCCGCTAAATTCCGCCGAGTTAATTAATTTTGCGCCCGTTCCCAAATAATCTTGTTTTTCAAGAGCGCCGCCTCTAATGTCCCCCTCAATAACTTGAATTACGGGAATTTTTCTTTGTTTTGCAAATTCATAATCCCTTTGATCGTGGGCAGGAACAGCCATAACCGCGCCCGTTCCATAGCCGGCGAGAACAAAGTCTCCAATATAAACGGGAACTTCCATTCCGTTTGCTGGATTTATTGCCGTTATTCCTTTTAGCAGGCAACCGCTTTTTTCTTTAACGAGTTCCTGCCGTTCAAATTCACTCTTTTTGGAGGCCTGTTTTATGTATTCATTAACCTCATCTAAATTTTCAATTCTATCCTTCAAAGATTTAACAATTTCCGATTCTGGAGCAAGAACCATGAAGGTTATTCCATAAATTGTCTCTATGCAAGTTGTAAAAATTTCAAAGCTTCCGCCTTGCTTTATTTGGAATTTAACCTGAACACCTTCGCTTTTTCCAATCCAGTTAATCTGACTTGTTTTGATGTGTTGCTGATATTTTGTAAGCTGTAAATCATCGGAAAGCCTGTCGGCATATTCCGTCATTTTTAAAATCCACTGGCTTTTGGCCTTTTGAACAACTTCTTCGTGGCACTGGCAACACTTTCCGCCCTCAACTTCTTCGTTTGCCAAAACACCGCAATTTTTGCAAAAGTTAACAAGCGTTTCTCTCTTTTCTGCAAGGCCGTGATTAAAGAATTGAATAAAGAGCCATTGCGTCCATTTGTAATAGGAAGGGTCACATGTGTTAATTTCTCTAGACCAGTCGAAAGAAAGGCCAATTTGTTTAAGTTGCTCTTTAAAAGTTGCAATGTTCCTTGCAACAATTTCTTGGGGAAGTTTGTGTTCTTTAATTGCCGTTCGCTCTGCCTCCAAACCAAAGGCGTCGCAGCCCATTGGAAAGAGAACATTTTTTCCTTCCAATCTCTTTTTTCTTGCAACGGCGTCAAGCGCCGTGTAACTTCTTAAATGGCCAACATGAAGACCCTTTCCGCTTGGGTATGGAAACTCAATTAAAACATATTCGTTTTGCTTTCCGTCCTCGTGATTTTTGACAACAAACCTTTTTTCGTCCTCCCACCTTTTTTGCCATTTTGCCTCTATCTCGTGGAAATTATAGCCTTCCATTTTTCCTCCTATGCCATTTTAACTGGAATTTTATCAGAACTGTCTAAATCAACCCTGTAACAAGAAATTTTATTTGTTTTGGAAGAGTCTTCTGCAAAGAAATAGAAGAAATCTTCGTCTATGTCAAAATAATCTGACTTTATTGTTAGCGTTCCAGAAATTTTTTCTGAGGTTGCATCAACGTCTGTTAAGCTAATTCTATAAACTGCGCTTGAAGAAACATAGTATAAATAACCATTTCTACTGCAAATAATTTTTGTAACAGAGCTTTTAACAAGAACGTTTCCAGCAGAGTTATCTAAATTTTTTATTATAATCTTCTCTTCTCCCGAAACATATGCAACGCCAAGGTTTTTCCCCTCATAAACGCCCAAAGGAACAAGAGGAATTGTTTCATCATCAAAGTGTTTAATTTCGCTTGAGTGGAAGGTTTCCCCGTCTAAACTATTTGAATAGATGTTATAGTCTGAAATTGTTCCGTTTGCAAAAAGTTCGTTTCTTGTGTAGAACAGCCTTCCGCCCTCTAAATAGGAAAGCGTTACTGCAATTCTATCCTCATTTAAAAGTTCTGTTTCGTTTTTAGAAACAATGTCTGCCCTATACAAAATGTTTCCCATTGAAATGCTTCCCTGGCTTTCTTTGTTGACAGTGTAATAAACAGAGCATTCAATTGGGCTTGGGTTTTCGCTGTTGGAAACAATTGTTGTTCTTGAAGGAAGAATTGCCCCTGTTACATCTGAAGCAACAACACTTTCGCTTCCGTTTTCATTAACGATTATAATTTGATTTCCGTCATAAATTAAAAGATAAACTTGCTCGTCAATCATTGTCATTGAAAATTTTCCGTCTGAAAAACTTTGGGTTTGATAGAAAACTTCCAAGTTAGAGCCGTCTAAATTGCAGCGATAGAAAGTTAGAAGGTCATATCTAACCCCGCTAGAATCGGACTCTGTTGTTGGAGAAGGGAAATATATTTTATCTTTAAAGATATAAAGCCCCATGTTTTCAAAGCCAACAACTTTTGAAACCATAAGTTGAACATTTTTTAAAACCGGCGTTTCAACGTCTGAAACAAGTTCTGTGTCCATCTCTGCCCTATAGAGCCCAGTTTCGGTAACTGTTCCCTGCTCATTTGTTATTGATGAGCCCAAAGAGGACGAAGAAACATAGGCGTCCGTAAAGTAAAGATAATCTCCCTTTGTAACAGCAAAGCCACCGTTTCCATAAATTTGGTCTTCATATGCTGGCCCTCCTTGTAAAACAATTTCCTTTGGCCCGCAACCAGCAAAGGCAACGCCAACAACAATTAAACACAAAACTAGCGCTGCAGAAAGAAATTTTTTCATGATAACCTTCCTTTTATTAAAGCAAAAAATATATTAACACTTATATAAACAAAATGTCAAACAAAATAAAGTCAGCAAATCCACTTTTCAATAAAACAAGTTATAACTTTTTTATAGCCCTCAGGGTCTTTTGCAAAGCTTTGAATGTGTCCAGCGCCTTTTGTTAAATAAATAGAGCATATTTGTTTGTTTGAAACATCAAACATGTCCTTAGACATATACGCCGGAACAAATTTGTCGTTTGAGCCGTGGAAAAACAAAATTGGCAAGGTTGTTTTTTTAACGCTGTCAATCGGGCTTGCCTTTTTAAGGTCGCAATCGGCAAAAACTTTTGAAAAAAAGTTTGCAACGGGAAGAAACAGAAAGGCCGGAAGAAACCCTCTTTTTTCAACCAAATATTCAAACGCTTGATAGGCGTTTGAATATGCGCTGTCTGCAACAACACATTTAACATTGCTTGGAAGATTAAGTTCGCTTGCCATCAAAACAGTTGCCCCGCCCATGGATTCTCCAAAGAGAACAATTTGGCAATCATTTCCAAAAAGTTCAATTGCTTTGTTAATCCATAAAACAATGTCGTTTTTGTCAAAGTAGCCCATGCTAACATATTGGCCGCTGCTCTTGCCGTGGGCTCTTAAATCTGGCGCGATAACGCTGAAGCCCTCTTCAAACAATATTTTTGCCCAAGGGTTTAAATCCCTAAAGTTTCCATAGTAGCCATGAACGCAAATTCCAACCTTTTTCGAGCCGCTTTTTTCCAAAACTGTTCCAACAAGCGTTTCCTCTCCAGCCTTAATTTCAACCTCTTTAGACGGAACCGTTTCCCACCAAGAATAATCAATTTTATAGCTTTCAATTTCTTTCATAAAAACTTTGTTAACCAATTTTCCGGCAAGCCCTCCGCGGCGCAGCGAGAAAAGATAGGCCAAAAAGCCAAATAAAACCCAAAGCAAAAACAGGCCAATAATAACGCCTAAAATTGTAAGAACAATTTCCAAAACACCCATTAAAATTCCTTTTTTAATTGTTACGCAAAATTAAAAAATAAAACCGCAGGCGCGGCTTTAATTTTAGTAATATGCCCCAACATTTACGCTAATTGGAAGAACCAAGCAAGCAACCAAAAGTGAAACAAAAACAAGAATTATTTGAAGATTAAGGTTAAACTGCTTGTTTTTAACAAATTTAACAACTTCAACAACAAGCCCGCTAAAAGCCAAACAGAAGCTAAACAAAAAGAAAACAGCAACAGCGGCAAAAGCAGAAGGAGAAGCAGTAAACAACGGAATTAGCCCAACCAAAAAGCTAAAGAAAATTGAAAGAACTGTTAAAAACAAGGAAATATATTCCAGTGTAAACAAGTTTTTGAAAAAACTTTTGCAACAGCCCTCACCTTGTTTTTCTTTGTTTTTGGGTTGCTGCGGCGCGTATTCTTCATCTTCGTTAAAAATTTCATATTCGCTCATAATAAACCTCCAAAATTAAATTTGATTATAACAATCTTTTCATATATATTATACAACAAATTTAAAACATGTGCAACCATTTAAAAAATAATTCTATTAAAATAATATTTATTTTTAAATTCAAAAAAAAATACAAAAAAAGACAAAAAAAACATAAAAAATGCAAAAAAAACACAATTTTTTTTAAAATTCGCAAGAAGTTTGGGCAGCCGAATAATCTTTAAATTTAGAAGAAAGAAAATTTTGCCATTGCTTTGAAAAGTTTTGGTCGCCATGAAAACTTTTGCACGAGTAATCTTCAAAAACCAAAACAGTGTTTAAAGAGGACGCACAAGTTGAAAAATATTCCAACTGCTCCCTTGGAAAAACTTTTGCCAAAATCCTTTCTGAAAGATCTTTTCCAGAGCAAATTAAAACAGCAAAAGGAGTTGCCGCGTTTAGAAAAAACCTTGCAGGGCTTGAAAGCGAATCTGTGGAAAATCCAAGAGAGCCAGCAAAATTAAATAAATCCTCTTCACTTAATCTTTCGATAAACATATAAAAATTATATCACAAATATATGTGCTTTTCAATAGTTTTTTTATAACAGGTTTGAAATAATGCAAGCGTAATTTTTTAAAAAAGTTTAAAAGATTTTGTTTTGCAAATTTTAAGCGCCAGAAAGCTTTTTAATTTCAACGTCCCCACACAAAACATCAAAATAAGAAAATGTTTGGGTGTCAAGCTGATTTGCCGCGCTAACCTTAACTGTAAAAACGCTTGGATAGATGCAGTCTATTACCGCGTTGAAATAGTCCATCTTTTTTCTTCCGCGGTTTATTGCCATAAAAATATTTTCGCCTTTAAGGTCGCGAATTCTTTGCTTAACTTCTTCCAAGGTTATCCCTGTTTTTCTCATAAAAAAATCCTCACTGTTAAAATTCTTGCCAAATTTAAATATTTTTAGACAAAAAACTTTTAAACAACGAAGAATGAAAGAATTGAAATTCCAACAAGATAAATTGAAAACCAATAATATTTTGCTTTTTCAACAATTTTTAACATGATTTTAATTGACAAAATTCCAATAACAAATGCGGCAATAAAGGAAACAAGAATTGGCAAAACCATTTCAGAGGTTGCAATTTGGCTAAAATCGCCAGAGAGAATTTCCCAAAGTATTGAGGCCAAAATAATTGGAATGCTCATAAGAAAGGAAAACTTTGCAACCCTCCCCCGCTGCTCTCCCGCAAGTAGGCCGGCGCAAATTGTGGATCCGCTTCTTGAAATTCCCGGAAAAACGGCAACTCCCTGTGCAATTCCCATAATTAGCGAAGAGCGGGTGTTGTTTCTAAACCCTTCTTTTGGATAGCAAAGCCCATTTGTTTGATTTCTTTTCCCAACAAAATGGGTTACCAAAAGCAAAGCCGCCGTTATTAAAAAGCAATATGGCAGAAGTTTTGCGCTTGTAAAAGAATTTTCCAAAAGCCCCTTTGTTAGAAGAACTATTATAACTGTTGGAACAGTTGCAATATATAGGTTAACCGCCTCTCGGCTAAAAGGGCGGCGAACAAGCTCCCAAAGTTCCTTTCTTAAAACGTAGATTACCGCAAACAATGTTGCAAGGTGGAGAAGAATTGCAAGAAGCAAAGTGTTTTCTTCAATTCCAAAAATCTTGTTAAGAAGAGTTAAATGGCCGCTTGATGAAACGGGAAGAAATTCCGTCAGTCCCTGAACAGCGCCCAAAATTAATGCAACCCAAATTGACATTTCTCTTGCTTTTTTCTCCTTTTTAGTATATTCTATGTTTACATCTAAAATTTATTTGTTAAAGTTAAATAAAAGGAAAGAAAAGATGAAAATTGGAGTTGTTGGACTTCCAAATGTTGGGAAAAGCACGCTTTTTAATGCAATAACAAATGCGGGGGCAGAAAGCGCCAACTACCCTTTTTGCACAATCGAACCAAACGTTGGAGTTGTTGATGTCCCAGACGCGCGGCTAGACGCGCTTGCAAAGCTTTACAACACCAACAAAATTGTTCCTGCAACAATTGAATTTGTTGACATTGCCGGCCTTGTTGAAGGGGCAAGCAGGGGCGAAGGCCTTGGGAACAAATTTTTAAGCCATATTCGCGAGGTTGATGCAATTGTTCATGTTGTTAGATGTTTTGACAACGAAAAAATAATTCACGTTAGCGGAAGCATAAACCCAAAGAGGGACATTGAGGTTATTAACTTAGAGCTTGTTTTGGCGGATTTAGAAACAGTTAACAAGCGCTTTGAGAAGGCGCAAAAAATGATTAAAGTTGGCGAAAAGGGAGCGCGAGAGGAGTTTGAAGTTTTAAGCAAAATTAAGCCCGCCCTGGAAGAGGGAAAAAGCGCAAGAACCGTTCCGCTTTCAAGTGACGAGAAGAAAATTTTAAACTCCTTTTTCCTTCTCTCTTCAAAGCCAATCATATATGTTGCAAACATAGCAGAGGACGAAATTGGAAAGCCAGAAAACGAATATGTAAAACAAGTTGTTGAAATTGCAAATTCAGAAGGTGCGGAGGCAATTTCGCTTTCGGCAAAAATTGAAGAAGAGCTTGCTGCGCTTCCGCAGGAAGAGAGGGCAATTTTTAAAGAAGAACTTGGAATTTCTCAAAGTGGGCTTGAAAAACTTGTTTCGGCAAGTTACAACCTTCTTGGACTCATGAGCTTTTTGACGGCAGGCGAAAAGGAGGTTAGAGCCTGGACAATTAAAAAGGGCTCTAAAGCGCCAGAGGCGGCGGGAAAAATCCATTCAGATTTTGAAAAGGGTTTTATTAAAGCCGAAGTTGTTAAATTTCAAGATTTGATGGACTGCGGCTCATACCTTGCCGCGCGCGAAAAGGGAAAAGTTAGAATCGAAGGAAAGGACTATGTTGTTGAGGACGGCGACATAATGCTTTTTAGGTTTAATGTTTAAAAGGAGAAAAAAATGGAAAATTTAGACGAAAATTTTAAAAGACTTTTTGAAACAATGTTCCCCGGGCTTAAAGAAAGGCCAAAAGAAGAGCCAAAAGAAGAGCCAAAAGAAAAAGTCCCAGAAAAAGAGCAAGGAGAATAAAATAAACAAATTGCGTCTTAAACTAGAAAAGGCTTCATTTTTTGAAGCCTCTTTTTTTTAAATGAAACATTTCAGAGTTTTGTTTAACAACTGTTTTTGCTGCTCAAATGCTTCTGGCAGCAAAAGCGTCTCCGCCCTGCCCTTTATGGTTGTATAGTTTGGATTTGTTAATTTTGTTGTTCATGGCATATTTTGAAACTTTCATGAAATTGTCATCATAGAAAGAAAATTGTTGGCCAAATCTAAGCCACATTCTCGACCAAGAATTGTTTTCTTCTTTTAGCAGCTTTTTAACATTTGCTTCTTCTAAAGCAATATTGTTTTCTTGCGCCATTAGGTTAACACAGTTTTCTTCGTCATAAAGCTTACACTGTAAATCTGCCTCAAGTTTATCACATTGATAGGCAAAAACTGCCTCCTTTGTTTTTCTGTTGTCAAACTCAAAGATTAAATTTTGAATTTCTTGTTTGGTTGTTAAGTTTTCCAAAATTTTTTCAACCGCCGAATGTCCGCGCTGTTGTTTTGTTTCTCTATTAATTTCAAAAGGTGTTAAATCTCCAATAACAATTTCCTCTAATTCGTGAACAGCCAGCATAAACAAAACCTTTTTTAAGTCTATGTCATACTTAAATTCAGACCACATTGCAATTGCAAGCATCTGCGCGCCATAGACATGCTCTGCAACGCTTTCAACCCTTTCGCGCTCAACATTCCAAAGCTTCCAACCGCTTCGAATAACATTTTTTAACTTATTGCATAAAACATAAAATTCAACAACATTTTGTTCGCTTTCCATTTGTCCTCTTTAAAAAAATTAAATAACCCCGCTTCCCATTGAGTTTTTTTCTTCAATTCTCTTTCGATATTTTTCAATTGCCAGCTGCAAACATTCTTTCGCATCTAAATTCGCCTCGCAAGCAAGCGAGAGAAGGCAATATAATGTGTCGCCAAACTCATCTTTAAATTTTTCGTTCATGCTAAAGTTAACAGTTCCATACTTTGAGGCCTTTAAATATTCCTTTGAAAGCTCTCCAAGTTCGCTTTGAGTGTCTAAAAGCCTTGCATAAATTGGCATCTGTTTTTTGTTGGTGCCTTTTGCCCTGTTAAACTCTTCAACAATTTTCTGCATAACAACCTTCCCTAACAATCTTTAATAATATAACATTTTTTTAACAAAACGAATTTTTCTTGTTCCTCGTTTAACCCCCCTTTCACATATAATTTACCACATTTAATTTTAAAACAAAACTTTTTAAAAGTGGCACAGTTCTATCATTTTGTTTGCCCCCGGATAACCTTTAATATATAATAGAAAAGAAATGGAACAGGAAATTTTTAAGGACATAAAAGTTAATTTTAATAAACTTATTAAATTTGGGTTTGATGAAGCGAATGGGCGCTACACATACTCCGCCCCAGTTGGAGAAAATCAATTTTTGCTTAAAATTGTTGTGGACCAGAATGGAAAACTCTCAACCGAGATGTTAGATAAAAGCTCTGGCGACGAATATGTTCTTCATTTAGTTGAAGGTGCATCCGGAAACTTTGTTGGGAAAATTCGAAAAGAATATGAAGAGATATTGCAAAATATTAAGAAAAATTGCTTTGAAAAAAATGTTTTTAAAAGTAATCAAGCCCATGATGTTATCTTGTATGTTAAAGAAAAATATGGAAGTGAATTGGAATATTTATGGGAGAAATTTCCAAATAACGCAATTTGGAGGAGAGGCGACAACAATAAGTGGTATGGCGTGATATTAACTGTTTCAGCTAGCAAACTTAATTTAGAAAGCAAAGAAATTGTTGAAATATTAGACCTTCGAGCAGAAAGCCAAAGCATTTGTGAAATTGTTGATAATAAAAAAATTTTTCAAGGCTATCACATGAACAAAAACCACTGGATTACAATAATTTTAAACAACACCATTCCAAATGATGTCCTGTTTGCGCTTATAGACAAAAGCTTTGATCTTGCCAAGAAATAAGGAAAATAAAAGCGAACAACGTATATATTAGGATTTTCTAATGTTCAAATATCCCAGATTCTACAAGAGAGTAATCAAATATTTTTCTATAGAACGAATTTGGATTGAATTCACAGAATCCATTTGCAACAATTTCATAATTACTAAATTGTTTAAAATTAACTTCATTGTTGCAATTTAAAAAACTCTTATATATTTTAAACTTTTTAATTTTTTCTACAGGCAAATTATTCAATGCGTTATAATTTAGTTCTGCTAAACAGGGGAGACCGTGTTTTTTTAACTCTAAATTAATTAAAAATGACGATGCTTGGAATCTTGGATTGATCTCCATAAAAAACAACTCATTAATTTCTGTTAACATATAATCTATCCCAACAATTCCTCTATAACCCATTTTTTTTAATATTTTCAATAGGTGTGAGGTTGCAGAGGTTAAATCAGCTAAAATCTTTTTAGGTAGTATACAAGGATAGATAAAGTCACCACCGACATAAGTAAAGTTAGAAGAATTTGCCAATATTAATTGCGCAGATACAGGAAAAAGCACAATATTTTTATCTGCAATAATTGCTGTGACATTAAGTGGAACATGTTCTATATATTTTGAAATACAAAATTTTCCAACTCTATTTTTTATATTCAAATAATCTTTTTCACAAGAAATGTTATATGTTGTGTTTCCCCCTGCGCCAATTATCGATTGGACTACAAAATGATTGCATTTAATCTCCTTCGAAATTTCTTCATAACTCTTATCTAGATTCTCTAGCCAAATATAATTTAAAATAGGTAGTTTTCTTAGGTAGTTTTCTTTTGGCAATCTCTCTTGCTATATACTTATCATTTAATATGCTTAACAATTTATCATCATTGCTTGAAGAAAAATTAGCTTTAAACTCTTTGCAAAGTTCTTTTGCCTTTTCGTTAAAAAACATTATTTTAGCTGTTGGATATTTATTAATAATATCTGTTAAAACATTTTTTACAAATAAATTATATCCCTCCTTTGATGCGTGCTGAGTATCGGATTTGCTTTTAAAAAAAGAGATATTCCCTTTTCTTTGGTAGGATATAATGTTAATGACCCTTCAAAAAAGTCTTCGTTACATATTGCGTTGTTTGCATTGAAGCCACATAGTATACCTTTTCGTTTTTCATAATGAATTTAGCACTTCCTCAAAAAAAATATTTGCTTCAAACTTACCCTGGTTATAAAGATCTAATATTTCTTGCTTTGTTGCCCATTTCACGTTCATTACCTCATCTTTTTGGATTTTTATTTTTTCTATTGGTGTGTTATCTAAAATAATCCAAACATCTAAAATATCTGGGCAATCTTTAAAAAATCTTAGAGCAGAGTTGAAGAGCCGGGCTTTTGTTTTATCAATTTTGATGTTTAATTCTTCTTTAATTTCTCTAGCAATGGCGTCTAATGAAGTTTCGCCACTTTGTGCTGATCCCCCGGTACATTCCCACATGTATGCAAAACTTTTGTTTGGAGCTCTTTGCGTAATCAAAAACTCGTTTTTTTCATTTTTTATCCAACCATTAACAACAAGATGAAACTCATTTTTTTTAAGCTTTTCTCCTCTTAAAACTACCTTGTTCAGTTTTTTTCTGTTCTTATCATACAAATCCCATTTTTCCATTTTTTCTCCTATTTTAATATAACTTTAAATGCAACAACATTATTTTTAATTCCTGCTGTCTGGATATCTGCGCCAGCTTTTATAAACTCAACAAACGAAGATAAAGCAAAAAGCTTTTGTCGTAAAACTTTATCGGTTATGTTTGCATTTTCAATTGAAAAATCTAAAGCTTCGCTGATCTGTGAGATAAGTTTATCAAAATTATATTGGCTGTTGTTCATTTCCCCCTCCTATCAAGCCCAAATCATTACAAACGCTCTGATATGTGTCTTCTATTCCTAATACAACGCAACTTTATTAAAAAATAATGAGTTTATTATATCTTCTGGGGATGGGGATGTTGTTAAAAAAGAAAACGGAAATTTTTATGGCGTGTTAAAAAAAGATTGCAAAGAGGCTTGGAATCATGGTTTTTTGATATGTTGCAATACCGCCAAAATTGGTTTCTTCAGGGTATTCTTCATGAACCAAACAAATTTTCATGTTTCTCCTTGCCATTATATTAACTTAATATAACATATCTTTCATGGATTTTCAATTAGTTAAATAAAAAATTTTAAACAAGGATTTAAAAGAATAAAAAATAACAAACAGAATTAATAAATATGAATTATGGCTTACGGGGAAATTATAATATAAGCTGTAATGGGTATTTTTGAATACAATATATTTTTTAAGATTCAATCTAACATTAAACCTATTAACAAATCTAAAGACAATATGTTATACTACAAGCATGAGAAAAACATTTAAATCAAATTGTCTTGCAATTGTTTTTCTGTTAGCAATAATGCTTTCAAACATTTTGCTTTGCTTTCCAGTTTTAAGGGCAGACAACCAAACACCTAGCAAAATTTATGAGGCAGAACACAGCGACTTTGTTGGCCAAGTTGTTGAAAATGAAAACTGCTCAAACGGGCAATATTTACAAATAACTGACAATAATTATGCAGAAAACACACACATTAAATTTACAATAGAAATTGAAACTGCGGGCTTTTACAACATTCTTGTAAACAGCTGTGGAAGCGGCGCCGAAAAGCTAAATTTTGTTGAAATAGATGGAGAGATTGCTCAAAAACATTTAATTTCAACTCCAGACATATTTACTGAAACCGTATTTTGCGAAAATTATTTCTTTAAAAAAGGAACACACACTTTAGAAATTTTGCCTTTGCATGGATGGATAAGCGTTGACTATTTAAAGCTTAGCCCAACAAAATTAGTTGATTATGGAAACATGCTAAATGTAAATTATGAACTTTCAAACCCAAAGGCGTCAGATGGCGCAAAAAGGTTGTTTTCATATTTGAAGTCCACTTATGGAAAATATATTTTATCTGGGCAACACACAGAACATGGAATGAAAGACCCAGACTTTCAAAAAATTGTTGAGCAAACGGGCAAGGCTCCCGCCATTTTAGGCCTGGACTTAATGAACTATTCTTCAGTCTTTGACACCTATGGAGAATATGCAGAAGTATATTTAAGAACGGCAATTTCTAGCGCAATTGAGTTTTCATCTGTTGGAGGGATTGTTACATTTTGCTGGCATTGGGTTGCGCCTGAACAATTTTTAAAGAAGGGAGATGACGGAGAATACTTAGACGCATGGCAGGGCTTTAGAACTCAATATGTTGACATGGACTTAGAGACTATAATGTCTGACAAATCAAGCGAGGAATATTTGCTTTTGTTAAAAGATATAGATTTACTCTCGGAAAGATTAAAAATTTTAAACAAAAAAGATGTTCCAATCTTGTTTAGGCCTCTTCATGAGGCAAGCGGCGGCTGGTTTTGGTGGGGCTCTGGAGGAGCAAACGCATACGTTGAACTTTGGAAGTTGATGTATGAAAGAATGACATTTTATCACGGATTAAACAATCTGATTTGGGTTTGGAACGGCCAGAGTAAAAGTTGGTATCCAGGCGATGAATATGTTGACATTGTTGGCGAGGACATTTACTCTGCTCCAAAAGATTATGACGAACATGCCGAACAGTTTGCCAAAACAATTTACTATCCCAACTCTCCCAAAATTACGGCGCTAACAGAAAACGGAACGCTTTTTGACATTGATGAGGCCATAAAGTCAAACTCTTTGTGGGCGTGGTTTTTAAATTGGCACGGAATCCACACAATTCCCGGCGCAGAGCTATCTGAAGAATATTCGTCGCTTGAAATGTGGAAAGAGGTTTATAACCATGAAAGGGTTTTAACGCTAGATGAAATTCCGTTTCATTTGCATACAGATAACAACGCAGATAACATCTGTGAGCTTTGTGGTGCAAACATAATTTCTGATGAAGTTTCTCCAGACAAAACCGACCCAACTTTAACCTATGCAATTGTTTTTTCGGGTTTATTTGTGGTTATAGCCATTGTTGCAATTATTTTAATCGCAAAAAAAAGGCGGGAAAAATAGATTTCAAAAAAAAATATCTACCAGCCGTCAATTTCAACTGGGGGAATCTATGCGCCGCTTTGCATTAGCTACACTTTAAACGAAAAGTAAATTACAAGCTAAAAAAAGAAAAGCGCAAGCGCGCTCAATCCTTCGCTTTTTAACCCCATTAATTAAATCATATTTTTATAATATTTGCTGTTTTTCAAATAAAAAACAACCCGAAACCACCATGGGTTCGGATTGCTCACAATTGGCGGAGAGGGCGGGATTCGAACCCGCGGTTGCTTTTGACAACACACGCTTTCCAAGCGTGCACATTCGACCACTCTGACACCTCTCCGCGCCTAGCTTTCATTATTTTAGCACATAGAACTTTAGTTTGCAAGTTTTTTGTCTTGAAAAGTTTTTAGTGTTGTGGGAGATTTTTTCCGCGGCAAAAGAAGGTAATTAATTTTTGTATGTTTTAAACATTTTCAGGATTTGCTTCAGGCGAGAGGGTGGCGACTTTGCACAAAATTCGACAAAATTTGACAAAATTTTTAAAGTTGACGGAAAAAAAGATTGAAATTTGTCGAAAAATTGATATAATTTCCCCATGGAAATCAAAAGAAAAAGAATAATTTTAACAATTTTTTGTTTATTTTTTGTTTTATGCGCAGCGCTTTTGTTTTGCGCCTGTTCGCCCAGGGGTGAACAACCCTCCGCCGACCCGGGTTTCCAAGAGGAAATCCCACAAAATCCAAGCGAAGAAGATGAACCAGATATGCCAGAAAACCCGAGCGGAAGCGAAGACCAAGGTGAAAGCGAAAAGCCGGGCGAAGATGAAAACCTAGGAGAAAGCGAAGACCCGGGCGAAGTTGAAAACCCAGGCGGAAGCGAAAAGCCGAGCGAAGATGAAAACCCAGGCGAAAGCGAAGACCCGGGCGAAGTTGAAAACCCAGGCGGAAGCGAAAAGCCGAGCGAAGATGAAAACCCAGGCGAAAGCGAAGACCCAGGTGATGACGGAAACCCAGGAGAAATTGAAAAACCAGGCGAAGTTGAAGACCCAGGCGAAGACGAAGAACCGGGAGATGACGAAACTCAAAATCCGCCAGAAGAAGACAAGCCAATCGGCTCAGATAAACCAGCAGAGGAAGACCCCTTGCCCGAAGAGCAGCCAGAGATTATTTATGAAAAAGAAGAAACAATTTCTCTTGCAAACAACGGCATAGGCTTTGTTCTAGAGCCCTTTTTAGACGGAGATTTTTTGTTTATAGTCGAAAACGAAGAGGTTGCAACTGCTCTGCCCTACTTTGAAAGCGCAATTACGCTTTATCCGGTTTCGGTTGGAGAAACGAAATTAACAGTTAAAATTTCAACCGAAGAAAAAATTTGGATTAAAGTTTATAACATAATTGTTCTTCCTTTTGACAAAAATTTAAACATTGAAATTGAAGGCTTGGAAGAAAATGAACTTAAAGGTGGAACAAGGGCGGATGGAAGCTATTTACTTTACAATGCAAGTGTAGTTTCTTGTCGAAATTTGGCGACTGAGGATTTTTTTATAGAAAAATCTGATAATATCATTATCGTGGAAAATTCAATTGTTTCATCTAAAACGGAAAATGGCGGAACGAAACTTTCGTTTTCTTTCTATGTTTTGGGCGGACAAGAGGCAAACATTAAAGTTTATTTTGAAAATAATTTTGCAAACCTTTTAGCGCCAACCGAAGCCCAAGAAACATTTGTTGTTTCTGAATTTTTAAAAGAAATTTCATATGAGTTGACAAACGAAGGAATTTCCCCAATTAAAGGGGAGAACGGTTTTAAGTTATATCTTCCAACAATTGGTTTTGAGGACGAAATGGACGGGGCTGGCTATTTCACATATTACAATTTGACAATAGACAAAGCGCTCTTTTCTGTTTCAACAATGTCATCAAACATTGAAATTATTGAAAATGAAGAAGGGTTTGTAATTTGCTCAAAGGAAGAAGGAACGGCGCTTGTTGTAATTTCGGCAAACGACGGCTCTAACCTAACAGAAAATTTTATTATTGAAACCGCCCCGCTCCTTGCAACAGAATATGTTGTTTCTATGGGCGGAGAAGAAACCATTTTCACGCCAGAAGACTTTTGTTATTATTTGCTTGGGCTAGAATCTTTTGAAATGAGCAAAGATGGAGACCCCTTTGTTTTGCAAATTTTACAAAACCCAATTTACAGCAAGACAGAATATCAAATTGTTGTTGCAAGCGGAAGTTCTGTTAAGTTGATTTATGAGCCGGTTGGCGGAGTTGCGAAATTATCCTTTGTTCCTGTTGAAAAGGGAAAAACAGATTTTAACATTCTTTACAACGGCAAAACAATTTCATCTTTCACGGTTGAGGTTAAAGAGAAAGAATATGAAATTTTAATAGAAAACATTGAAGATGAAAACGAAATAAAAGTTGGAAGTTTTATTGAACTTAATTTATCTCTAACCCGTAATGGAGTTGAGATTATTAGGGCGCAGTTTGAAATAATTTGCAATCAAAGCGGCGTTATTTTTGACAATTTTGCATATAACGGAACGGCTTTTATTGAGTTTCAAAAACCAGGCGACTTTTATTTTACCATTACAGCAAGCGATTATGGCGTTAGTCGAACCATAAAATTTATTGTTGTCTAAGGAGCGGACATGGAAGAAAAGACAATTTGTGCAATTTCAACCCCGCTTGGCAACAGCGCAATTTCAATAATTCGAATGAGCGGAAAGGACAGTCTAAAAATTGCGGAGCAATATTTTTCATCCAAATCTCTAAATTATGAAAAAATTGAAGCAAGGAAAATGTATCTTGGAACTTTTAACGCGGAGGGAATTTCCGAAAAGTGTTTGCTTGTCTATTTCAAAGCGCCGTTTTCCTACACGGGGGAAGATGTTGTTGAATTTCAAATCCACGGCGGGGAATATCTTGCAAAGAAAATTTTGGAAATCTTGGCAAAAAACTGCGCCTTAGCTCTTCCTGGAGAGTTTACAAAAAGAGCTTTCTTTAACGGAAAAATCTCTTTGGACGAAGCCGAGGGCGTTATTGACATTATAAACGCCGAAAGCCAGGCAGAACTTTCAAGCGCCTACAACCTTTCCTCTGGAAAGTTTAACAAAGAAATTTCTGCCTTTCAAAAAAGATTAACAGAAATTTTGGCAAAAATTGAAGTTGCACTGGACTACCCCGAGCACGACGAAGAGCTTATAACAACTAAAGAAGCGCAAGATGTTTTGGTTGAAATTGGAAACAAGCTTAAGCAACTTATTGAAAATTCTTCAAGCGGCCAAAAACTAAAATCCGGAGTAAATATTGCAATTTGCGGAAGCCCGAACGTTGGCAAATCCAGCCTTTTAAATGCTCTTTTGGGAAGGGAGCGAGCAATAGTTAGCAGCGTTGCCGGAACAACAAGGGACACAATTTCTGAAACAATTGTCCACGACGGAATTAAATTTAATTTAACGGACACGGCGGGAATTAGAAACGAAGGCGATGAAATTGAAAAAATTGGAATAGAAAGGGCAAAAAACGAAATTGAAAACTCCGACCTAACTCTTTTTGTTGTTGATTTAACAAGAAAAATGACAGAGGAAGAAAAAGCTCTTTTAAAGAAATTAAACAAGGAAAAAACAATTGTTGTTTTAAACAAAAGAGACATTGCCGCCGAAAAGCAGCTTTCTGGTTACGCTTGCGTTTCAATTAGCGCAAAGAAGGAAGAAAACATATCAAAGCTTTTAGATTTGATTTATGAAAAGACAATTTCAAATAAGATTGACCTTTCAAAAATTGTTCTAACAAACATTAGGCACATAACAATTTTAAAAGAGGCAAAAAAACTTGTTGAACAAATTCTTCAAAATATTAGCTTTATGAGCCTAGACGTTGTTGCTTTTGAGATTAAACAGGTTTGGAACGAGCTTGGGAAAATTACGGGAGAAACGGAAACGGAGGAAATTATTGACGAAATTTTTTCCAAATTCTGTTTGGGGAAATAGCAAATGGAAACTAAATTTGACATAATTGTAATTGGTGCTGGCCATGCGGGTTGCGAAGCAGCCCTTGCTGGCGCGCGCCTTGGGAAAAAAGTTCTCTTAACATGTTTAAATTTGGATTCCGTTGCCTTTTTGGCTTGCAACCCGTCAATTGGCGGAACGGCAAAAGGCCATTTGGTTTGCGAAATTGATGCTCTTGGCGGCGAAATGGGAATAAACGCAGATGAAACAGCAATTCAAATTAGAATGCTAAATGAAGGAAAGGGCCCCGCCGTTCACAGTCTTAGAGCCCAAGTTGATAAAATTGCCTATCATTGCCGAATGAAAAGGGTTTTGGAAGAAAATCCAAACATCTTTTTAAAACAGGCGGAAGTTACAGAAATTTTGGTTGAAAACGAAAGCGTTGTTGGAGTTAAAACCTCTCTTGGCGAAAGTTTTTTTACCGGCGCAATTGTTGTTGCAACTGGGGTTTATCTAAAAAGCAGAATTATAATTGGCGAGTTTTCGCAAAACATCGGGCCAAACGGCTTTGCAAGCGCAAATGGGCTAACCCAAAGCCTTTTGAACCTTGGGTTTGAAATTAGAAGGTTTAAAACTGGAACGCCGGCAAGGATAAACGGGCGCACGATTAATTTTTCAAAACTTGCACCACAAGAGGGAACGGAGGGAATTAGTTTCTCCCCCTTGTCTAAAAACCCAAACAAAAATGTTGCAATGTGCTTTGAAACGGCAACAAATTTAAAAACCCATGAAATAATTTTAAAGAATTTAAAAAGAGCCCCAATGTTTAGCGGAGAAATAAAGGGCGTTGGGCCAAGATATTGCCCCTCTATTGAAGACAAAATTGTTCGCTTTCCAAACCGAGAGCGCCACCAAATTTTCTTAGAGCCCGAAGCGCTTTCAACAAACGAAATTTATGTTCAAGGCGTTAGCACCTCTCTTCCGGCAGATGTTCAAAACGAAATGTATGCCTCAATTGAGGGGCTTGAAAACGCCCAAATCATGCGAAATGCCTATGCAATTGAATATGACTGTATAAACAGTCAAGAGCTTTGCCCTTCGCTTGAAAGCAAAAAGATTTCTGGCCTTTTCTTTGCCGGGCAAATAAACGGAACAAGCGGATATGAAGAGGCGGCCGCCCAAGGGCTTATTGCCGGAATTAATGCAAGCCTAAAACTAAGCGGAAAAGCCCCCCTTGTTTTAAAGCGCAACGAAGCCTATATTGGCGTTTTGATAGACGACCTTGTAACAAAGGGAACAAACGAACCTTACAGAATGATGACAAGCCGCGCCGAATTTAGGCTTGTTTTAAGGCAGGACAACGCGGATTTGCGGCTTACAGAAATTGGAAGGGAGATTGGACTTGTTAACGAAGAGAGATTTCAACTTTTTACAAAAAAGCAGGAAATTCTTGAAAAAATGCGAAAAAAACTTGAAATTTTGATAAAAATTGACGAAAAAACAAAAAAATTTCTAAAAGAAAATAATGAACCGCTGCCCTCCGGCTCAATTAAGGCAATTGACCTTTTAAAGAGAAATAACATTGACATATATAAATTAAACGATGAATATGGCCTGTTTTGCGAAGAAGAAACAAAGTTCTTAGATGCAATCAACACAGAGGTTAAATACAGCGGATATATTAAGCAGCAAAATGATGAAATTGAAAAGCTTAAGAAACAGGAGGAAGTTTCACTTACCATAATCGAAGACTATTCGCAAATAAAAGGGCTTAGAATTGAGGCGCAACAAAAGTTGAACAACATTCGCCCTCAAACCCTTGGCCAGGCTTCGAGAATTTCGGGCGTCTCCCCCGCAGATATAACCGTTTTGTCAATATACCTTAAAACGAGGAACAGATGAAAGAAATATTAAAAGAGGCTCTTTGCCGCGCAAAAATAGACGTAAATGACGCGCAAATTGAAAAATTTGTTGATTTTTACAACTTTTTAATTGAAACAAATAAAAAATTTAACTTAACGCGAATTGTTTCGGAAAATGAATTTGTTGAAAAACATGTTATAGATTCGCTTTCGGCTCTCCCCTTCCTTGAAAAGAATTCTTTGGTTGTTGATGTTGGCTCTGGCGGAGGCTTTCCGGGAATTCCATTAAAAATTGTTAGGCCAGATTTGAGGATTACAATGATTGACAGCGTTTTGAAAAAGGTTGGCTTTTTGAACGAGGCCATTAAACTTTTGGGGCTTAATGGCGCGATTGCTGTCCACGCGCGCGCTGAAGATTTTGCCGCTGAAAATAGAGAGGGTTTCGATGTTTGCGTTTCGCGCGCGGTTGCCCCGCTTAGCACGCTTTTGGAATATTGCGCGCCGCTTACAAAAGTTGGCGGAAGGGTTGTTGCTTATAAGGGAAGCGGCGCTAATGAAGAACTAGCTGAGGCAAATAAGGCAATTGATGTCTTTGGTCTTAAGCTTGAAATTAAACATTCTTATCAAATTCAAGGAAGAGCAAGCTGCCTGTTAATTTTTAAAAAAGAGCGGCGCACGCCAAATATTTATCCAAGGCGCAACAATAAACCGCGAAAAGATCCAATTTAAAGCAAAAACGCAAATCCGATTTGCGTTTTTTATTATTTTTTGTTAATATATTAATTATTATAACAAAGGAGATGTTCTATGGGAAAAATAATTGCCTTTGCAAACCAAAAAGGTGGCGTTGGGAAGACAACAACCTGTGTGAATGTTGCAGCCTACATAGCGGCAATGGGAAAAAAAGTTCTTTTAATAGATCTAGACCCTCAGGGAAACGCAACAAGCGGCGTTGGAATTGAAAAAACAAGTTCGACCAAAACAATTTACAATGTCATAGATGGTGATGCAATTATAGATGAGGTTATTGTTCCAACCGAAGTTGCCGGGTTGGACTTTATTCCTGCAACAATAGACCTTGCAGGGGCGGAAATTGACTTGGTTCAAATGCCAAACAGAGAAAATGTTATTAAAAACAGGCTTGCAAGAATTAAGGATAGGTATGATTATATATTTATCGACTGCCCTCCTTCTCTTGGGCTTTTAACGGTTAACGCCCTTACAAGCTGCAATTCAATAGTAATTCCAATACAATGTGAGTTCTATGCCTTGGAAGGGTTAACCCAACTTATGAACACAATTAAGCTGGTTAAAAAGCACTTAAACCCAAGCTTGGATATCGAAGGCGTTGTTTTAACGATGAAGGATTCAAGGAGCAACCTTATCAGCCAAGTTAGCGAAGAAATTAAGGCCTTCTTTGGAAAAAAGGTCTTTGAAACATCAATTCCAAGAAATATTAGGCTGGCCGAAGCCCCAAGCCACGGAACGCCGATTGGAATGTATGATGCCTCGTCAAAAGGGGCAAAAGCCTATTTAGATTTAGCAGAAGAAATATTGCAACGAAACAACGAGAAATACACAAAAATTACACCAAAGATAAAATTAGGAGGTTCAAATGATTAAAAAAGGTTTAGGAAGAGGATTAAACGCCCTGCTGTCCATCTATGACGAAGAGGCGGAGAAAGAAGAAGAGAAGGCTGGAAATGTTTCACGTGAAACAAAACCGGATAACGGAATTGAAGGAGTTGACATATCATTAATATATGCCAACCCAAACCAGCCGAGAAAGAATTTTGATGAAACAGCTTTAAAAGAACTTGCCATGTCAATCAAAACCCATGGAATTATTCAGCCCATCGTTCTAAACCGTGCGGAAGACGGAAAATATATGATTATTGCAGGCGAAAGGCGTTGGCGCGCGGCAAAAATTGCTGGTTTAACACAAGTTCCCGCTTTCATTAGGAATTACACGCCGAAGCAAATTCGAGAGATTTCCATTATTGAAAACCTTCAAAGGGAAGATTTAAACCCAATTGAGGCCGCAAGGGCTATTAAACAACTTATGGACGAGTATGACTTGACCCAAGAGGCGGTTGCGGACAGAATTGGGAAAAGCCGCCCGGCAATTGCAAACACCCTTAGGCTTTTGACGCTTCCTTCTGATGTTGTTGACATGATTGAGAACAACAAACTCAGTGCTGGCCACGCAAGGTGCTTAATTCCTTTAAGCAGTTCGCTTGAACAAACAAAAGTCGCGCAGGCCGCTGTTGCTAAAAAGCTTTCCGTTAGAGATTTGGAGAAATTGGTAAAAAACCTCTTAAATCCGGCCAAAGAAAGGCCAAAAGCAGAACAAAGCATTGAATTAAAGGCCATGATTGAGGAAATGCAGAGAACTTTTGCAACAAAGGTTTCTGCAATTGGAAATGATAACAAAGGAAGGATTTACATAGACTATTACAGCAAGGACGACTTAGATAGAATCTCGGAGTTGATCCAGCTTATCAACAAAAAAACTCTCACCCTAAAGGATTTGACCCTGATAAACAAAAAATAGGCCGAAATGTTTCACGTGAAACAAAAAGGGCAAAATCTTAAACGAGAGCCGTTTTTGGTGTAATGGGGAAAATATCAAAATCAATGTCAAAAATCGCCCTCATCAAAGATTTTTTGAGTCAAAAATCGGGTAAAACATACCAATTTTAAATTACTTTATTTGCAAAAAGTTAAATAAAATGGTAGAATAAATTTGTTTTTATAAGAAATTATATATAAGGAGATTTATGAAAGAAACTAAACCTAACTATGGAAAAATAATATGGATAACTGTTCTTGTTGTTTTGGTTGTTCTTTTGCTTTGGTCTGCTTTTTCTGGAACGGGCTCTTATGGCGAAAAAGTTACTATAACAGAATTTCAAGAAATGATTGAGAAAGGGGAAGTAACAGATGTATACTACTACAACGGTGTATTTAGGGCAAGAATAAAGGATTCTGAGATTCCGGACGAAAGTTTCCCTGCATACTCAGATTATTACTGTGAAATTGCATTGCAAAAGGACTATGAAGATATAAAAGATGCAATTAATGTTGCAAACGACCCCGTTGTTACAATTTCGTATAATGCAGAGCCAACAAGGGAGTCGTTGTTGTCAACAATAATGCCTTATATAAGTTTGGCAATAATATTAATAATTGGATATTTCTTGCTCAGGGCAATATTAAAAGGCAACGCGGGAACAATGTCTTTTGGCAAAAGCCGTGCGCGCGCAAACGATAACATAAAAATAAGGTTTAGCGATGTCGCTGGCGCAGATGAAGAAAAGGCGGAGCTCCAAGAAGTTGTTGAATTTTTAAAGAATCCTCAAAAATTCACCGATCTTGGGGCTAGAATTCCAAAGGGTGTTCTTTTGGTTGGTCCGCCGGGAACTGGGAAAACCTTGCTTGCAAAGGCCGTGGCGGGGGAAAGCAACGTTCCTTTCCTTTCAATAAGTGGCTCGGACTTTGTTGAAATGTTTGTTGGAGTTGGAGCCTCAAGGGTTAGAGATTTGTTTGAGCAGGCAAAGAAGTCACGCCCTTGCATAATTTTCATTGATGAAATTGATGCCGTTGGCCGACAAAGGGGAACGGGCCTTGGCGGGGGCAACGATGAGCGAGAGCAGACCCTCAACCAGCTTTTGGTTGAAATGGATGGTTTTGAGGCGAACGAAGGGATAATTGTTTTGGCGGCAACAAACAGAAGCGATGTTTTAGACCCTGCTTTGCTAAGGCCGGGAAGGTTTGACAGGCAAATTTATGTTCACATTCCAGATGTTCGTGGCCGCGAGGCAATAATTAAGATACACGCACGAAACAAGCCAATCGATGACGAAGTTGACTATCAAACACTTGCGCGTATAACAAGCGGTTTCACCGGCGCAGACATTGAAAACATGTTAAACGAGGCTTCAATTTTGGCAGCAAGAGCCAACAGACCCAAGATTATAATGTCAGATTTAACAGAAGGAATAAATAAAGTTATTATGGGCCCCCAAAAGAAAAGCCTTTTGGTAACAGAGCGAGACAAGAAGATTACAACCTATCACGAATCCGGCCACGCAATTTTGGGTAAACTTCTTCCAAACTGCGATGAAGTTCAAGAGGTTTCAATAATTCCAAGAGGAATGGCCGCAGGTTACACAATGAGCAGGCCAGACGAGGACGACAACCATGTAACATATAAAAAACTTTTAGACCAAATTTCAATGTGTATGGGTGGGCGAATTGCAGAAGAGCTTGTTTTTGGGGATATCTCAACCGGGGCTCAAAACGACATTCAGCAAGCAACTGAGATTGCAAGAAGAATGGTTACCGAATGGGGAATGAGCAAGGCCCTTGGTTTTGTTGGGTATGACACTTCAACCCAGCCTTTCCTTGGAAGAGACTATCAAAACCAATCAAAATACAGTGAAAAAACCGCAGCAACAATAGACGAAGAAATTAGGGAAATCTTAAAAAGCTGTTATGACCGTGCAACAAAAATTTTAAAAGATAACAGAAAACTTATGGATAGAATGTCAGAAATTCTTCTTCTAAAAGAAACAATATATAAAGAAGAAGTTGACATGATCATGGCGGGCAAGACAGTTGACGAAATTGTTGCAGAAATGGATAAAAAGGCACAGCTTCGAAAGAAAAAGGAAGAGAAGGGAAGGCTGGACGCCGAAGTTGCGAAAAAACTAAAACGCCTAGACGAAAAAATTAAAACAGCCGAAATGCTTTTAAGAGCTGGGGTAATAACCCAAGATGAGTATAACCAACTTCAAAAGACGCGGGAGGAGCTTGGCAAAAAGTTAGAGGAGGCTCAAAACCTTTCCGAAGAAAAAGAAGCAAGTGTTGACGCCGAAATAGAAAAGAAAATTAAAGAAGTTGAAAAGGCAAAACCAAACAAGCAAAGGGGAAGGCCAAAGAAAAACCCTGAATCCAAGGAAGAAGAGGCCGCTAGTGTGCAGCCGGAAGAAGATAAACCAAAAGAGGAAAAGGCGGATGAAAAGCCTTCAAAGGCTGAAGAAAAAACAAAGGCCCAAGAGCCAACAGCAAAAAAGGTAATTCGCAAAATGAAGGGCGAACAAAAGCCAGAAGATAAAAACGATTAAAATATAATTAGTTTTTAAACAAGAAGGGTTTCCTTCTTGTTTTTTTTGCAATAAGATTAAATCTTTTTATTTTTTAGAAAATTCTTCCTTCTGCCCCCAACCCCGAAAAAAGCGAGGGAGAAAGGAAAAAAGGGCTAAATTTTAAAAAAATTTTCAAAAAACGCCTCAAAAAACTTGACAGGGGGGGGGGGGGGTAGTACAATAAGTATGTAAAACCGCGAAAAGTTTTTTTGGTGGAAACGCCCTTTGGCGGTCGTAAGCGAGGCTAACCCCTTAGGTTGGTTTTAAGGTTTTTAAACTCCAAAGCGGAAAGCAATTTGCTTTGGCTAAACAGAAGAGAAAAACCTTGGCTTTAGCCGGGCGAGGCTAAACCTCTTAGGTTGGTTTTGGGTTTTTAAATCTTAAAGCGGAAAGCAATTTGCTTTGCCTAAAAGCGGAGAGAAACCTAAAAAAAAGAAAAAAAATAGGCTCGCCTAGCCAAAAAACGCTTGTTTACGGGTAACCGTCAATATGTTTTAAATAAATAGTGGTAAAATACAAAATATAAAAGGAAGGGAGAAAAAATTATGAGCCTAAAAATAAAAATTTCAATTCTTGCAATTTGCTTTGCGCTTCTTGCCGCCGTTTGCGTTGGCTTTGCCTTTGCCGCTCCAAGCGAAAAATTAAACTTAAAGGGAACTTTAAGTTATGAGGTTGCAAAGGCAACAATTTCGGTTTCGCCAAATATTTCAACTTTGGGTTCAACAACCGGCTCTGGCTCAACAACCGGCTCTAGCTCGGGAACTGGTTCTGGCGAATACGCAATTGGCGAAACGATAACCCTAACCGCAACGCCGTCCGGCTCTAATAGTAGCTTCCTCGCTTGGGCAACTTCAACAGACCCAAACGAAATGGAAATTCTCTCAATTTCTCCAACATATTCCTTTAAGCTCTCAAAAGATTCCCCAACAACTTACTTTGCTCTCTTTAACGAAACAACATCAGAGCAAACAGTTGGGGAGTTAAAATACACAATCTATGAAGATGCAGAATTTGCAGCAGTAACGGACACAACTTCAACAGAGCTTTCAAGCGCTGAAATTCTTCCTGAAGTTCAAAATGAAAACAACTCTTACAAAGTTTTCTTAGTTGGCAGTTCTGCTTTCCGTAGTTGCAGCTGGTTAACCTCAATTACAATCCCAGAAGGAATAAGGGTAATTGGCGAGGAGGCTTTTTATGTTTGCAGCCGTTTAACCTCGGTGTCTCTTCCAAGCACATTAACAGAAATTGGCGAACGGGCTTTTGCCGCAACTGGCTTAACTTCAATAATAATTCCAGATGGGGTTACTTCAATTGGCAGTTCTGCGTTCGAATTCTGCGGAGATTTAACCTCAGTTTCAATCCCAGAAGGCGTAACCTCAATTGGCGATAGGGCTTTCTATTATTGCAGAAGGTTAACCTCAGTAACTCTTCCAACCACATTGACATCAATTGGCAATTATGCGTTCGAATACTGCGAAGATTTAACCTCAGTTTCAATTCCAGAAGGAATTAGGGTAATTGGCAATTCTGCTTTCTCTCATTGCAGCAGTTTAACCTCGGTGTCTCTTCCAAGCACATTAACAGAAATTGGCAATCGGGCTTTCCAAAATTGCTACAGCTTAACCTCAATAACGATTCCAGGAGGCGTAACCGAAATTGGTGAGTATGCTTTCGTCCAATGCAGCGGTTTAACCGAAATTACAATCCAAGAGGGAATGACAGAAATTGGTTATTCTGTCTTCCAAGCTTGCAGCAGTTTAACCTCTGTAACACTGCCAAACACGTTAACTTCAATTGACATATGGGCTTTCGCCCAATGCAGTAGTTTAACCGAAATTACAATTCCAGAGGGCGTAACCAAAATTGGCGAATGGGCTTTTTATAGTTGCTACAATTTAGCTTCGGTAAACCTTCCAAAAACGTTAACCTCAATTGGATATTTGGCTTTTTCTTCTTGCGTCAGTTTAACCGAAATTACAATTCCAGAGGGCGTAACCGAAATTGGCACAGGGGCTGTCGGTGCCTTTGTTGAAGCTGGCGCTTTCTCTGGATGCTATGCGCTGGTTATAGTGTATAACAATTCAAGTTTAAATATAACGGCAGGTTCTACTGAAAATGGTTGTGTTGGACTTTATGCAAAGGAAATTGTAAAAAAAGGGGGAACTCTACAGGGAAAAATCGAAATTGACGGAGGCGTTCAATATTATGTAAACGGAGCAGCAAATATTGCCCTTGGGCCTTTAGGTTTTAGAGGTTCTCTAACAAGCGTAAAAATTAGAAACGAGGCAACTGAAATAAGGCCAGGAGCTTTCGCTTTCTGCAGCAATTTAACCTCAATTACAATCCCAGAAGGAATAACTTCAATTGGCGATGATACCTTCAACAGTTGCACCAGTTTAACCGAAATTAAAATCCCAGAAAGTGTAACCTCAATTGGCGCGGGTGCTTTCTCTGCTTGCTATAATTTAAGTTCAATAACGATCCCAGAAAAAGTAACAAAAATTGACACTTTTGCTTTCGCGAATTGCGACAATTTAACTTCAATTACGATTGACGGAAATATTGCAAGTTTGGAGTCTGATGCTTTTTATAATTGCGACAAGTTAACTTCGTTAACGCTGGGAAAAGATGTTTCAACCCTTCCAAGCAATCTGTTTGACGCGTTAACACACCTAACCGAAATTGAAGTTCTTGGGAGTTTAAATTCAACAACTTTCCCAAGCGGAACTTGGTATAAGGACGGAGAGGAAGTTACAAGTTTTGACGGCGAGGGAACTTACACAAGGACGGATGTTTAGTTTTGGTGCTTTAGAAAGAAATGGCGGGAAAACCGCCATTTTTTACTTTTATCAAGTTAAATAATGTTTGAGATATTAAGAATATTAAATTTAAAAAACACTTGTTTTTTTGTTTTGAATCTGGTATAATTCCAAAGAACAGAAAAGATGCCCTCATGGTCAAGCGGTTAAGACGTCGCCCTCTCACGGCGGAATCTGGGGTTCGATTCCCCATGAGGGTACCAAAATTAAAAATCCTTTGATTAAAGGATTTTTTTTGTTATAATTTCCAAGAAGAGGAAAACATGATTAAGCCAGATTTTCAAAACGGGTTGATAAACCTTTCTGCAACACTTTCAAATTTTGTTGGGGCAAGAACAACTGTTCCAACATTAAAAGAATTGGAGGAGGAGCTTAAAAAGGAGAAAAAAGACGTTGTTTTTATTATTTTTGACGGCCTTGGTGTTTACAATGTTGAAAATTTTTCTAAAAAAGATTCGTTTTATAAAAACCACATAGTTTTGAAAATTTCTTCAAATCTTCCGCCAACAACAACCTCTGCAACAACAACGCTGATGAGCGGCAAATATCCAGACGAACATTTGTTTTTGGCTTGGACGCTGTATTTAAAAAAGCAAAAGAGAGTTGTTGAACTTTACACAAGTAAGGACTACTTTTCAAAGGAAAAGGTCCTTCCATATACGCAAAAAGTTAATTGTTTCTTGGACAGGGCGCAGACAGACAGAAAAATTTACACCGTTGGCCCAAGCTATTTAAGCTATTCAAATAAAATTGAACACAAAGTTGCAAATACAATTGACGAGATGTTTTTAAAGATTGACGAAATTTTAAAAGAAAAAGAAAAACATTTTCTTTATTGCTATTGCAGCGAGCCGGATTACACAATGCACGAATTTGGCGTTAAATCTAAAGAGGCCCAGGAAAAGTTTAATTCAATTGTTGCCGGGCTTAAAAATTTGGTTTCCTCAAACAAAGATGTTTTAATTTTAACAACCGCCGATCATGGCCATGTTGACATTAAGGAATATTTAGAATTTGACGAAGGGCTTGCCTCTCTTTTAAGCCGGCCGCTTAGCATGGAGCCAAGATTTGTTAGCTTTAAGATTAAATTTGGGAAGAAGGGCAAATTTAAAAGGCTTTTCAATAAAAAATTTGGCAGATATTTTGATTTAATTTCTCAAAAAGAGGCAATTAAACAAAAATTTTTTGGGAAAGGCAAGAATTTAAGAAAATTAAAAAGTTTTATTGGGGATTTTATTGCCGTTGGAAACGAGGAGTTTGTTGCGTTTAACATAAACAACAGCCCAAGCCCGCTTAAAGGCCACCATTCTGGGGGAACAAAAGAGGAAATTATTGTTCCAGTTTGCGTTTTTGAATGTTAAATTGTTTAAAAATTTTTGAATAGCAAATAATATCTTTGTGTTGGACAAGAGAAGCGAAGCTTTGCTTAGAATTATTAACAAAGAGTGTTTAGAGGGGTCGTATAAAGTTTTGGAAGTTGACGACCTTATTAGGCTTATGCCAAAAAAATTTAAGGTGGATTATGAAACAATTTCCCAGCTTATGGGCTATTTAAAAGCGGGGGAATATGTTTCTGTTAAATATTGTGATAACGAAGTTTTTTGTGTTTCGCCTCTTCCAAGAGGGCGAAGGGTTTTTGAGGTTGAGCTTGAGGACAAAAAAAACAACAAAAAAAGAAAGCTTAAAGGCTTTCTTTTGCTTGCTTTCTATCTTTTGTTAATTTTTGGGGTTTCTCTAATTGCCGCCTATATTTCAAAATTTATTTAACGTTGTTTTTATATTCCCTTGCCTCGTTTGTCATTTGAATTAAGTTGCTATATCTTTTCGCAACAAATTCATAATTTTCACAGGCCTTTAAAAAGCCCTCGTTAAAGCGCTCGTATTCCGAGAGATATCTCCAAAATTTTCTGGCAGAAAAAACAAGCTTTAAAGGGCTTAACCCGCCGTTCTTGCTTTTATACGCTGAAAATATCTTTCTTTTCCAACATTTTTTTAATGTTTCAATTTCTTTTGAAAGCGATGGGTTGTTTTTAATTGTGTGGGAAAATGCCATTATAACAAACTGGTCTTCGGTTTCTAAATTGCTAAATTTATTCATAATCTTTTGTTTTTCTTTGCGGCATTGCCGCGCTGCACAATTGCTTCGAAAATTTTGCCATGCGAGCCACAGTTAGCGCTGGCTCCATTAAAGCTTCCTTAAATCACTTGCTTTAATCTGCTTAATGATGCTCCCGTCAGGGCCTGACATGGTTCACAGCAAAACAATGTTTAAGACCTTAATTTCAACACCAAGCTAAAAGTTCGTTCCACAAAGCAGAAACTCCCTCAAACAACTAGTTCAGCCTTGCTATAGCGGATTGCAAGTTCAGGGCACCGCTAGCTCCCCGCCTAGTGCAGCAAAAGGATTATATCACAAAACAAAATTAAAATCAAATGTTTAAAGCAGCAAAAGCCGCTCCTGCCAGGCAATTAAAATTAATTAGTAAAATTTTTGTCATAAATCTTGAATATATAAAAACTATATGATAACTTAATGTTTAATTTAGTCTACAAGTTTTATAAATAACCTTTTGTTTTGTGTTTTAAGCTTGAAGTCAAATTGTTAGCAGAAAGGGCATCTGGTTATTGCGTTAATTGGTGCTGGGCGAAACTCGGCGCTACAAGCAATAAAACCCATAGGAATCATTTGACATAAAGGCCTTAAATATATTATCATTCAATAAAACCCACAGAAACTATTTGACATAAAGGCCTTAAATATATTATCATTAAAACAGAAAGTGGAGGAATTTATGAAATTTTTAGGTTGGCTTTTTAGCGTTACAAGCAGGCACTATAGAGATATGCGAAGATATGAAAGAGGGGGTGTTGGCGCAAGAATTTTTGCGATAATTCTTTCAATGCTTTTTGTTGGGGCTGCGCTTGGGCTTGAATATTGGTTTTTTTCATCGCTCATGACAGAGGGGTCGCTTGGCGGCGGAACTGCAAAATTTGTTGCTCTAATTTTCATTGGCATTTTCTTTGTTGCAACTTTTATTACAGCGCTTGAATATTGTGGCGTTTATGCCTTTACTGCTTTTGCAATGGCGATTATGGGTGTGGTTTATAAGGCAGAAAAAAGAAAGGCATTGCTTGAAAAAAATCAAAAGAAAATTGAAAATTTGGAAGCTGAACTTGAAACAACTCCAAGCTTAAAATATAAAAAACTTGACATATTTGTTGGAATTTTTCAAATACTACTTGCAGTTGGGCTTTTTGTCGGCGTTATTGCTGTTGCAGTTTTAACGCTTTAATTGACGAAAGCTCGCCTAAATTATTTGGAGTTTTGTAACTTTTATGATATATATTTTTTAGTTATATGTTGCATTTTTCACAAACAACCCTTTCTATTTCGTATAAAAAAAGGAGGATCTATGAAAAAGAAAATTTTAATATTTGTCATGGCTTTTGCAATTATTTTCCCAGCGGCTTTTCTTTTAAGCGCGTGCGACGGGAAAGGCGGGAAAAAAGTTCAATCAATAACTGTTGACAATCTTTTCATTGGCGACTCTCTCGAGGGCGACTCTGTCGAGTATGAGTATGGAACCAACATTAACGACATCTTTTCTCTTGAAAACATGAAAGTCACCGCAATCTATGATGACAATTCTACAAAGGTTCTAAGTTCTGATGAATACACCGTTGAGTTTAGCAAAAATACAAACCCAATAGATGAAATTAAAAGCATTCCAGATGTTGGTTATTATGGAATTTCTGTTTTCTACGAAGGGGCTTTTGACGGCATTACTTTTACTGTAATCCCGAGCAGCACACCTTATTATTCAATTTCACTGTCTCATAAATCTTGGACTTATGGCAACGATGATATACCAGAGGTTACTTTAAAAAATTATCAGTTGCAAGAAGGCGAAAGCGTTGATTATTATTACATCGAAAAATCCAACTATGACGCCTTGAGCGACGAAGAAAAAGAACTTGCTAATAGATATGCAAATTATTGGACAGATATTACAGACGGAAATACAACACTTGATGCTGGGCAATATTATGTGTTTGCATACATCAATTTTGCAAATGAACCAAATTATACAAGGCTTACAGTGAGAGAGCTAATTACAGTCAATAAAAAACGAATTGTTGTTACACAAGAGGATGCAGCTGGAGTTTCGGCATGGGAATTTGATTATAGCAATTCTTACAACACTTCTTCTGACGGCAAATATATTATTGGAGACATCGCTTTAAAAAATATCACATTAGACGGCAATCATGTAACTATTTCTGACATTGCAGGTCGTTTTGAATGGAAAAATCCTGAACAAACTTTAAATTCTTCTAATAGCGGCGATTCCTATCCACTTGTTTTTATTCCTTACGATTCAAATAATTACGAGGTGGTTTACAGCGGAGGTGAAATAAAATTGCAGGTTACCATTGAAAAGGGAGTTATTGACAATAAAAACACCCTTGACATTTACTTTGCAGAATATTTTGAAAGTGAGGCTAAAACAATAGCATATGATGGAAAGCAACACAGCCTTTTGCTTGATAGTTTTGAGATATTCGATGCTGGTGGCGTTTTGAAAAATATTGTAACATTTACACAAAACGGGGAAAATGCTGTTGTTCGCGAAGAAACTCCGGAAGGTGGAGTAACAGCCTATTATATTGATGGGCTTGTAGAAAGAGGACAATACATTTTTACTGTTAGCATAGTAGATGCAACAAACTATTGTTGGGAGGGCGGCGACACCGCGCCAGCAACATTCACAGTAACAATAGAATAACTAAAAACAACAAGGATCAACGGAATAACTAAAAATCTCTTTGCCAAGCGAAGAGATTTTTTTTGCCTCTTTCGAACAAGAGCTTTTTCGCCACTTTCGCAAAATAAAAAAGCCCCTTTTTGGGGGTTTTGGTGAACCGCCGGGGGATCGAACCCCGGACCCACAGATTAAGAGAAAATGATAAAGTATTTTAAAATGATTTAATTTTTACCTTTTAAAGCCTTTATTCCCCTTTATTTATAAGACAATTAGAGTTTAAACCATTCTCTTTTGTTTTATCTTGTTTTGCCTAATTTTATTAGGCATTATTTTGTTTTCTATTAGGCAATTGATTTACAGGTAAACTTTTTTCTATAAATAGCAAAATTTTTGTCATTAAATCTTGAATATATAAAAACTATATGATAACTTAATGTTTAATTTAGTCTACAAGTTTTATAAATAGCCTTTTGTTTTATAAGGAGAAATTATGGATAAATGGCAAAAAGAAATGGTTGAACGAAATCAAAAAAATGCTTTAGAAATAGAAGAAAACAATAATGAGATATTACAAATTCCAAACTATTTAACCGATGAAGAAAAGAAAGCTTATGAAGAAATTGTGGGCTCATTAAAAGAAAGCATAAAGTATAGGCTTTCTCATTCAGATGTTGAATTAATTTGGCAATATTGTCAAATTAAAATTATGAGAGATAGAGCATGGAAAGGATACAACAAAAATCCAGAAAGATATATAAGAATTGTGACTGGGATTTGTAGCGACGGAAAAACACCTAAGGTTATGGTTAAAGAAAATGAACACTATAAAACTTTGATTGATTGCAATAAACAACTTGAAAAGATTTTAAAAGATTTAAGACTTACACCAGAAGCAAGGAGAAAAAGATAATGGAAGATTTAAAAATAGAATATATTGAAATTGAAAAATTAAATCACTATGCAAACAATTCAAAAATTCACACAAAAGAACAAATTGAACATATTGTAAACTCTATTCAAGAATTTGGCTTTAATGACCCACTTGGTATTGCTGGAGAAAATAATATTGTTTTGGAAGGAAATGGCAGAGTTGAAGCTGCAAAGAAGTTAGGTTTAAAAACATTGCCCTGTGTTAGACTTGACCATCTTTCCAAAGAAGAACAAGAAGCATATGTAATAGCACACAATGCCACAAATCTCGAAACGGGTTTTGATGACGGAATTTTATTTCAAGAATTAAAGAAACTACAAAACTTTGATTTTACGCAATATGGAATTGATGTTGATAAATATCTTAAAACTTGTGTAAAAGTTCAAAAAAGGATATTAAAACCTTTAAAAAGTGTCCACTATTTGATAAGTTTAGATATAAACAAAAATGATGAAGTTTTAAAAGTTATTGACAAATTAAGAAATATAGAAGGAGTTGAAATTGAGTCGACAATCAACTAAAACAGATAATAAATCAATTGCAAATAAAATATTTATTCGCAAAGAAGCTATAAAAAACTTAAACGAAGTTAAAGTTTTAGATTTATTTGCTGGCAGAAATGTTTTGTGGAATAATATCAAAACTGATAAGTATTTTGGAATTGAAATTGAAAAAAATAAAGGAAAAAATTTAAATGTTGATGTTAGAAAAGTTTTTGACAATTTAGATTTAAGTGCTTTCAATGTGATTGATTGTGATAGTTATGGTTTGCCTTTTGACTTAATGAAAAAGATTTTAACAAGACAAGATGTAAATAAAGGAACAATAGTGTTTTACACGGCAATATCCTATCAATTCACTGGACTTCAAAAAGAAATTAAAGATTACATAGGTTTTAAAAACTTTTATCACAAAGCACCAACACTTTTTAATGAAAAAGGTATTGAATTTTTTTATGAATATTTAGCAAATTTAGGTGTAAAAGAAGTTATTTACTATTCAGTTCACGATCCGATTGACAAACATTATGGATATTTTGTCATAAATTAGTAGTCAAACCCTATCTTTATGTGCTATCATCATTTTATGAGTGTTATTTATAGACCGAAAGGAATGGCGAGAGAATATAGCCCGTATGCACTGAATGTTTACATAGGTTGCAGTCATAGATGTAAGTATTGCTATGCTCCACACACTTTGCAAAGGCGTGGAGATGAATATTTTGGTAAGCCTGAGCCGAGAAAAAATATTTTAACTGAACTTGAAAAAGATTTGAAGAAAAATGTTTACACCGAACAGGTTTTACTATCTTTTGTCGGCGATTGCTATTGCGATTCGGCAGATAGTGGAGAAACCACGAGAGAAGTTTTGAAAATGCTGAATGCCTATCATGTTCCTGTTGCAGTTCTATCAAAAGGTGGCAAGAAAATGCTTCGAGATTTAGATATTTTTAAAGAGTTTGGCAGCCGCATAACAGTAGGCACAACTCTCACATTTTTAGATGAGAAAAAGTCAAAAGAGTGGGAACCTTTTGCGTCCACTCCAAGCGAAAGACTGGAAACGCTAAAAATCTTGCACGAGAATGGTATCAAAACTTTTGCTTCTTTTGAGCCGACTATTGAACCAGAAGAAAGTTTGGCGCTCATTCGAAAAACGCTGGAAGACAACTCCGTCGACCACTATAAAATCGGCAAAATTAATAACTATCGTTCTGCTGATAAGTGGCAAGACTGGGCAAAATATCTTGAAGATTGTGTGAAACTGCTTCGTCCAACAGGAAAGCAAGTCTATTACAAATTTTGTCTGCGAAAACTTGCACCAAACATCTCACTTTTGCCACAAGAGAAAAATCCAGACGAATATATTGTCAGGTATATTCCACCACAGCAGTCAAATTTGTTTGGATAATAAATTTAGAGGACAGAAAACAACACAAAGCACCGCCTGAAGAGAAAATAGTTATGGCTTTATTCAAAAAATTTTATGTAAAATTAAAAAAGCCCCTTTTTGGGGGTTTTGGTGAACCGCCGGGGGATCGAACCCCGGACCCACAGATTAAGAGTCTGTTGCTCTACCAGCTGAGCTAGCGGTCCGTTTCAATTACAACGGCAATTATACATTAAAAGACAATTTCTGTCAACAAAATTTTTTAAAAGGAAGCAGCCTTAATGTTAAAGGAATTTGCACAGAGAATTTTAATTTTATTGTTAACACGCAAAAAAATTAAGGACAGTCTTTTAAAATTTTCGCCACGGCAAAAGCTTGAAAGAATTATAAAAAGCAGAAACGCTAAAAAGATTAATTATTAAATAACGATATTAGCGTAATAGCCGCCATAATTCGACATCTTTCGACAAACTTTTACCTTGTGTGCCGCTTGTAATTGAAAATTATGACAATGTTAAGAAAAAATTAAGTTGCACTTGAAGAAGGGTTTACATATTCCCATGTTCCAAGTTTATTAATGAAGTAGTCATCTCCATATCCTTCCAAAACCTCATAGGCATTTTCAAAAACCTCGGAGTTAGAGTCATGAGTATATTTGCCAGTTTCAGAATTAAATAAAAGGTGCTTTTTATAAACATTATTGTGCCAGCGATAGTATACGTTAATAGAATGATCACTTTGCATAAAACCGTTAACTTGATGACCCTTTGCAACAAGCAGGCGCTGAGTTGCGTTATATGAATTGTATAGCCAAATATCAAGGTTTTTCATAACCGCCAAAAAGCAGGGCTCTCGGTTTCCAATGTTGTCTTCCCAATCTTTTGCAAAAACCGAAACAAGTTCGATGTGTTCATCCAGAATGTCAGAATTTTGATATTTTAAGTAACTTTCGGTTGAATGAGTTGAAATTCTAAATCTTGCACGGCTGTCTAAACAGGTGTTGACGCAGCCAATGTTATACGGCAACTCTGTTTTTGCATAGGGGTGGCCAATTGTGTAAGATTGCCCAAGTTTAATTGGAATGTTTTGCCTGTTAGCAGTTCCAGAGCTCAAATTAATTTGAAGATAATTAACTTGGTCGCTATAGCTGTAACAAATGTAGAACATTTCCTTTTCGCTGTTAATTGAAACGGTATCTGTTTCAGAATTGTATTCAACACATGGAACATACGTTCCGTTAAAAACTTTAACTGGATTGCTAGATGTTTCAAATCCAGGGGCAAAATCTCCAAGTGTTGTGAAGCCTGTCAATAAATCAACCTGATCTATTGGCATTTTTGCGTATTCAATGTGATCAACAAAATTTTTGGTTATGTAATAGTTTGTTTTGGTTGTAAAAAGTTTAAAGCCGTTGTCTCTTGTAAGGTCAATGACATTATATCCATAGATTTCAACCTCAAGGTCATTGAAGCCAGAAGTTCCAAAAAACGGAAGAGTTCCAAGGCCTTTAACAACAAACAAAAGGCTGTTTGTTTCTTCTGTTGGGGTAAATTCATATGTGAATTCAATTGTTTTTGTTTGAGTTGTGTTTAGCGGAAGCTCATCATATGTCTCTTCGTATATAACCCCGTCAACTTGGTTTGTTGTGTTTAAAAAGGCTTTGAAATAGCCGTCTGAAGAAGAGAAAAAGTTTTCAAAATACAATTCCGCCTTAACTTTAATTAAAAGTTTTACATTTGGAGTGCACATGAAATATATCCTGTCGGATTCAACCGTTCCTGCCCCCAAGGTTTTTGCTGATATATTATACTTTAAAACATAGTTATAAAAACTTTCATCTGTGTGAAAAATTGCGTCAACATTTAGCCGCAAAAGCTTTACCATTTCATAAATCATAGAAACATATTCCGAAAGCGAAACAATTTCCGAGTTTCCAGATTTAATTGTTTTGCTAAGAGAATTTAAACGCTTTTCAAGTTCTTCTAACTTAACTATTTCCAAACTGTTATCCATAAAAACTCCTTTTTAGCAAAGTATAGCAATTGGAAGAGGAGGGGGGCAACCTTGACTGCCAGAATAAAAAAAACCAAATTGAAAAAAATATATTCGGAGATTATTATGATTACTTTTATTTCTTTTCTAATTGTTCTGTTTGGAAGCGTGAATTGGCTTAGCATTGGAATGCTTCAATATGACATAATTGCTGGTTTTTTTGGAACTCAGGCAAACATTTTTAGCCGAATAATTTACATTCTTTTTGGCTTTGCCGCAATTTGGCTTATTATCTCTGCAATCAGACAAAAGGGAAAAATTAACATAGTTAAAGACCGGCTAAACCTTAAAGCAATGGAACAAAAGGAAGATGAGCTTGCAGAAAAATTTGGCCAGAAAAACAGCCCAAGCGATTAAAAAAAACCGGAGCAATCCGGTTTTAAATTTCTGATAGGTTTTTGGATTTTATTTTATTCCCAACCTGGCCAATTGCCCGGCTGAATTTTTTTGATGAAATTAGTTCAAGCGCAAATTTAGCAAATTTCCTTGCCAAAATTCTGTCCATAACAGAGGGGGCAGTTCCCCTTTGAACATATCCAATTCGGCAAGCCCGTGTTTCAATGTCCAACTCGTTTTGAATTTTTTTTGCAAGTTCAAAAACATCTAAAATATTTTCTCTAATTATGACAGATGGCGCTTCCTCTCCGTCTCCAATTGCCTCCTTAATTTTTGAAATTGTTTCTTTAAACGAAAATTGTTTTGCCTCTGTTATTAAAATTGTTGCATCTGTTGCAATTGCGCTGCTAATTGCAATGTCGGGGCAGTGCCTTCCCATTACTTCACATATGAAAATTCTGTTCAAAGAAAGCATTGTTTGCTTAATTTTGTCAATTGCGTCAACAGCGGCGTTAACTGCCGAGTCAAACCCAAGAGTTTGCTCTGTGTAGAAAAGGTCGTTGTCAATTGTTGCCGGAATATAAACAACCTTAATTCCTGCGGCCGAAAGTTCCTTTGCCCCGCGAAGAGTTCCGTCCCCACCAAGGACAATTAAACAATCTATTTCGTTTAATTTAATATTTTGAATTGCGCGCCTAAAACCTTGTTTTGTTAAAAATTCGCTGCTTCGCGTGCTTTTTATGTTGCTTCCTCCAAGGTGGGCAATGTTTGAAACATCTTCTCTTGTCAGCGTCTTTGCTGAGTTGTCAATTAAACCCTGATAGCCAAACTTAAATGCAACAACTTCGTGCCCGGCCTTCAAAGCAAGGTTTGTAAACTTTGAAATAAAGGCGTTCATTCCCGGCGCGTCTCCGCCACTTGTTAAAATTCCAATTTTCATTTTTTTTCCTCCTTATCTAACAATTACATCTTCTTCGCCCAAAATTCCCAAAAGCTCACCAAGAAGGTGTTGAGAAATAGAAACCTCCTTGTTCATCTTAAAGGCGCTTCCCGTTTCCGAGCAGCGAACAAAAACTTCGCTTTTTCCGGGATAGGAATTTATTATTCCCGCAACGGCGTTGTAAAGCGGAATGTCTGTTACGTTAAACTTTAGGTAAAGTTTTTCAATTTTTTCTTCTTGGGTCTTTTGTTCTGATTTCCAAGGCAAAATTTCATCAACAATAATGCAGGGCTTTTCGCCGTCCCTAAAATTAAGTTTCCCCTTTATTGTTGCCATTGTGTCTTCAACCAATAGGTGTTTAACATTTCGGTATGGCCCGGGAAAAATTGTTAAATCAATTGTTCCATAAAGATCTTCAAGCTTAGCAAAGCCCATTTCCTTATTTCCGCTCTTAGTCATGGTTTTTCTTATGTCTGAGATAATTCCCCCGCAAACAACTCTCATGTCGTTTTCAAGGCCAGAGTTGGCAAATTGATCCGATTGCTCCTCTTCCAGCCCTTCGCCATCTTCAACGCTCTGGGTCGTTGCCAGCATGCTGGTGTTGAAGTTATACTTGGCAAATTCGTTAAGGTGGCCGTCTAACGGGTGGCCAGAGAGGTAAACTCCAACAACTTCCTTTTCAAATTTTAAAAGCGATTCCTTGTTAAACTCTTTTATGTTGGGGTAGTCAAGCGTGTCCTCAAGCGCGGAGCTTTCCGAGGTGTCAAACAGCGAGAATTGGCCGGTTGCTTGCTTTTTTGCCTCTGCGCTAACCCTGCCAACCGCTGTTTCATAAACGCTCATGAGTTGAGAGCGGTGGAGGCCAAAACAATCAAATGCACCGGAGAGAATTAGGCTTTCCAAACAGCGTTTGTTTCTTGCTTGGGCGTCAACGCGCTTAATAAAGTCCATGAAATTTTTAAACTGTCCGTTTTTTTCTCTCTCTTCAATTATGCTCTCAATGAGCGAAATTCCAACGTTTTTAACGGCCGCAAGGCCAAAGCGCAAGTTTCCTTCTTCAACAGAAAAATATGTTTGGCTTTTGTTTATGTCTGGAGGAAAAACTTTAAACCCTTCTTCTTTAACATAGGTTACATACTTTTTAATTTCATCAGCGTTTGTTATTCTGTTGTTTAAAACAGAACATAAGAATTCAATCTCATGATAACATTTCAAATAGGCTGTTTGGTAGGATAAAAAGGCGTATGCAGCGGCGTGTGACTTGTTGAAAGCGTATTGAGCAAAGGATTCCATCTCCGAGAAAACTTGCTCTGCAACCTCTCTGCTAATTCCAAGTTTTAATGCGCCAGGAATTGAAGCCTTTCCAGTTGGGTCTTCCCAACCTTCAATAAATTTCTTCTTTTCAATGGGCATTTTTTCAACCTTTTTCTTGCCCATAATTCGCCTAACATTGTCTGCCTGACCCATTGAATATCCCCCCATAACTTGGAAGATTTTCATAACTTGTTCCTGGTAGACGATGCAACCATAGGTAACATTTAAAATTGGCTCTAAGCATGGGTGGGCATATTTAATTTCGCCTGGATTTTGCTTGTTTTTTATATATCTTGGAATTGAGTCCATTGGGCCGGGGCGATAAAGTGAAACGCCGGCAATTATGTCTTCTAAGCAGTCCGGCTTAAGGTCTCTCATAAACTTCTTCATTCCGTCACTTTCAAGTTGGAAAATTGCGTCTGTTTTTCCGCTGCTGATAAGATCATAAACATTTTTGTCGTCATATTCCATTGCATAGAAATCTATGTCAATTCCCTTGTTTTGTTTGACATATTTAATTGCCTTATCAATATCTGTTAGTGTTCTAAGCCCAAGGAAATCCATTTTCAAAAGGCCAAGCTGTTCAAGCTCAATCATGTTATATTGGGTTGTTATGTCTTCGTCATTTCTTGCAAGTGGAACATAGTCGTCAACTCTCGTTGGCGCAATTAGAACGCCAGCGGCGTGGGTTGAGGTGTTCCTTGGGCTTCCTTCAAGTTTAATTGCCATGTCGGCAATTTCTTTAACCGCAGGGTCTTGCTGATAAAGTTCTCGAAGTTCTGGAATTATATATTTGTTGTTCTCTTCCTTTCCCGTTGTTCCAAAATAGAATTTTAAAACAGGCGGCTTTTTAATTCCGGCTGGAAGGCGGTTTGGAATTAATTTGGAAATTCTATCCGCCTCGGAATAGGGCATGTTAAGAGTTCTTGCAACATCTCTAATTGCGTTTTTTGCAGCCATTGTTCCAAATGTTACAATTAAAGCAACGTTGTCTTCGCCATATTTTCTTCTGACATAGTCAATAACTTCCCCTCTTCGGTCGTAATCGAAGTCAACGTCAAAATCTGGCATCGAAACGCGCTCTTTGTGGATAAATCTTTCAAAGATTAAATCATATTTAAGCGGGTCAACCAAGGTTATTCCGCTTGCATAGGCAACAATGCTTCCCGCGCCGCTTCCCCTTCCCGGCCCAACAGGAATTCCGTTTTCTCTTGCATAATTTATGTAATCCCAAACAACAAGGAAATATTCAACAAACCCCTGGGAGTGAATTATCTCAAGTTCGCTCTCCGCTCTTTGCATAATTTCGGGGGTGATTTCCCTATATTTTTTCTTTAAGCCCTCAAAAGTCAAGTGCCTTAAATATTCATAACAAGTCATTCCGTTTTCTGGGTGATAGGGTGGAATGTAATTTTCATTTGCCGGCATGACATATTTTTCGTCAATCCCAGGAATGTCTCCATGGGCTTTTGATCTAATAATAACATCGCATTTGTCTGCAATTTCAAGCGTTGTATCAAGGGCGTCTTCAAAGCCGGCCATAGCTTCTTTCATTTCGTCATAAGTTTTGAAATAAAATTCGTCTGTTTCAAACTTAAGCCGGTCTGGGTCGTCAACCCTTTTTCCCATTTGAACGCACATCAAAACATCTTGCATCTTTGCATCGCCTTTTTCAATGTAGTGGCAATCGTTTGTTGCAACAAGTTTTATGTTTAATTTGTTGGAAAGAACTCTTAAAAATTTGTTAACCTCTTGCTGTTCGGCAAGGCCGTGGTTTTGAACTTCCAAATAAAAATCTTCTCCAAAAACTTCTTTAAACCACCTTGCCGCCCGCTCCGCCTCTTCAAACTGGCCAAGCAAAATTGATTGGGGAATTTTCCCCGCCAAACAGGCGCTTAAACAAATTAGCCCCTCGCTGTGTTTTTTTAATGTTTCGAAATCTATCCTTGGCTTATAATAAAAGCCGTCTTTAAAGGCAATTGAATTTAGTTTTAAAAGGTTTTTATACCCCGTGTTGTTTTTTGCAAGCAAAATTTGGTGGTAAAATTTTTGTTTTCCCGCCTTAACAAAGAGATTATCGCAGAGATAGAACTCCGTTCCAATAATTGGCTTAATTCCTGCAGCCAAACAGGAAGAATAAAATTGAAGAGCGCCATACATGTTTCCGTGGTCTGTTATTGCAACAGCGTCCCAACCGCGCTCCTTTGTTTTTTCAACAAGTTGTTTAATTCTTGCACATCCGTCCAGAAGGCTAAACTCAGTGTGGTTGTGAAGATGAACAAATTTTTCCATAGGTTTAGTTTACACCCTTTAAAGGTTTTTTTGCAAGTGAAAAATCTATAATTTTTCTGCAATAGAAACAATTTTTCTAAGCCGGTGGTTAAGCCCGCTTTTTGTCAGTTTAATGTTGGAAAGAAGGAGAAGAGAAGAAAGCGGTTCTTCTGGGTTTGCAAGCCTAAGAAGGGCAACTTCTTCAAGGTCTGGAGACAGCGCAGCAAGCCCAATTTTCCTGTCTATCTTTTCAATTGCCTCAAGTTGTTTAAGGCTTGCATCAACTGTTTTTGAAATGTTCGCACTCAAACAGTTTGTTTGGCGGTTTATTTTGTTTCTAAAATCTCTCTTTGCAATTTCGTTTTCAAGCGTTAAAACAGAGCTGTTAGCGCCAATTAGTGCAAGCAGGTTTGAAACCTGGGTTGCATCTTTCAAATATAGAACATAAATGTTTTTTCTCTTTATTAATTTTGGGAAAATGTCAAATTGCGCTAAAATATGGGCAAATTCTCGAAGAAGGGGAAGGCTTTTAGAGCCAAATTCAAGATGATAGCCGCTAGACGTTTTTTCGTTTGGTTTTTGGCTAATTTTTATGCTTGACGTTCCACAGCCAATAAACATTCCCCTACAAAAATTTTTTATGTCCTCATTTTTTTCAGAAATTAAATGCAAATTATTTTCTATGTTATTTTCAACATTTAAGCCAAATTTTTCAAACAATATTTCCAATATATTGTTTTTAAAAATAATTTTATAAAAAATTTTATTATTTATTTTAAAACTCTCTAAATTTTTAATATTTTCATCAATATTTTTATTAATTCCATATTTTTTCAACAATATTTTTAAATTTTTTTTGCAAAAAGAAAACAAATTTTCTAAATCTGTTGTAATTTCAACATTTCCCTCTTCATCGTAGCTTCCGCTTGAAACAAAGAGGCCAAAGAAAAAAGCGCTGGAAACTTTTGAGTTTTCAGAAAGTAGCTCTGCTTTGGTTGCTTTAGAAAAGGACTCCAACTATTTTTTCTCCTTTTTAAACTGAGGCAATTTGTCAATATTAACAATTAGCTCAAGCGGAATGTTAAGGCGGGTTATAAGCGCAATTGCGTTGTTAACTTCGCCTACGCGCTCTGAGCTGTGGGCATCAGAATCTAAAATAAATTTTACGCCAGCCTTTGCCATTTCAACCATCTCTTCGTCCGTGAAGAAAATTTTCTTGCCGTTAAGTTCAATAAGTGTTCCCGCCTCCTTTGCGGCAAGGGCAACTTTAAGGGTGTCCACCCTCATTCCTCGATTTAGATGAGAGAGAATGTCTATTTTATATTTCTTTAAAGCTTGGAGATAGACGTTTGTGTTTTTCTCAAGTTTTTTCTTTGAAATTGGAAAAATTTTTGAAAGATTGTTTCTAACAAAAAGGCTAAGCTGATCTTTAAAAGTTTTTGCGGTTACGAATTTGTGTTGACCAACAATAACTAAATCTAGTTTAGAAAAATCTTCTTCATTTAAATCAATTGTTCCATCGTTTGAAATAAAGTTTGCCTCAACGCCAAGCAAAACTTTAACCCCCGTTTGCCTTTCGGCCTCTAAACATTGCCTTCTCATCTCATCAAGATCTGTTCTCTTCATCGCATAAAGTTTATGGTTAAAGCCGTGGTCTGTTATTGCAATTGCTTTAAGGCCCTTTTTCTTTGCCGAAATCGCATTTTCTAAAATTGTTCCCTTTCCGTGGCTGAAGGGTGTGTGGGTGTGAAAATCTCCTGTTAAAAGCAAGCTTTTTTCCTCCAAAGATAATAATTTCTTCTTCAAGTTTTAGGTTGTTTGTTTTATAAACAATTTTTTTAATTTTTTTAATCAGCCGCAAAACATCTTTTGCCGAGGCATTTTCAAAGTTAACAATAAAGCCCGCGTGTTTTTCGCTAACTTTCGCCCCTCCTATTTTAACACCTTTTAGCCCCAAGTTGTCAATTATTTTTGCGGGAAAAATTGTTTGGCCGTCAACTTTAAGCCTTTTAAAGACGCTTCCCGCGCAAAAAGCGCCATATGGTTGTGTTTGTTTTCTCCTTTCTAAAAATAATTTCATCTTTTCATCAATTTGGTTTTTGTTTCCATGCAAAAGAGAAAACTGCGCGCCCAAAATTACGCCCCCGTCTCTTTTAAAACTTGAATCCCTGTGAGAATAAGAAAAATTTTTAGTCCAAAAAATTTTCCCGTTCCTAAAAACTTTAACGCGCGAAACATGGCCTAAAACTTCTTCTTCAAAAGCGCCAGCATTTCCAAAAATTGCCCCGCCAACAGTTCCAGGAATTCCATAAAGAAATTCAAGGCCGCAAAGCGAGTTGTCTCTTGCTATTTTGCAAACAGAAAAAAGGCTTGCGCCAGCCATTGCTGTTAGTTTGTTTTTTCCAACATAAATTCTTTTAAAGTTTCCGCTAAGCTTAATAATCGTTCCGTTGTAATATTTAAATGAGAGCAGGGTGTTTGTTCCTCCGCCAAGAATAAAAAACTTTTTACATTTTGAAAGAATATTTTCTAGCGTTTTTTGGTTTTTTACAACAACAAAATATTTTGCCTTTCCTCCAATTTTAAACGAAGTTTGGGAGGCGAGAGAATGGTTATAATAAGTAGTTGCATCTTTAAGGCTTAAACTTTTTAAAAATTTTTTATAACGCATGTTAATTTATATGAAAAAATAAACTTTTTATTTAAATAACAAATGCGCTTTGAGCCTTTAAAGGTTTAAAACCTCCGTGTAAACTTTGTTTTTGGCAAGGTTGCGTTCTTTGGCAACTTTTTTAATAGCATCGTTTTTCCCAAACCCAAGGTTAATATAAAACTTAACATGTTCCAAGATTGACATCTTTGAAAAGTCTTCGCCCTTCGAACCTGCAACAATTAAAACAAATTCGCCGCGGCCATCAACTTCTGGGAGAGAGGAGAGGTTGAAGAAGGTTTTTGTTTCATGAAGTTTTGTAATTTCTTTAATCAAACATGCTTTTCTGTCTCCAAGAGCGTTAAACAAAAATTCAATGTCTTGCTTTAGGTTGTGGGGCGAAACGTAGAATATTAGTGTTGATTTAAGAGTTATGATTTGAGAAATTAAAGCCTCTTTTCCCGAATTTTTTTCTGGAAGAAAGCCGCCAAAATAAAAGTTTCTGGAATCAAACCCGCTTAAAACAAGCCCGCTAATAAGCGCGCATGCGCCGGGAACAACGGTGTAGTCATAATTATTTTCCGCAAGAAGTTTTACAAGAATTCCTCCCGGATCTGAAATTCCCGGCGTTCCGGCATCGGAAATCACGCAAATTTCCTTTCCCTCTTGCGCAAGGTTTAAAATTTTTTCTGCCGACTTGTGCTCGTTGAACTTATGATAGGAAAGAAGCGTTTTTCCGGTTATGTTAAAGTGGGATAAAAGAATTTTTGAAGTTCTTGTATCCTCACAACAAATTATGTCTGCCTTCTTTAAAGTTTCAAGCGCCCTAAGCGAAATGTCGCCCAAGTTTCCAATTGGCGTAGCAACAAAACTAACCATTTTCTTCTCCTAAAAGTTTTTTAATTGTGTAGAGGTAAGAGCCGTCCTTGTCGTTTGCAATTAGAGTTGGAAGAACCTTTAGCCCGCTCTTTGCCCCCTTTTTTGCTTCAATCAAAACTGCCGTTGGGGGCTTGGCCATTAAAGGGGAAACAAAAAGAAGTTTTTTGGGTTCTAAATTGTTTAACTTAAGTTCAGCAAAAATTTCTGAAAGTCGCTCTGGCCTATGAACAAAACAAAACTTGCCCCCAAACTTTAAAAGTTTTGCCGCGCAAAAAACAAGTTCTTTTAAAGAAAGCAAAATTTCATGGCGCGAAATTGCCCTTGAACTGTTCTCTCCAACAAGGCTTTTCTCGTTGGTTTTCATGTATGGCGGGTTGGAAAAAACAACATCAAAACTTTCGGGTTGGGCGTGATCTTTAAATTTTTGAATTGGCGCATGAATGATTTTAATTTTATCTTTTAAATTGTTCAATTCAACGTTTCTGTCTGCAAGTAGGGCGGCGGGCTTTTGAACCTCAAAGGCAACAATTTCTTTTGGATTGCACTTGTAAGACACCAAAATTGAAATTACGCCATTCCCACAGCCAATTTCAAGACATCTATCGCTACTTTTTGCGCTAACAAAGTTTGCCAAAATTGCGGAGTCGCTTGTAAAGCAATATTTCTCTCCGTCCTGAATTATTTTAAGGCCGCCAATTTGAAGGTCCTCAAGCCTCTCGCTTTGATTTAGCTTCATTTTTATCCTTGTTTTGTTTAATTTGAGAAAGTTCGAAGTTCTTAACTTCAAAGTTCAAGTCATCACCAATTCTAACCTGAACAAGCCTCTTTAAAAGGTCGTTGTATAAAACCTTTCCTTCGCCAAGCGGCGTTTGAACAGTTGAGCCAACTTTTGGCATTAGTTTGTTTGTTTCAACATAGTGGTCGTTTTCATATCCAAGGCAACACAAAAGCCTTCCGCAAAGGCCGCTTATCTTAGTTGGGTTTAGTGAAAGATTTTGGTTTTTTGCCATCTTAACAGAAACATGTTCAAAATCTGTTAAAAATTGTTTGCAGCAACACTCCTTTCCACAAAGGCCAAAGCCGCCCATAATTCGCGTTTCATCGCGCGAGCCAATTTGGCGAAGTTCAATTCTCATTTTAAAAATCGCGGCAAGATTTTTAACAAGGTCTCTAAAATCAACGCGATTTTCAGCAGTGAAATATATAGAAGCCTTGCTTCTGTCAAGCGTTAGGTCAACTCCGCTAATTTTCATTTCCAGGCCAAGCTGATCAATTAGTTGATTTGTTTTCTCTTTAATTTGTTCTCTAACTTTTAAATTGTCTTTGTCTGTTTTAATTTCATGCTTGGTTGCAACTTTTACAAACGAAATTTTTTCTTCTTCATCTTCAAAACCTTCCTCAGGTTTTTCGGCGTTAATTTTAACAACCTTTGCAAGTTCAAACCCTCTTGGGCTTTCAACAACAACAACCGTTCCCGTGGCAACTTCTTCTGGGATTTCAACAAAGTGGCCAACCGGGCTGTTAGAAAATGTTATAAGTGCGTTCATATTTCTCCTATAAGTTATAATTATACTTTATTTCTAAAATTTTCATAAGCAAATTATCAACAATTAAATTTGCGCCAACATTTCTTCCAAGTTCTTCAACCGAACGGTTAATTTGGGTTATGATTTCGCAATAGCCCAAATTTCCGCTTTCCTTTAAAAGCTTTTCAAAGCAGTGCTCAAGAATTTCTAAAAACCCCAAAATGTTGTCTTTAAATTCTAAAATTCTTGCGCTTAAAGCCGGAAGGTCTTTGCTTTTTGAAAAGGAAAGAGCAACCTCTTGACCAAGGGCAAAAATTTTTGGAAAGCTTTCTTCTTTTAAAAGTTCAATTGTTTTTCCAAGCCAACCTTCTCCTTCGTCAAGAGCTTGGGAAAGAGCGGTTGTGTTTAACTTAGAAGGCAAAAATTCCTTTAAGTATTGCGGAGGAGACAAAATAATTTCCTCAACCGCCTTTTCGTTTAATTTTGGAAGAAAAACTTTTCTAACCCTTGAAATAATTGTTGGAAGAATTTTGTTTTCGTTCGTTGCTGTTAAAATAAAAACAACATGGCGCGGAGGCTCTTCAAGCGTTTTTAAAAGCTTGTTCTGAGCTTGAATTGTTGCGCTGTCAATTCCCCTTAGAATAAAAACTTTAAAATCGCCAAACATTGGCCGCTCCAAAGATTTTTCTATAACAAGGTTTATATCCTGTGCCAAAATTGTTTTTTCAGTTGGAAGGACTGTTAAATCTAAATTGGTTTTGGCAAGAGACTTTTGGCAAGAAGGGCATGAGCCACAAAAATTTTTATTTTCACAAAGAATGTGAGAGGCGAAAATTTCCGCGCAGAGATTGTTGTAAATTGAATCTGGTGAAATAAAAAGATAGGCATGGGAAAGGCGCTTGAAGTTTTCCCCAAGAGGTTTTAAAAAGTTTTGATCCAAAATATTATCTTTCATGGCCTACGGAAATTTTATCACAATCCAAAAAATTTGCAAAAATTTTTTTAAAACTACAAGCTTTACGGTTATCCGTAAAGATTTTATCGACAAAAGTCGCGGATCACAACAATTTTGTAAAAAAATAGAATAAATTTTACAAAAATATTAAAATATTTTTACAATACACTTGGATTTTTTAAAAAAATATTGTAAAATATAGTTTGTCAATCACAAAGGAGAAGAGAAAATGTGTAAAAGCGCAGTTTTGTTTTCTAAAAGAGATTATTCGCTTGGCGAGGCTCTTCGCTTAATTTGCAGAAATGAAAAGGTGAATTTAATTTATTGCCTAACCTTTCCAGAACTTTTAAACAATGTTATCAATTCAAATCCAGAGATAATTTTTTATGATGCCGAATCATATGAATTTCCATATAACATATATAGGGAATTTAAAGAAACAAACATCTTCTATATCCCAAAGGTTGTTGTTTTAACAAACAGCCCAGAGAAATATAAATATGGAGACGAAAACCTTATTTTTGTAGATAAAAGGAATTTTTCTGATCAGATTGCGGCAATGCTCTCCAAAACAAAGGAGAGAGAGGCAAAGGCAATAGATCCAGAAAAAATTGAATGCGTCAAAAGCAAAACAACAAAACTGCTTTCAGAAATTGGAATAACAACAAAATATTTGGGCTATGAGTATATCAGAGAGCTGGTTGTAATTGTCTATAAGGACAAAAGGCTTTTGCAATCCTTTAACAAAAAGGTTTATCCAAAACTTGCAATGCGCTACAACACCCAAGTTAACAATGTTGAAAGGAACATAAGAAATGCAATAACCGTTGCCTCCCAGCGAAGCAAAAACAAAATTGTTTTTGACGAGATAAGCGGAAGGGGAACGCTAAACGATGCTGGTCCAGTTCCAAGCAACAAACAATTTATAACCTGGCTTTTGGATAAGGTTAGTTAAAAAACTGAAGCATATTCGTTTTGAAAATAGAACAAGGGTTGAAAACACTATAAAACCACGGCTTAACTCCGTGGTTTAATTATGTAATTTTGTAAATTTTTCCTGGGAGGGTTGAGGCAACATCAACAAAAAATTTTTCTCCAAGAACAACTCCCTTTGCCTCCAAAATTACTTTAACCGTTTCAAGTGCAAGAGCGGGCGTGTTGTTTTCTTTTGACAGGTGGGACAGGACAACCCTTTTTGTTCCGTTTTTAAAAAGTTTTTCAATTGCCTGGGCAGAGGCAATGTTTGAAAGGTGGCCTCTTGAAGAGAGAATTCTTTGTTTCAAACTTGCGCTGTAATTGATGTTGTTCTTTAACATTTCAATGTCGTGGTTGGCCTCTAAATAAACAAGTTGGCTTCCATAGAGATTGGAAAGAATTTGGTCTGAAATTGTTCCGAGGTCCGTGCAAATTGAAATTTTTTTGTTTTCATGTTGAATTGAAAAACCAACGCAACATGCGGAATCGTGGGGGACTTTAAAACTTGTTATTGTTAAATCATTAATTTGAAATGGAGCAGAGGTAAATTGAAATTTTTGGAAGTTAGAAATTCTTTGAAGTTTTCTTGAAAGCGCGTCCCAGCCGTCTTGGTGGGCATAGATTTTTGTTTTAAACTTGGAGGCAAAGACGTCAACGCCTCTTATATGGTCGGAGTGTTCATGAGTTATTAAAATTGCATCGATTTGGTTTCCAGAAACGCCAAGAAGAGAAAGCCTTGTTTCAATTTCCCTGCAAGAAAGGCCGGCGTCAATTAAAATTTTTGAGCCCTGGCTTTCCAAATATGTTAAGTTTCCATCGCTTCCCGATGATAAATTTACAACTCTCACGGTAGAAATAATATCAAATTTTGTCAAAAAAAGCAATATAACATAAAAAAACTTGGCGTTTGCCAAGTTTTTGTCTATTTGCTCATTTTTGCAACTTCTTCTGCCAAGTTGTCAACGCGCTTTTCAAGGCCTTCGCCCATTTCATAGCGAACAAACCTTCTAATTGAAATTTTTTCTCCAATTGCAAGAATTGCCTCGTTAATTATCTCTGAAATTGTTTTGCTGCTGTCCTTAACAAATTCTTGATCCATTAGGCAAACATCTTTGTAATATTTTTTAATTCTGCCTTCAACCATTTTCTCAACAACAGCCGCTGGCTTTCCTTCGTTTAAAGCTTGAGCTTTTAAAATTTCTTTTTCTGCTTCAAGCGCAGCTGCTGGAACTTCGGCCTCTGTTACATAAAGCGGTTTTGCTGCTGCAATTTGCATTGCAATGTCCTTTACCAAGTTTTGGAAGGCATCGCTCTTTGCAACGAAATCTGTTTCACAGTTAACTTCAACCAAAACGCCAATTTTTCCGCCCATGTGAATGTATGAGCCAACCGCGCCTTCTGCGGCAATTCTGTCTGCCTTTTTTGCTGCTGCTGCAATTCCCTTTTCGCGGAGATATTTGATTGCCTCGTCAAAGTTTCCGTTGGTTTCAGTTAGTGCCTTTTTGCAATCCATCATTCCTGCGCCAGTTGTTTGGCGAAGTTTAGAAACGTCTTGTGCTGTAAACATGCCTATTCCTCCTCTGATTTTGCTTTTTTAGAAGCCCTTTTTGGTTTTTCTTCGGTTGCTACTTCTTCAGCTTTTTGTTCTTCCTCTTTCTTCTTTGAAGCCTTTTTTGCAGGTTTTACTTCTTCGCTAGCTTCTTCTTGCTTTTCAGAAGCTTCCTCTTCCTTCTTCTTTGAAGATTTTTTCTTTGGCTTTTCCTCTGAAGCTGGCTCTTCTAAATCTTCTGCCGTTGGCTTAGATTGCTCAATTGCGGCAGCAAGGTCAACAGGCTCTTCTTCCTCTTCGCTCTCTTTGAAGGAAACGCCCTCTTTTGCTTCAATAACCGCGTCTGCAATTGCACTTGCAATTAATTTAACAGAACGAATTGCATCGTCGTTTCCAGGAATAACATAGTCAATTCCCGATGGGTCACAGTTTGTGTCAACAAGGCCAACAAGTGGAATGTGCATTTTAATTGCTTCTCTAACGCAAATGTGTTCCTTAGATGGATCAACAACAAAGATAACCCCTGGCATCTCTCTCATCTCTTTAATTCCGCCAAGGTTAGCCTCAAGCTTGTCCCTTTCCGACTTTAAAAGGGCAACCTCTTTCTTTGGCAAAAGTTCAAATTCCCCAACTTTTTCCATTTGGTTAAGCTTGTTAAGCCTGTCAATTCTGCTTCTGATTGTTTTAAAGTTTGTTAAACAACCGCCAAGCCATCTTGAATTAACATAAAACATTCCGCACCTTTCTGCTTCTTCTCGAATTGCGTCTGCTGCTTGTTTTTTTGTTCCAACAAACAAAACGCTTTTTCCTGATGCAACAACATCTCTAACAAATTGATATGCCTTGTCAATCAGGTCGGAAGTTTGTTCTAGATTTAGGATATGAATATCATTTCGTGCGGTGAAAATGTATTTCTTCATCTTTGGGTTCCACTTTCTTGTTTGGTGGCCAAAATGAACGCCTGCTTCTAGAAGTTGTTTCATTGAAATAACCGACATTTTTTTCCTCCTTGTTTTTAGTCTTCCCCAAGTCTTCTTTGCTCCAAGGGCAACCATTTGTTGAGAGCGAAAATGGCAACGGCCTTTGAATGGAACATGGGTGTTTATTTGTCAATGAACTGACGGAAAGAAATATACCACACTAAACTCAAAAAAGCAAGCATTTTTTACCGGAAGGCAAAGAGAATGTTTTTAAGCAAAAGTTATTAAAAAAACAATTTGTATTGTTTTTGTAAGTGTGGTATAATTTCGCTTGGTAATTTATTTTAAGGAGAAAATCATGAGCTACAAAATTAGAAGCAAAGAAAAAAACAACTTGGAAGTTGAAATTGTAATTTCCGAAAAAAAGTGGGAAGAAAGCCTTCAAAAGGCATATGAGGAAACAAAAAACAAATATTCCGTTCAGGGGTTCAGAAAGGGAAAAGCTCCAAGAAAGGTAATTGAAAAACAATATGGCGAAAGCGTGTTTTTTGACTATGCGCTAGAGGTTGCCTTTGCAGATGAATACAACGAATTTTTGGACAAAAATTTGGAAATAGAGCCAATTGCCCAGCCAGATGTTAGAATTGAAAAATTTGAGAAGAGCGGAATTGTTCTTGTTGCCTCTGCGCCGCTTATGCCAGAAGTTGAGCTTGGAAGTTACACGGGGCTTACAGTTGAAAGAGGAAAGGAAAAAGTTAAAAAGTCAGATGTTGAAGCAGAGCTTAAAGCCGTTGCAGAAAGGCAGGCAAGGTTTGTTGAATCAACAAAACCGGCAGAGCTTGGCGACTTTGCAACAATTGACTTTGCCGGAAGCGTTGACGGGGAAATTTTTGAGGGAGGAACAGCCCAGGGCTATCGCCTAGAGCTTGGAAGCCACAGTTTCATAGACAACTTCGAAGATCAACTTGTTGGAACGTCAGTTGGCGAAGAAAAAGATGTTAACGTAACCTTCCCAGAAAACTACCACGAAAAAAGCCTTGCGGGAAAAAAGGCCGTTTTTAAGGTTGTTGTTCAAAAGATTGAAAAGAAAGAAATTCCAGAAATAACAGACGAGTTTGCGGCAAACGTTAGCGAGTTTGAGAATTTGGAAGATTATAAAAAAGACATTGAAACAAGGCTTTCTCAAAAGCATGAACAAGAAAAGGAAAGGAAAGTTGAAAACGACTTGCTTGAAAAAATTGTTGAAGCTAGCAAAGTTGAAATTCCAGAAATTTTAATTGAAAGACAGCTTGACATTTTTATCAGAGACCTTGAAACAAGGCTTTCTTTCCAAGGGCTAAAACTTGAAGAATATTTAGACTATGTTGGAACAAATGTTTCAGACCTTAGAAAGGAAAGGAGAGAGCAAGCAGAACAAACGGTTAAAACCCGCCTAGTTTTAGAAGCGCTTGTTAAAAAAGAGAACATGGTTGTTTCGGAAGAGGAGCTTGACAGCGCGCTTAAAGAAACGGCAGAAAAATATAAAAAGACGGTTGAGGAATATAAAAAATCTTTGGACGACAGAACAATTGCATATTATCAAAACGACATATTAATGAAAAAACTCCTAGATTTCTTAAAAAGTAACAACAATATAATTTAAAAATAAGAACAATATAATAATTACGAGGTGAAAAAATGTTAATCCCAATGGTTGTGGATCAAACAGCAAACGGAGAAAGATCCTATGACATCTATTCTCGTCTTTTGGAAGACAGAATAATTTTCTTAACGGGCGAAATAACGGACGCTGTTGCAAACATAGTTGTTGCTCAGCTCATTTACCTTGAAGGGAAAAATCCGGATAAGGACATTTGTCTTTACATCAACAGCCCGGGCGGAAGCGTTTCGGCAGGAATGGCAATTTATGACACAATGAACTACATCAAGTGTGATGTTTCAACAATTTGCATCGGCCTTGCCGCTTCAATGGGGGCGTTTTTGCTCTCAAGCGGAACAAAGGGAAAGCGCTTTGCCCTTCCAAACGCAGAAATTATGATCCACCAGCCTCTTGGAGGCGCTCAAGGTCAGGCTTCAGACATTGAAATTCAAGCTAAGCAAATTCAAAAAATTAAGGCAAAAATTAACGAAATTCTTTCAAATCAAACGGGAAAACCCCTAAAACAGGTTGAGAAGGACACAGACCGCGACCACTACATGGGCGCAGCAGAAGCGTGTGAATATGGCCTTATCGACAAGGTTATTGAAAAGCGAACAAAAAAGTAATTTTGGTTAATTTTTAAAATTGGCGTAATAATATGGATAGTATGGAAAACAAAATATATAAATGCTCTTTTTGCGACAAGCCAGAAGGGCCAAACAGAAAGTTAATTGGAAACCCCGAAGGAAACAGTTTCATATGCGAGGAGTGTGTTTCTCTTTGCCGGGATATTCTTCGCGGAAAGGGAAAGCGCGCCCAAGAGCAGGAGCTTAAACTTTTAACCCCAGAGGAAATTAAACAAAAACTAGATGAATACATCGTTGGCCAGGACGAGGCAAAGCGCGCGCTTTCTGTTGCCGTTTATAACCACTATAAAAGGATAAACTACAACGTAATCCACGCAAACGACCACCTCGGCGCGCCAGACGAAATTGAACTTGAAAAGAGCAACATTTTAATGGTTGGGCCAACGGGAAGCGGAAAAACTCTTCTTGCAAAAACGCTTGCAAGAATTCTAAACGTTCCCTTTGCGTCTTGCGATGCAACAACGCTAACAGAGGCCGGATATGTTGGAGATGACGTTGAAAACATTCTTCTAAAACTAATTCAAAACGCAAATTATGATATTCCGCTTGCAGAAAGAGGGATAATTTATGTTGACGAAATAGACAAACTTGCAAAGAAAAGCCAAAATGTTTCAATAACAAGAGATGTTTCGGGCGAGGGCGTTCAACAAGCGCTTTTAAAAATTGTTGAATCAACAATTGCAAGCGTTCCGCCACAAGGCGGAAGAAAACACCCCCAACAGGAGATGATTCAAATTGACACAACAAACATTCTTTTCATCTGCGGCGGCGCTTTTGTTGGGCTAGATAAAATTGTTGAGGGAAGAATTAACAGCTCAACCCTTGGGTTTAACGCAGATGTTAAAACAAAGGAAGAAAAGGAAAAGTCAAACCTCCTAAAAAGCGTTCAACCAGGAGATTTAATTAAATTTGGCCTAATTCCGGAGTTAATTGGCCGCCTCCCGGTTTATGTTTGTTTGGACGAGCTTGATGAAAACGCCTTTGTTAAAATTTTAACAGAGCCAAAAAATGCGCTTGTTAAACAGTATATTAAACTTTTCAACATGGATAACATAGAGCTTGACATAACCCAAGAAGCGGTTAGGGCGGTTGCAAAAAAGGCAAAAGCGCTAAAAACGGGCGCACGCGGCCTAAGGGCAATAATTGAAGAGGCCATGCAAGACGTTATGTTCTCCGCGCCAAGCAAACAAAACATAGAAAAAATTGTTATAACCGAAAAAGTAATCTCTGGTGAAGAAAAACCGCTTCTAATTTACAAAGAAAAAGAAGAAAAAGCGGGCTAGGCCGCAATTAAATTAACCTCTGCAATATAGTTGCGGAGGTTTTTTTTAAAATATTTTAAAAAACTGCCCCAAAAAACTTGACAAGGGGGGGCAGTACAATATATACAGATTGTGGGCGGAAAAAGAAAAAATTTAGTTTGGCAAGAATTGCAAAAAATTAAATTAACTCTTTACGGACAGCCGTCAGCATGTTTTGCCAATTATGGTTTAAAATAAAAAAAAGGGGGATTTAAAATGACAACCAAATTAAAACTAATTTCAATTAGCTTGGCGCTTTTTCTAATTGTTGCGCTCTCTGCCGCTCTTGCTTTTGCCCTTCCAAAAGAGGAGTTTAACCTGAGCGGAAATTTGAGTTACACGCCAAGCTACAAAACCTATCGCCCTCTTCGAACCCTTCCAGCAATAGAATCAGATTCATATTTAAGAATTTATAACGATGGGACTGTTGAAACAAGACTTTCTGTTCCAGTCTCATTGGCGTTTGGCTCTGATTTACCATTTTTGCCTGTAACTTTCGTTAGCGAAGATGAAGGGGTTGTTGAAAGTAGCGGAGAAATTTCTTTAAACAGCACGTTTCTTGTTGGGGACGGCAATTTTGAAAATATGTTTACAACAGGAAAATGGAGCGCAGGTAATTTGTTTTATGAGACCCGTTACCCTCTTTTGAGTTCGACTCTGCACTTTTTAAACGAAAATGTTATTTATGCTGGCGATGGCATGTTCTTTATAAAGGAGGGAATAGATCCGGAAGAAATTGTTTTTGTTGGCAATCCGGAGGCAAACATCGCTTTGGGGTGTGATTTGTTTCTTCCAATTCAAACAACGCCTCTGGAAGGAGAGGCGCTAAAAAGCGCATTTGTTGGAAAGGATTCTATTGAGGTTTATAACGGTTTTACATATGAAACTGTTGAAATTTCGGAATTAACTTTTAAAGGACTTGATCAGCAAACAAAGGGAATTCAAACAGTTGAGGTCTCTTTCCTAGATCCTTTCGGCCAACAGCAAACGCTAACTGAAAAAATTAAAGTTATGGTTTATGAAAATGAAGAGGAAGTTACATACTATCAAATTGGTTATTGGATGAGCGGGGTAGCGCTTCCAGCAATTTCGGCGGAGTCAACAGTTGAGGATTTTATTTTGGCTCTTAACGAAGATATAAGTGAGAGTTTTGCATATGAAAAATATGTTGCAGGGGAGGAAGACTATAATTCTACTGTAAGAATTGAAAGCATTACCCCAAACATGATTTCAGATTTTAAAATTGAGGGCGAAAACGGAACTTGCAAGCTAACATATGAAAACGTAACGGCCACATTAAGATTCAAAGTTTGTCAGGAAGGAGAATATATGTTATATCCTGACATAGCTAAAATGGCGGTTTTGGGCTTGGAAGGCGCGGCGAGCGACCCTCTTGAGGGGCTTGGTGCATATCTTGAAACAGATCCAACGAACGTTCTTACAAGAGAAGATTTAACTGTTGAATATTTTGTTGATGGCGTTCCAACACCACTTGAAGAAATAATTTCAACCGGGGGGCTAAAAACCTATCAAATTAAAGTTTCGCTTAAGGACGGAACGCTTGTTGAGGAGGTTGACATGACATCCTTTGTTTGCGACTCTGAAAACAGATTTCCAACAAGTTTTGAATACGTTGGGTTTAGTAGTTTGGGTGGCATTCCCGAATTGGAAGACGGAAGTTTGGATCTTGAGGGGAAATACATTCGAATTTGCTATAACGGAAAGCAAGTTGAAGTTGGGCAAGAAGAGGGCTTTATTAAAGGCGTTGACTATGAGGACATTTATTTAACAGACGAGAGGGTTAAAATAACATATTTTGAGAGCAGTTGGGGAACTGAGGTTGTTGATGCGTATATAACATTTGAATTTGGCGGAAAAACATATGATTTGTTTTTAGACACCACCTGGAGATAAAAAACCTTGCAACCTTGCGCGGAACACGGGAAAGGACGGAGAGGATGTTACAAGTTTCAGCGGGGCGGGGACATATTCAACAACAAAACCAGAATAGTTTAAACAAAATAAAAGCCGGGAAATTTCCCGGCTTTTTTTGTCACACAAAATTTTAACTCTTTCTAAAATTACTTTAATTCAACGGTTGCGCCTGCTTCTTTAAGCTTTGCTTCCATTTCTTTTGCTTGTTCAGCAGGAACATTTTCTTTGAGAACAGAAGGAGCATTGTCAACCAAAGCTTTTGCTTCTGAAAGGCCAAGGCCTGTAATTTCTCTTGCAACTTTAATAACAGCAATTTTGTTTGCGCCTGCTTCTTTAAGGCAAACATTGAATTCTGTTTTTTCTTCTGCTGCTGGTGCGCCAGCTGCTGGTGCTGCGCCTGCAACTGCAATTGTTGCAGCAGCGCTAACGCCAAATTCCTCTTCAAGTTTTTTAACAAGGTCGTTAAGTTCAACAACTGTTAAACCTTTGATGTCTTCAATAAATTTGTTTAAATCTGCCATTTTAATTATTCTCCTATTTTTTAAATTTTTTCCGCCCAACTAGGCCTGTTTCTTTGCAATTTCATTAATTGCAACAGCCAAAGAACGCATTGGGTTTTGGAAAATGAACAAAAGTTTTCCAATAAGTTCTTCTCTTGATGGAATTTTAGCAAGAGTTTTAACTTCATCGGAAGAAATTAACTTACCGTTTAGAAGGCCACACTTGATTGAAAGCATGTTTGTCTTCTCGCCAACTTGGCTAACAATTTTTGCTGCGCTAACTTCGTCTTCATAGCCAAACGCAATTGCGCTTGTTCCTTGAAGATGTTCTTCTAGGCCAGAAATTCCAAGTTCGTTAGCAGCGCGAAGAACTAAACGGTTTTTGTAAACCTTATAGTCGGAATTGTTCTTTCTAAACTCTGTTCTCATTTCTGTGTCCTGCGCAACATTTAGGCCGCGGTAGTCAACAAAAACAACACATTTTGCCCTAGAAAGCTTGTCTTTAATTTCCGCCACAAGTTCTTTTTTAGCTTCTAAATTAGCACTCACGATTCTCTCCTTTTAATAAATTTTGTGTGAGCAATAAAACAAAACCTCCAATGCCCGAATAAAGCACAAGAGGTTAATTTTCTCATGTTCTTTTCCTCGGCAAGCACCTTTTTGGTTTATGGAATTCTCCACTTGCTGTCTTCGGACAAAAGTTTTTATTAAATTGCGAAAGTAATATATCATCTAAAAATAAATTTGTCAACAATTTAAAGTAAAATTTTTACAAATAAATAAAGAATTTTTAAATAATCCCAGCCGCTAATCTTGTTCTGGCTCTCGTGGCTCTCGTTGTTGCTTTGGTTGTTCTTCTGGGGTGAGCGCCGTGGTGAGCACCGCGACAGACGATTGCAGTAGTACGGCAGTTAATAGAGCCTCTTTGATCCTATCTGATAGTTTTGTTCTGCCTTTTTTCATTTAAAACCTCCGTATTGCTTTATTAATGATAACATTATTAAAGAACACTGTCAAGCCACTTCTAAATTATTAACTCATTTCAGTTAAAAAGCTTTTAGCGCAGATAAGCGTCCTGGGCTTAATTCTTTTTAAACCTGTGATTGATGTTAAACTTATCATGACAAACTTCGCCTTCCAAACCGCTGAAAGAGGGATTGGTTTTTAACAAAGCAATTAAACCAATCGAAGCGCCGTTTTCTTATGGCTTAAAGAATTTTAAAACGCAAAATAGAAAGCCTAAACGATGAATTGTTTGACAAGAACTAAAAAGCCATGTAAAATTAAAACAACAAAGGAAGTTGGTGTATGAAATTTTTTGATAAACTTTTTAGGGCAATTGGCTTTGACGAAAAAGAATTTGAAGATCAGGATTTTGGCGAGGGTGAAAACCAAAAGCAAAAGAGAGAAAACGTTGTTCTTCCAAACGCAAAGTTTAATTTAAAAGAAAAGCGAAAAGAACCGCTTTTTAAAACGCCTCAAACCCAGGAGGAAATTGAAGACCTTGTTCTTCTTTTTAAGGACGGCGAAAGCCTTTCAATTAACCTTGAAAAATTTGATGAAGAGGACAAGACAAGAGTTTTGGATTTTCTTTTTGGAGCGGCCTTTGCCCTTGGTGGAAGCCTTAAAAAAACGGGCGAAAATTCCTATTTAATGGTGAGCGATGAAGATTAAAAAAAAAATTAAACTTTTAATTTGGACAGCTGTTTTTTTAACTTGCCTAATTTTAGATTTAATTTCAAAGCATTTTATAATTGGAATTGACAGCGAGTTTATCCCGGGCTTCATTTCCTTTATCTACCAAGAAAACTTTGGCGCTGCGTGGAGCATTTTTTCCGGAAGCACGGGCTTTTTAATTTTTATTACGGTTTTGGCAATTGCGCTAATTTTGATTTACACACTCTTTTCAAAAACAACAACAACGCTTTTCCATGTTTCACTTGGCCTAATTGTTGGCGGCGCGCTTGGAAATCTTTTCGACAGAATTGTTTTCGGGTATGTAAGAGATTTTATCCATTTGGACTTCATGGATTTTCCCGTTTTTAACTTGGCAGATTCGTTTTTAACAGTTGGAGTTGTTTGCCTTATTATTCACTATATAATTGAGGCAATTAAAGAGGCAAAGAGCAAAAAGAAGGAGAATTAATTGGAAATTTTGGTTGAGAATGAGGAGGTTGGGAAAAGGCTTGATGTTTTTCTTTTGGGGCGCTTTCCAAACCTTTCTCGTAATAACATTCAAAACAATTTAAAGAGTGAAAATTCCTTTCTTTTGCGAAAGGGCAAAAAATTTTTTAAACCGGGCGAAATTTTAAAGAGCGGTGATGTTGTTTTTTTTAATCCGCTTGAGCCAAAGGCGGTTTCAACAAAACCCCAAGATATTCCTTTTGAAATTGTCTATGAAGACGATGACCTTGCCGTTGTTAACAAGCCCCAAGGCGTTGTTGTTCACCCTTGCTTGTCTTGCCCAGAGGGAACGCTTGTTAACGGCTTGCTTTTAAAAATTAAAAACTTAAGTTCAATAAACGGGGAGATTAGGCCGGGAATTGTCCACAGGCTGGACAAGCAAACTTGTGGCCTAATGTTAATTGCAAAAAACGATTTTGCCCACGCAAACCTTTCAAAGCAAATTTCAGAAAAAACTTGCAAGCGAAAATATCTTGGATTAATTGAGGGAGCATTTAAACAGCCAGAAGGTTCGATTGAAACTCTTATTGGAAGAGATAGAAAGGACAGGAAAAAAATGGCGGCCTTTCCTCTTTCCGACACATCAAAGGGTTTAAAGCGCGCAAAAACAAACTATAAAACTGTTGAATATTACAACGGCTACAGCCTTGTTGAGTTTAGCCTTGAAACTGGAAGAACCCACCAAATTAGAGTTCACAGCAAATTTTTAAACCACCCAATTGTTGGCGACTTGACCTATGGCGGGGCAAAAAAGTTTGGCCTTTCTGGCCAGTTCCTTTGTGCATATAAAATCTCCTTTATCCATCCAAGAACAAAGGAGAACCTAGAGTTTGAAATTCAACTTCCAGAAAATTTTTTAAAAATTTTAAATAATTTAAAAAAATAGAACAAAAAACAACATTTTTTAACAAATTCTCTCATATTTTAATAAATAAATTAATATAAATTTTAAAATGACTATTGACAAATTAATTTTGCCATTTTAAAATTTTGTTAAAGGAGAGAATATGAAAGTTTATGTTTGCAACGGAAAGTTTGGCGTTATAGGAGAAAACAACAGGATTGTTGTTCAACCAATTTATTCATCAACGGGCGAAATGGTTCAAAAAGATGAGTTTTTTAAGGCGGAAACCCAGGCGGCTGGCAGTCAAAACAGAGAAGCCGAAATGGAAAGCATATAAAAATTTTTGAAAAGTCAAATAAAATTTTTTAAGAAATAAAATTTGAAAAACTTTAAGGATTTATTGCAAAATAAATCCTTTTATTATATAATTTAAACATGCTTTATTATTTGTTTACCTATAACCTTCCGGCAACAGAAATGTTAATGCTTGTTTTGGCATATTTAATTGCAATTGTCTTTGCGCTCATGTGTCACGAACTTGCCCACGGTTTTGTTGCATATAAGTGTGGGGATAAAACTGCAAAACTTGAAGGAAGGCTTTCTTTAAACCCGGCAAAACACTTGGACCTTTGGGGAAGCATATCTTTTTTGTTTGTTGGATTTGGCTGGGCAAAGCCCGTTCCAATTAACCCTCTTAATTTTAGAAATTATAAGCGAGACATGGCCTTGGTTTCAGTTTCTGGGGTTATAACAAACATTTTGCTTGCCTTTTTCGCCGTTCCTCTTTTCATGCTTTGCTCAAGGCTAAATCCTTCTAACTTGTTCTTTGTTTTTTTAACATATCTAACAATGTTTTTGGTTGTGATCAACATTTCGCTTGCGGTCTTTAACTTGCTTCCAATCTATCCTCTCGATGGGTTTAACTTTATCAACACGTTTTTAAAATATGGAAACAAGTTTTCCCAGTTTATGTATAGTTATGGCTCAATTATCCTAATTGCGCTAATTATAACAGGCCTCTTTGGCTTTGCATTTAACTATGTTGCAAACGGAATTTTAGATTTATTTTTGATGTTTTGGGGGCTTATGATTTAATATGGAAGAAGTTTTGGTTCAAATGGAAATCCCACAGGAAGATGGCTATCACGTTCGCCTAGAAAATTTTGAAGGGCCGCTGGATCTGCTTTTGCACTTAATTAAAGAGGCAAAGATGGATATTGCAGAAGTTCGCCTTTCTGAAATTACAGAGCAATATTTAGATTATCTAAGCGAAATAGATTCGCTTGACATGGAAAAGGCAAGCGAGTTTATTGAAATGGCGGCAACGCTTTTGGAAATTAAAAGCAGAAAGCTTCTTCCAAGGCTAGATGAAGAAACGCCGGAAGAGGAGAACCCAGAGAAAAAGCTTTTGCGTCAAATTGAGGAATACAAAATTTTCAAAGAGGCAAGCGAAAAACTTAGAGAAAAAGAGGAAATCAACAGGCTTTATAAAGAGCCAGAGCCAAGCGCAAACAAATTTAAAATTGTTTTAAAGGATATGGCGCTTGAAAACTTGCTTGACGCCTTTATGCATTTCATGCACAAAACGCAAGTTGAAAAAAAAGTTGACGAACCCAAGAACATTGTTAAAGACAGGTTCACTGTTGCAGAAAAAATTGCTGCAATTAAAGATGCCGTTATGATAAGGGAAAAAGTTAAATTTAAAGAGCTTTTAGACAAGGATATTACAAAAAGCGAGATAATAAACGTTTTTCTTGCAATTTTAGAGCTTTTAAAACTTCAAACAATTTCAATTTCCCAGCATGAGCTTTTTGACGAAATTGAGATAACAAAATATAACCCCGGCCAAGAAGTTGAAAATCGGGTTGAAAATTAGCAAAAAAATGATATAGTTATAACAGGTGAGATATGAGCGATTTATTTATTGAAAACAATTTGGAAGAAATTTTGCTTAGCATTTTGTTTGTTGCCGGCGAGGGTGTTGACATGAATTTTATTGCAGAAAAGTTGGAGGTTGACCCCAAAAAAGTTAAAAAGGCGGCGGACAGGCTTTCCCAGCGCCTTTGCGGCAACAGTGGAATTCATCTAATTAAATATAACAGCAAAATTCAACTCTCTTCAAATCCAGACAATGCAGACTATGTTTCAACAGTTTTAAACCCAATTAGAGAGCGCGCGCTAACAAGGGCAACGCTTGAAACCCTTGCAATAATTGCATATAAACAGCCAATTACAAGGCTTGAAATTGAAGAGGTTAGAGGCGTTAACAGCGATTACACCGTTCAAACACTTTTAGACCACAACCTAATTGAAGTTGTTGGCCGAAAGGACGCCGTTGGAAAGCCCCTTCTCTTTGGAACAACAGAGGAGTTTTTAAAAAGGTTTAGTCTTGAAGATTTAAGCCAACTTCCAGACCACGACCAGCTTATGGAAAGAATTAAAACAATCTATGACGATTCCGAAACCTCAACAGAACTCTTTAACAACTTTGAAATTAAAGAAACAGAGGAAAAATTTGAAAAAAGAGATATGTCAAGAGAAGAGCTTAGCCTTGACGAAATTGATTCAAAAATTAAAAAAGCCCTTGAAAATGTAAACTTTAAAGTTCCAGACAAGGAGGAAATTCCCGCCTTTCTCCAGGGTGAAAATGTTGATGTTGTAAGTTAAAAAACAAGCCGCTTGGCTTGTTTTTTTTGTTTTCAACTAAAATTTTGTTGGTTTTGTTAAAAACTATATTTTGTTTTATTATTGCCTTTCAAGGTAAATTAATCCGGTTAGCGAAGGGCCCGTGTGGCTGCAAATAACCGGGCCAACAGGGCCAGTTATTATGTTTGTTATTCCAAATCGCTCCTCAATCATCTTTCTAATCTCATTCATGTTGGTTGGATCTCCAGCATATGCAAGAAAAATTGGAATTGGAGAATTTGGGTCAAACCTCTTTGCAAACCTGTCAAAAAGGCTTTTAATTGCCTTTTTGCTTCCAATTGCCTTTTCAATAATTTGAAGTTTACCCTCTGGGTCAAACTTTAAAACAGGTCTAAGTTGAACCATTTTAGCAATTGCCGCTTGTGCGCCGCTAATTCTTCCGCCGCGCTTAAGAGCTTCCAAGTCTCCAAGGAAAAAGCTTACGCAAAGGCGCTTAATTTCCTTTTCCAAAATGTCTTTTGCCTCAAGCGCTGTTCGCCCTTCGTTTCTTAAAAGCATTGCATAAGTTAAAACTGCGTTTTGCCCCTGGGTTGCGGTTTTAGAGTCAACAAGATAAATTTTGTTTTCAAAGGTTTGGTTAATTTCCTCAACAACTTGACGAACAACATTAAAAGTTCCGCTAAGCCCAGAGGAAAGGCAAACGTGAACAATGTCGCTCTTTGTTCTTTCAAGAATTTCTGTGAAATATTCTTTAACTTGAAAGTGGTTTAGGCCGGTTGTTGAATAAACTTTTCCTCTCTTCATTTCATCATAAAAAAATTTATATTCCTCAACACTGTCGAAATTATCCTCAAAAATTTCTCCTTCGCAAATGAAAGCCATTTTTATAAATTCAATTCTATTTTTTTTCAAATTAGATTTTAGTTCGTCACAGCAAGTGTCCGTTGATAAAACAAATTTATCCATACTAATCTCCTTAAAAATTTACCTTAATATATATACCATAAAAAAAACAATTTTCAAAAGAAATAATTGTTTAAAAGTTTGAGAATTGCAAATACTAATTGTAATTCAAGGAGGAGTTATGGTTGAATTTGAAAACTCTCAAACAAAAAGAAACTTGGCAAGGGCGTTTGCAGGGGAGTGTCAAGACGGCGCGCGCTATCAGTTTCTTGCCCAACAGGCAAAGGCAGACGGCGAAAACTACATGATGGATCTGTTAAAAACTCTTGCAAAAAACGAAATGGCCCACGCAAAAGTTTTTTACGATTTTATTTTAAAATATGGAAAGTGCGAAAAAAACATAGACATTGAGGCCGGCTTTCCAATAACGCCATATTCGCTTGAGCCGGGGCTTAAATTTGCGGCAGATTCAGAGTTTTCTCAGTTCGACAACATCTATCCCGCCTTTGCAAGAATTGCAAGAGACGAGGGCTATGACGACGTTGCAGACCAGTTTTTAAGAATTGCAACCGTTGAAGATTGCCACAACAAGCAGTTGAGAGAGCTTTATTCTAAACTAAAACACAACAAGCTCCACAAAGAACCTTCGCCAACAAAGTGGAAGTGTTCAAAGTGTGGATATGAAGAAACTGCCAAACAGCCAAAAAAATCCTGTCCGCTGTGCAATTATGCCGTTGGCTATTATATGATAAAGCTTTCAGACAACTAAACTATTTAAGCGAAGAAAACTTCGCTTTTTTAATAAAACCCTTAAAGCAATTCAAAAAAAAGGTCGTATATAAAAAAATTTTTTAAAAAAAGTGGGCTTTTTGCTAAAAATCGTTAGCAAGTTTAAATAAAAAGTGGTATTATATCAAATAATAAAGAAAAAAGGGAGAAAAAATTATGAGCCTAAAAGCAAAATTAATTTCATCAATCTCAGCCTTTGTTTTAGTTTTAACAATTCTAATTGTTAGCGTTTGGGCGGTTAGCCAAACCCAAATTCCAATTGGAGGAACTGTTAACTTTAAGGCAACAAACGTTCATGCAGAAGTTTCGGGAACGGTAACTGGAATGGAAGATAACCCAACTCTTCCAACCCTAATCTTCTCCGAGGGCGAGGACGCTTCTTCAGAAGAAGATCTTTCTCCATGGAAAAATTTAAACTTGCTTTTCACGGAACTTGGCGAACCAATTAAAATTACAGTCACGGTAAAAAACTTAAGCGGCGAGCGCAGCCTTGGCGTTTCAGTAACAAACCAAATGGATCCAATTGAAAATGTTAACATTTCAATAACAAAGGGCGAGGGAGAGGCCTCAACCTCTGCAATTGTTTCTCCGTCCTCAAGTGCAACCTTTGTTTTAACAATTTCTGTTGAAGACATCAATGTTTCAGTAACGGATGCATTATATAAATTTTTAATCAACCTAACAGACGCCTCTCAAATGAGGGAAATTAATGTTTATTCTAACAACCCAGATAACATAACGCTAAGCGGCGGGGGAATGTATGCCGTTGGCGACACGATTACAATAGCTGCAAATACTAATTCGGATATGCTGTTCTACATAGCTTCAGATCCCAACTTTGAAAATATTATAGATGTCAATCAAAACCCCCCTTTTTCAGGCGATCTTCAACCATATTCCTACACCTTTACCCTTGAAGAAGACTCTTTAACAGATTACTATTTCGTTGCCGCCAATTTCTCCGAGGGTGCTCTAGGTGATACAGTTAAGATCTATGTCGAAGGTTATGGCGAATTTATGCCAGACGGCGGCCAACCAACTCCGCAGAAAACGGGGAATTTCTATTACATTTTTAAAGACGCTAAAATTGCCCTCTATTTTGGGTTATATCCCACTAGCAGCGAAGAGGAAAACTTAGCGATAACTTCTGTAACTGTTCCGGAGGAGGTTGTAATTGACGATGTTGCATATCCAGTTTTTGGGATTTTCGATGGTGATACTGCTTTTATACGAAACTTCCCAAACGTAACAGAAATTATTTTGCCTTCTTCAATAAAGGTTGTTTGGGGCAACTTATTCTACGGCATAAACATTGAAAACCTTCAGTTTGCGGGCAATGAATTTTTAAGATATGACGAGGAACACAAGGTTTTTCTAAATGACGAAAATGTTATTGTTGGCGCCTTTGCAAATTCAACTGTTCCAGAAGAGGCAACGGGAACAATTGAATATGCATTTGGCAGGTATGGCGGAACAGAGCTTGTTTTTGGGCCTTCGTTTAAATCGCTTGGAGGGAGTACTTTTATCAGCAGCAAAAACCTAACAACAATAACCTTTGAGGGCGCGCTTGAAGAAATTGGAGAATCTGCCTTTTATGGCTGCGACAATTTAACAACAATTATTTTGGGCGCTGGAAGCACGGCAAACCAAACCTTTGAAGAGGTTGGGCTTAGCGGAACGTGGACGAAGAACGGAAGCATTGTAACAAGCTTTTCCGGCGAGGGAAATTATGTTAAGCCAATAAAATCCTATAGCGGGGTTAATTACATAATTAACCCAGGTCAGAAAGACGCAGTTAACCTTGAATTTAACATCTTTTCTGATATGACCGCTCAATTTAAAATGTCCCAGCGTGACTCCGAAACCGGAGAAGTAGGCCAAATTATTGCCCGCGGCGAAGTTGAAATGAACAATAGCGGCGCACGAATTACCAAACCAACATATTTTTACGCGGAAGGCATGGGGGAGGAAGGCACAATTGTTTGGCAAGAGGGGGATTCTGAAAGTTTGGAATATTTGCCATACCAGCTTGCTTTGGCGTATACGCAAAGTATGATGATTATGGACAAGGTAATATATGTTGGGGAGCTTTCTTGCTTTGTTGATGGCCACGAGCCTTCTGGAACAGACGACATTATTGGCGCGTCGTTTGAGCCTGCTTTAGAGCTTACGGGAGAGGAAACGCTTTCAGAAATTTTTGAGGGGAGCGACAAGCCAAGCCTTGGAATATTCTTTGATAGATATAATAATTATGAAGAATTTGGAAACCGAGTTGCCTGCAATTTTCAACCTAAAAACCTAAAAATTATTTCTTTTGACGGAAAGCCTTATGACGGGACAACAAAGGTTACCCTTGGGCTTCACACGGTTGAGGTTTCCTTCCAGCTTGAAGAGGGCGGCGAAACTTTAACAACAACAGCTTTGTTTAATGCTTCAAACTTGCCAAGGGTAAACTTATAATATTAATTAAATTGTTTGTTTTTTATTTAATTTTGGGGTATCATATTTCTATATCTTTAAAAACAAAGAGGGAATATGGGAAAGTTTCAAACCATAAGTTCAAAGGGAATTAAACATTACACAGTTTTTGAAAAGAGAAGTTTTAGAAACATCTTAGGCCTTGAAAGAGAACTTCAAACATATAATTTTATTGGAGAGGGAGGGTATGTTCTTTCTGAGACATATCTTGATTCTCCAAACAACCTTCTTGCAAGCGCGGGGATAATTTTGTGTAAAGTTATAGTTGGAAACAAGGCATATTTTAGAGTTGAGCGGGAAGATTTTCTCTTTGGAAAAAAACTGATGGACGAAAAGAAAGTTTATGTCCACCCAATTAAGGCTTCGGACACTGTTGAAGACCATTCCTTTTTTATTAAGGACGGAATAACCTCTCTTTTCACAACCAAGTTTAACATAGATTTTGACAATATATTAAAAACAGTTGTTCCAAAAATTGAGGTTACAACAAAGGTTGATGTCTTTAAAATTTTAAGCGGAACTGGTTTTAAAGGCGTTATGAGCTTTGAAGAAGTTAAAATTAGAAACAACTTCACAAAGAGGCGGGCGGAGGTTTATTTAATGACCGTTGAACAGGCCTCTTCAATGTTGACAACAGAAGGTTTCGACAATTTCATACAAAAACTTGAAAAATATTGCAAAGAAATAACCCCAACAACAGATTCTAGCTATCAAATTGCAGAAAGATTAACAAAATAGTTGTTGTTTTGTGATATTCTTTTTCATATAAATAAAGAAGGTGGAAATATGATTAAATTAGTTGTTGACTCAACTTGCGCTCCAAACGAGCAATATGTTAAAGCAAACAAAATTTTTGTTAACCCTTTAAGAATTTTGTTTTCGGATAGAGAGTATACAGAATGTGACAGTTTGTATGACGAAATTTATGACAAAATGGCCGAAAGCAACGAAATTCCAAAAACAAGCCAGCCCTCTCTTGAAAGTTTCATTGAAATTTACAATGAAATAATTGGGGGCGGCGACGAGGCAATTGTTTTAACGCTTTCAGAAAATCTTAGCGGAACATACAGCTGCGCTTGCCTTGCAAAAGAAAGTTGCAAAGAGCCAAGCAAGATTACTGTTTTCGACACCCAGTCCATCGGCCAAACTTCAATTGGCTATGTTTATGAGGCAATTAATTTGATTGAAAAGGGAAAGACAAGGGAAGAAATTGTTTCCTATCTTTCAAAACTTAGAAAGAACAGCGCAATAACATTTATTCCAGAAACAATGGAAAATTTAAAGAAGAACGGAAGAATTGGAAGCCTTAAAGCGGTTGTTGCCGAGTTTTTAAAAATTAAACCAATAATTCTTTTTAAAGAGGGAATTTTAACGGATAAAAAAGCAATTGGCCTAACCAAGGCAATTGTTGACATGATTAAACAAGTTCCTCAAAAAGTTAAACATCTTTTTGTTATCAAAGCCGGGAAGCCAGACTATTTTTCAAAGTTTAAAGAAAAAGTTTTGGAATTTTTTAAGGGAATTCCAATTATGGAGGGAACGGTTTCGCCAGTTGTTGGGGCGCATGTTGGCCCGTCTATTGGCCTTGCTTGGGTTGCAGAATAAAGGCGCAGTTTTGCGCTTTTTTAATTTTTTTGTGGCGTAGCTTAAAAACCTTTCATATATTAAAATATCCATGGAAACAGTTTTTCAAAAAAATTTAAAAAATTTGAAAAAAGTTGTAAAAAACTGTTGACAAGGTTTTTTAAATGTGGTATATTTACCACGCTACGCTGTTAAGCAGCTGCTTATTTGCGTAGCAAACTCCCTTTATTTTAAGGGAAAGAACCTTGAAAACTGAATAGAATATGGAAAGAAAAGGTAGATGTGTTAAACATTAAGGTTTTAATTTACCTTGTCAATTTCAAAGATACTTATTCCATTTTACGCAAAGTATAAAAAGCAAAAAATAGTTTTTGAGCTACAAAATCAAACAAAACGATATCAACTTCCAAAAGAAGTTAATATACAAAAAACGTTAGAGTTTGATCCTGGCTCAGGACGAACGCTGGCGGCGTGCTTAAAACATGCAAGTCGAACGGAGTTTAATTGTGGCTTGCCACGGTTAAACTTAGTGGCGGACGGGTGAGTAACACGTGAGCAACCTGCCTATCACAGGGGGATAACACTTAGAAATAGGTGCTAATACCGCATATGACCACAGACCGGCATCGGTTAGAGGTGAAAGGAGTTAAATCTGGTGATAGAGGGGCTTGCGCATCATTAGCTTGTTGGTGAGGGTAACGGCCCACCAAGGCGACGATGATTAGCCGATCTGAGAGGATGACCGGCCACACTGGAACTGAGATACGGTCCAGACTCCTACGGGAGGCAGCAGTTAGGAATATTGGGCAATGGAGGAAACTCTGACCCAGCAACGCCGCGTGCCGCGTGAAGGATGAAGGTTCTCGGATTGTAAACTTCTGATCTGTGGAAAGAAAAAAATGACGGTACCACAGGAGAAAGCTCCGGCTAACTACGTGCCAGCAGCCGCGGTAATACGTAGGGAGCAAGCGTTGTCCGGAATGACTGGGCGTAAAGGGAGCGTAGGTGGCGATTTAAGTGAAATGTGAAAGCCCGGGGCTCAACTCCGGAACGTCATTTCAAACTGGATTGCTTGAGTGCAGGAGGGGTAAGCGGAATTCCTAGTGTAGCGGTTAAATGCGTAGATATTAGGAGGAACACCAGAGGCGAAGGCGGCTTACTGGACTGTAACTGACACTGAGGCTCGAAAGCGTGGGGAGCAAACAGGATTAGATACCCTGGTAGTCCACGCCCTAAACGATGGATACTAAACGTGGGTGGTATCGACTCCATCCGTGTTGTAGCTAACGCAATAAGTATCCCGCCTGGGAAGTACGGCCGCAAGGTTGAAACCCAAAGGAATTGACGGGGACCCGCACAAGCAGAGGAGCATGTTGTTTAATTCGAAGCAACGCGAAAAACCTTACCAAGGCTTGACATTTAATGCATAACCTAGAGATAGGTGAAATTATAGCAATATAACATTAAAACAGATGGTGCATGGTTGTCGTCAGCTCGTGTCGTGAGATGTTCGGTTAAGTCCGATAACGAGCGCAACCCTTGTCATTAGTTGCCAATATTAAGTTAGGAACTCTAATGAGACTGCCGTAGATAATACGGAGGAAGGTGGGGATGACGTCAAATCATCATGCCTCTTACGCCTTGGGCTACAAACGTGCTACAATGGCCATTACAAAGAGAAGCAATACGGCAACGTGGAGCAAACCTCAAAAAGATGGTCCCAGTTCGGATTGTGGGCTGAAACCCGCCCACATGAAGTCGGATTTGCTAGTAATCCCGAATCAGCATGTCGGGGTGAATGCGTTCCCGGGTCTTGTACACACCGCCCGTCACGCCATGGGAGTTGGGGGGACCCAAAGCCGGTGGGCTAACCCGCAAGGGGGGCAGCCGTCTAAGGTAAAACCAATGACTGGGGTGAAGTCGTAACAAGGTAGCGGTATCGGAAGGTGCCGCTGGATCACCTCCTTTTAAAGAGTTTTTCTTTAAAGTCGACGCTAAAAATTGAGTTATTCAATTTAGGTGGATTTGCCTTCAAGGGCAAATTAAAATAAATTTTATGCTTTTTAAAAAAAGCAATAACCGAAAGTAGCTGAAATTATCAATGCTATAATCAAAACTTTGCAATTTTTGAAATTATAATGTAAATTAAAATAATGGATAGCAAATCAAAACCCATTTCATATCTGTTCAGAATTTTCAAGGAAAATCGCTCCAATTTTGGGGCGATTTTTTTATGCAATTTAAACAAAAAACATAAAGAAAAATTTGAGTTAGAACTTGAGAAACTGTTCAAAAAACACTTGCAAAAAGCAAGCTTTTGTGGTAATATCTAACTGACTTGATTTAAGTCCTTGTTTTTTGTTAGTTCAAAAAACCAGTTATTCCTCGAAAGAGAGACTGTCCAAAAGGAGGTAGAAACATGAGCAAATATGAACTTCTCTACATCATTTCATCAAGCACATCCGACCAAGAAAAAGAGGAATTGATTAAAAAAGTTAATCAATTAATTGAAAGCAAAGGCGGAGAAATTGAGGGAACGGACAAGTGGGGAACAAGAAAATTTGCATATCCAATTGATTTTAAAAATGAAGGATATTATGTTCTTGTTAACTTTTCCATAAGCCCAGAAATGATAAATGAAATCAACAGTTTGATGAACATAACAGACAATGTTGTTCGCCAAGTTTTTGTTAAAAAATAATTTAAGAGGTGTTTATGAATAAAGTTGTTTTAATTGGTAATTTAACAAAAGACCCAGAGCTTTCAACAACAACAAGCGGAATTTCTGTTTGCAGGTTTACTTTGGCTGTTTCAAGGCGGTTTGTAAGCGCGAACGGCGAAAGAGAAACAGATTTTATAAACATTGTTGTTTGGAGAGGCCAGGCAGAAAACTGCCATAAATATTTGAAAAAGGGAAGCAAATGTGGCGTTGTTGGCGCAATTCAAACAAGAAGCTATGACGCTCAAGATGGTTCCAAAAGATATGTAACAGAAATTGTTGCAGACGAGGTTGAATTCATTTCTTCATCAAGAGGGCAAGATGGCCAAGCCAAAGAGCAACAAGGCGAAGATGTAACAGAGCTTAAACCAATTGATGATGACAGCCTTCCATTTTAATTAAAAGGAGAAATATATGAGCGATAAAGTTTCAGGCGAAGAAAAGAAAAAGTTTAAAAAGCCTTCAAAGAAAAAGGTTTGCCTATTTTGCCAAAACAAGGAAGAAAAAATTGATTACAAAGATGTAAACAAAATAAAAAAATATATAACTGAAAAGGGAAAAATTCTTCCAAGAAGGCAAACCGGCGTTTGTGCAAGACACCAGCGCGAACTTTCTCTTGCAATTAAGCGCGCAAGAGTTATGGCTCTTTTGCCATTTAAGGCAGACTAATTATTAAAAAAAACAAAAAAAAAACATAAAAAATGCCCAAAATTTGGGCTTTTTTTATTAAAAAATTAAAAATTTTATATTTTTCATGATAATTTTTATTTAAAAAATATTTTTAGCTAAAATTCAACACACCCCTCAAAAAATTTGACTAAAAAATTTATTATATATATAATTATTTTAAATATATTGCGAAAAATAATTTACAAATGTTTTTTGGGGGTGGACATGAAAGATAAAGCCAAAGATCAAAAGAATGTTAAAGATAAAAAAAAGAAAGGCTTTTCAATTTGGAAAGCTGCGCTAATAACGCTTGGTGGCGTTGTTGCCGTTGCTGGAATAATTTTTTTGGTTATATTTTTAACTGGTGGATTCAGCAACCCTCCAAAAAGTCCAGATAACATTTATTTTGCAGATGTTGTAATTCAAGAAGACGGAACAACAAGTTATGTCTCTCACGGAACAAACCCATATAATGTTGAAGGAAACTTCAAACTTGTTGTTTCAACTTCAACAGAGGAATTTAATCAATCGGGTTTGGAATTAAGCTTTCCAAGCACTCAAACAAAATATTACTTGATGGAGATTGATTTAGAAGATCAAGTTTCTGAAGCGTCAAAGGTTTTTTATGCTTTTGATGAATATGGAAATAGATTAAAATTTGCCTCTTGTGGCCAGGCTCAGGCAACGCACATTACAAACGGAATTGTTATTGTTCCAAGATATGTTTCAATTAACAGGGAGTTTGATGTTTTGGCGGCAATTGCGCCAGATGAATTGGCCGCGGAAGTAACAGGGGAAACAAAGCTCTATAATGTTGGCGGTTACACACAACTTATTGCCTCAAGCACGACAAACATTTCGCTTTCAAGCACCTCAACTTACATAAATGTTGATGTTCCAGTTGATGCCTTTGATGTTATTGGGATAACAAAAAACGGTTCAAACGAACAAAAGCTTTCAAATGCAGAAGGCTATTTTGAAGTTTCAACCGAAAGTTTATTCTCAGTAATTGCAAAGGTAACTCCAGCTAGGGCAATTTATAAATATGGCAAAGACGGAAGCAATGGGGCAAGGGAATATAAAGCGGTAATTTTTGCGCTGGACAACGACGTTAACAACTCAGGCCAAAAAATTAATTTTGTAAACTCTTCAAATGTTGCAATTGAAAACTCCTTTATGGAATATTCAACGGAAATAAATTATGACGGGCAATTTACGCAAGGTGCAAATTTTTCAACATATGTACTAACGGGAAATGTTCGAATTTATGCAAGAATGTTTAAAACGGCGGAAGAGGAAGATTTGGCAAGGGCAAATTCTGCGTCAATAAGCCAAGTTTACAGCGCAATGGAAAGCAGCGAACTTTATGTGATTTCAGATTTTATGATTAAAGAAATTGAAATTGATGGGTTTGAAGCAACAAATGATTACAACAACGGAAGTCCGCTTAGAGTTGACATAAATAATCCAACAATAATCTATGCAAACAATCCAGATGCACTTGCAAATCTTGGAATAACAATCAACTCTTCTCAGGGGTCTGCGCAAAACCACATTAGAAACATTTTAATTTCGTTTCAATTTATGATTGGAAACACTTGGTATGACGCAACAAGAATAAATGTTGTTGGAGATCAAACAATCCCAGCGCTCTTCTCTCTCTATTCGTCAAATGAACTTGTAACCGGGGACGATTTGGGAATTGACGCGGGAAATTCTTATTATAATTTCAATTTTTACAGGCCAATTTACCTTTCAACATCAAATTTGAGCTATTGGGAGGTTTATGGAAGACCAGCGGCGGAGAACATCTCTGCGTATGGAATTGGCGCAATTAGAATTTATGTTTGCTACCTCAGCCCAGACCAAGGGCTTATGCTTGACAATCCGGAATATGGCCCATATAACGTGGAAACGGTTTTCAACGATGTTGTTATCCCAATTGTAAGTTGGAATGAGGGCAATTTTGAAACAAGTGTTGAGCTTGGAGTTGGGCAGTATAATGACAGAGTTTTTATAGGTGACCAATTTGCAGAATATAACGCAATTGAAACTGAAAGTTTGGCAAATATTTCAAACATGGCTTCAAACCCGACCTACAAGACAATTAGGTTCTTTATTTACAGTTCAAACGCAAATTTAGATAGATATTTAAATGTTTCAAAGTATAACGGAACAATTTCTGGCGTTTCTGGCGGATATATCTATGAGGTTTCGCCAACCGCAAGTTCGCTTGATATTTCATCTCTTGAAGAAGATTCAATTACATTTAATTTGATTTTTGCCGTTGTTGAAGATGACGGAAGCGTTCCAACTGTTAATGCCGATGGAACATATCGAATTATTAGCCTTCCAACAAATTTAAACGGCGAGTTAATTTCAATTCCATTTAGAATTTCAAATGTTATTGAAGAAATCGAAATTGGTTTCAGCCCGGTTGAAGAGGGGCAGGAAACAAGCCAAGTTTTCCCATATGGCGAGGGCGACCAAAGGTTCTTTATTCTTCAAAACACACAAAACAACTTGTGGGCGGAAATTACAGTTTTAAATTCAGAAGCCGCGCTGTTTACGGCAGAGGCTAGAAAAGGGGCTATTGTAATCAACTCAGATGAAAGCTTCTATGTTTTAGTTGGCTCGCGACAAGTTCCTCTAAACGAAGTTTTAACAACAATTTTCTCAAACTCAAACCCAGAGGCTGCATATTCATCAATTTTTAGCGTTGAAAGAAATGAAACACAAACAACATTTAAAATTAAAATTTCAACCGCTTCATTGGATTTTGGAACAAATGACGAAATTCAAACTAATTTGTCTTTAACATACACGCTTTCAGGGGACAATCTTCCTCCTTCATACAACGAAATAACATCTAACAGTGAAAATTTCTATATCTATTCCGGAAAAGTTCAAAATGCAGAGTTTGGAGACGGAGAAACAGAAACGGTAATCGAGGTTAACAAAACCGTTAAAGTAGGCGAAAACACTCAATTTGGAATTTCGTTTTCAAAGGGGGAAACTCTTCTTTTAAGCGAAGGCGGAAATTACTATTTAAAAGTTAATGTTGAAGGATTTGGCGTAAACGACACATATTCCATTATTTCAAGTGATGCAAGCGTTGTTTCGCTAAGTTGGGATTCCGCAAAGGCAATGTACAGAATAAGTTTCTTATCAAGCGGAAATGCAACATTAACACTTTCGGTCAACTTCCCACATTCAAGTTTTGAAACCAAACAAATTAGCGTTTCTGTTAGTTCAAACTATACAACAAGCGCAGAACTTGGCCTTCCAGAAAACCACCTTGAACTTGGAATAATTTCATACAATGCCCAAATTGGCTATGAAATTTTGGGTAAAACAGGTTATAAAATTTCATTCTACGATTTAATTAAGATTTTTGCAATTTCAAATGACGTTCAAACGGATATAACAAGTCTTTTCTCATTTGCACCAATTTACGATAACCCAGACGATTTTGAGGGCAGGGTAACATTTGTTGAAAGTGATGGCAGCCTAACGGGAATTCAAATTACTAAGGATTTTGGCGCGGTTGCAAACTTAACAATTTCTGCATCAAACCCAGAAATTGGCGTAACCTACTCATTTAGCATTGTGATTCAGCCAAACCACCAGTTAACAACCTCGGTGGAAAATCAAGGTGCGCCAAAGCCAGAAAACGCGCCAGTTGGTTCATATGGCGTGTATTCCGAAAGCGCCATTGCCTTCAATAACTTTGGGTTATATGCATATTCATTTGACACAAAGGCATACACAACGCCTCTTGAAAAAACCCTTTATTTCACGTTAATTCTAAATGACGGAACACCAATTTTGGCAACAGGGAATTTTGATGAAGGGCTTGTTTTTGCGGAAAATGGCGTAACCCTTGCAACTTTTAACGGAACTTCTCTAACTTTTAGTGCTGGCTTAAGCGGGGTTAACACGCTTAGGATTTCAGATTCAGAAACGCCCGATTCTTTCGATTTGGTTTATGAAATTGTCTTCTGTGTTTCAGACAATATCGAGCTTTCAACGGAAGGCAATTCAAGTGTTACAACAAGCCAAGAAGAAATTGATGGCGAAATGGTAACGGTTGTTAACTTAAATAACTATGAAAATTCCGTTTTGAATGACAGCACAATTTCAGTAGATAAACAAAACGGCCAAATAACATTTGGCTCAACAGGAATTGCATTGAACTTTGTTAGAGAATATGCCGCGCTTGCAACCTATCAAGGAACTTTCAAACTTGAAATTGAAAGTTCAAGCGCAAACAAAAGCTTGACAATTGGCGGGGCAACAATTGAAACGGAAGTTCTGTTAAAGATAACATATGGAAGCGAAATAAACAGCGCTTTTGTTGGGAAGTCATTCTATATAAGGTTATATATAGCTCCTAATATAACTTTAAATGAAAGGGCAACAACCGTAATTTATAACGGAAAAGAATATGTTTCTCTTTACACAAGCCAAACAACTTCCGGGGTTTACAATTGGTTCAACAGGGCGGGCGAAGAGATTGGAGGAATTTCCTTCGGCGAAATTGCGCCGTCTGGAAGCGTTATTTCGCTTGCAAGGTTAGCGCCAAAAGTTGGAACAACAAACTTAATTGTTGGAGACAAAAATTTAAAAATTGAAAAGACGGAAGAAGGGCTTATAACAACCCAAATTGTTGTCTATTACACTTCTGCAGACGGAACAAGGGAAAACAAAGTTTTCAATGTTTTAATAACGCCATTCAACTGGAATGAATACATTCAACCAGGGGCGGAAGATTACTATAAAACAGAAGGGGGAGAGAGTTTTGACAGGGCATCTTCAGATTTAAAAGACGTTCTCTCTGGAGTATACCGCCAAACAATTGTTGGGGGAGAGGAAATTGACCTTCAAAACACAATTTTGGGCTCAACGCTTGGAACGCTAATTGGAAGCTCAACAACAAGAATAACATACAATCTCTACAGGGTTGAAGAGAGCGGCGAAACGCTCATGAACGCTGGGTGGGCTCAAGTTGGCTATGGAACAGACGGAAGAATTAAACTTTTAACACAACCAGTTGCAAAAGATTTTAACTATCGAATTGAATTTACATTCATAAGCCAAGCAAACGGCTTTGAAGATGCAACCTTTGTCTTTAACTATTATGTAACAGTTTCAACCGGGCAAAAAATTGAAATTGCCTATCCGTTCACAGATGAAACGCAAAGCTATCCATATGAAAATGGCCAAACAATTGACCAGTTAATTTCCTCGCTTGCAGGAAACTACAACGGCTTGTTTGAAGACCCAACCCAAACCCACATGTTATATTACGATCAATTTAAAGGCGGTCTTTATACAATTGATTTAAACTCAAGCCTTAGAAACTTTAATTCAAACAGCCCGTTTGTTAGCGTTTATAACCTTGAAAAAGACTTTGAAGAAAATGGAGAGTTGAAGTGGAAGTGGAAACAAAAACTTCAAACCAATGCGCCAAGTTACAACTCAATTACATATTCTCTTTACAAAGTTTATTCAGACGGCCAGGAGATTACGGCAAACATAAGTTCGTTTGTTTCTGTTTCGGCTGATGGAAAAATTGAAATTAAGGCGCAAAACACCTCTGTTGGAATTATAATCAAAGCAACAACGCCAAACCTTTCGGAAAATTATTACAGAATTCTTGTTTCTCCTCGTGGCCCAGAAAGTGTTTTATTTGGCAACGAAGAACAGTCGCAAGCTGTTGAAATGGGCGATTTAATTCCAGTTGAAACTGGGTTTAGTTTGGAACAGTTTATTGGCCAAGGAATTGGGGAGGACACCCTTAAGTTTGCGGTAATTGACGAAACTGGAAGAATTCAAACCGAAAATGACATGATTTATATAGGTGCAGGCAGTTCTTCAATCACAGTTAACACCTCTCCAAATCAACAGAGCGCAATTTTGGTTATCTACACAGAATCTCTTGGAACTCTTGTTGAACTAGAGATGATTGCAGAAAGCGCAATAATCCTTTCCTATGACACTGCAAAAATAATTTATGGCGACAGCCAAATTTCAATTTCAGATCTAATTTCAATTTCAACTCAAGAAGATTCTAAAAAAAGTTATTTAACCAGCAGTCAGCTTGCAGGTTTAAGCTATAAAGAGGCAAGCCCAGATTCAACGGGAACGGTAACTTTTGAAAAGTCCAACAAAGTTTTCAACATAGCCCCTGTTTCAAGCGTTAAAAATGTTGAGTTAACTCTTAACATTTGGGGAGGTTTGTTGTCAAATTCCAGCGAAGAAAACCCCTGCACCATAACTTTAAGATTAACAGTTTATCCGCGCATTGTTTCAACGGCTGGAGGACATAAAGATATTGTTGCAAATGACGGAGAAACCGGAATTAAGCTCTCTGATATATTCAGCGTTGGCGCTTTTGCTCAGGCGAAAAAATATCAGGTTTTTGATTCCAATGGAAAAATTATTAGCGCGGGGGCTGAGGAAGATTATAAAATTGGTGATGCTAACACGCTTGTTTGGAATCCCAAGGCAGCGGGAAACAACTACTATGTTGTTGAAACAAGCAGCAACTCCGGCGAGATTATTAGCTTTAGAAAAGTTAACATCGTGGAAGAAACCGTGGGAGAAAATAAAGTTTATACAGAAAAGGTCTATCCTGTTATTGGCCACACCACACAAATTTTGTATCGCACTGCTTTCTGGAACCTAAGTATTAATGAAAAATCCTCAACAGAAAATATCCCAGCGGATGTTGACGAGGGGCTTTTGGGCCTGTTTACTAAAGAAATTGTTTGGGAAGAAAACAGCGCCGGCGCATATATTTTAACTTGGGAGGCAAGACTCGGAGACGTAGAAGAACCAACAGAAACAGAAACAAACCTTGTAATTGTTGATAACAGCGGAAACGCAGTTTATTACTCTTTTGCAGAAAACTCTGAAGACCCCGAAGGGGATACGACTCAAAATTGGGATGGGGAAGGTTATAAATATTCAGTTTCCTACACATGGGACGGCCTTGGCGCAGAAGCGGTAACAATAAATCCAATTATGCCAGATGGATTAAAAGATGCAAGCAGCATAAAATTTGATGCGTCCGGCTCGGCAATGTCAATAACAAACAAATTTAACGTTTCAACATCAAATGTTGCAAGCAACAGAACAATTGTTCTAACAGTTAAAATTTGGAAAGAAGAAGGCGGGAAGGTTATTGGCGAAACAATTTCGGAAACATATGTTTTAAATGTTATGCCAAAGTATATAATTGAAGTTACATATCCAGATTATGGAACTGGCGCAACAATGGAAAGCGAGTCAATTTATGTTGGCCAAACCAATCCAACAATAGATTTGTCAGAAGACAACAGAGTTGTTTTAAAGGTTTGGGATAAAGAGGGAAAAGAATATGATAAGACAGGATATAGTGGCTTGCTAAGATTCAGTAAAACTTCAGATTTAGTAAACATAAATGGAAATGATGTAGAGATAGTCGGAAAATCAATTACTTCAAGCCAAACCGTTAGAATTGACATTGAGCTTTCAGTTGGCGGGGACAATTGGATTGGCGTTGGCTCATACTTCATAATTCTTTCTCCAACGCCTGTTCTTGGGGCAACATTCCCAGAATCCTCAACGGGAGACACTCTTTCTGAAACAATTCCAGACACGGAAGTTACAGACGAAGAAAAAATCTTCGTCCTAAACGACGGCTATATTAAAGTTACAATGAACCAAAACACAGTAAACCGCGGAGTTGTCTATTTCGAGCTCCTCGCAAATCCAAAATATTCATATTTTGGCAGTGCATTAAAACCAGTTAGAATCTATCTAATTGGCGGAACAAGCGCAAGCTATGCGAAAATGTTTATTCTTGAAAATAGCGCAGGAGGCATTGTTTCTAGCACAACAGCTCCAACCGGCGTAACTGCTTTTGACATAACATCTGGATTAACAGGAACTGAAACTAAAGATGATATAGCCAAGATTGTTGATGGAGTTTTAGTTTTCAAAAAGGCTGGAACATATACAATTAATATAACAACCGCGACCGGAACAACAACTTATGAAGTAACCGTAACCAAAGAAGAAGGCCCAACAGAAGGAACCCCAAGTTTCTCCGCGGTTTATAGGTTAAAAACCATAACCGGCGTAACTGCTTTTGACATTTTAGGAACGGACAACGACGCCTCAATTGCAACGCTTAGCAATGATGGAAGTTTAACCTTAACCTTCCAGCAAGCAGGCCTCTGGCCAATTGCAATAACAACCTCAAGCGGAACAACATATTACTATGTTGAAGTTACAGAGGATGGAGATAAATACACCGCAACCTACTATTCTCAGCTAGATGCGGTAAGTGAGGGAGAAGCAGCCGGCGGGCTTATGCTTGAATCTATCTTTGGCACGGGGAAATACAAAGATATGTATGAATTTTCTGTCAGCCAACAAAGCGCCGTTGGAACGGACGCAATCAACCAGCTTACAGTTGTTCAGCCAAGCAGCAAAGTTGAGTTCTTCTATAAAAACGGCGATGTAACTTACAAAATCCCATTTGAAACAGCGCTGAACAATTATAAAATCCGCGAACAAGTTAAAGAAGAGCCAGAAGGTGTTACAAGCATTGATGTTATAGGCACAGATACAGACAGTGACATAGCTGTGATAACAAGCGGCAAAATAGTCTTTAAAAAAGCTGGAAAGTGGGAGATTAAAGTTACAGCAGGTGAAGGAACTGAAACATATATTGTTTTTGTAACAGAAGTTCAAAAAGAAGAAACTATATCATATTCTGCAACATACTATCTAATTTCAGATTCTGTTAACTATAATGTCGACTATAAAGAACATAGAATTAACATATTCAACCAATTCAACACTGTTGTTGGAACATATATCTACCAAGTTAACCTTAACTATTCCTTCCCAGAGGATTCGTTTAACGAAGTAATCGGCGGAAGCGCAGAGGGAAGTTATGAGCAAGGAGAGTTAAATGGGTTAGACGGAAGTTTAATTTCTAAAACAATAGAGCTTGACGCTGGGAAAACATACAGCTTGGTTAACCTTTTAACTGCCGAGCTTGGCCTTAAAACTTTTGACGGCGGAACTTTTAATTTGGATAGCGCTGCCTTCACATTCAGTTTAACCCATGGCACTTACACAACAAACAGCGGCTTTACAAACAACCTAAATTCGTTGATATCAATTTCTAAAAATGAAGAGGATTATATTATTGCGCCGCACGGAGCGCAAAACGGCGGAGACATTGTCCACCTTAAACTTGAAATCAAAACAACAGACGGAACAACGCGCGCAACATATTATTTAAGAATCCACATCAACCCAGAGGTTGTTTTAAGCCTTGTTGACACATCTGGCGAAAAAGTTCTTAACTTTAAGGGCGAAACTGATAACCCCGATATTATGAACCTTCCGCTTAGCAGCTTGGTTTATGTCAACAGCGCAATAGACCCGACTAAACTTCAAGTAATTGTTGTTTCAGGGGATTCCGCAGGCTATGTCCAAGGAGAGGGCAGCAACAGGCTTCAAAATCTTGGAAGCGGCCAAACCGCCCTTTCGAGCTATGGAATTGTTTTAAACAAAACCGAGCTTGGCGGCGCGCAGATTAAAATTATAATTGTTGATGAATTTGGTTATCAAGCAACGGATTCTTCCGGAAGCCCAGCAATTTTAACAATTCACTATCGCAACAAATACGGAACTAGCGTTGGCTATAACCATGAAGAGTCGAGCAGCCAAATTTTTGAAGGCGACACAATTGCAATTTGGGCAAAGGTTGGAAACGCATATTATAAATGGAATAGCGGCTCATCATGGGGCGATCAAATGCCAGAGCCAACAAATGCTACGCTAATTGTTTTGGACAACATTCAATCGGACCCAGATGGCAAAGTAACTGTTTCAATTGCTCAAAGCGAAGAGTTAACGCAAGAACTTGGAACGACTACGCTTCTAAGTGGAACAAAGTTGAATTATATTCCAAACACAATTTTTGGAAGCTCTGAAAGAATTTCTGGAAACAATTTTGTTATAACAATCAAAACGACAACAGAAACCCTTTCGTTTGCAATTAATCCAACAATTATGCAGCGCTATCGCTTGGAGTTTAAACCTCCATACAACACCGAATCAATCTTGTATATTCCAGATGGAGAATATGCGGGCTTGAATAAAACCTCTATTGACGGAAAAGGATATTTCCAGCTTTACGATATTAAAGACGGAAAGGAGGCATCAACAACAGTTACTTATACTAGTGTTACCAAAGATTCGTATAAACCAAACACCACCAACAGATACAACGCAAATGGGTTTGCAACAGGAACTGGTAACAACGGGACAATAACAATAAAATATAATATAAAAGGCGCCTCTCAAGGCAACCAAATCTCTGTTGGCTATCAGTTAACCCAAAAGTTCTTTGGAATTGACACAAGCGGCGCAAATGTTGTTGGAAACTATGGCGTTGTTGTTGAAGGAGGCAAAGATTTAGACGAAATTGGAATTGATTCCTGGGGAGAGGGCGTTAAGCTTTTAGATTACTACGGAGAATCAGTTGAAGTTTCTTCTTCATATAGCGGATATTTCAGTGGAGAAAGTGTAACGCCGGCGGCCGGCGCAACGGTTGTTATAAATGTCTATGGCGCCACTGGCAAAACCAACCAAATTGGAACGCTTAGAGTTACAAGGGCAAGATATTATGCGCTTTATGTCCCTAGCAACAAAGAAGTTGCCTCAGTTGGCAACACTCTAAACTTTAGCGGAACAAACGGTTGGGGCGAAGTTATTAAAGCTGTTGTTAGCGGAACAACGGATACTAAAGAATCTCTTGTTGGCGGGTTGTCTGGCTTCTTCACCTATGAAATAACTGCTGGAGACGCAACCGTTGTCTATGACCCGTCACTAGGAGAATATGTAATTAATGCAACGGGCACCTCAGGCGCCTCATTCCAGTTAACCATAAGCTACATGGGGCATTGGCTTGGCACAGTTAAATTCACAAAAAGCAAAAGCGGTCAAACATGGACAATCAGCGAGCCCGCAACCAAAACGGTTGCTGACCTCCTCACCCCAGGGGGGGGGGCAACCCAAGACAAAGATAGTCAAACAATAACAATTTCATCTTTGCCAGGTTTGAAAGATAAGGATTTTTGGCTTTTGGATTTGACCTATGATTCTAGCTATTCAATCTACCTTGGAAACGGAACGAACAGTCTCGACCTAAAGGGCGACGGAATAATTAGAACCTCCGGAGCAAAGGTTATTATCAATTCAAATGCATTTAAAGATCGTCCTAACTTAACTCAAATTAGAATTGTTGGCGACAGCCTGACCTCAATTGGAAATTATGCCTTCTCTGACTGCACTAGTTTAGCCTCAATCTCAATTCCAGATGGAGTGACTTCAATTGGAAATTATGCCTTCTCTGGCTGCACTAGTTTAGCCTCAATCTCAATTCCAATGGGAGTGACCTCAATTGGAAATTATGCCTTCTCTGGCTGCACTAGTTTGACCTCAATTAAAATTCCAGATAGTGTAACATCAATTGGAACTTGGGCCTTTTCTTCGTGTAATTTTGAATTTATTGAACTTCCCGAGGGAATAACAAGCCTTAGTGAGTACATTTTTAATGCTTGCGACAATTTAATTAGTGTTATACTGCCAACAAATTTAGTTTCAATAGGCAAATATGCATTTTCTGTTTGCAGCAGTTTAACTTCAATAATAATACCAAAAAGTGTAACTACAATTGCAGAGGGGGCTTTTAATAGGTGCAACAAGTTAACTGAAATTACAATCAACGGAAATATTACAAGCTTGGGTTCTAATGTTTTTTCAAATTGTTCCAGCCTTAAAAAACTAACGCTGGGGGCGGGGGTTACAAAGCTTCCAAGCAATTTGTTTACAAACCACTTAACAAATCTAACCGAAATTGTTGTTCTTGGGAATTTAATTTCATCAACTTTCCCAAGCGGAACTTGGATAAAGGGTGACAGCCAAACCCCGGTTACAAGTTTTAGCGGGGCGGGGACATATTCAACAAAGCAGCTTATAGCTGTAACAGTTGAGACAAACGAAACTTCGCTTGGCTCTGTTTCCGACGGGGGGAGCTATGACATTGGTGACACGGTTGAATTAACCGCAACGCCGTCTTCTGGCTCAACCTTCCTTGCTTGGGCAACGTCTTTAGACCCAAACAACATGAAAATTGTTTCAACTTCCGCAACATATTCCTTTGAGCTTACAGAAGATTCCCCAACAACATATTACGCCCTCTTTAACGAAACAACCTCAACAAGCCAAACAGTTGGAAATTTAATTTACACCTTCTATAACGAGGCAAAACTTGCAAGCGTAACGGACACGACTTCATCCTCTCTTTCCGGCGCGCTGGAAATTCCTTCCGTTGTTAAAAGCGGAGAAAACTCTTACAAAGTTTTCTCAATTGGCGCTGAGGCTTTCTATTGGTGCAGCAGCTTAACCTCAATAACAATTCCAGAAGGAGTGACTTCAATTGGCGGGGAGGCTTTCTATTGGTGCAGAAGCTTAACTGAAATAACAATTCCAGAAAGTGTGATTTCAATTGGTATCTCTGCTTTCGCAAATTGCGAGAACTTGGCGGCTTTCTATGGAGAGGGGAACAGTTATTATAAAATTGTTGACAATGGCCGCGCGCTTCTTGTTGACGGCGGAAAAACTCTTTTGGCCTATGCGGCAGGAAACACAGCAACTTCATACACAATCCCAGAAGGAGTGACCTCAATTGGCGAGCAGGCTTTCTATAGATGCAGCAGTTTAACCGAAATAACTCTTCCAACCACATTAACTTCAATTGGCGATAGCGCTTTCTATAATTGCAGCAAGTTAACCTCAATAACAATCCCAGAAGGAGTGACCACAATTAGAAATTCTACTTTCGATGGTTGCAGCAGTTTAACCTCCGTTTCTCTTCCAAGCACGTTGGTCTCAATTGGCGAGTATGCTTTCCATAATTGCACCAGTTTAACCTCAATAACAATTCCAGAAGGAGTGACAGCAATTGGCGAGAGGGCTTTCCGATATTGCAGCAATTTAACCTCAATAACAATTCAGGGAAGTATAATTTTAATTGGCAATAATGCTTTCCAACGTTGCAACAAGTTGGGCTCGTTAACGCTGGGGGCGGGCGTTACAAGCCTTCCGGACAATTTGTTTGATAGTACAAATTTGTCACTCCTAACCGAAATTGTTGTTCTTGGAAATTTAACATCAGAAACTTTCCCAAGCGGAACTTGGACGAAAGGAGGAACGACGGTTACGCAGTTCAGCGGCGCGGGAACTTACATAAAGAGCGAAGAATAAAACAAACTTTTCGCCAAAAATTTGTTGACACCTTGAATTTAGTGTGGTATTATATATCCGCATCCTAAGTTCGGGGTGTTTTTTCTAGAACCAAGCTTTTGAATTTAAGGAGAAAATTATGGCAAAGAAGAATTTAGCAAGAGCATATATAACCCTTGCTTGCACAGAGTGTAAGGAAAGAAATTATGCAACAATGAAAAACAAGAAAAATGACGCTGAGAGAATTGAACTTAACAAGTTCTGCAAGCGTTGTAACAAACACACTCTTCACAAAGAAACGAAGTAACCCTTCGCTATTTTGTTGTTTAAAAGGAGCACAATAAATGGCTAAGAAGAAAAAGAAAAAAAACGTGCAGAAGACAAATCCTAACATCAAAAAAGAGGTTGTAACTTCCCAAGAGGCCTCTCAAGAAGAAGGCGTTGTTTTGCAAGAGGAAAAGGAAGAAAAGGTTCAACAAGAGCCTCAAACAAAGCAGCCGCAAAACAAGGAAACAAAAAAGCAAAAGCAACAGAAAAAAGAAAAGAAACAATCTAAAGTTGGAAGAAAAATTAAGGAATCTTTTGCAGAGCTTAAAAACGTTACTTGGCCAACCTTTCCAAAAGTTGTCAAGCAAACGGGCGTTGTTTTGGGAGTTGTTGTTTTCTTCACGCTTGTTTTGTTTGGGTTTGACTATGTTTTAAAATTCTTGTTTAAACTTCTAAATGGCGTTGAATATTCAAGCGGAGAGCTTTGGGGCTCTGTTGGAATTGTTGCCGCAATAATTCTTGTTGTTGTTGTTTGGGTTATTGTTTGGGCGGCAAGAAGAAAGAGAGGAGAGAGGAAATAATGGAAGAAAAAGAAGAAATTGTTGACAGCTTAACCGAAAACATTTCCCAGGAGAAGGAGCAGGACGAAAAGGGAACAATAAGCCCTTTTAGAAACAGCCCAGATTCAAAATGGTATGTTCTTCACACTTTCTCTGGATATGAACAAGTTGCAAAGGACAATTTGGAAACCGTTGTTGAAAAGTTCAACCTTCAAGACAGAATTTTTGACATTGTAATTCCAATGGAAGATGTTATTGAAGAAAAAAACGGAAAGAGAAAGCTTGTTTCAAAAAAAGTTATGCCATGCTATTTGCTTGTTAAAATGATTTATGGGGACGACTTGTGGCACAACATAACAAGAACACGCGGAATAACGGGCTTTGTTGGGCCAAAGGGAAGGCCGCTTGCCTTAACAGAGGACGAGATTAGGAAGATGAGGCTAGAGCGCGTTGACGTCAACATCCAACTTGAAATTGGCGACAAGGTTGAGGTTGTTGAAGGCCCGCTAATGAACATGGTTGGAACAGTTATGTCCGTTGACGGCGAAAACAGAAGGGCAAAGGTCAACGTTGAAATGTTTGGCCGCGAAACGCCTGTTGACTTGGATTTTAGCCAAGTTAGAAAAATTGTTTAGGTTTTAACGCACAAGCGCTAAAATATATAAAATCAGTGGGAGAGACAATTTAGTCATGTTGTCTTGCTAAGACCACAAAGGAGGGTAAAATGGCTAAGAAAATCAATGCAATTGTTAAATTACAATTGCCAGCCGGTAAAGCAACCCCTGGGCCACCAGTTGGTTCATCTCTTGGGCCACATGGAATTAACATTGCGGGCTTTACCAAAGAATTTAATGAGAAAACTGCATCTCAAGCAGGGCTCATCATTCCGGTTGTTATAACCATCTATCAGGACAGGAGTTTTGACTTTGTTTTAAAAACTCCGCCAGCAGCAGTTCTAATTAAAAAAGCAATTGGGCTTGAAACTGGAAGTGCAAAACCAAACAAACAAAAAGTCGGAACAATCAAGCGCGAAAAAATTCGCGAAATTGCAACGCTTAAAATGCCAGATTTAAACGCATCTAGCGTTGAGCAAGCAATGAAGATGATTGAGGGCAGCGCAAAAAGCATGGGCGTTGTTGTTGAGGATTAGAGGTGGCGCATATGAAAAGAGGAAAGAACTATGTTAGCGCCGCAAGCGCAATTGAAAAATCTAAGCAATATGACGTTCAAGATGCAATTCAGCTTTTAATTTCAAACTCAAAAGCAAAGTTTGATGAAACAGTTGAGGCCCACTTCCGCCTTGGCGTTGATGGAAGAAATGCAGACCAGCAAGTTAGAGGCGTTGTTGTTCTTCCAAACGGAACGGGAAAAAGCGTTAAAGTTTTGGTAATTGCAAAGGGCGAGAAAGCAAAAGAAGCGGAAGCTAGCGGAGCAGATTTTGTTGGCGCTGAAGACATGATTGAAAAAATCCAAAAGGAAAATTGGTTGGATTTTGACGTTTGCATAACAACTCCAGACATGATGGGGCTTGTTGGCCGAATTGCAAGAATTTTAGGGCCGAAGGGTTTAATGCCAAACCCAAAGAGCGGAACAGTTACCATGGATGTTAAAAAGGCAATTGAAGATGTTAAAGCCGGAAAAGTTGAATATCGCTTGGACAAGACAAATAACATTCATGTTATAATTGGAAAAGTAAGCTTTGGCCAAGAAAAACTTGCAGAAAACTTTGATGTTGTTTTAACTGCAATCAACAAGGCGCGCCCAGCTGCCGCAAAGGGAACATACATTAAAAACTGCACCCTTGCAACAACAATGGGCCCAGGAATTAAGGTTAAAGCATAAAAGAAACATTAATGCAAATAATAACTCCGAGAATATTTTCGGAGTTTTATTATGGGCGAATATGAAAACCAAGTTGAAAATAAAGAAAGAAAAAGGAAAAGAATTTTCAATTCTGTTTCTGTTGTTATTGCAATTGGTCTTTTTGTCGTTGCCGCAATTTTGGTTGGCCAACTTCTATTTGACAACGGCGTTATTTCAACAAACGAATTCTATGAAAACACAAGCATAAACGGAGTTGATGTTAGCGGTATGAACAAGGACGAAGTCTATCAACTAATTTCGGCAAAACTTCTAAGCGGAAAAGACGAAATTCAAGTTAAATTAACATACGGGAACAGAGAATGGATTTTAAACGGCTCAGATTTTGAAACAAGCGATGAACTTATGCCAAAAATTGAAGAAACTTTTAAAGTTGGAAGAGAGGGGGCTGTTGCAAACAGGGTTTCTGCAGTTAAAGAAATTAAAACAAACGGATTAAAAACGGACGTTTCTTATAGGCTTATTTTAGGCGGCTTTGATCAAAAAATTGATGAAATCATTTCGGAAATAGATGTTGAGCCAAAAAATCCGGAAATTGTTTTCGAGCCAGATGCGGAAGATGGAAACATGTTTTCGCTTAGCGAGGGACAGGTTGGAATTTTGGTTGACAAGGAAAAATTGCTGAGTTTGATAGACAGTGCGTTTAAAAAATCCAAGAAAATTGAAGTTGCAATTCCAACCTATGAAAAGGAGTTTGAAGACAACGGCGAACAATTGCTTGCAAACACATCCCTTCGTTCAAGCTTTTCAACGGACTATTCCTCTAGCGTTGACGGGCGAAAAAACAACGTTAATGTTGCCCTTGGCGACTTTAACGGAATGGTTGTTGCCCCTGGCCAAGAGGTTAGTTTCAACTTGGTAACGGGAGATAAAACCCCAGAAAATGGTTATCAAAAGGCGAAAATAATTTTAAATGGCGTCTATGTTGACGGTTATGGCGGCGGAGCGTGCCAAGCTTCAACAACGCTTTATAACGCGCTTATTTTGGCAGATTTGGAAATTTTGGAAGTCAACCCACACTCTCTTCCAGTTTCATATGTTCCGCTTGCTTTCGATGCAATGGTTAGCGAAGGCTATTCGGATTTGCGCTTTGAAAACAATTTGGAATATCCAATATATATAAAAACATGGGGAGACGAAACAAGAGCCTATGTTCAAATTTATGGCCAACCTCTTGAAGAAGGCCTTGAAATTGTTAGACGCGCAGAGTTTATTGGCGTAATTCCCCACGAAGGAGATACAATTGTTAGAGATGAAAATAAGGAATATTCAGATCAAATAACATATTTAGGAGAATATTTAAGAATTAGATACCCGCGCGAGGGCTACCATTCAAAGGGATATATAGACTATTATAAAAACGGAGAACTTATTGGAGAAAAACTAATTCGAGATGAATATTATTGGCCACAAAAAGGAATTGTTATGGAGGGAACGGAAACGCTTGGAGAGGGAATGGTTCTTCCAGAAAACGAAGTTGAGATCATTCCTCCCCAAGAAGAAACAACAAATATAAATGAAATTTCAGTTAAAAAGAAAATTAAACAGCAAAATCCTTCAAACTTAAATCCTTAAAAAAAATAGTGGAAGGTTACAACCTTTTAAAACTAGCATAATAAATAAGAAAAAGGGTTCTACTTTTTAGAGTAAAACTCTTTTATATAATTAGGTGCAAAAATTATGGACTAATGTCCCTCTTCTTTTTCAAAGAAGAGTTGTTAGCTCTGAAATGTTGTTTAAATGACACTTTGCAATTTCGCTTGTTAGCCTGCTTTCAAAAAGAAAAGTTAAAACCTTTGTTTCAAGTTTGATTGCTTGCTTTAAACACTGGCGAAGATTACTATATTTTTTCTTTTGGAATTTAACTCTTGAACAATCCAATGAGAAACAGCGGCAAACATCAGAAGCATCTAAAAGAGTTTGATTTTCAAGTTTTTGCATTAAATTGAAAATTTTTTGAGAGCGAACATTTCTTTTTATGTAAGCATAAAGATAATTTAGTTCGTAAAGGCTTTGAAGAAGCTCTGAGGAGCTTTCTTTTTTAGCCTCTTCAAGTTGCCTTGCATATTCGCGGGCAAGAAGAGCAAACTCTCTAACAGAGGGAATTTTGCTGTCGTTATACATGTTCCTCCCAAAAACCTTTGTCAATTTATATGTAATTTAGATTTTTTTTGTTAAATATTAACCTTTTTTTGCGAATATACATAAATACAAAGGATTTAAGTTAAGGAGCAAAAATGGAAATTTTTAAGAAAATTGGAACAACTCCAACTTGCAGAAAAGAAACAATTGAGCGCAAGGAAAAACTTGGCAACAGTGTCAGCCTAGAACAAAAAATTTTAGAAAGAAAAATTAAAGAAGCAAAAGATGGGCTTAGAAATCCGCAGGGGGAAAAGCCCTTTCAAACTCTAGAGGAGGACACGGGCGTTCCCCAAGCTGAAAACCCCGTGCAACAACCAGAAACAAGAGAGAAGGAGCAAGCCCCAGAATCCGGCAACAAGGAAACAAGCGAAGTTGAAACAAAAGATTTAATCTTTTCAAATAATGTTTCCTATCCAAGCCTTCGCAATGTTACGCCAAACAAAGGTGATGTTAGGAACTTAAAAGCGCTAGCTTTTGGAAGGGGAGGGGAGTTTTCAACCATTCTAACATATATCTATCAGTTCTACACACTTCCAAATTCTGAAAAGAACCTAAAAGCCGCCTTAAAAGAGGCTTTGGGTAACGAAATGACCCACTATGAAATTTTAAATGACGCAATTGTTTCCTTTGGCGGAAACCCAACGCTTACGGACGGGCAAGGAAATGTTTGGACAGGAAGAAATGTTAACCAGGAAAACAACCCAAAGAAAATTCTGTTGGATAACATTTCCTTAGAGCAGGGGTTAATTAAACAATATCTTGCTGCTGCAAGAGAGGCCTCAAACCTTTCTCTTGCAGAGTTGTTTTTAAAAATTATTGAAGAAAAACAAAAGGATATAGAACTTTTCCAACAAATCTATAATAGTTTGGAATAAAATTTTAATTTTTAAAAAAACTTGGGAACATGTCCCAAGTTTTATTTTTTAAGCTGATCTTGAATTGTTTTTGCAAGTTGGTTAAGGCTTGCGTCATCCAACCTAACAGTTTGCGTTGCAGGGCCTCTGTTTCTTCCAAGAAGTTGGCTTGCCTTGTCTTGCGCGGCAAGAATTCTCTTCTGTTCTTTAATTGCTTCATTAAGCTTTTCTTCCTTGCCGGCAAGCCCTTTAAGCCTTGCTTCAATTCCGCCAGCTCCGCCAGCATCTTTCCAGCCTTTTGCCATGTCTCCAGCAAGAGTGTTGAAGATTGGGGTTAAGTTGTCTGCAAGTGACTTAGCAAAGCCCCCTGCCAAGAATTGACCAGCCTTTGCCCATTCGTCTGGGTTGTTGAGCATGCTGTTTTTCAAGAACCCTCCAATTTCCTTTGCCCTTGCCATTTGTTGGCGAGTGTCATCGGAAATTTGTGCATTTTGCTTTTTATTATTCATGGCATTAATCATATCGTTAAAGCCATCAGATCCGCCATAGCTAGCCAAGATATTAGCACTTTCATTATTATTTGCGGCAATTTGATCATCAATTTCTTTAAAAGCTGTCTTATATTTGTCCTCAATCTCAGAATATGAGCGGCTAGCGGCGTTAAGCCTTGCTTGTTCAAACATTCTTTCTTCTGGCGTGAGGTCTTGATCCATCAAGTTGTGCTCATGAATAGCTTTTTGCTTAGCAAGCCTGTCTAATTCTTCATCATTTTCCATGTCAGTTTGCAGTTGGGATCGCCTTGATGCTAAGTTTGCGTTTTCTTCTCCCAAAGCTTGGTAGCGGTTAATGTCATTGATACGTTGCTCGTCTCCTTGTTCTCTCCATGCGCTTATCGCATCATCTCGTTCTGCTTGAGATAGCCCACGCCATTCTTCTTGAGACATTCCCGCAGCCTGCATTGCGCTACGGCTGTCTGCAGCTGCTTGAGCAGCCTTATCTGCAAATTTCTCCTTTGCAAGCCTCTGTCTGCGATATTTCCTAGGCGCATTATCCGATTGGTAATAGTCGGACAACACGCTTTGTCTATCTTCTGCCGACATTGAATCGCGCATTTCACGCAACATTTTTCGCCTGTCGCTTCCGCCCAAACCATCATAAACTGCAGCTTGTTCATCGTTCATATTTGCTAAATTATGTTCATCTAAAGCCTTGTTTTCTCTTCCTTTGGCAATTTTTCCTCCCGCCCATTTTGCGGCCTTCATTCCCATTTTTGCGCCTTTAACCGCCATTCCGGCTGGGGCAGCAGCAAGTTGGCCAACTTTTGCAAGCGTTTGCCCAACTTCGCCCGCCATGTCCTGGCCGGCTTTAAGAGCGTTGTCTGCGCCAATCAACTCTGAAAGAGTTTGAATAAGGTCCTTAACCATAATTAAGCCAACAATTGTAAAGAACATGTTAACAATTGCGTCTAAAAGCGCTATGTTAAAGTATTTAATTGAGGTTACAATTGGAAGGATAACAAAGAACAGGTTTAAGCCAACAATTGGGGCATATGCACTTAAAACTTTTGAAACAAATTTTTGCCTCCATTTTTTAAGAGCTTCGCCATCGTCAATTGGCATGATTGAAGCAATTGGCGCTGCAATAAGGAAAAGAACAACAAGTTCAAAAATACGCTTCATAAGGCCAAAGACAAGATATACCAAAAGTTTTGCGCAAACAACAACCGCGGCAATTCCCAAAATAAAGTCAAACTGCCACAAGTCGTAAAAATACCAAACGTCTTGAACATTGTTTTTGTCGAAAACCTTAATTGTGTCAACATGGTTTCCAATAAAGTTGTCCCCACCAAAAGGGAACATATGGGTGTCTTTAAAAGGCTCGGTTGTTAAACCTACCGCGTTTTTAAGTTCATAGGCGTTTGCAAAGCATTCGTCCATCAAAGTTGCCGCCTGTTCAAAATCTGACCCAAAGTTGTTAAAAACGCCTGCGCCAACCGCGGGGTTTGAAACATTGCTTCTAAATGTGTTATCATATCTAATTCTGTTTGCCTTAAAGGCGGCAGCCTTAAAAATTAAACCGCTTATTGGGGTTGAACTTGTTGGAATGTTGTTTCCATCGCCGCTTGAATCGCCCCAAAAGTTGTAACTTATGTAAGTGTCTTGCCCGGTTGAAGTTGTTTTTTGTTCAAACATGCTTGAGATTGAAGTTGTGTTTCCGCCCTCGCCGGGAGTTTCATAGGTGTAGGAAAGTTGGGAGGAAGAAGAGCCGGCAGAAATTGTGTCCAGCGCTTGAAGAATTACGTTTGCCATAAAAACTCCAAAGAAGCAAACAATTGGAACGATTGCAAACGAAGCAATTGCCTTAAATGCTCGGCCAATAATTCGCCCTTTTGAAGCACTTTTAGAATCTGTTGCAGAATATTCCGAACGAAGAACGGCAACAAAAGTTGATATGATTAATAAAATTAAGGCCAAAACTATTAGCGCCCAAAATATGTTTGAAAGAATTGAATTGGGCTTCATAAAAATTGTTTCAATAAATTCCAAAACAATGTCTCCGCTTTGGGGCTCGCTTGTTCCGCCGCCCGTTCCAGCGAAGATTTCAGAGGAGTAGTAAACAACATCTAACCCAGCAAGTTTTCTAATTAAAAGTTGAAGAAGATCTAGAACCTGGAAAACAAGCGTGCATAGAAAATAGAAGGTTTTTGGAATGATTGATAGAACAGCGCCAAAGAAGCCTTGGAACCATGTTCTAATTTTTTCTGCAATACCTGCAATAAAAACTATATCCAATGTTGTTTCTCCCTTAGTTTAATTCTGAATTAGTTTAACATAAAAAGCGCGAAATGTAAACAAATTTTGCATTAATAATATAATATTGTCTATAACAATCTTATTTTGCCAAAAAAAACATTAATTATTAAAAGAAAATTCACAATTTTAACGAAAAATTTTTAGGAAATTGCATAAAATTAGTAGACAAATTTAATTCTTGCCTATATAATAAGGGCGATTTTAGGGAAGAGAGGTGATTTAATGAAGCCAACAGATTACATTAGATGTCCAAGATGTGAACTTAACTACATTCAAAGGAAGGACAAATATTGTTCCGTTTGCCAAGCGGAGATGAATGCAGACCCAAATGCTTATGACGATCTTGACATGGAAACATGCCCAATTTGCAAAACAAATTTTATTAGGCCAGATGAAATTATGTGTAGTCAGTGCGCAAAAGAACGCTCTCTAAACGGAGATAATGCAATTGACATTGAGGACGACTGGGAAACATATGTTGAAGGAGAGGAAGACGAAAGCGCCTCAATTGAAGAAGAAACGGGAGATATGGCAAGCGTAACGGACCTTGATGCTGATGACGATTTAGACCTTGATTCAGACGAGCTTTCTGAAATTGATGAAGAGTTTGACATGGATGAAGAGGAGCAAGACGAAGATGACGAATTTTCAGATGACGATTTAGATGATTATGACGATGACGACGATGATGACGACGATGAAGATCTTTAGATTTTTTTAAAAATTTTGGCGAAAAGCGGCAAAAAAATGGCCGTTTTTTTATTTAAAGAATTAAATATTTTTGTTTTTTTTAATATTGGTGTATAATTATTTTTTGAGGAGCAAAATAAATGGGACTTTTTAATAAAAGCAACTTAAAAAAACTTAGAAAAATTGCAGACAAAGTTGTTTTGTTGGAAGAAGAATTTAAAAATAAAACAAACCAAGAACTTAGAGATAAAACAGAGGAGCTTAAAGCGCGCGCTAAAAATGGAGAAAGCTTGAACGACCTTTTGCCCGAGGCTTTTGCAAACGTTAGAGAGGCGGCGGCAAGGGTTTTAAATATGCGCCATTTTTATGTTCAAATTATGGGCGGAATTGCCCTTCACCAGGGAAGAATTGCCGAAATGGCAACGGGAGAGGGAAAGACGCTTGTTGCAACTCTTCCCGCCTATTTAAACGCACTAACCGGAAAGGGTGTTCACATTGTTACGGTTAACGAATATCTTGCGGAAAGAGACGCCCAGTGGATGGGGAAAATCCACAAGTTTTTGGGGCTTAGTGTTGGCGTTGCGCTAAGCGGAATGAGCTTTGAAGAAAAGAAAAAGGCCTATGATTGCGACATAACCTATTGCACAAACAACGAGGCTGGATTTGATTATCTTAGAGACAACATGGTTGTTAGAAAGCAGGATAAAGTTCAAAGAGGCCACAACTTTGCAATTGTTGACGAAGTTGACAGCATTTTAATTGACGAAGCAAGAACGCCGCTTATAATTAGCGGAAGGGGCGTTAAAAGTAGCGATGTTTATTACAGCGCCCAACGCTTTGCAAAAAACCTTAAAGAGGGCGAAGATTTTGATCTTGACATAAAAACAAAGGCAATAAGCTTAACTGAAAGAGGCGTTGAAAAGGCAGAAAGATTCTTTTCAGTTTCAAACCTTTCAGATGTTGAAAACCTTGAGTTAAACCACTACATTATAAACGCTTTAAAAGCCAATTTTATAATGAAAAGGGACGAGAACTACATTGTTAAAGATGGCGAAATTTTAATTGTTGATGAGTTCACCGGCCGAATTATGAAGGGAAGGAGATATAGCGAAGGTCTTCATCAAGCAATTGAGGCCAAGGAGGGCGTTCAGATTAAAAATGAAAACAAAACCCTTGCAACAATAACTTTCCAAAATTATTTTAGGCTTTATCATAAGCTTAGCGGTATGACAGGAACGGCAAAAACGGAAGAGGGTGAATTTGTTGGAATTTATAAGCTTGATGTAATTCAAATTCCGCCAAACAAACCAAACATGAGATTTGACGCACCAGATGTAATTTACACGGGTGAAGCTGGGAAATTTAAAGGGATTTTGGAAGATGTTAAGGCGCGCCACGCAGAAGGTCAACCAGTTTTAATTGGAACGATAACAATTGATAAATCCGAACTAATTTCAAAGGAGCTTAGGCGAGCGGGAATAAAACACAATGTTTTAAACGCAAAAAACCACGAACAAGAAAGCGAAATTATTGCCCAGGCGGGAAGGCTTGGCGCGGTTACAATTGCAACCAACATGGCCGGCCGCGGAACGGATATTTTGCTTGGCGGAAACCCAGAATTTATGGCAATTAAAAAGCTTAGAGAAGAGGGCTTTTCAGAGGCTCAAATTAACTTTGCAAACTCTTATTTAGAAAGCGAAGATGAACAGCTTAAAGCCGCGCGCGAAGAATTTTTAAAGTTCTATAACCAGTTTAAAGAGATTACAGACAAGGAAAAAGAAGAGGTTGTTTCGCTTGGCGGGCTTCATATAATTGGAACAGAGCGCCACGAATCGCGAAGAATTGACAACCAGCTTCGCGGCCGCGCAGGAAGGCAGGGCGACCCTGGTTCTAGCACTTTCTATATCTCGCTTCAAGACGACCTAATTAGGCGCTTTGGCGGAGATCGACTTTTAAGAATTGCCCAATTTTGCCGCGTTGATGATGAAACTCCCTTCCAATTTAAAATTCTTGCAAAACAAATTGAAAATGCTCAAAGAAAAATTGAATTCCGTCATTACAGCGCAAGGCGCTCTGTTTTGCAGTTTGACGATGTTTTAAACAAGCAGCGCGAAATAATCTATGGTGAAAGGAACAAGGTTTTAGATGGGGCGGACGTTCATGAAGAAGTTATGGAAATGTTCCCCGACATAATTTCCGAAATTGTTTATTCAACAATAAATCCAGACAAAGCTCCGGAAGAATGGGATTTAGCGGCGTTAAATAGCGCCCTTGAAAAGAAACTTTTCCCGAAGGACACAAATTTAATTGATGAAAAGTTTGTTCAAAATTGCGACGGCCAAGATTTAATTAAAAAAATTATGGCCGAAGTTGAGGCGCGCTATAACGAAAAAATTGAGCTATTTAAGGAGCACCAAAGAGATTTTTCAGATTTAGAAAGATATATTCTCTTAAGAGTTGTTGATTCACTTTGGATGGATCACATAGATCAAATGAACCAACTTAGAAACGAAATTGGCCTTCAAAGCTATGGCCAACACGATCCAATTGTTGCATATAAAAAACTTGGGTTTGAAATGTTTGAAACCATGGTTTCAGAAATTCGTGAGAAAACCGCGCTTTTCCTTTTAAATCTTAGAATTGAAACAAAAGCAGAGCCGCGCCAAGTTGCAAAACCAATTGAAGTTGTTGAACAAAAGACGGCAAGGGCAGAGCCAAAGGCGGGGAGAAATGCCCCTTGTCCATGCGGCAGCGGAAAGAAATATAAGAATTGTTGCGGGAGAAAATAGCTTTGGAAATTAACGTTTTAACGGGAACTCTTCTTGAAACAAACAACTATTTAATTGTAAGCGAAGATAAGGCCGTTTTAATTGAGGCAAGCGCAAACTTAAATTCTGTTAAAGAACTTGTAAGCGGCAAAACGGTTGTTGCAATTCTTTTAACCCACGGCCATTGGGATCATTACATCAACATAGAAAAATTTGCCGCCGAATTTAATTGCCCAATCTATATGACAAATGAAGCCAACGCTAAAATTAATTCAAAGCAAAAGGCCTTTTATGCAGACAGAAATCCAAAAGTTGACCTTTCCGCATATAAGATTTGTTACATTGGCGACAAGGAGGTTTTAAACTTTGGAAATGGCCTTGAATTTGAAGTTCTTCAAACCCCAGGCCACACAAACTGTAGCGTTTGCTATCTTTTAAAAGTTGGCCAAGAAACAATTCTTTTTAGCGGGGACACAATTTTTAATAATGGAATTGGCCGAACAGACCTTCCAACGGGAAGCCCAAAGGAAATGAAAGAGAGCATAAAAAAGCTTCTTTTGCTTCCAAACAAAACCCTTGTTCTCTCTGGGCATGGCGACCCAACAACAATTGAAGTCGAACGGGAAAATCTTTTAAATCAAATTTAATTAGGGCAAAAGCCCTTTTTTTGTTATAACACTTTAATTTCGCGCAGCATAAGATATTTAAAGAACACGAAGGAGAATTTATGTGCGGAATATACGGCTGTTGCCAGAGGGCAAAAGCGGCCAAAAGCGCGCTGTGCGGGCTTGAAAAACTTGAATATAGAGGATATGATTCAGCTGGAATTGCTTTTTTAGAAGGCGAAAAAATTGAAATTATTAAATCTGTTGGAAAGGTTTCAAACCTAAAAATTAAGGTTGGGGAAAAAGTTTCAAACATTGCAATTGCCCACACGCGCTGGGCAACCCACGGAAGGGCAACAGCGCTTAATTGCCACCCCCACACAAGCGAAAACTTCATAATTGTCCACAACGGGATTATTGAAAATTTTAAGGAATTAAAATCGAATATTTCCGAAAAATTTTATTCAGAAACAGATTCCGAGGTTATTGCAAAACTTCTTGAAAAAAACTTTGATGAGCTTTCTGAGATTTCTGATATTAATGAAAGAATTTTAAACTCAATTTTAAAAACCCAAAACCAACTAATAGGCTCTTGGGCGGTTATTTTAATTTGCAGAAAAAATCCCCTTAAAATCTATGCATTTAAAAATAAAAGCCCTTTAATTGTTGCAAGAGGAAAGGGAGAAAACCATGTTGCAAGCGACATAAATGCCTTTGAAAAAAGAGAAAAAAATCTTTTAAAATATTACAATTTAAATAACAGAAATATTGCCGAAATTTCACAGGAAAATATAATTTTTTATGATGAAAAATTAAATAAAATTGAAATAAAAGAAATAAAAAAACAGTGTGAAATTTGCCAGGAAAACTGCAATTATAAACACAAAATGTTAAAGGAAATAAATGAAATTCCAAAGGCAATTTACAGCACAAAAAAACATATAAAAAATTCGGATTTTAAAAAACTTTCAAAAAAATTAAAAAATTATTCAAAAATAACAATTGTTGGCTGTGGAACGGCCTATCACGCTGGGCTTTATGGGAAATTTATATTAGAAAAATATTTAAACAAAAATGTTTCTGTTGAACTTGCAAGCGAATTTAGATATAAAACCCAAATTAAGGAGAAAAACGAACTTGTTTTAGCAATTAGCCAAAGCGGGGAAACTGCCGACACTCTTGCCGCAATTGAAATTGCAAGAAAAAACGGAGCTGAAACCGCGGCGATAACAAATGTTTGCGGGTCAAGCATAACAAGAATTTGCGATTATGTTCTTCAAACTCGCGCAGGGGCGGAAGTTGCCGTTGCTGCAACAAAAAGTTATGTTTGCCAAATTTTGGCGCTATACATGCTTGCTTCAAGCGCAAGTGGAAAGCGAATTTCACGGGGGATTGACAAAATTGCCAACAAAACGATTTTAAGTTTTTCACTTGAAAATTTAAAGGAATTTTTGGGCGTTAAAAAATTCTTCTTTGTTGGCCGCCTTTGCGATTCGGCAACGGCAAGCGAAGGGGCGCTTAAATTAAAGGAAATTGCCTATGTCCACAGCGAAGGCTATTCGGCGGGGGAACTGAAACACGGAACGCTTTCGCTTGTTGATGAAAATTCGCTTGTAATTGCAATTATTACCCAAAGCAACATATTAGACAAAACGCTAAATGCCGTTCACGAAGTTAAAGCAAGGGGCGCAAAGGTTTTAATTGTTAGCCAGTTTGAATTGGCGGGGGAGGGAAAAGAAATTCTTCTTCCCGCGGCTAAAGAAGAAATTATGCCCCTAATTTCCGTTATTCCTCTTCAACTGTTTGCCTATCATTACAGTGAAAATAACGGCCTTAATCCAGATATGCCAAGAAACCTTGCAAAGAGCGTAACCGTTGAATAAATTTCTGTTATTGAATAAATAACATAATATTTCTTATACTAATTTCATGGTTTTTAGCGAGGTTGAAGAACTTAAAAAACAGCTTAACAGCAGCATGGACATTGTTGTTCGAGAGGTTAGCTGCGGCGGCCGTGAAATTAATTTAATTTTCGTCAAAAGCATGATTGATGAAAGCTTTTTTATTTCGGGAATTTTAAGCCCAATAATTAATTTTGGAAGCCGTCAAAGCAAAATTTCTTCTGGAAAGCCGTTTACAATTGACAACCTTGTTGGCGAAGTTTTAAAGACGATGGAGGTTAAAAAGGTTTCAAAACAAGAGGCAAAAGATGAACTTGCCTCAAACAAAGTTCTTTTATTTTTGGAGGGGGAAGAAGTTGTTTTGTCGATAGACATTGTAAAATTTCCCGTTCGCCTTCCGTCCGAGCCGCCAACTTCCGCCGTTTTAAAAGGGCCAAGAGAGGGATTTGTTGAGGATTTAAAAACGAACATTTCTCTTTTGAGAAGGCGCTTTTCAAGCGACAAGTTGGCAATTAAAGAACTTAAAATTGGAAGGGCAAGCCAAACAAAAGTTGCAATTGCATATGTTAGCAACATTGCGGATAAAAAGCTTATTTGCCAAGTTCAAAAACGCCTTGAAAAAATTGATATAGATGGAATTGTTGATTCCTATTATTTAGTTTCCTTTCTTCAAAACAACAAGTCATCAATTTTTAAACAGGTTGGAAGCAGCGAAAAGCCAGACATTGTTGCCTCAAAACTTTTGGAAGGAAGAGTTGCAATTTTGGTTGACAACACGCCAATTGTTTTAACAGTTCCATTTATTTATGTTGAAGACCTTCAAAACAGCAACGACTATTATTCTCTTAGCAACTACGCCAGTTATGTTCGGGTTATTAGAATTTTGGGGCTAATTTTTGCTGTTTTAGTTCCCGGAACATATATTTCGCTTAGGCTATATCACTATAACATTGTTCCGATAAATTTTTTGATTACAATTTCAAATGCAACAGTTGCAATTCCGCTAACCCCGTTTTTGGAAATTGTCTTTATTTTGGTTCTGTTTGAAATTCTCTATGAGGTTAGTTTGCGGCTTCCAAGCTATTTGGGACTTGCAACAAGCGTTGTTGGAGCGCTAATTTTGGGAGACACTGGCGTTAAGGCCGGCCTAATTTCCCCGCCAGGGGTTATGATTATTGCAATAAGCATAATTGCGGTTTACACAATTCCAGATCAAGTTGACCAAATTAATTTGCTTCGTGCAGTTTTTATTGTTCTTGGCGGCGCGCTTGGAATTTTTGGGGTTATTGCTGGAGTAATTTTCGTAATTGCCTATCTCAACAGCATAGATAACTTTGGCGTTGCCTATCTTGCGCCATATTCTCCAAGAATTAGTCAGGATTTAAAAGACGCCCTAATTAAATCCAATATTACAAAGATGAAATTAAGGCCAAAAAGCCTTCACACTAAAAATAAAGTGAGGTTAAAAAATGACGAAAACAATTAGCGCGCGCCAACTTTCATTAGTTGCCTTTATCTCTGTTTTTTCGCTAAAACTAACAGTTTTGCCCTCGCTTTTTTATTCCAAAGCCGGGATTGACGCAATCTTTTCGCTCTTTATAATAATGGCATTTGATTTTTTAGAATTGCTGTTAATTTTTTACGTTTTAAAGAGAAATCAGGATATAAGTTTTTATCAATTTCTTTCTAACAAGGTTGGCAAGTTTTTTGCCAAATTAATACTCTTGGCAATTTTCTCCTATTATTTTTTCAAAATGCTTTTGCTTTGCAGCGGGGGATATAACTATGCAAGTTTAGCAATTTTTAAAGAAGCCCCGCGCCATCTTTTCTTGTTCATTTTGCTTGTTTCATCTTGTTCGCTCTATCTTTTTAAAAGCCGCTCCTATGCAAGAACAATCGAGTTCTTCTATCCGATTGTTGCAACAATGTTCGTTCTGTTTGTTGGAATTGCTCTCTTTACCGCCCCTCTTCAGGACATCCGCCCGCTTTTAACAACGCCCGCACAAAACATTTTTGAAAGCTCTTTTATGTTCTCAGTTTTGGGCGGAAACTATCTTTTCATGCTTCTGTTTATGGGAAAAATTAAGTTTGGAAAAAATCCGAATAAAACGCTTTTTGGCCATGTTTTTTTCGCATGGGCGCTGCTAATGATTTTTTACATAATTGATTATTCAATTTTTAAATATACAGCCGTTGCCCACCCTCATGCAATTTCTGAAATAATTCAATATTTGCCCCTTCCAAGCATTTTGGGGAATTTCGATTGGATTGCCGTTTCATTTATGTTGGTTTTATATATTTTGCAAGGAGGATTGTTTTTCTATTGCATGTGCTATTCGCTTAATAAAGTTTTTGAAGTTAAGAAAATTGAGAAAATGGGCGCTGTTTCAAAAGTTGTTTTGGGCTTTGTCAACTTGCTTTTATTGCTATTTATCTATTTTGTTTTTCCAACATTTTCGGATTTGAGAGAGTTTGCTTTTAATGGGCTTTTTGTTCCAATTTTAAGCACAATTGTTATGCTTGTTCCAATTATTTGTTTTATCTTAGAGGTTTTAAGCAAGGGGAAAAGTTTAAGAAAACTCCAACACTTAAAAGCCAAAAAGGGCTGAAAACCAAAAAATTTTGTCTTTAAAGGTGAGAAGAAATGAAGAAATTAATTAATTTTTTAAAAAATCATCCAATTTATTGTTTAATTATTATAATTTGCGTTGTTTTTCTTCCTGGGGCAATAATTGCTAAACCCCAAGCGGAATCAAAGCTTATAATAAGGGCTCTTGGAATAGACAAATCTGGCGATGAATACCAGGTTTCGGCAATTGCCTTTTTACCAAAAGCAAGCCAATCTTTCCAGGAAAACTACAAGATTGTTGAGGGAAAGGGGAAGACGCTTTATGACGCAGTTTCGGCCACGGCAAAGGAAACAGGAAAGGACATTGGCCTTGCCCACACGGGAATTGTTTTTGTTAACGATGAAATTTGCCGGGAAGGGCTTGTTGAGGTTATTGACTTTTTGGTTAGAGATTACAGCCTTGGGAATGACACATATGTTGTCTATGTTCCATCGTCCACAAAGGAGCTTGTTGAAGCCGCCCACAATTTGGCAATGTCCAGCGGAATTCATCTTGGAGATGTTGCTGGATATGATGAAAAAAAGGTTATTCACGGAGAGTCTAACATTGAATCAATTTATGATTCTGCCTATTCGCCAAGCAAGTGTTCGCTTATGACAATCATGGAAATGAGCGAAGAGGAGGGAATTGAGCCGGGCGGAGGGCAGAGCGCAGGAGGAACGGGAGAAGAGCAGTCTGGCGGCGGCGGCGAGCAAGCACAAAAGCCGCAAAAGAAAATTTTAAACGAAGAAAAAATTTTAATTTTAAAAGAGGGCAAAAAGGCGCTTATTCTAGAGCCGGAGCAAACAAAAAAATATAAATGGACAAAAAGCTCAAACTTTGCAGACGCCTTGACCCTTGAAAATTACAGCGATAAAAACTTTAAAAATGCAACGCTTTCCCTTAGCGTTAACTCAAACGATGTTTCTCAAAGGCTTTCGTTTAAAGGCGGAAAACCAATCTATACGTTTCTAATTAAACCAAGGCTTTCAATTGTTGAAGTAAACCAAGAAGATTTAGATGACGACATTTTTATTGATGTTTCAAAGTTTGAAACAGAAAAACTTAAAACAACAATCAACAACAAAATTAAAAACGAGGTTTATGATTTCATTAAAACATTTGTTGATGCAAACACAGACATTAACATGATTTATGAAAAATTTAATGCAGAAAAAACAAGCCAATTTCAAAGTTTTTTAGAGGGCCTTGAAAATAAAGATAATTTTCTTTCAGAAATAAAATTCTATGTTGAAGTTGACTGCAAAATTGAATAAAAATTAAATTAAAATTTGAATTTTTTAAAATAAATTAATATTTTTTATAAAAAAATTCAAAAAAACCATAAAATTCTACAAAAAAACAATATCGACAGCAACGGACAAGAAATTGCCAAATATGTCTATGATGCTTGGGGAAATCACAAAACATATGTATTGAATAACTCACAATACGTTGACATTTCAGAGAATTTGAGTTATACTAATGATGGTTCAAACAATAAATTTATTGCTGAATTAAATCCATTCCGTTATCGTGGTTACTACTATGACATTGAAACAGGTCTGTACTACTTAAATAGTAGATACTATGATCCAGAAATTGGTAGATTTATCAATGCTGATGACATTGCCACACTTAATATTACAAATACAGCAATTAATGGTTTGAATTTATATGCATATTGTTTAAATAACCCTGTTAACGAACGTGATGATAGTGGATATTTCTTGCTTTGGTTATTTATTACAGCAATTGTAGTTGGCGCTATTATATCCGCTGGAGTAGAAATTGTTTCACAAGGCATTTCAAATGGTTGGGATAATATCAATTGGGGACAAGTTGGTTGGTCTGCATTAATGGGTGGCATTGGCGGAGCTCTTACAGTTTCAGGATTAGGAGTTCTCGGAATGACTATTGCGGGAGCTGGTTTAGGTCTAGTAAGTTCAGTAGGATCAAATGTTATTGGTGGTAGCGATTTTACCAACTGGCGTACCTGGGTCAACATTGGCATATCCACAGGATTAGGTACTTTGTTTGGGTTTATTGGTGGAAAAGGAGCTACTAACTACAGTGTTTTAGATAAAGGGGTTAAATCCTCAAGTGAATTCGCAAAAGCTGCTTTAAGTTATAATAAAGTTTTAAAGAAAATTGCAAGTGGTTCATACAAAAACTTGGCTGGTGCTGCTGGTGCAAGATCAATTACATCTAGAGCATTACAGAACGCATGGCAAACAGCTGTAATAAAAACAGCTTGGAAAACATTTGCCGGAGGCTTAAAATATAATATTATTCAAAGTATTTTAAATATAATTAAATTTTAGAGGAGAAATAACGATGTATGTAATTTATTTATTGTTGGAGAGTATAATTATTACTATAATATCATTTTGGATTGCTCGCTCACCAAAATTCTGTGAATATTTTAATGATTTTCCAGAAAAGTTTTTAGTTAATAATAAATTTTGTAAAACTATACTTATAAATCCAAAATATCCAACAACAAAATGGTTTTTCGTGTTGATAATTACCCAAATAGTACTTACTTTTATAACACTTTTACTTAGTATTTTGTATTGGATAGGTATAAATCATCTGACTTTTTTAAATACATATATATCTCTAATTATTTATTTGATTGTATTTGGATTATGCTTTGTTCCTATAGGTATAATAAATTCATTTATGATTAAAAAATATATTTTTAACAAAAATTGATCTATAATATTTAAGCATGTGTAACCTGATTTAGTTACTCATGCTTTTTTATGTTTAAAGATTCACAAATGACGTCATCTTCTTATAGAGAACAACAAAAAACTCAATAAAACCTCCCTATTCTCTTATGACAAAGGTGGGAATATTACTGAACGCATTGAATATGCTTATAGCACTCTCCCAGCTTAAAAATAAAAAAAATCCTAAAATTTAATTAGGATTTTTATTTTTAAAATTCAATTTGTATTACATCAAAAGATTTCCATTATCTGTTTTAATAACTTTAAGAATGTTTTCAAGGTTTCCATTTTCTGCATTGAAATAAAAATAATATGTTGCGCCTGCTTTTTCACATTCGAATTCATACGTTAAAACTTCGCGGTTATATTCAAGCGGGCTTAAAGCCAAGCGAGAGGAAACAATTTTAAAGTCGTTTGAAATTTTTGCTTTTGCCTCGGCTTTTGAATAGCTTGGAGATGGAAGATTTCTTTCAATATGATTTGTATAGTACGAGGTTGCCTCCCAGCCAAGAATGTTTCCAGTTGCCAAATCAATTTTAACTTTTATTAAATCCGGATAGAGAATTATGTCGTTCTCAACTGGCGCAAGGTTCAGATATGTGTCGTTTCCAACAACATCGCTCCATACGCATTCCATGTTGGAAAGGCCTTGGGCCTTTGCAAAATTGGTTGCAATTTCAATTGCGTCTTCGTTTGAAAGCGTTTTGCTTGCGCGGCCTGCGTGAGAGCTTAGCGTTAAAAGCTTTCCGCCGGCTTTTGTTATTTGAGCGTAATATTCCTGGCCGCCTTCAAGAACAATTTTGAAATCATATGTTTTAAACCTTCCGTTTGTTTCTCCAACAAACTCTGTTGTTTGGCTTTTGGCTGGCGTTGCGCCATCAACATCTTTTGTTGCCTCTTCTTGTTTTTTAAAGAGGTTTTTTGCAATTTCGGTTGCCTCCTCTTTGCTTATTTCTTTAAAGTTTAGCCCTTTAATTTCCTTGTTGACAACAGAATCTGAAAATGGGCCGTCATAAATCATTGAAGGGTAATCTTCGTCAACCGTTTTAACGCCTTGAATTTTGCTTGTAAAATCTGTGAAAGAGGCGTTTTCTTTTAAATTGCTGTGTTTCGAAATGTTATAGCCGTTCATAATTTCCGTTGACATTTCGTTAAGTTTATATTTGATTGTTGAAACGCTGTTATAAAGCTGCTTTAAGGTTTTTAGGTTTTCGCTTGAAAGGGTGTCTGATTGATCTGAAGCAAGAACGCTTGTAAATCCGCTAAGTTGGTTTATGAATTTTGTCGTCTCTGGAATTCCGTTCATTGAAATTGGAAGATAGGAAAGGTTGTTTTGGGCGTCATTAGCGTTTTCGTGAATTTCGGTTAAAAGCTTTTTGGAATATTCTCCTCCCGTTGAATTGACAAGTTTTCCAAGTTTAACTTCTGCGTTGTTAACGTTGTCAACCAAATCGAAAAACGAGCGCTGATAGATGTTTTCCAAGCTTATTGCCGACTCTTCATAAGAAGTTTTGTTTATTGCATAAAGAACGCAAAAAACTGTCATCATAACCGCCAAAACAACAACAAAAACAATTAAAGTAATTAATCCCGCTTTGCTAATGTTGGCCTTTTCTTTTTTTAAATCTTTCATAAAATTCTCCTTTTATTAAATTGCAAAGTTGTGCTTCCCAATTGTAACAACAACTTCGCGGCTAAAAATCCATTCGCTTGTTGCCGTTTCTGGGTTATAGTAATAAATGCAGCCATAGGTTGGATCCCAGCCGTTAAGTGCATCTTGCGCCGCCTGATAGGCCGTTTCGTTTGGCTCAAGGTTAATTTGCCCGTCAAAAACTGCGGTAAAGGCCCATGGCTGATAAACAACGCCATAAACGGTGTTTGGGAAATCTGGGTGCTCAACGCGGTTTAAAATAACCGCCGCAACGGCAACTTGGCCAACATATGGTTCGCCTCTTGCTTCGGCATAGACGCATTTTGCAATTAGATATAAATCGTTGCTTGCCTGATCGTTTAAATTAATTCCCAAAAGGCGCGCCGTTTCTGGGCCAACAATTCCGTCTGCCGTAACACCATAGTCAAATTGAAAGTTTTTAATTGCCTCAGTCGTTTCCCAGTTTAGTGTTCCATCAACTGCGCCGCTGTAATAGCCAAGGTCTTTAAGCCTTTGCTGTATTGCAACGTTTTGAGAATAGGTTGTTTCTGCCTCAACTTGGCTGACACCAATGTTTGGAATAAAGCCAAGGCTAAATGTTGAAAGAGTGCAGATCAACATTAAAACTGCAATAAAATAGAATTTTTTGCTCTTTGCCATAGAAATCTCCTCGGTTTAGATTTCTAGTAGTTTGCGCAAAATTCAAGTTTTATTCAAAAAATCCCTCTAATTGAAGAAGGATTTAATTATTTCAACCAATTTGGATTTGTAAACAACATCTTGGCCGGTTGGGTTGGATTTTAAAAAGCAGAGCGGAGGATAGACAACACACCACCAGTTGTTTCCCTCTCCCGTTCCAAGATCTAAAATTAGCGCATCATAAAACCCCTGTTCCAAAACAAGGCCATCATAACTGCGCGTTGGAAATTCCTCGGAGGCAAGCCGAGCCTTCGCCTTATATGAAAATCCATTTTTTAATAGAACATTGTTTGCAACACTTTCAATTAGAGAAAAGTTTTTTTCAAGCGTTTGTTCCGCCTCCTGTTTTGTTTGGCAGGAGGAAAGAATTGGAATCAAGGCCTCAACAACGGCGTCTTTAACCTGATATTTAACCGCTTGATCAATTTCAGAGTTGCTGTTGGCGCGGATATGTATTCTTAAATATTCGCTATTTTGCCCGGAAGAATTGTTTAAAAGGCCAAAGGCAATTAACCCCCCAAGAATTAAAATTAAACAAAGCGTTATTACGGTTTTTTTCATGGCTAAATTATTGCCACAAAATTATTTTTCAAACATTGGATAAAATAACAACAAAAGCCAACTTTTTAGCGGCAGAGGGTTGACATTTTCATGTTTTTATTATATATTTAAATTAAACAAAGGAGGGGAAAAGGTGGCAAAAAGTTCCAAAGAGGTGGAAAAAAGTTTCAAAGTTGCTTTAAAGGGCGAGCGAGCGGGCTTTGAGGGAGGCGAAATTGAGGTTTTGTTTGCAGAGAGCAGTAACTATATCGTTGGCCCTGGCCAAGGAAAAGACGGGGGAGCAGTTGTTGAAATTTCCTTTGATAAAAGCGGCCGTAAGAAGGTTAAACTTTTAAATATAGCTGGCGAATTAGATAAATTTGGTTTTGAGGGAAAAGACTATGCAGAATTTGATGCAAAAACAATTACAACCTTTCCAGATTCCCACATTTCAATCCAGATAGAAAATCCAAATGGAAAAATTTCAACTGTTACTGTTGGAGGGGCGGATATCATAATTAGCGGCAAAGAGAAAAACAAATCACAAATTAGTTTCGACAAGCCGCTAAATGTTGAACTTTCTAATAACTATTTTAAAGACATTTCGGCTGGAAATATTAATGTAAAAGCATTTCCTCCTCAAATTTTTGATGCAATTAAAGGCCTTAATGGCGTTACTGCCAAAGAATTTACAATTAAAGGGAAGGCCGTTAGGTTGTTTGCGGTTGGCAAGGAAGGAGAGGCTCAAATTTATTGCGGTGTTTCAAATAAGTTTATAAAACTTGAAGAAATCTTTGATCTAGGCGCCGGTGAAGGTTATCACACCCTTGGTTTCCGTTTCCGCGCAGGAGAAAAGGGAAAGATTGGAAAATATAACGCAAGAATTGAAGGCGTTACAGGCCAAGAAGTTGCCGCGCTAATGGACTTTGTTAAAACTCAAGCTGGTGAAACATTTGTTAAAACAGGTTCTCCGGGAATGCAAATTGGAGAGGCAAATTTAAATTTTAACCAAAAGCAAACCTCTCAAAAAATTGTTGATTTAACAAAGAAAGATTTAGAAGACGAGGAAAAGCTAAGGCTTAGAGAAGAGTCCGAGCGAAATAGGCTGGCCGCAGAAAAAGCCCAAGAACAAGCCGATAACGAAAGAGCAGAGAGGGAAAGGGCTCAGCAAGAAGCAGAACAAGCAAGACAAAAACAACAAGAGGCAGAAAACGAACGAGAACGTGCCCAAAGAGGGTTAGAAGAAGCTCAACAAAGCGCAGCGGCAAATAAGAATAAAATAATTGAACAAGATGCTACAATAGCGGAATTAAGCGCCAAGATAGCAGAGCTTGAAAGCTTGGGGCTTTCTGCCAAAGAGGTTCAGCGCTTACAAAACGAGCTTAACGCTAGAATTGAAGAACAACAAAAGAAAGAAGAAGAACTTAAACAAAGGGAAAAAGCCGTTGAGGAAGGGCAGGCTGCTTTAGATAAAGCAAGAAAAGAAGATGAGGAAAAGCGCAAGGCAGAAGAAAATGAAAAACGCGCGAAAGAAGCAGAAGAACTAAAGCAAAAAATTGAAACGCTTACAACATCTACTGGGAAATTAAAAGAGGCAAAAAGCAAGTATAGCGACAAATATAAAGCCTTACAAGCTAAGATAGAACGTGTTAAAGACTTGGCAAACCCAGAAAAGGCTGAGGAAGCAAAAGATGAAATTAAAAGGCTTAGGGCAGAAATAGATAGCAGTTATAACGAACTAGATAAACAATTTAATGAGGCTGAAGGTTTGGCGGAAGAAGTTAAAGAGGGACAAAAAGAAATTGAGAATCCGCCAACAGAAACGCCAGACGAAGTAAAAAACAACATTGAACAAGTTAAAAGCGAGGCAGAGGCCGCAGCAACGGAATGGGAAAAAGCAAAGGAGGATCAGTCAATGGATGAACTTAAAGAAGAAGTAGAGAATCTTCAAAATTTAGAGCAGCCTGAAAACGAAGAACAGCTTGAAAACGAAGAGCAACCCAAAAACGAAGAGGAGCTTGAAAGAGGAGAGCGCGTTATTCTTGGCCCGAGAGAAGAGCAAAACGAAGAAGAAAACCCTCAGCCGGAAGAAGATAAAAAACCAGAATCTCAAGAGGCTCAAGACAAAGAATCGCTAATTAAAAGATATGAAGAGCTTCTTCAAGAAACCCGAAAAAGCTTAGATCAACAAGAAAAAAATGTTTCGTTGCTAGCGCGCATGGAGAGCTTAATTGATGAACAGTTAAGCGACATAGGGCTTGAGAAAGGCGATGAAAGCCAAGAGGCTAAGCGCCAGGAATATGTTAAAGAGGCTTTAAGCTACTATCTAGAAAAAGGGCCAAACATCGACTCTGTCACCACACCTGGTCTTGACAGCGACAAATATGACATCGGGAGGACAGAAGATGTAAGGCAGAGAATTAACGCTGGATTGGAAAACGGCAAAGAAAAGTTAATAGAGCAAGGCAAAGAACTTAAAGAACTTCGCGAAAAAATATTAGAAGCAGATCCGGAACAGCTTACATTTGATGATCGCGTGGCATATCGTGGAGTTATCAAAGGAATTGAAAATGCAACCGGAATAAACTTTACCCAAACCGAGCCGGGAAATTTTCAGCGTCAGCAAACAGAAATTAGGCAAGTTGACAATTTAACAGAAACACAAAACTTTGCCCAAACCGAGCAAGAAAACCCTCAGCCGGAGCAAACGGAAATACAAAACCTTGCTCAAACCGAGCAAGAAAATCCTCAGCCGGAGCAAACGGAAACACAAAATCTTGCTCAAACAGGGCAAGAAAAGCCTCAGCCAGAGCAACAAGCGCAACAGCCGCCAGAAAACAACCCAGAAGAAGACAAGAAAGATGAAAAGAAGAAAAAACAGGCTTCGCCTGAACAAAGCGAATTCAAACGCGGCCAAGTTTGGCGCGGCGTTAAATATTCTCTCCTCGGAGCGCTTTGCGGGCTTTTGTTTGTTGCAACGCTTCTGCTTGGCCTTGCCGGAATGCTTCCAGTTTTCTTCATCTGTTTGGCAAGCACAATTGGCGCATGCGTAATTACATCTGGAGAAGCAACCGAGGACATTATTAAGGCAAAAAACCAATCGTTAAAAGCTAAAACAGAGAAGAACAAGCAAAGAGAAGAAGAACTTAGCAGAGAGATTGAAAGAGAAAATCAGGCAGAACAAGAGGCAGAACAAGAGGCCGAAGAAGAACAAACCGTTCAGGAGCAACACGAGGAAGAGCAAGTTCAAGAAGAACAGCCTGTTGAAGAACAAGTTCAAGAGGAAAATGGGGAAGAACAAACCGCTCAGGAGCAACAAGAAAACCCAGCCATGGCGGAAGAACCCGTTGAAACCCAAGAGCAAGAAGAACAAACAGAACCAACAGCTCCAACTGAAACAGAGCAGGTTGAATTCACCCCATCAGAGGCAAGTCCAGACCCTCAAAGGATTGAACAGGGGCTTGCAGGTTCGGCTCTTGCAACAGAAACTGCGTTTGAAAGACAAGCTAATGCAATTAATGCCCAACATCAAGATGATGGAAGAGGAATTTAAAAAGGCGGCAAGTTGCCGCTTTTTTATTGACCCAAATTTGAAAAAATTGTAAAATTCATAACAATGGAAAGAGTTGTTCTGCATTGCGATTTAAATAATTTCTATGCAAGTTGTGAGTGCTTAATCGAGCCCAGCCTCAGCGGAAAACCTGTTGCTGTTGGCGGAAGAGAGGAGGAGCGCCACGGCGTTGTTGTTGCCGCAAATTATGAGGCAAAAAAGTTTGGGGTTAAATGCGGCGTTACAACCTTTCAGGCAAAAAAACTCTGCCCAGAAATCGTTATTTGCCAGCCGAAATTTGAAATATACAACAAATTTTCGCGCCGTGTTAGAAAAATCTATGAAGAATATTCCGACCGTGTAGAGCCATTTTCAATTGACGAGTGTTTTATTGACATTACAGAAAGCAAAAATTTTGGAAATCCAAAACAAATTGCAGACGCAATTAGAGAAAGGGTTAAAAATGAGATTGGTCTAACAATTTCCGTTGGGGTTAGTTTTAACAAAACCTTTGCAAAAATTGGAAGTGATTTAAAAAAGCCAAATGCAACAACAGTTATAACCAAGGAAAACTTTAAACAAGTTGTTTGGCCTCTTCAAATTGGGGAGATGTTTGGAGTTGGGAAAAAAACCAAGGAAAAACTTTTAAAAATTGGAATTAACACAATTGGCGATCTTGCAAATTTTGACAAAAAATATTTAGTTAAAGAATTTGGAAAAGTTGGCGAAGAGCTTTCAAACAAGGCAAACGGGCTGGACGACGAAGAAGTTAAACCAACTTCTTTTAAGCAAGCCCCAAAGAGCATTGGCAACAGCACAACTTTTTACAAAGATCTTTCAGAGAGGAAGGAAATTGAACTTGGATTTTGCGTAATTGCCGAAAGTGTTGTCCGCCGCATGATAAAAAATAACATAAAAACCTGCAAGACGGTTTCAATTGTTGTTCGAGACAGCAAGCTTAGATTCTATCAAAAACAGTGTCAAATTTTGCCTTCCAGAAGCAGCCAAGAAATTTCAAAAACCGCAATAAAACTTTTCTTTGACAACTTTTCTCAAATTAAAGATGTTAGGCTTCTTGGAATTTCAGTCAGCGGGTTTGATGAAGACGGTCAGCTTTCTCTGTTTTCAAAACCGGAAAGGGACATTGACGAAGTTGTCTATCAAATAAGAAATAAATTTGGAGCGGGGAGCATTGTTAGGGCAAACGCACTTATGAACAAAAAAATTGCCGCCGCGCTAGATAGAGAACAACTAGATAAAAATAGTGACTTATAAATTCAATTGGTGCGCCCGCCAATTTGCTTGTTTAAAATGAAAACAATTAATATAGTCCTTGGGGCAAAAGTTTAAGCCAGGACTTCTCTCTGGTAAAATCACATTTTAAAATTTTTAAAAATACAATTTACTTTTTTTATTTTTTTTGATATAATCGCTAAGCAGGCTTGAAAAGTCTTTCTTGCGCCGCTAGCTCAGCTGGATAGAGCGTTGGTCTACGGAACCAAAGGTCAGGGGTTCGAATCCCTTGCGGCGCACCATCAAATTCCCTTTATTTTAAGGCAATCTAGCGATTTTGAGAGTCGCTAGATTTTTGTTTTAACCACAAAATTATAAAATAATTTTTATAACAAATTCATTTTTAATTACCACAATCGGCAAAATATAAATAATACAATTTAATTTTTATAACAAATTCATTTTTAATTACCACAATCGGCAAAATATAAATAATACAATTTTCATCAAAAAAATGGTAAAATTTGGCGATGTCTACGAATTGTCTACGAATTTTTCCAAAATTTATGCAAATTATGTTTTGTGTTGTATCGTTTCACAATGTGTTTTATTGTATCGTTTTAAAAAAAATAAGGGCAGGAATTTTCTTCCTACCCTAAATTTTTACATTTCTGCATCTTGTTTTTTCTTTAATCTTCGCTTTTTCCCAGCTTTCTTTCAAGTTCTTCAATCTCATCATCAAGACTTTTATACTCGCTATTTTCTTCTTTATCTTCTTTTAAAGCACTGGCTTATAACACTTGCCGATTGCAATTTTGAAGAAAAGTCAAGATGACTATAAACAAGAATTTAAACTTATTTACAAAATTGTAAAAAAATATAGAAGAGTTTATTATTTTATATTTTAAATGTAGTATTTTATTAAAAAAATATGTTATAATCAAATTAATGAGGTCAATATGAAAGATTTTTATACTGATATAAGTAAATTGAAATCCGTATTGCGACGAGGTTGGTTGTTTCGAGATTTTAAAATTGATAGGATAGAAAGTGATGCTGAGCATACATATTCCATGTTGATGTTGGCGTTTTATTTTTTTTGTAAAAACAAACTAAAAAATTTAGATTTTATCAAAATTATGAAAATGATTTTGTGCCACGATTTGGGAGAAATAGAGATTGGTGATATTACTCCTTTTGATAATTATGACATTAAGTTAAAACATAGTCAAGAACAGAATGCCATAAGAACAATATTTGAAAAATATAAGTTGTCCGAACTTTTAAGTATTTGGCAGGAGTATAACGAACGTAAAACTCCTGAATCCAAATTTGTCAAGTTTATTGATAATTTGGATTATTTGTGCCAGGCAAATTGTTATAAGAAAGATAATGCTAAACAATTTAAAACTTTATATGAAGAATGTTCAAAAAAGCATCCAGAAATAATAGAGGTTTTCAATGAAGATTTATAATTCTTTATTTAGCGAGGTGATAAATTTATTAAAATCTAAAACTAAATATGATGTTTATGTGGATATGGATGGGGTAATATGTGAGTATAGATACGGAGAAGGAGTTAAAATATTAAATGGAGAAACATCGGTTTATAGCGAGAAAAGACCTATTCAATCAGTCATAAAATTAATAAAGAAATATTACAAAAGAAATAATTTTTTTATATTAACTTCATGTATTCACAAACAGCAGATAAATGCAAAAAAAGAATGGATAAAAAAATATATGTCTTTCTTTAACATAGACAATGTTTATTGTATCCTTAGCGAAGATTTTAATAAAAGAATTGAATATAAAGTGGATTTTATAAATCAATCATTGAAAGATAGAAAGACATATTCAATTTTGATTGAAGACACGCATGAAATATTAAAAAAATCTTGGGAGAATAACAGAAATCAATTACTACCTGTTTTGGTTATAAATTTAATAAAGTAGAGGTTGAGAATGAAAAATTTAATTATTGATTGTTATACAGATGAACCTTCCGGTTTAGGAGCCCCTCCATATTTAAGTGTGCATTCAAGATATTTGGCTGGTGCACTTAAATTTACGAATCAAGAATATGAATACATAAACATAGATGATTTAAGATTTGCAAGTGGTGAAGAGCTTTGGAATGATAACACATTAAATAAAAGAGTAATAAATCACACAAAGGAAATTACAGAGACTGAGAATATTTTGTTGTCTGCTGAAAGAATATTTGTAATTATGGGTTGTTTTGTTGATTATAGTTATTTATCTTGTGAACCGCCAACTTTTACTGAGATTGAAAAATTATTATCTAGCTATAGAAATAAAGAAATCATTTTAATGTATGCGCTTGGTTCTAAAATAATTTCAAAAGAAGAATTAGATAAGACATTGCCGAAAAATTTATTTGATAAAGTGATTTTTGGCAATTTCTATAATTATATTTTGTTTGGCAATGAAAATGATTATCTGCCACATTATGAAGCTTTAAGCAAGATTTCTGTCTGTTCTGCTGATATTGTTAAAAGATTGCCTCGTCCACTTATCTATGAAATTGAGACTGCTACTGGTTGTAATCGAAAACCAGGATGTAAGTTTTGTATAGAAAGCATTAGAGGAATAAACCATACATCAAGACCTGTCGATGATATTGTTGCTGAAATGAAGTCTCTTTACAGCGAAGGTGTGCGATATTTTAGATTGGGCAGACAACCCAATTTTTTCGCTTATTTTAATGCATTACCTAATAAAGTTGAAGAATTATTTCAAAAAATTTGGACAAATTGTCCTGAAATCAAAGTATTACACATCGACAATGTAAGTCCTCACAATGTAAATACATCTTCTGGGAAAAAGATAGCAGAAATTGTTGCAAAATATTGCACCAGCGGTAATATCGCACCTTTTGGTGTAGAATCTTTTGATCCAAAAGTGCGAAGTATTAATAATTTAAACGGTTCTGTAGAAGACATAATGAAGTCCATTGAAATTATAAATGAAATTGGAAGTAAAATTACCGATGAGGGGACAAGACAATTTTTGCCTGGAATTAATATAATTTATGGTTTGGAAGGTCAAAGTGAAAACACTTTACAATATAATTTAGAGGCCTTTTCTTATATCCTTGAGCATTATTATGTTCGAAGAATTTTTGTAAGGAACTTAACTTCTCCACATGGAGAGCTGTTTGGAGAAAAACAAAAAAGTGGCTTTGAAACTTTTAAAACGAAAATTGTGGACAAATTTTCATTACCAATGTTGAAAAAAGTTTATCCTATGAACACAATTTTAAAACATGAAAGAGTTGAGATGGTAATAAATGGTGATAGCATATTAAGACAAATGGAGACTTGTCCTGAAAGAGTTGTTATAAAAAATAAAATATTAAACTTAGACGATTTTTACACTATTAAAATTGTAGGATACATATCTGATAGAGTCCTTATGGGAGAAATAATATGCAAAGAATAGCTATCATCATTCCATTTTTCAACATGGCGGCTGAATATGAACTACAAAGGAAGATTAAAAACAAAAATTTATTCTATCAAATTTTTAAAATAGATTATAAAACCCATCAAAAAGAAGATGAAGAAAACTTTTATAATGAATTAAAAGCAAATCTTGAAACACTTATAAACAAGGTTGAAGCCTTACAATTTGATAAGATTATCTTGCTATGCTCATCTTTAAATTCAAAATTTAATTTTGAAATACTGGTGTCAATTAATGATATTGTGGCAACATTTATAAAAGAAAATAACCTTAATTATAAATTAGTGCTTTTATCTCCTTATTCTGAGAAAACAACCAAAGAAACAATAAAAGCATTTCATAATTTAGGTGTCTGTTTTAAAAGTGCTATAAATAACGAATTGCTAGGTTCAATCAATTACTTTAATTTTGGGAATAACATTGTACAATTTATAAAAGAACATAACCTTGAAAACGAAAAGATTTTCGTTAGTTGTACTAATATTCCCGTAATAGATGCACAAACAGAATTAAAAGATATAGTTTCATCAAACACAATTCTTATAGATTATTTAAATTCAATTTAAGAGAGGTTTAAATGGAGAAAAGCAAGCTTGAAAAAATATTAAGCATTTTGGCGAATGATATAATGCTGCAGCAAGAAGTGAAAAATAATTTTACAAACAATTTATGGTGGCCAAGTACAGTTAAAGATAAACGACTTAGATTAATAATAGCGGGTTTATCTACAAGAATTTCTTATTCAATGATAGAAACATATAAAAAGGTTATAAATAACATCATTAGCAAAGGTTATGATAATTTAGTTTTATTGAACGACGAAGAAAAACTTGATATGATTAAACCACTTGGTCTTTCAACGACAAGATTAAATTATATAAATTCAATGATTAAATTTATTTCTTCACATAGTGATTTAAATAACTTAAAAGATGATGTCTTTATTAAATTAATAAATAATGAAGTGACCGGGGCATCCTATAAAGTAGCTCAATGTTGTCTTCTTTATTATAAAGGATATCCTTGCTCAATTATGCCTGTTGATTCTGGAATGAAAGACGTGCTACTTCCTTGTTTAGGATACCCAAAACAAAAATCTGGAATTGGACATGAATTTGCGCGCTTATTATTGGAAGATGATGTATCTAAAATTGATAAAAAACAATTTATAAAAGAAAACAATTTAAATATAACTGAAGAGTCATTTAATTGGTGGGCGCATCTATCTTTAATTTATTATAAAAGACAGCACTGTAACAAAAAAGACGCAAATTGTTCCTTACATAAAAATGGTATAGATTTAAAGGAGATATGTTTAGAAAAATGATTATAATAGAAGGTTTGGATGGTGTAGGTAAATCTACAGTTGTTGAAAGGTTGAAAACATTTGGTTTTATAAATCTGCATTATGATTACGATAGTTCCAATTCTGATTTGATACAAAAATATTTATTCATTTTAAATTATAACAATTTAGATAAATATATTGCAGACAGATCTTTTTTTAGTGAAATGGTTTATGGTCCAATTTTAAGAAATGGAAGCAGAATCTCAGATGAGCAATTTATAAAATTATTAAAAGAGTATTCTAAAATAGGAGCAAAAGTAATTTATTTAACCAGTGATAAAGATGTTTTATTAAAAAGGCGTCAAGAAGATGAAAAGGATTTTAAAACGCTTACTGATTATTATTCAGAGTTAAATATTCAATATGAGAAAGTTATGAATATAACGGCGAAATTTATTCCCGTATTACATATTGATACAAGTGGAAAAAGTGTAGAACAAACCTTTAAGCAGTGTGAAGATTTTGTTTTTGGTGGCAAAAAAGATGATGAAAGAATTTTATGATATTATTTTTGTCGGAAACACTTCAATAGACAAAAAACAATGTGTTAATGGCAAATATGTCGAAACTTTGGGAGGTTCAGCATTTAATTCTTACTGTGCAACATTGGCGGTTGACAAACACCAAAACAACAAAATTTATAGTAACTTTTTAAATAATTTAAAATATATTAACTTGAATAATAGAATTTATAGTCCAAATTATTTTTATATAGATGAAAAACAGAATACTTGTTTAAGCGATATAAAATCCATAGTTAAATTGGAGAAGAACTTTAATTGTAGACATTTACATATTTCAATTCGAAAAGGAGTTGATTTTCGTTCTTTCTTAGATAGCAAAATAGAATATGAGACCTTATCTATTGATGTTATGATCCATAGCGTAAAAGATTATGTAGATGACATAAAAGAATTTGCAAGCAAAATAGACTTCTTGTTTTGCAATATGCAAGAATATGAGTTTTTAAAAAATATTGAAATTAAAGGCGTATTTATAATAACAAATGAGCAAAATCCAGTTGAAATTTATTATAACAAAGATAAAAATGATTATTATAATGTTCCAAAAATTAAAACTATAAAATCAACCACAGGCGCTGGCGATTCTTTTATTGGAGGCTTTTTATCTGAATATATAAAATCTAAGAATATAGATATGTCTGTTGAGAGTGGTATTAAATGTTCACAAATATGCTTGAAGTTATACTCAAACGAACAGTTTAAAAACAAAAAAATCACAAAAAAAACAGTAACATTTAAACTTCCTCAAAAAATTATTATCATAGGTCCATCATGTGCAGGGAAAAGTTTTGTAAGTAAAAAACTGCAAGAGAAATGGCCTTTATACAAAATTTACGACGACCTTGAAGTATTGAAAGAAAGAGTTGATCTTGACAGTGGCTTAAGCCTTGGTGCAAATTTTCATTATTATAAGAACCTTAAATTTGCTACACCAAAAACACAGAAAATGGAGAATGGCACTTTTAAAATTATTGACGAATCATTGTGGAAGGAAGTTATTGAAATAATTTGCAAAGTTTGCTCAAAATATTCTATAATTGAATTCTCAAGAGGTACAACTTCAAATTCAAAAGAAGAGCAACGGAAAGTTTATATTGAGTATATAAATTATATAGAAAATATCTTTAAAAATGATAAAATAATAGTTCTTTTTGTTGATAAAAATTATAAAAAAAGGCTTAAAAGAAATATAAAAAGGAAACAAACAGGTGGGCATGAAGTAGATATTGAAACTTTTAAAACTTATTACAAATTTTCTTGCAAGCCTTCAAGTTATAAAAATATATTAAAAATAAATTCAAATTTGAATATAGATAAGATAATAAAAAAGATAGGAGGAAAAATATGAATTTAAATGAAATCCAAAAACAAATATGGAACAATAAAGTGAAAAAAGGGTTTAACACAACAGATGTATGCAAGGAATTTTGCTTTTTGAATGGAGAAGTTGCCGAAGCTTTTGAGGCTTACCATAAAAAGAAAAGTAAAGAGGAATTGGGTTCTGAGCTTGCTGATATTGCTATATATTTGTTAGGCTTATCAGAAATGCTAGGATTTTCATTGGAAGATGAAATTAATACAAAGCTGAAAATAAATGAAAACAGAGTATATCAAAATATTAATGGTGTGATGTTAAAAAAGGAAAATAAAGATGATAATGGCTAAGTTAATAGAGAAACAAAACGATAGACTTATTTTTATAACATTAGACAATAAAAAAATTATAACTTCTTATATAAACTCTTTAAAAATAGGAGAAGATTATATTTTTCAAACATCTACATCTGGATATTCTAAAATAAGCGATTCTAAAGGTAACATTTTTAATGTGTTAATTTTACCTAATTAACAAATGTCTACGAATTTGTGTTTGATTTTTGCAAAGTTTATGAAAATTGTGCCGTTTTGTGATGTGTTTTTATGTTTTGTTTTTGTTTAATGTTGTATATTAAAAGACAAAGCCTATCCGCCTTATTTTATAAGGGCTATAGGCTTTTTATTAAATGATAAAACATGATAAAAAATGGTGTAAAAATAGCAAATTATGGCATTTTAAAGTGTTTGCTACGGAACCAAAGGTCAGGGGTTCGAATCCCTTGCGGCGCACCACTAAATTCCCTTTATTTTAGGGCAATCTAGCGATTTTGACAGTCGCTAGATTTTTGTTTTAACCACAAAATTATAAAATAATTTTTATAACAAATTCATTTTTAATTACCACAATCGGCAAAATATAAATAATACAATTAGGCTTTATGCAAATTATATTATCGGAAGTCGAACTTGCTTGCAAGAGTGAGACTGATGGTTATACATACTATGTGATGAGTGTGCGTAACACACAAATTCATTAGAATTGATAAAATTTTATGATAATAAAATTTTATCATCACATAGTCTATGTTTTGTGTTGCATTATTTTGCGATGTGTTTTATTGTGTTGTTTTATAAAAAATAAGGGCAGGAATTTTATTCCTAATTATTCCTAGATATTGATGCTTTACAAAAATAATGTTATAATGAAAAAGAGTTAGGAGTTATATTAATGATTATTTTAGATGTAAATAAAGTATCAAAAAATTTTGGTTATGGTCAACTTTTTGAGAATCTTTCGTTTTCACTAAATGAAGGAGAGTCTATTTCTATAGTAGGACCTAATGGTAGTGGCAAGTCAACATTACTAAAAATGATAGCAGGACTTGAAAAAACAGATAGCGGTAGCATCAACATAAAGAAAGGTTATAAAGTTGCTTATTTAGATCAAACAGGTTCCAGCATAATAGATGATAGATGTGTGTATGATATTTTAAAAGATGCTTTTTCAGAATTGAATAAGATGGAAGCACGATTAAACCAATTGCAAGATTTATTAAATGATACAAGTTTATCTGAAGAGCAGTATAACAATGTTATGGTAAAATATTGTGACTTAATGGAAAAATTTTCGATGGCTGGTGGCTATGATATTGAAACAAATATAAATACAATTGTTGAAGGATTAAAAATAGATAAAGATATATTAAATCGTAGTTATAACGATTTGAGCGGTGGTGAAAAAACACTTATTCAACTTGCTAAAGCATTATTAATTAAGCCTGATTTATTTTTGCTTGATGAGCCTACAAATCATTTGGACATTAATAGAATTGAATGGTTGGAAAGTTATATCAAATCTTTTAAAGGTGCCACAGTTATAGTTTCACATGATAGATATTTCCTTGATAAAATGAGTAATAAAATTTTAGAAATAGATACCCCCAATGTAAATTTATATTATACAAATTATACGGGTTATTTAGAAGAAAAGGAAAGAAATTTTCAAAAAGCAATGGCAGACTTCAATTCACAACAATTATATTTTAAACGCCTACAGGAGCAAATTAACTATTTTGCAGATGTGGGAATGAACAGAAACAGTTCTACAATGACAAAAAGAGCAGCTGTATTACAGGCAAGATTAGACAGAGAAAAAGCAAAGGCTTTAAAAAAACCAAAAGAACATAGAAGATTAAATATAGGTTTTGATGAAGAACGAAAATCAAGTAAAAGAGTTATAGCAGTTGATGAGTTAGCCGTAACATTACCTAATGGGAAAAAAATACTTGACGGCATAAATTTAAATATCTGTTCTGGCGAAAGAGTTGCTTTGATTGGAGCTAATGGTAGTGGCAAGTCAACATTTATTAAAACGATAATGGGGGAGCAAGACCTATCTATAAAAGGCAATATTTTTGTGGGACCAAGAGTTAAAATAGGTTATCTGCCACAAATTATTAGTTTTCCTAACGATAATCAGACCCTTCTAGAATATTTCCAAGCTGAAAATGGAATTGCAGAACAAAGAGCAAGGCAAATATTAGCGGGATTTCAATTTTATAAAGAAGATGTCAATAAAAAAGTGAAAAATCTTTCAGGCGGTGAGAAAATAAGAGTAAAACTTGCTGAACTTTTACAACAAAAAATTAATACACTAATTTTTGATGAACCAACAAACCATATAGATATTCCTACAAAAGAGGTCCTTGAAGAAGCAATTGAAGATTTCGATGGAACTCTAATATTTGTTAGTCATGATAGATATTTTATCAATAAATTTGCCGATAAGACAGTAGAGTTTAAAGATGGAAGTATTGAAACTTATTTGGGCGGTTATGATGATTACAAAGTTGAAAAGGCTAATCGAGAAAAATTATTAAATAATAATGTTACAGAACAAAAAAAGAAAATATAACATAGATGATGAACGTTCATTATAAATAAGCATTCTACATTTTTTATGTTTTGCTTTTGTTTGATGTTGCATATTAAAAGACAAACCTATTTGCCTTAAAGGGTTATAGGCTTTTAATTAAATAATAAAATAAGATAGAAAATGGTGTCTTTCTTCAACATATACATAAAATGTTTCCAAACAATTTGAAAATTGTTTAAATTTTGTTGGAGCAGAATAAAAATTGTGGTAAACTAATGTCAGGAGGATTATATGAAAAAAATTTTATCAATGTTTCCAGTTATGATTGCTTTGTTGGTTTTAGCGCTTGGCGGCCTTGGGCTTTACATTGGCCTTTTGGCAAGGCCAGTTAGTTATGGAATGAACTATACTTATTCCACAACAATTGAAGGAACGGGCTATGAAGAGGTTGACGGGCAAACGCAAAACGTTACCATCAATTTTGAAAGTGATGAGAAGGCAGTTTTGAAAATGGAAATGAATGGCGAGGTTAGCGAAATTACATATTGGACCGTTAGAAACGGCAACAAAGTTTGGTTTGTTGTAGACACAAATTCTTTTACATACGAGCAGTTTAAAGAGGCAATTAAAGAAATTAAAGCAGACGCTAACGAGTGGGACGCAATTTGGAGCGAAGATAGCAGCGATATCCAAATCTTTCACGTTAATGCTTTTGAGATTTCAAGCAATTTATACCCCGACACATTTAAATGCACGGGCGCAATTGTCTTTGCCGCAGTTTGGGGAGTTGTTGAAGTTGCGTTAATTGCTGTTGCCGCTCTTTCGCTAACATTCTACCTTAAAGGTAAAAAACAAGAAAGCAAGCCCGCTGAAACAGAGCAGCAATAAAAAGATTGTAAACAATTAAAAAGCCCATGTAATCATGGGCTTTTTTGTTTTATGAATTACAACTAATAGTTTAAAACAAATTGAACATATTAATAGCATGAAAAAAAGTTTTCTGTTGGCCCTTGTTTTAATAGTTTTGGTTGGTTTGTGTTTTGGAGGATGCTCTAAAAACACAGTTGAAATTAATTTAATAGAAAAGTGTAACATGCTTTCAACAAACTTGGTTAGCGCGTTTTTTAATCAATATAGTCTTCCAGATGCAACAGATGAGAATTTTTATGTTTTAGTTTCGCAAGAGGAGGAGCAAGACTTAACAGCGGTAACAATTAACAATGTTATATACAAAAAAGACATGCTGGTTAAGTTTAGCGTTGGGAACAACAATTTTTTGGAAGAGCCAGTTTGGCGGCTTGAGGAAGGAAAATTTTATGTTGCGCTGCCAACGCTTTTTGTTGAGGCAAAGGGCGGAATTACAAAAATTGAGGCGGGAAACAAGGTTTATATGCTAAGAGTTTATGAGGACTTTGGGGGAATTAGCCTTGGAAAAGTTGGCGCATATGGGGAAATTGAGGGCGCAGGGGCAAGCAAAACAACAGATTCGTCTGGAAAAACTGTTGTAACCCACACTCGCCAAAGCGCAAAAACCTTTGTTGGTTGGGAACTTTTAAAGAGCGGAAAGCCAATTGAAGAGGGAAAAATTATCTACACCAAAAAACTCTATGAAAAAGAAAAGACAATTTCCTATGGAGTTGATGTTTCCGTTAACTCAAAAATTAAAGGCTATTCCAGCGGGCTTTATAATTATTATGAAAACGGAGATGTAAAAACCCCGCTAAACCGAGTTATTGACTACACAATTGCAATTCCAAACATTGGAAACATAAATTTTGAAATAAAAATGTTTGAAAAAACCCCGGAAAGATAAAAAAAGGGGTTTTATTTTAACCCCCCAACCCCGAAAAAGCGGGGGTGAAACGAAAAATTTGAAAGAAAAGTAAAAAAAATTTTAAAAACTGCCCCAAAAAACTTGACAGGGGGGGGGGGGCAGTACAATAGTATGTAAGACCACGGAAAGTTTTTTTGGTTGAAATGCCCTTTGGCGGTCTTGAAAAAAGAAAATTTTAAATCCAATTAGATTTGCTTAAGGGCAATTATACCTCGGGAAAACAAAAAAATTTCGTGGAAAAAGGCGTGTTTACGGACAGCCGTTAACATGTTTTTAAAAAATTGATTTAAACTAAAAAAAGGGGGAAAGAAGATGAAAACAAAAGTTAAAGTTGTTTCGGTTCTGTTGGCGCTTTTTTTAATTGCTGCGCTTTGCACTGGCCTTGCCTTTGCGCTTCCAAATTTAAATTTCAACCTAAAAGGCTCGCTTTCTTACACGCCTCAAACAAAAACTTATTATCCGCTTGTGCCGTTGTCAGATGGCCCCAGCGAGCTTCTTTTAAACTCCGATGAATTTAAAATTAGTTTCGAGGAAGTTGGAAATGGAGTTCTCATGACCTGTGACCTTTATGGCCAAATTTCAGATGGCAAATTAGACCTTGAGCATATGACCGCTGACATTCAAAGCCAATATTCGCCAAGCTTCTCATTTACTGCTGGAGACTATATGCTTGTAAATTCATTTGACTATCGAAACCCCGATCCTTTTCAGTTTAGTCTTGTGGTTGGGGACTATTTAATAATGGTGCCAGATTTTATGGGAGCTACTGATGGAACGCCAATAATTTACATTCGAGAGGATGCGCCCGAAGGCCAGCTTTTATATTTTGGCAATTATTTTAGAGCCGATGTTGGTTGGGATTTGAGAATTGCGGTTCAAGAGCAAAACCTCTCAGGGCAAGCGCTTGTTGGCGCCTTTAACTCAAGTTCTGAAGGAGCAATGTTGGTTACTGTGGAAAAAGGCGGATATGCAGCAATTGATCTATCTTCTGTAACATTTTCAGAATTTGATCAAACAACAACTGGCGAAAAACAAGTTCAAGTAACATTCACAAATCCATTCACGAATTTGCAAACGACAAGGACCATAACTGTTTCTGTTTATGATCCGAACCTTGAAGAAACAAGTTTTGAAATCAGTGTACAAATGGTATTTATAGAAAAAGATAACATAACCGCTTCAAACATTGCTCAAAAGCTAACAGCCTCTTTAGAAAGCGGAGACAGCATGATTATTATTCACCACAATGGGACATACGAGTATCTTGTTCAAATTACTCAGGACATGATTTCGGACATAAAAATTAATGAAGACCTAAATATGATTTCGTGCATCTTAAATTACTCTGGAGTTGAGTTTCACTTGCAATTTTCAATAATCGAAGGAGAAGGAAACAATTTTTTTGCACCTTTAATGGCAGAGGCCTTTAGAAGCCCTGTTTTTGCTATTGAGGCTGGAACGACAAGCTATAACCGATTCGCTTATTTTGGTGCACTCTTTGACAACGGAGAGTTTGTTGGCCCGCTTGACCAGGCAACTTTTAAATTTACCTGTGATGGGCAGGAGATGACGCTTGACCAAATCTATCAAACTCCCGGACTTAAAGAGATTAAAGTTGAAGTTACGCTTTCAGACGGAAGGGAATTTGTTATGTTTGAAAATTTTCCAGTTTTTGTTTATGATGACGAAAACAAAATTCCAACAGGCGCAGATATTACGGCAGAATGTTGGGGAGATAAGAACCCAAGCGACATGGAACTTTTACCAGACGGAAGCCTTGATCTTTCGGGTTGTTATTTAAATGTTTATTACAATTGCAGCCGCCCCTCGGATCAATCTCTTGTTTTGGGGCAGGACTATGAGCAAATTCCGCTTTCTAGCGACTCTGTTGAGGTTTTATCTTTTAAACTTTTTGATCCTGGAAGCTCAGAGCCAAGAACGGTTATAACAAGCATAATTTACAGGGTTGAAGTTAACGGACAAGAGGTTGCTTTTGTAACTGGGCCATAAAACAAAAAAGCCAAGCATTTGCTTGGCTTTTTTATGAGGCTTCAAACTGTTTTTTCTTTTCTTCAAATTTGTCCAAAATGTCGTTATAGGCGCTCATCTTAGTTTTAACAAGGTCTGTTTCCCACGGCTTTATTCGATAGAAGAAATTGTTGTTTTTTCTAACGTTGCAAAAGTGGTGGACAACAATTTCTGGATAATACTTATCCTTGGAATTGAATTTTTCTGGGAGAACTTTTTTATATCTAACTGTTTTATTTAACGCGTCTTGATCCATGTATAACATTTTTTTATCATGGCAAAGTTTTCTTGCGCGCTCAAACATTCCCGTTTCTCTAATTTTTTTCATGTTTAAAAGAAGAACGCCGGCGTTAAAGTAGTTTCTAATTCCCCAGCGAGAAGGGCTTGCCCAGTTGTATAAATCTTTAACACAAGCAAGTTCAAAGTTTTCAACGTCAACATTGTATAGCTCTGAAAGATCGTTGTTGATGATTGTGTCTGTGTCAAGGTAAATTATCTTGTCTGGAATTTGTGGGATCTTGTCTGCGAAGAGGCGAAGCATTGAATATGGCGTAAAATGGCTTCCAATGTTAACGCTGTCTAACATTTCCGCCTTAAACATATCCGTTAAATCAATTAATTCAAGGGTGTTTTCTTGGTTTCCTTCCTTTAAAATTTGTTCTAAAAACATTGCCTGGGCGTTTGAAATTGGAACAAACTTTGGGTTAATTTCCCTTAAATCCATTGTTAGGCAGTATGCGCAAATTTTTTCCTTTGTGTGTTTGGTTATTGAAAGAAGCGAAATTAACATTCCGTCAAAAACCTTGTTGTTTCCCGCAAAAAGCAAATTAATCATTTTTCTTCTCCTTTAAATATATGTCTAAAAGTTTTTCAACAACGCCGTCCCAAGACAAGTATAAATCATTTTTTGCCCGTTTGCAAACGGCTGAATAATTTGTATCATTAAAAATTTCGATTATTTTTTTTGCAAATGAATTTGGCTTTGCTTCACAAATATATCCATTAACATTATCTTTGCAACTTGAAGAAGCAACGCTTCCTTTTGCAAACAGGGTTGGAGTTTCAAAGGCGGCGGCTTCAATTTTAACAATTCCGTCTGTGTCGTAAAAAGAGGGGAAAACATTTAAGTTTGCCAAAGAGAAAAACGCAGATTTCATTGTTGCATCATAAACCTTTCCAACAAATTTAACCTCGCCAGATAACTTGTTTTCTTTAACTTTTCTCTTGAAATATTTTTCATCTTGGCCGCCGCCAATTATCAACAATTTAAAATTAAAGCCTTGCTCTTTTAAAATTTTGCAGGAATCTATAACCAAATCTATGTTTTTTAATTTAACAAGCCTTCCAATTGTTATTAAAACAACTTGACCATCAGAAATTTCATATTTTTCCTTAATTTCCTTAATTTGTTTGGACAGGTCTGTTTCTGAATTTAAATCTGTTCCGTTTGGCAACAGTTCAATTTTTCCTTTGTATCCATAGCCCTTTATTATTTCGGCGCATTTTGGGTTCATTGTTAAAAGAAGGTTTGAACGGTTAAAAACTTTTATAATAACTTTAAGCAAAATTTTTGTTATTGCCTTTGATTTCGTTGCCCTCATAAAATCTTGCTTAAATTGGCTGTGGAAGGTTGAAATAACTGGAATTTTGTTTTTGTTTCCAAACTTTGCCGCCATTTTTCCAATTGAAAACGGGCTGTGAATGTGGATTACATCTAAATTTGCCGCTTTGATTTGTTTTTTAAAAACCTTGTCAAGCTTTGGAAGCGGAAGGCGATAGTCCAAATTAAAAAACTTTGCGCTTTTGCAAAAAACAATTTTGTATGGAAGGTTTGATCCTGTGTAATTTTTGTTAACCTTTGGCGCAAAAACCGTTACATTTGCAAATTTGCAAAGCCTTTTTGCATAGTTGTCAACAACGTTAATAACGCCGTCAACCATTGGAAACCACGTATCGATAAAAAGCCCTATGTTAAGTTTTTCCATAAAATTCCTTAGCCAGGTTATTATACCATAACAAGGCTTTTGAGGCAAGTTAAAATAAAAAATTGTTTGACAGAAGGGGAGGATAAAGATATAATAATATCGCACACTCTCGTGGGCGATTTTATTACGAGGAAAAGACATGTTAGAAAGCAAATATAACTTTTTACAAAGCGAGCCAAAATGGCAAAAATTTTGGCAAGAAGAGGGAATTTATAAGTTTGACAATAGTTCGAACAAAAAGATTTTTTCAATTGACACTCCGCCTCCAACCGTTAGCGGAAAAATTCACATTGGCCACATTTTTTCATATAGCCAAGCGGAGTTTATTGCAAGATATAAAAGAATGAAAGGGTTTAACGTTTTCTATCCCTTTGGTTTTGACGACAACGGCCTTCCAACCGAGCGCCTTGTTGAAAAGGAATTTAAAATTAAGGCCCACGAAGTTTCAAGAGAAGAATTCAGAGACAAGTGTATTGAAGTTGCAACGCGCTATGAAGAGGAGTTTAAAAACCTTTTTATTTCGGCTGGAAGCAGCGCAGATTTTTCGCTTTGCTATTCAACGGTTAGCCCGCGCGTTCAAAAAATTTCTCAAAAATCCTTTTTAGACTTGGTTCGCTCTGGCGAGGCATATTACGGCGAAAAGCCGGCAATTTGGTGTCCGGAGTGTAGAATTTCAATTGCTCAGGCAGAACTTGAAAGCAAGGATATTGAAAGTTCTTTTAACCACCTCAAATTCAACTTTTCAGACGGGAGCGGGTTTTTGGAAATTGCAACAACAAGGCCAGAGATGCTTTGCGCTTGCGTTTGCGTTTTTGTTAACCCAGAAGACGAAAGGTTTAAAGCTTTTGTTGGAAAAAAAGTTGTTGTTCCGCTTTATAACTTTGAAGTTGAAATTTTAACAGACGACAAGGCTGCAATTGACAAGGGAACGGGCGTTGTTATGTGCTGCACATATGGCGACGAAACCGATCTTTATTGGCAAGAAAAACACAACCTTCCAAGAAAAATTGCAATTGACGACGGCGGAAGAATGACAGAGCTTGCAGGCAAATACCAAGGGCTCAAGATTAAAGCGGCAAGGGAGCAGATTGTTGAGGATTTAAAGGCGGCGGGGCTTTTGATTAAACAAGAGCCAATTGTTCATGCCGTTTCAACTCACGAGCGCTGTGGAACGCCAATGGAAATAAATGTTAAAAAGCAGTGGTTCATAAAACTTGTTGACCACAAAGAGGAGTTTTTGGAGCGCGGAAAACAAATTTCTTGGCACCCAGACTTCATGAAGAGCCGCTACTTCAACTGGGTTGAAAATGTTGACAGAGATTGGTGTATAAGCAGACAAAGATATTTTGGAGTTCCAATTCCCGTTTGGTATTGCAAGGATTGCGGGGAAATTATTCTTCCAAACGACGAAGATCTTCCAGTAAATCCGCTGACGGACAGCCCTAAAGGGCCATGCCCAAAGTGTGGAAGCTTAAACTTTGTTGGAGAGAGCGACATTTTCGACACCTGGCAAACATCTTCAATCACGCCGCAAATAAACTGCCATTGGAGCGAAGACGAGCAGTTTTATAAAAAACTTATGCCAATGAGCCTAAGGCCTAACGCCCACGACATAATTAGAACTTGGGATTTTTACACAATTGCAAAATCCCACTTCCATTCAAATTCCTTGCCATGGGAAAATGTTATGATTTCTGGCTTCGTCATGGCAAATAAAGATGAAAAGATTAGCAAGAGCAAATCCAACTCAAAGCTTTCGCCAGAGGCTCTTTTAAAGGAAAAGGGCGCAGATGTAACTAGATATTGGGCGTCAACGGGAAGCCTTGGAAGAGACATAATTTTCTCGGAAGAAGAGTTTAAAAACGGCGCAAAATTAGTTAATAAAATTTGGAACGCTTCGCGCTTTGTTCTTTCGCTTTTAGAAGGATATTCTCCAAAGAAAACAAAGCTCTATCCAACGGATAGTTACATAATGCAAAAGTATAACGAAATGCTTTCCAAATTTGAGGATTATTTTGATAAATATGAAATTGGCCTTGCAATTGGCGAACTCGAAAAGTTTTTCTGGAGCTTTTGTGACAATTACATTGAAATTGCAAAGAAAAGGCTTTATAATCCAGATATATATGGCCAAGATGCAACAAATAGCGCGCGCTTTGCATGTTACAATGTTTTGCTTGGAATGTTAAAACTTTTTGCAATTTATCTTCCACACATAACAGAAGAAATCTATCAAGCATATTTCAGAGAATTTGAGAAAGAGAAATCAATTCACATAACCCAAATTGAAAAGCTAGATGTTTTGGAAGACAAAAAGGTTTTAAACGCCGGCGAAGAGGCAATTGAAGTTGTTTCAAAAATCCGCGCATTTAAATCTGAAAACAACTTATCTCTCAAAGAGCCGCTAAATTTAGTTGAGGTTGTTGGTTACAGCGGCGAACTTGAGCTCTTTAAAGAAGATTTAATGGCCGTTGGTTCAATTGAAAATCTTAAATTTGAAAACGGCGAAAGGGAAGTTAAAATTCAAAGGTAAGAGGAAAGAATGAAAGATCACATAACGCCAAACCTGTTAAAGCTTGCACGTCTTTTTAAAAAGAAAGGCGAGCTTTATATTGTTGGCGGATATGTTAGAAATGCGCTTTTGGGCGTTTTTGAAACGGATATTGACCTTGCAAGTAGGCTCACCAATGATGAGATTAAAGAAGTTTTATTTGGAACAAAATATGAAGTTAAAGAAACTTCAAGGAAGCTTGGAACGCTTGTGATTTCGCTTGGCGAGGAAAAGTGGCAGCACACAACTTTTAGAAGGGAAGAATATCCAAACGGCGGCGACCACACTCCAACCAAGGTTGAATTTATTGACGACATAAGAGAAGATGCAAAACGAAGGGATTTCACAGTAAACGCAATTTATTACAACATTTTAAAGGATAAGATTGAGGATTTCTATGACGGGGTTGGAGACGTAAAGAAGAAGATCATTAGAACGATTGAAACTCCGGACCATGTCTTTGCGTCGGACGGGCTTAGAATTTTAAGAATGGTTAGGCAGGCTTCGGAGCTTGGTTTTAGAGTTAACGGCGAAACGATGCTTGGAGCATATGACAGAAGAGAGAATCTTTCGGACATTTCCGGGCCAAGAAAACTTGCCGAACTTGAGCTAATTTTAAACTCACCAAAAAGATATAAAATTAGCCGGCCAAATTCGTTTATGTTTGGCCTTCAAGTTTTTAATATGCTAAGGCTTTGGAAATATTACAACAGCCCGGTTTTAAAAGTTAAGTTTAACCTTGTAAAAAAAGTTTTGCCAGAAAACAGGTTTGTTGCGCTTTTAATTGACATAATTTCTTCTTCAAAATACAAGAGCGACCACGCCGAACTTGTCAACCAAATTTTGGGAAAATTTGGGCTTGGAATGGCGGAAAATAAAATTGAAAAATATCGAAAAATTGTCTGCGCCTATTTCGATGCGATTGCAAAAATTGAAAATAAAGAATTTTTTATTAATTATTTTGACGATTTTAAAATAATTTCTAATTTATTAGAAAAAAAATCAAAAAAAATATACCGAAAATACAATTTTTTCTATAATTATTTAATAAATAACAAAGTTCCAATAAGGCTAAAAGACCTTAAAATAAGCGGCCAGGACATTAAAGAAAAATATCCAAAAATTAAAGAAAAATATTATAAAGTTATTTTAACAGAGCTTTTAAGCAGGGTTTTTGACGGCGCGCTTAAAAATGAAAAAGATGTTCTTTTGGAGGAGGTTTCGAAGGTTAAGGTTTAAAAAAGAGCAATTTTTTGCTCTTTTTTAATATTTTTTATAAATAAATTCAAAAAATAAAAAAACCTATCAAAAGGATAGGTTTTTTAGCTATTTTATTCTTCTGGTTTTAATTCCTCAGTTGCATATTCCATTTCTTCGTTTGAAAGGGAAACATCTTGAACATCTGTTGTTGCAAGAGATGTTTCTTCGTTTTCCTCGTGAATTGTTGTTGCAACGCTAACAATTTTGCTTCCCGGGCGAAGGCGCATAACTTTAACTCCAAGCGAACTTCTTCCAACCATTCTGATATCTGACGCCGCCATTCTAATTATTACGCCGTTGTCGGAAATAAGCATCAAATCTTCATCTTCATTGATCATTTTTAATGCAACAAGTTTTCCAGTTTTTTCGTTGAAATTTCCGGCCTTAATTCCCTTTCCGCCACGAGTTTGAAGGCGATAGTCCTCGCTAACTGTTCTCTTTCCAAACCCGTTTTCTGTTATTGTTATAAACTGGGAGTTTTCATTTATTATTGCCATGTCAACAACAAAGTCGTCTTCGTCTAGTTTCATACTTCTAACGCCTTGGCTTGTTCTTCCCATTGGCCTTACGTTTTTCTCGCTGAAGCGAATACACTTTCCCTTGCTTGATGCAATTAAAATTTCGTTTTCTCCGCTTGTTAGGCCAACTCCAATTAACTTATCGCCGTCAACAAGTTTAATTGCAATTTTTCCGCTTTTCATGATGTTTGCAAACTCTTTTAGGTTTGTCTTTTTAATAAGCCCGTTTCGAGTTGCAATAATCAAGTTTCCTTCTTGTCCCTTTTCAAAGGAAATCATTGCCTCAACTTTTTCCTCCGGCATAAGTTGAAGAAGGTTTATAATTGCGCGCCCCTTTGCTTGGCGCTGGGCTTCTGGAACTTCATAAGCCCTAATTGAATAAACTTTTCCAAAGTTTGTGAAGAAAAGAAGGTCGCTGTGGGTGCTTGTTATAACAATTCTTTCAACAAAGTCTTCGTCCTTTGTTTTATGGGCGGAAATTCCAACGCCGCCCCTTCTTTGAGCGTGATATTCGCTAACACTCATTCTCTTAATATAGCCGCCATGGGTTAGAGAAATTACAACATCTTCTTTTTCAATTAAATCTTCGTTGTCAATTGTTCCAATTTCCATGCTAATTTCTGTTTTTCGTGGCGTTCCGAATTGGTTTTTAACATTTTCAAGTTCATCATAGATTATTTGAAGAACGCGCTCTGGGCGGGCCAAAATATCGTTTAAATCTGCAATTAAGGCTTCAAGCTCTGCAAGCTCTTCTTTAAGTTTTTGAACTTCAAGGCTTGTTAGGCGGGAGAGTTTCATCTCCAAAATTGCGTTTGCCTGCTTTTCAGATAGTTCGAATGAGGCCATAAGCTTTGAAACTGCGTCTTGCTTGTCGTCTGATGTTTTAATGATGTTGACAACTTCGTCTATATTTGCAAGGGCAATTACAAGGCCTTTAACAATGTGTTCTCTTTCAAGCGCCTTTCCAAGGTCAAACTGGGTTTTTCTAAGCAAAACTTCCTTTTGGTGTTCCAAATAATAATACAAAATTTCTTTTAGGTTTAAAATTTTTGGAGCGCCGTCAACTAGGGCAAGGAAAATTATTCCGCCGCTGGCTTGAAGTTGAGTGTGTTTGTAGAGCATGTTTAAAACAACTTGTGCATTTGCGTCTCGTTTAACATCAACAACAATTCTCATTCCGTCTCTGTCCGACTCTTCTTTGATGTCTGCAATTCCTTCAATTCTCTTGTTTTTAACAAGGTCTGCCATTTGAACAATTAATCTTGCTTTATTAACTTGATAGGGCAGTTCGGTTATAACAATTCTGTGGCGGCCGTTTTCTGTTTCCTCAATTTCTGCGCGCCCGCGAACAACAATTCCTCCGCGCCCTGTTTTATATGCATGTTTAACCGCAGCGCGCCCCATAATTATTCCGCCCGTTGGATAGTCTGGCGCGGGAATTAATTTAATTAAGTCGTCAATTTCAATATCTGGGTTTTTAATTAGAGCCTGAACGCCGGAAATAACCTCAACAAGGTTGTGTGGAGGAATGTTTGTTGCCATTCCAACCGCAATTCCGTCCGCGCCGTTAACCAAAAGGTTTGGAAACTTTGCTGGAAGAACGGAAGGTTGCATCAAGGTGTCATCAAAATTTGGATAGAAGTCAACGGTGTTTTTGTCAATATCTTCAAGCATGAGTCCGGCAATTTTTGAAAGGCGGGCTTCTGTGTATCTCATAGCTGCTGGACTGTCGCCGTCAACAGAGCCAAAGTTTCCGTGGCCGTCTACAAGAGGGCAACCAATTGAAAAATCTTGTGCCAAACGAACAAGGGCATCGTAAACAGAGCTGTCGCCATGTGGGTGATATTTACCCATAACTTCACCAACAATTCTTGCTGATTTACGATATGGCTTGTCGTTGAACAGGTTTAGTTCGCCCATTGAATATAAAATTCTCCTGTGAACGGGCTTTAAGCCGTCTCTAACATCTGGGATTGCGCGCGAAACATTAACCGCCATTGCATAGGAGATGAAGGACTTTTTTAGTTCGTCGTTAACTTCAACTTTAACAACTTTTGTGTCCTTAAAAATTTCTTCTAATGACTTTTTCTTATCATCTTTCATTTTATTCCACCTCTTTAAGAAGTTTTAAAGTTCTTCTAATCTTTTCACTTCGAATTTTCTCAATTTCTTCTGTTCCATAGAAAATTTCAAGTTGTTCGGCCATATTTAAAACATCTGCAATTTCTTCCTTTATGTGGCCAATGTTATCTTCAATTTTTTCCTTTGGAACATTTTCAAATTTGTCTCTGTTAAATCTAATTTTTTTGCAAAGTTCCTTTGTTAGCTCGCTCATTTCTTCAATTGCCATTCTTTCTTGGGCTTCTTGCCCCCACTCTTTTAAAAAAATTTCATAAGCAGCTTTAAATTCCTCTTTCATAATCCCCCCTTGTGTGTGGCACAGAAATGCTTAAATACTTGTGCTTTGTTGCCTAGTTGAGCAGCCTTTTTAAACATCAAGGTCTGTAACAAGTTTTGCGTTTTGTTCAATGAAAGTTCGCCTTTGTTCTGCGTCTTCTCCCATGAGCATGTTAAACAGGTTGTCTGCCTCAATTGCGTCTTGCATTGTCATTTGAACCAAAATTCTTCGCTCTGGATCCATCGTCGTTTCCCAAAGCTGATTTGCCGTCATCTCTCCAAGACCTTTGTATCTTTGAATTGTAACGCCTTTTCTTCCCTCTAAAATAAGGTTTTCTTCAAGGTCTCTGTCCGAATAGAAATATTTTTCTTCCTTTCCTCTTGTAACTTTATAAAGTGGCGGCTGAGCGGCATAAACATGGCCGTTTTCAATTAGCGGACGCATGAAGCGGAAGAAGAAGGTTAACATCAAAATTCTAATGTGAGCGCCGTCAACATCGGCATCGGTCATGCAAATAATTTTGTTATATCTAAGTTTTTCTTCATTAAATTCGCTTCCAATTCCTGCGCCAAAGGCTGTTACCATGCTTTTAATTTCATTATTTTCCAAAATTTTGTGTAATCTTGCCTTTTCAACGTTCAAAATTTTACCCCTAAGCGGCAAAATTGCTTGGAAACGCCTGTCTCTCCCTTGCTTTGCCGTTCCGCCAGCGGAATCTCCCTCAACAAGGTAGATTTCGCAATATTGAGGGTTTTTCTCTGTGCAATCGGCAAGTTTGCCGGGAAGGGTTGTTGATTCCAAAACGCCTTTTCGCCTTGTTAGTTCTCTTGCATTTCTTGCGGCATCTCTTGCGCGCTGGGCAGTTACACATTTTAAAACAAGGTCTCTTGCCTCCTTTGGATGTTCTTCCAAATATTCCCCAAAGCACTCTTGCATTGCCTTTTCAACGGCTGGCCTAATTTCGCTGTTTCCAAGCTTTGTTTTTGTTTGGCCCTCAAACTGAGGGTTCATCAGCTTAACACTTATAACTGCGGTTATTCCCTCTCTAACATCTTCGCCAGAGAGTTTTTCGTTTTCCTTTAAAATTTTGTTCTTTTGGCCATATTCGTTAATTACTTTTGTTAGCGCGTTTTTAAAGCCAACAAGGTGAGTTCCGCCCTCTTCTGTGTTGATGTTGTTTGCATAGGCGTGAATTGACTCATTATAGCCGTCATTATATTGAAAAGCAACTTCAATTTCGTTTGTTTGATTTATTTTATTGAAGTAAACAGGGCAGGGGAAAAGCGGCTCTTTATTTTTGTTTAAATAGTCAACAAATTCAACAATTCCGCCCTTAAATTCAAATTCGTCTCTTCGCTCACGCCCCTCTCTTTTGTCTTCAAGAGTTATTATTAACCCCTTGTTTAAAAAGGCAATTTCTCTAAAACGAGAGCGCATTGTTTCGTAGTTAAAATCCAACGTTTCAAAAATTTCAACATCTGGCATGAAAGTAACAAGCGTTCCGCGCTGATTAACTTTTTCTAGTTGTTGAAGAGAACAATCTGGAACGCCGCGCGAAAAGCCAATGTAATAATGATATCCATTTTGATAGACATCAACTTTTAACCATTCAGAAAGCGCGTTTACGCATGAAAGACCAACGCCGTGAAGGCCGCCGGAAATTTTATAGCCCTCTCCGCCAAACTTTCCACCAGCATGAAGCTTTGTTAAAACAACTTCAACCGCGCTTTTTCCCTCTGTTTTATGAATTCCCGTTGGAATTCCGCGCCCATTGTCCAAAACGCTGCATGAGCCATCCTCATTGATTGTAACATCAATTCGCGTGCAATAACCTGCCAAAGCTTCGTCAATACTGTTATCAACAACCTCAATAACAAGGTGGTGAAGCCCGCGCTCGTCTGTTGAGCCAATATACATTCCCGGCCTTTTTCTAACTGGCTCAAGCCCCTCTAAAACCTGAATGTCGCTCTCATCATATTTTGTTGATTTCATTAAGTCTTGTTCGTCCATATTTAACCTCACATAAAGTATAAGTATTATATCATACTATAAATAATAAAGCAACTAAAAATCAACAAATTTTATAACATGCCAAAATTTGCCCGCAAATGGCGCTGTTTTTGTTTAGAGATAAAAGGGCGGGTTATTTGCCGAAAGCGGAGAAGTTTGCTTTTAGAGGGCAAAATAACAACAAAAAAAGCCGCTTTGCGGCTTAAAGCTCTTGGGTTTGGGTTGCCTGCTGGCTTGCTTCGGATTGAATTGGAATGTTGTCTTCATCCAAAGAAACTTCTCCAGTCTTTTTGTTTGGCGCTTTTCTTGCTTGAATAGTTTTAAGTTCATCTTCAAGAGCCATAACTCTTTCCAACGAATCGCTGTAGTCTTTTAAAAGCTTTTCAAATTTTGGATCGTTTTGAAGAAGGTCTGCCTCATCTTTAAGGTCATCTCTGAAAGAAAATGCAGAAATTTTTGCCGCACAAAAACAAAAGAGCGTTAGCCCAAGGAAAACTGCGCCAACAGAGCCAAGCGGCCAAAACGCAAAGGCAAGAAGGAAAAAGGGAACCATCATATATCTCATTAGCGTTTCGCAACCTTCCAAATATTTCCCGGCCGCTCCCATAACCGCCTGGGGCGAATTTAACTTTTCGTGTTCAATTTTTCGCTCTATTTCTGCTTTTCTAATTCTCTCAGCTCTTAGTAGTTCTTGGGTTTTTTCGCTGTCTTGCTGTGGCATAAATTCTCTCCTTTTGTTACTATGATAATACAACATTTTAGTTGAAAAGTCAAGGTTAAATTTTACATCTATAAAATCAAGAAAAAATACCAAAAAAATTGAAAAAAAATAGTCAAAAAAACCAAAAAAATTTATTTTTTTAATTTTTGTCGAATAAATTATATCTTTCGGGCGAAATAATTGCACTTAGCGTTTTTTTCTTTAATTCTGGGAATTTTTCCTCCGCTTTTTGCAAAAAAAGCTTAATTTCTTCCCTTTTTGTTTTGTGGTTTACAGGGCAAATATTTTTAATTATTGGAAGATTTTTTGAGCAATTTATTATTGATTTTTCGCTTGTAAAAATTAGCGGCCTAATTGCCGTTATATCAACATTTGAAAGGTATGTTTTTGGCTTAAAAGTGTTTAAGCGGCCTTCGTATATTAGAGATAGGAAAAATGTTTCAATTAGGTCATCACAGTGGTGGGCCAAAGCAACTTTGTTACACCCGTGTTTTTTGGCCTCACTGTTCAAAGCGCCGCGGCGCATTTTAGCGCATAAACTACAAGGATTTTTCTCTTTTCTAACATTGAAAATAACGTCGAAAATTTGGGAGGGAACAATTGTTAAATCAACCTCAATTTTCTTGCAAAATTCAACCAGCGGATTAAAGTTTGTTTGGCCGTTTGTTTGATCAATTGTTATTGCAATCAACTGGAATTTTTCCTTTGAATGTTTTTGATATTCTTTTAGCGCATAAAGCAAAACAAGGCTGTCTTTTCCTCCGCTTAAACCAACTGCAATTTTGTCGCCGTCTTCAATTAATGAATATTTTCTGCAGGCGCGAGAAATTTCTCCAATTATTTTTTTCATTTTAATTTCCTTTTATTTTCAAATTTTAACAAAAAAGATTGTTTTATGCAAATTTAAAATCTAAAAAAGCAAATAATTCGCAATTTATTTTAAAAAAATTGTTTTTTAAGGCGAAAATGTTTTGATTTCGACACGAAAAGTATTATATTATATATAATTCTTAACCAGTGTTAAATAAATTCGAACTTTTTTGGAATATTAATTGGGAGGAAACATGAAAAAATTTTTGGGGATTGTAAGTTGCTTGGTTTTAATCTTAGTTGCAGGGGTAACTTTTGCCGCCTGCGGCCCATCTTCTTCGGGGATAACAATTTCTTCAAGCGAAACAGAACTTGAAATTGTTTTGGGTTCTGGCGAGGAAACCAAAACTGTTGAATTCATCGTTGAGGGTTTTGGAAACGGAAGTGGCCAGTTAACTTTCAGCGTTGAGGAACAGGAAAAAAACACAATTTCTTGCACCCCAGAGTACCAGGGAAACGGACGAACAACGCTAACCATAACTGGAAAGAATAGAGGAACGGCAACGATAACTGCAACTTCAATGCGGGGAAGCGTTAGCCATGTTATAACAGTTAAAGTTGTTCAGCCAATAACGGGGTTGGCTCAGGCGGACGAATTTAAGGACAAACTTTATGCAATTAGCGGAAGTTCGCTAAACTTGTCGCAAGAAAAAATTTGGAAATATTCTCCCTCAAACACAAATCAGCGCGATTTGGTTTTTTCATTTGTTGGAGAAAGTCAGGGCTGCCGAATTGAAGATGGTAAATTAATTGTAGACCAAGATTGTGGCCTCTCAAGCGTTACAATCAGGGCAGAATCCGCCTTCAATTCTTCTGTTTACTGTGAAATTCCTGTTACAATTTTAAATCCAATTGAAGTTGTTGCTCAAACGAACGGAAAAACAATCGTTGAAAATGTGACGGATCCTAACTCCCAGGTTTCAAACTTTTTTGAAATATTCCCAAGGGAAACTGAATATCAAAACAGTTTGACGATTACATTAATTATTAAGGCGGGAAGCGAGAGCCAAGCGCTGAATGTTGAAGATGTCTTTAGCTCTGGGGAAGAAAAGTTTGCTGCTCCTCAAACAGGTTACTATTTCGACAAAGCCTCCCAAACCCACAGATACACCTTTTTAATTCAAGCAAATTCTCAGGATGCAGGGAAAATTGATTCTCTAACTTTCCGCGTTTCATACAGCGGATATGCAGCGGGGGAAAGCGAATATAACAGCAATTCAATCAACATAAATTTAAGTTCATATAACAAAGCCCTTCAAGTTGATGTAAACGGCCAAGCTGGGCAAGTTGAGGTTGATGTCTTTGAAAACTCAATCAACTTGGTAGACGGAGAAATTCTTGAAATTTCTCTTCTTCCAGGGAATTTAAAGTTAGATCAAAATTACATAATTCTTTGGGCGGAAGATTTTGAAAACCTTCCAATTTCGCTTTATAAACTTGATTCAACAAGAAGAAACTATATTTGCGTGTTTGGATATGACCAAAACGGAAATCCCGTTGGTTCAACAGGAAACGGAATTAGATATGCAAAAATCCAATCTGGAACGAAACTTTATGCATTTATTAACAACAACTATCAAGGGTTAACAGGAACTAACAAGCAATCAACAATCTATGCCCAAGCAGTTGAGTTTTGGAATTCGGAAATCACTTCGAATGAAAGAGCTTTTACCACGATAGATTTTGTTATAAATCCAAATGCAAAGGATATCTTCCTTGCGCAGCCAAATGACCAAGGCGTTTTAGAGGCAGATAAGGACAATAAAACAATCTTTATTGAACTTGGGGAAACGGAAATTGCTTATATTGCAGTTGATCCAAGCACCTTTACAATTGGGGCAAACTCTGTTGTTACAATTGCAAATGAAAGCTTGGCAGAAATTGGCGAACTTGTTGAACATGCGGTTAGCGAAGACTTTGTTTTTGCAAAATTTGAAATTGTTGCAAATAAAGTTGGTTCAACAACGTTAACCGTAACTTTGTCAGACGGAAAACAGGTTGACTTTAACCTTGTTGTTATAAGCCCGCTTGAAGAACTTGAAATGGGGCTTGAAAGCGTTGTTATTGGCGAAACAGAAATTGGAAGTGATATAGTTCCATACAGACACCTTCCAGACACAACGGTTATAGTTGGTGAAACAACGCCATTTATTGCGCTTAACAAGCTTTCAATTTCCAACAACGGCGGGGCGGGAATTAGATTAACAAAAAATGCAACCCCTCAAACTGCGCAATACTATTTGAGTTATAATTACTATGATTACACCTTTGAAAACGGAAAAGACATAAAAAATATAACGCTGGAAGACATAGACCTTGAAAACATAACCTTCAACACAACAAGTTCAATAATTAACACCTCGCTTTTAGCAAACCAAACAATTGTAGAGGCGGTTAATTCTTCAACAGAAGGCGCTGTTTTGGTTAGAATTTCTGTCTATGCAATGGGCGCAGACGGCGAATATAGCGACCAGCCCGTTGGCTATTTCTATTATCTAATTGATTTCTTCATTCCAACAAGCGGGCTAACTCTTTCAAGCGGAACTCTTGAACTTTATACTTATGATACAATTGGTGACAAATTCCTTGTAAATAATGTTAGTCGTTCAATTGGAGAATTTTCTGTTACCGTTAACCCAGTTAACCAAGGTTTAACACCAACTTATATTAATAACTTAAAAATTTATGTAAACGGAAATTCCGTAAACATCATGGAGCGTTTTACAAATGATGTTTTATATCTATATTTTGACGGCTCAATTGCGTCAAGTCGAAACAACGCAGCGCTTGAAATTATTAGATCTTTTGAAAACAACACCTTTACTTTTAAGTTCCAAGCGCTTAGAAGAGAGGCAAACTACATTTTTGCAATGGTTCTTTCCGAAGTTGATGAATCTAAAACATTCACAGCTCTTGGAAGGATAATTGCAAAAGAAGCTGTTGAAATTAGCGACATTGAAATAATTAATGCAAACCAAGAAAGCCCAATTTATATAGAAAACGTTTTCCTGGCGCAAGAAGATTTTGAAAGCGAAGAGGCTTACTTAGAATATATTAATGATATTATAAATAATCCATATCAGTTGGAATTGGTTTATAACCTATATTCAAAAAATGGAAATGAAATAACAAATCCTTCGCTTGAATTTGAGGTTGAATATAATTTAATTTCTGGCGAACGAGAGTATTACACAGACATCAACGGAAACAAAATTAACTTTGTTCAAATAATTCAAGAAAACGGAAAAACTTCTGTTAAAATTATTCGCGCGGCTTGGGACTATTCAAGTTATTATGAACTTTCTGAAGAAGAGCGCGCCGAAACAACTTTAGATAAACATAAAGTTTTGGTTGAATTTGGTGCAAATGCAACAATTTCAGTTTATCCAACTTCAAATTACTATAATGCATACAATGGCTGGAACGGCGAAGAGCCAATTGTTTCCATTCCAATAACAGTTGCAGATGGAAAAACAAGCGAAACATCTCTTCAACTTTGGGATTTAGAAGACTTGGAGCTATTAAGACTTCATCCAGCGGCAAACTTTACAATTATGGCCAACATCTCAATGGTTTCAGAGTCGAATAATAAAGTTCCAGAGGAGTTTTATGAAAATTATGCTCCAGTTGAGGAATTCTATGGAACGCTTAGGGGAGATCCTGGTTTTGCCGGCGGAGGCACAATGCCGCTAATAATTTCTGTTGCACCGCTATTTAAGAAAATTGCAAGCGGCGCAGTTGTTGAAAACTTTAGTTATGTTGCGTTGGAGGTGTATGATGACGACTCTGTTTTTGACAGCACAAAGTTTGCATCAACAGTAAACGGCGAAACCTATCTTGGCGGGCTTGCAAACATCAACGATGGAACAATTAGAAACGTTGCAGCAATTGGCGAATATGCCGAAGATAACGATATTTATGCTGCCTCAATGTTCTCTGGCGCAAGGGTCTTTGCGGATGGAGAAAAAGCGCCAGCTGCTCAAGCAATAATTTTGTTTGTGGGAGTTAACACGGATTATGAGAACACCGGGGCTGCGCTTATTGAACTGCTTGAATTTACAGAAGTTCAAGCGGGCGAACTTGTTAGATACACCGGGTTTTTAGTTGGTTTAAACCGAGGAACAATTGAAATTACAGACACGTCAACCGTTAGCGGAATTGGGGCTGCGATACTTTTTGGCGCTAATGTTGGCGGAATTGTTGGAGTTAATGACACAACAGGCAAAATTGTTGGTTACAACTTCTATGGAAACGTAATTGGAACTGAAACTGCGGGCGGAATTGCCGCTTTAAACAAGGGCGAAATTAAAAACTGCAACATTTTAAATGGCGGAACTCATCTTTATGGAATTAATGTGTTTATTCTTGGAGAAGATGTTTACAGCTATGCCGAAGAGAAGGGAATTGACATTCAATTTGCCGCAGGCGGAATTGCCGCAATTAGTAAAGGCGGAAAAATTCAAGGCTGTAGCACAGAAATTGGAACTGGAACAAATCCGCCAGATTCTTCAATGGGAGAAGGGGGAGCTTTTGAAAAATTATTTGAACCCGAACTTGGCTCAACAGTTTGGGGCAAAAGAGTTGCAAAAGCGGGAACTTACTACCTTAACCAAAAGGCGGAATATGATTTTAACGTTTTAGACAACGGAACTGTTTTAACCGGAACAATTAAGTTTTTACGCGGAGGCTCAAACGAAAACATTGAGGACATTTTAGTTGAGCTTCCAAAGCTTACAGAAGAAAATCCATCTCACTATTTTGTAGCAAACGGAAGAGAATATAGAATTTATGTCGAATTTGGAACAAGCAGCTACATCAATGTTACAATTTATGATGTTACAGGAGGAGAAGAAACCTCGCTTAAATCACTTAGTATTTATAAGTATAATTCAACACATAGCGGCGAATTTGAAACTTTAGATGTCAACAAAATTGTTGTTTCAAGCGACCCAATTTATTGCGGCGGGCTCGTTGGAATTCTTTCTGAAACAAAGCTTAGCCAAAGCTTCTTTGACGGAACTTTAGGCGTTAGAGATTCAAACAGCGGCGGGCTTGTTGGCTACTTGTATGAAAGCGCAGCGGAAGAGCCTTTGGTTGACAACTGCTACGCTGTTTTGGGATATGCAAATTCCTATGTTGAAAGAGCAAAAAACGCCGGCTACATATTGAGGCAGGGGCTTTTCATTTCCGGCGGTTCGCTTAATGAAATTAAATATTGCTATGTTTCCTCAAACAACACAACCTTTGGCCCAAGTTATAACGGAGAAGGCCGCGCAACGGGAAGCTTCCATTCGGCAATTGGATTAACATCTATTATTGATATTATAAACTACAACGGCGACTTTTTGGGCTTTGATATTACAGAGTGGGCGGACAAAACGTTCACAGACTTGGAAGGGCAATATACCTACATTGATGGAACGATGAGCGTAACACCTGAGAACACCATTTTAACGGCAAGCTCTCAAATTGTTGGAGACACATATTACGGCAGCTTTGAAATGAGCTATTCGTTAACGAATCCAAATTATGGCGCTGGAAGCCTTAGTTTTACCATTCATAAAAACGGAACGGAACTTGAAAAGAAAACTGTTGAAATTAAAGATTTTGCTTTAGCAAACGGCTCTTCGGTTGACTACACCTTTGCAGATCTTGGAATTAAAGTTTCTTTAACCCCAGTGGATTTGAATGCGGCAACCTCCAGAGGGATAATGTTTGTTGCAACAGATGTTTCCAGCGGAGACACGCTTTATGAACAAAAAGTTACTGGTTGGGTGTCTTCGGGAACAAATAATGGCGTTGAATACGAGAGATATGAGGTTTCAAGCAGTTTTGGATTTAAAACTGTTGAAACAACAGTCAGCCACAATGGGCAAAACCAAGTTATTTCACGAAACCTTTATTCCTATCCAAACAGCTCTTCAAGCTATGAATTATATAGGTTTACCCACAACGGAAAAACACATGTTGTTGAACTGTCATCAAATGGCGCTCAAAGTTTTGAAATTAAAATTAAATATCAGCAATATGAATCATCAAGTTATTGGCCAGAACTTATAAGAGAATGGGTTGATGGCTCAAGTGAAACTAAAGCGGAAATTGAATTTGCAGAATCATATTCTATTGTTGCAAATTTAAATCTTTTCCCAGGCGCAAGCAATGAACAGCTAAATCAAAAATATGAATTTAATTTAACTTTTGACGGCCAAAACTATGTTTCCAAAGAGCAATATGACTTCCCTAAAGTTTTTGGCCGAGGTGAAACATATCTTGTTGTAGAGGGCTCCTATTCTGGAATAAGTCTCATGATTAGAGATTACTATGGTTCTGGGTATTCTAGCTCTTATCTTTGCACTTCAAATTTTGGAGGCGGAGAAACCGCAATTAGCTATGATGAAAGCTCAAAAATTTATCTTGAACTTTCAAAGAAGGGTGAAATTCTTTACAGCAAGATTTCACAAGATGGACTAACAGCAACCTTTGGCTCAATTTCGCTTTTATACATGAAAGCTTTCTATCAGTTCTTGTATGACAATTATGAAGTGTTAATTGCCGATGAAACATGGGATGGAATTTCCTATGCGGGAGCAAGCGGAATTACTGGCGCAGAAGTTAAAGAAGTTATTTGCCAGCTGTTTGGAATTTCCTCAGCACAAACAGATTCTGAAATTAAGGCGCAAATTAAAGAAATAATCGATGAAAAAGTTATTAAACCGTTCAACAATTCCTTGGCTGAATTAAAAACAGACATTGGTGCACTTCAAGGCGAGCTTAAAAAAATTGTTTCAGAAATAGAAACCCTTTTAAAGGCTTCGGGCTATGATCCTTCAGAATATAGCGATTTGTTGGAAAAGTTAAACTCTTATTCAACTTTAATTGCTCAAGCGCAGACAACAATTTCTGGAATTGAGTCAATTGCAAACGGATCGGATATTAAAAACCTAATTTTAAACGCAATTGAACCAGTTAGAAAGGTTATTGGCGGAGTTTATTATCAGTTCATTATGTTCGTTGAGCTTAATGGCGAAAAACTTAATGATTACATGGACGAAAACTTTAAAGATGAAGAAGAACTGTTAGAGGCAATGGGCTCTCTTTACTCTTTGATAATTTCGGTTTCGTCTGGCGAAGATAGGTATGAAATAATTGATGCCGATGGATTGACAAGCGAGTTATTTATTGGGCTTGTTGAGCTTTATGCCTTTGACCCTGAAAACGGCTATGGAACAATTCCGGAAGAAATAGACGGATTTATTGAAGCCGGTTGGGACATTGCAAATAAAGGTGAAGAAAGCGATTCTATTTGGATTTTCGATGAAGGGTGGCTTCCACATTTCAGGCAAAACGAAGAAAGCCAAAGAATTTATGAATTCGATGTTGAAATAAACCCAAACAAAAATCAAGATTCTATGATAAACAAGGACAATTCTTCTGTTGTTCTCTTCTACTATGACATTGCAGACAAATCGCTGTTAACAACCACTCAGCTTAGCCAACTTGCCATGAAAAACATGATTACAATAGACGAATTTGTTAGAATTTTCAACATCAACGGAAGTTTAAACACCACCGGAAGTTTTGAGCAATTCATCTTCCAAAGTTCAGACAGAAGCGTTGTTAGAGTTATAAATGGCCAACTTCAGATTATTGGAACAGGTTCTGCAACAATTACAATAATGCCTTTGCGTGGTCCAGCGCTTGGATCTGTTCCAACATATTCAATAACCGTTTATGTAATCTATCCGTTTGGCGAAACAAACATCTATAACGGAATTAGCGCAGAAACCGGAACAAACTCTTCAAACAATCCAATAAATGTTGAGGAGGGGGACGAGCGCGAACCAATTACAATTATTAAAGGCGATGTAAACTATATAACTATTAAAACAGATAGAAATATTGCACTTGAAAATACAATTTTCAACTTCTTAACAAATTTAATTTCAATTGATGTTTCAATTACACATCAAACTGAAAATGGAACTGAAGTTGACTATGATTCCAATGGAACAGACAACAAGTTTAATATAAGCGGGCTTACCGGGCAAGATGGAAAATTTATTGAGGGAACGCTTGGAATAACAATTGCCGAAGATGTTAGCGAAGAGCAAATTTTCACGTTCCTTGCAAACATCTTGCTTCAATCTGGCTCTCAACCATTCCCAAATGCTTCTTCATATTTTATAGACCAGGTAAACAACATTCTTTCTGGCTTGTTCAATGAATATTTCAACTTCAAAGTTTCTGTTAGAGCAGAAAAACTTTTGCTTTCAATTAAAGAAGCAGAAATAGATCCATCAACAATAATTTCTGTTGACACAGAGCTTCACACAAACAGAGATGAAGACAGAATTAAAATTATGATAAAAGATGAAGCCGGAAATGTTGTTTGGGCGTCTGAAAGCGTTGTTGAAGATCTTGATGGCAACATAAGATTTGTTACAGAGGAAGATTATGAAAACGACAAACTAAATGTAGGCCTTACATATGTCTTTGAGAAAGGCGAAACAAGTTCAATTTTCGAGGTAAATGGCGCCGATCTTTGGGAGAATAAAGGTTCAAATTTAAACGGTAACAAAACAATTGTTAATGGTGTTTTAAACGGCAACATTTTAATTGGCGTAAAGGAAGATGCAAGAAAATTAATTGATACAACAAAGAATTACACTGTTATTTTAACGGATTCTAAGGAAAACATTTCAAATTCGTTTAACTTTACCTTAAAACCACAAAAAATTATTAATGTTACATATACCCACCACAACCGAACAGACGATTCAACGGCGAGTGGAATTAAAATTCAAGATGAGCCAAGTTCTGTTCTAGTTCCTGGCGATAACGGCCTTTTAACAATTGGCCTTTACCCAACCTATGGAAGCTACAGCCGAATTGTCTTAGAAAGCCAAATTATCGACAACAATTATTATGTTCTGATGGAACAAATGTATAAATCGGGCGAGTATTATCTTTCAACATCAACAACTGTTGGTTATAGCAGCGTTAGAGATGTAAACAAACTGACAATTTATAAACCAACAGACACAAACCTCAACACCGGTTACATCTATGTTAGAACAAGAATTTTGGAAAACGTTAACCAAGGGCTTTACTTCCCAATTACAATAACAATCTATGACAAAGACGAAAACGGCGAAGAATATGTTGTTAAAACCGAAACAATAACGCTTGTTTCACAGGTTATTGACGGGGCGCAAATTACAATTGACGGCGAAAAGGGCGCAACAGTTGTAAGAGGTTACACCTATCCAATTCAAATTAGTGTTGAAGAAAACCAAACTCTTGCAGACTACAATTTGGTTGACTTTGATTCAACAGGAGACCCAGATGACTCCATAGCGGTTTACTTTAACAGGGCAGAATATGAAATTGTTGACGGAAGAAAAGTTTACAACGGAACAATTTCAATTGGTTTAGACGCAGAATTGGCGGGAGACGGCGTTTTTAAAGTTGAAACCATTGTTCAAAAAATTATAAACGGAAGAATTGAAAGCACAACGGACAACATTGAGCTTAGAATTGTTGACTTCTTGATTGATGACGTTCAAATCAAAGGAAACGCGGAAGGAGACAATGTTTTCAACACGCCAGCGGCAATTGAAAAAGACATGTCGTTTGAGTTTATTTTAACCGAAACGCCTGAGATTTTCAGTTCGTCTCAGCAAGATTCAATTAACAGAATCAACAACGCAAAAGAAGAGTTCTTAAACTCGCTTGCCTATAAACAATATGTTACAACCAATGATAAAATATATCAGTATATTGTAAACACTGATAGAATTTTTGGCGTCAACAGCAAATATAATACCGACAAAAACCAGCCAAGCCATATTTCAACCTCTCAAATGAGCATTATCTACGACCTTTATTATGCTGGCGATTTAACAGCGCTTGTTAATGGGGCAACCGTTCAACAAAACGAATATTTCTCTTTTGCCTATGACGGAGATTCAAACGGAACAACCGGCCTTGGCGCAAAAACAATTAGAGTTGTTGGGAAGAGAATGGGGGCAATTAATTTAACGCTAAGAATTGGCTATCAGCTTCCAGGGCTTGCAGAAGTTGAATATTTCAACTATAACTTTACAATCAATGTTCAAATGTATTCAGATGAGGACAAGCCAACACCAATTGAATCGGAAGAACAATTTATTGAATATTTAACCTCAACAACCGAACAATATGGCGAAACAAACTTCATTTTAATGAAAGACCTTGTTTTGGAAAACTTTGTTCCATTCCCATCAACAAACTTTGCAAGTTTAGACGGAAACAACAAGGTTATAACAATTAAAAACTTTGACCTTTCAAGCCAAACAACAGGCGGGCTTAATATTGGGCTTTTTCAAACTGTTTCAAAAGGTTCAACGCTTAAAAACCTTGTTGTAAATTACAACGAAACAGAGGGAATTTTTGTTGACGAAAGCCTGTATTCCTCAGTTAACTTTGGCGGAATTGCGGTTACAAACGACGGAATCATCTATAACTGCGAGGTTGTTTCGGTTGACATGTCGCTAAACAACATGGTAACAGATGACGGCGGAATTGAAATTTACTTCAATCAAACAAATAAAGATGCACAAAAGCTTGACAGAACAACCGTTCAAATTGCCGGCCTTGTTGTTACAAATTCGGCAACGGGAAGCATAACAAACAGCCGCGTTGGCGGAAAGGGAAGCTTTAAAAAAGTTGTCTACATCGACGGGGTTGGCGCAAGCGAAACAAACTATAATTATAGCAAAATTAACATAATTGGCCAGGGGAATATGTCCGGATTTGTAATATCCAACAGCGGAACAATTTCGGCTTCATATTTTGCAAACGGATTTATAACAAACAAAACAATTTCTGGGGCGCTGTGTGCAACGGCAGGTTTTGTAATTACAAATAACTTAAATTCAACAATAACTGGCTGCTATGTTGAAGGCTTTAGAACAACGGAAGATGGCTTAGAACAGTTTATGACTGGCGGCGGAATAACATCTCAGGGCGTTTCAGCTGGGTTCGTTTATGAAAATGCCGGAACAATTTCCGATTGCTACTCAAACATAAAACTTGCAGGAGATAGCACAGGAAGGCTTGTTTCTGGCTTTGTTTACAGCAATGCAACAACTGGAAGCATTGCAAGATGTTATGCTGCATCAACAATTGTTGGCGAGCTTACAACCCAAATGCCGTTTACCGGAAAAGACGCAAGAGAAAATTCTCTTCAAAATAACCCAGAAGGAATTATCAACAGCTACTACCTAGTTAAGAGGTATGACAGTGAAACCGTTTTGGAAGAGAAGTATAAAACGGGTGCAACTGCGCTTACTGCCGCAACGCTAACTTCCTCAACTCTCTATGGCTTTGCAATGGCTTGGGAAGATGATGAGAACAGCGGAATTTGGCGCTGGAACGAAACATATAAATATCCAGAGCTTGTTTCGGCAAATCAAATTGCAATTTCTGTTAGAAGAATAATTGAAAACTATTCTTCGCTAATAACTGGCGGAACTTCAACAGAAAGTTTGGATATTTTCCCATACATTCAAGGCTATGAATATGGAAGCGCTTTAAACCCAATTATTATTAGAACAGCAGACGAATTTAACAGAGTTTTTGGCCAGGAAACAAACCTTGTTGAAAACGCTTATTATGCAATTAGCCAAATGTATGATAAGGATCTTGGAATTGTCTTTGGAAGCTATCGCCTTGTTTCCTCTGTTAATTTTGATGAGCTTACAACAGTTGAAAACATAAAAATTTCATCTTCAATTATGAATTTGGCGCAAAATAACGCATATTTCGGAACTTTTGAGGGAAATGGCCTTGTAATTAGAAACGTTGAAATTGCGCTAGACAGCCAAAGTTCTGTTGGCCTTTTCTCAATGATAACAAGCGGAGGAGTTTTCAAAAATGCAACGATAACCGTTATAACAGTTGCCGGCGGCCAGCGAAGCGTTTATGCCGGTGCGGTTGCGGGGCTTGTTCAAAACTCTGCAATTTCAAACGTAACAGTTCAACCTGTTACAACTTCTGGAGATAACCGTTCAAGAATTTCCGGGCAAAACATAGTTGGCGGCGTTGTTGGCGCGGTTATTGGAAATTCAAAAGTTTCAAACCTTGTTTCAAACATGTCTGTTGTTTCCGGAAATGCAAACGGATCACAGAATCTTGAAGAATACTATGAAAGCCATTTAAGAGGTGGTTCTACAATTGAAAATGGCGTTGTTGTTGACCAAAACAGCAAATACAGCTTTGCTGGCGGCGTTATCGGCGTTTTGGATATCTATCAAAACATTTATGATGAAATAGTTTCGTTTAGCGATCCAAACGCAATTCGCCTTCAATATTCAGGTCAAAACATCTCAATTCAAGGAAGTTTTGTTGGCGGCGTTGTTGGCTTTGTTGGCCCAAGCACATATCTTGCAGATGCAAGCTTTGTTCTAACGGGGCAACAAGATCAACTTAACCAAAGGTTAATTTCCTATGAAAACACAATTGGCGGCGTTGTTGGCGTTAACTATGGCGAGCTTTATGAGCTTAAAATTGAACACGCAACAAAACTTCAACTTGAAATTGAAGACAACATGGAGGACTATTATAACAACACCTCAACCACAATTTTCCGTGGAAACACAAAGCTCTTTAACTCAACAACATCCGAGCTTAAGACAATTGGCGGGCTTGTTGGCCAAATGATGGGCGGAGAGCTTACCGTTTCCTATTCAAAAGTTGATGTTTCCGCTTCTGCCTCAGAACACTCTGGCGGCGCAATTGGAATTAACAATGTGTCAACAGATTTCTATGAAATCTATTCCTTCGGAGATGTAACTGGAAAGAAGGCCGGGGGGCTAATTGGCCTTAATAACGCAGAAATAAGACTAGATAAGTGTGTTGCCTTCACATATTACTCAAAGGAAAATGCCACTCTAAATGAAATTATTGGCGTTGCCCAGGACTTTAACAGCGGAAATTTAACCTTTAATGGGGCGTATATAACAAAGAATAAGGAAGGAGAAAAGGAAGGAAGGCTTCAATTTGTAACCGGTTCGGGGAAAACAATTTTAATTGGATTTTCTCATTCAACTCAAGCCCAAAATTCAAACGCAACCTACATAACAATCAATGTTGATACTGAAAATATTATAAAACAGTGGGATATAAACGGCTATAATTTCTACACATATGACAAGGGAAGCAAAGAATATGGCCTAATTAAAGAGCGCATATATAACAGCGACTTTATGTATGGTTATTATTGCACAATAAATAATAAGAAGACAACGGTTCTTTGGGAAACAGAAGACGGCCTGTTCTACTTTGACGCGGAAGAAGTTCCAACAATTGAAGAGGATACACCTTCAATTGAATTTGCGGGTTCGGTTGGCTACGTTTCATTTGGAAGTTTAAACTATATTGATATTGATCCAGACAAAAAAGATGATGGTTATTACCTTGTTGACGATCTAACCAGCACGGACACTAACAAAAAACAAGTTGTAAGTTATGCCTCATTTGGAATGACCCAGGCTCAAATAACTAAAATTCAGCTTAACAAACTTACAATTGGCGCAATTTTTGGCGAAAATGGCGATGAGGGGAATGTTATAATCACAAACGCAAACCAAGAAAGCGTTTACGGGAATTTAATGTTCAATTACAACGGCTTTGAAATTAACCTTTGGAATAACGGCCTTATTGTGGAAGGCGAATTAGACAACCTTTTGGGGCTTACGGTTAACATTTCAAACTATCAAGGCTATGAAATTGACGGCCAAACAATCAACAAAATGTTCTTCGGAAGCGGCTGGAGGCCAAACCTTTGGGAACTTAGAGACGGCTTTATCTTCCCAACTTTCAACTATGAAATTTCAACCAATGTTCTTTACATTGAAAAACCGCTAGACCTTTTGAAGTTGAAAGAATATAACAAATCGGACAACGTTGTAATCTTTGGTGATGACCCGGGAACGGTGTTCAATCCATATGAATATGAAAGTGGAAACATTTCAACCTATGGCGAATTCACGGCGGCAGAACTTGTTGGCTTAACAGCTACTGAGGACGCCTATGGCAAAACGCAACTTGTTTACGACGTTAGCGTTATTCAAAGCAGCCTTCCGGTTAACTATTCAGATTACTATTTCAGCACGTTCAAAGGAACAATGTATGGAGAGGAAAAAGACGGCGTTTCAACTCCAGTTCTAAAAAATGTTGACAAAGCGCTTTTCAACATGGTTTATGGCGGCGAAATTAGCAATTTGATCTTTGACAATGGGGACGGAAATGGGAATAAATCAAAATCGTCTGGCGCGCTCCTTGCAAACATAATGGAAGGGCAAACAAAGCTTGAAAACTTAATTTTTAGAAATATTGAAATTGAATCGCAAAGAGAGCAAATTGGCGTAATTTCAAACTATATGACAGATGTTTTTGAAATTTCGGGTATTACAATATCAAATGTAGATATAATAAAAGCCCAAAGCGCAGCAGGGTCTAACATTTTAATTGGCGGAATTGCGGGGGCAAATGTTTCGTCAACTAAATTGGAGCAGGGAGGAACAAGACGAATATACCTTGAAGAGGTTTCGATTGATGGTTTAACAATAACTGTTGAAGGTTCAGTTAACGCAAATTCAGTTCGCGCTGGCGGCCTCTTTGGGCGAGTTGGCTATGGAACAGAATATTATGAAACTGTTTCGGTTGACGGAATTACAATTAATGTTGGTTTAGGTAAGGAAGGCGAAGAAAGCTTTGACGCCGAAAACATAATTTATGCCGGCGGCTTTATTGGCGACTCTAGTGGCCTCCAAGCAACTTTTACGGAGGGTTCAACACAAACGGCAACCGGAATTAAAATAACCTTGGGAGATGCGGCCGTTTCATATGCCGGCGGAATTTTTGGAACTATTTTGACAATCGAAGATAAAACAGACGAACAATTTATAATTTCAGATGTTAACATTACAAGTGCTGAAACTGAGACTGAAACTGAGACTGAGTCGGTTTATTCAGCGGTTATTGTTGGCGGTTTTGCTGGCCAAGTTTCAGAGGGGAATTTAACTACTGTGTCAATTGATTTTGGCGGTGGCGAAACAGCAAATGTAGATCTCAACACCAATGTTTTTGAAACAACAAGTTCAACAATATCCTCTGTTGGCGGAGTCTTTGGAAAGGCAACAAACGGAACGCTCTCAGGTGTTAAGGTTTCCAATGTTAACATGAACTTAACAAATCAAATTCCTGCGGAAAGTACCTCCACCCAAACCACTTCTGAGGAGGGAGAAGAGCCAATAACAATCTTCGGCGGCCTTGTTGGCCAGGCGCAAACTTTGGAAATTTCCGGAACTTCAGAGTTTACTGGAGAGATAACAATTGACGGAAACGCTGGAACTTTCTATGGCGGCGGAATTGTTGGAAGGGCGCCAGAAAAACTCACGATTTTATACTCTACTTCAAGAGCAGAAATGACTTTCGAAAACACCGCAAACGGCTCAACATATTATGTTGGCGGAATTCTTGGAACGGGAACAACCGATGGTGATGATGTTTCCGAAACTATTTACACAATTTCAAATTCAAAGTTTAACGGAAGCCTAACCTTTAAAGGAACGCCTACTCTTGACGAAAATCAGGGAAAGATCTATTCCTTGAACGGCGCAGAAATTACAACTGGCGGAATTGCAGGAGCAAACATCAAAGGAGGAAGTCTAACAGACAACACTTTCAGCGAAACCGGAACCATTAGGTTTGATTCTAATAGCGCTACAGAGGCAAACATTACTGTTGGCGGAATTGCCGGGGGAACAGTCGGAACAGATGTCGGCACAACTGACGACGGAACTGCCTCTGGCAACAAGTCCTATGGGAACATAACTTTTAGTGTTGCGGATTCAGCAACAATTGTTGCTGGGGGAATTGTTGGAAGCATGGATGGCGGAAGCGCCTCTAACAACTATGTTGGAGGGAACATAACCGTTGAAAAAACTGGAACCGACTCTAACGGCAACCCAATTCAATTACCATTAAATCTTAATAGTTTAAACCTAACCGCGGGCGGGGTTGTTGGCTCAATAGATAATGGCGGAACAATTTCCAACAACTACACTTGGGGCAACATCGAACTAACCAAAAATGCAAGCTTGTTTAATGGTAATGATTACGCAATTACGGAGCTTAACGTTGGCGGGGTTGTTGGCTCTGTTTCTGGTACGCTCACGTTTACAGGAAACAACAGCCTAACTTCAATTTACATTGTTCAAAGAGCGCAGACTCACAACATTAACGCAATGATTGGGAATAGAGGATACGCTTCCGGCTCAAGTTTTTCTGGAAACTATTACAGCCACCAAATAGCCCTTGCAACAGAGCTGGCTACTATTGCAACAAACTGCTATTATAAAACAGGCAGTATAACTACAAGCAATGGAGAAGACGGCTCCCCGATGTTGAACAAATTCAAAACAGCAGGTCTTATTTCAAAACAAAATGAAAGTGGAACTAAACTAGATCCAAAGCCTTGGACAGGTGATGAAGATATAAATAAAAACGCATACTATTACATGAACAAAAACGCTTATCCGTCATCATCATTAGACGTAGACGGCCACCTTGTTGGCGATATCTACTATATTTCCCCAGATTCAACAATAACTCCTTTCGGCGATGTAAACGGCTATGTTTCTGGAATTTTGTTTATTGTTGTTACAAAATGTGTAGGCGGCGCAGACGGGGGAAGAGTTAGCGGAACGGAAACAGATGTTATCAACGGCGTTGCCAATGTTAACAATGGAATAATCTTTAACGTAACGGTTACCGTAGGAGGAAGCGGTGGCCTCGCCTTAGTTAAGGGAAATGTTAGATATTCAATTCTTTCAGGAATTGCAAACGAAAACACCGGCCTAATTTCAGACAGCGGCGTTATTCTAAACGTTAAAGATGCATATGCGGGAATTTCTGCTTCAAACAGCGGCGTAATTGCAAACTCATATGTAACCGGCGCTGTCCATGAAGGGGCAAAATATGCGTTTGCCGGCGGAACAGATGACGAAGCAGATGACGAAGCAAATGGCGAAGCAGATGACAAAGCAACTGGCGCAGTTATCAACAGCTATGCTGCAATTAAAGTTCAAAGCGACGGAAGTGTTGTTGAAGGCAAAAAAGTTGAAACCTTTTTCTACGACAAATATGCAACTGAAAAAACAGAAACAGGAATTACAGAAAAAGACACAAACTATATGTCAATAGTTACAGGAGATCCGACAGGCATTATAAATGCTAATTCAACAGACCGCCTTTCTGACGATAACTGGGTTCAAAACGTGGACTACAACTTTGGCTATCCATACCTCGGCGGCGGGGCGTATGATGGGTTTTCTAAGCTAGGAAATAGTTTGATTGCGCCTTTTGGCATTCCAAACAGTTCTTCTTACATCCCAAACCCCGGGAAGTTAGCGCAGGCAATGGCGAATAATTTATCTTTTGAGCTCCTTGCGGATATGGATATTAATTCGTCTCTTGATGGGTGGGATTCGCCTGAGTCGTTCGAAGGAAACTTGAACGGCAAGAACTATCAAATCCATAACATTCCAAATGTTTCCGGCGGTTTTGTTAAAACGCTTAAAGGAACAATTCAAAATGTTGCAATTAGATATTGGGGCCTTGTTGAGGGAGCGGATGTGGGCGGCTTTAACCGCGCAGGAGGAGTTGCTGCGGTAAACGAGGGGACAATTTCAAATGTAAGTTCTACTGGAATAGAAGTCTCTGCAACAGCAGACGCCGGCGGCTTGGTTGGGTATAACACTGGAACTATTACATATTCAACAAACCATAACATAAGCGTTCGAGGCAACAACGCCGGCGGAATTGCTGGCTTTGTTGGCAGTAATATTGATTACAACATGTACATTTGGGAGAATTCGAATTATGGGGATGTTGAAGGCGTACGGGCTGGCGGAATTGTTGGAGAAATTGGAAACCAGGCATATCTACAAGGAACTTTTTCCGATAATTATAACTATGGTAGGGTTGATGGAGTTTCGGGAGAAGGAGATATGGTTGCCGGCGGAATTGTTGGCCTTATTAGCAGTGAAAAGGTTGTCCAACTTTCTAATGGCTATAATTATGGGCCTGTTTTTGGCGCCAACATCGCTGGCGGAATTGTTGGATTGATGAAAAATAAAGGCAAAATTATTCTCTGTTATAACGATGGAGTAATTTCATCTGAAGTTGTTGCTGGAGGTATTGTCGGGCAATTGGAAGTTGATTCAATTAAACGCGATCAATTTAATTCCGGCAGTAATGAGTATATTTTTCAAGACGGAACGCGTTTAACGTTTGAGGTTGAACGCTATAGAGGCCCGGGAGGGCAACAGAGTGGAGGTACAAATGAGGCATGGTGGAGGTCATATGACTGGGAACTGTTTGATAAAAATGGAAACCTTTTAGACTCAGGGCTTGAAAAGTGCAAGGAAGGCAGTGTTGTTACAGAAGTAATAAGATATGGATGGTATCAATACATAACAGCAAATTATAATTGCTTAACAGTGATTGATCTCCCTACAACCTCAGATATAGAATTTGTGTTTAACAGACAGACTGTGAGCGTAAAAGGAGATGGTGATTACATATATGCGGGCGGAATTGTAGGCCGGTTGTTAAACGGCTATGTAGAAAGCGTAGTAAATAGAGGAGGAGTGGAAAGCAGAAACACAACCAATAAAGTAGCATTTGCGGGTGGAATTGTTGGAGGAACAGTGCCAGGAGCAGAGGACAACAGAGGGGTAATAAACGTTGTCATGAATTATGGCGCGGTAGGAGCAGAAAACACACAAACGGGAACAAAAAATGGCGTTTATGCTGACCAACTTTGCAATAATGTGATGAATATAGGTTTCTATTACGTAGGAGGTTCTTGTTGGGAAAATAATGCTGGAGGAGATCATGCAGATGGCGGTAATAACGGAGGCAACGGCCTCCTGGGAGACGATGTTCATGCCGCTGAGGAAATGGAAGAGAGGGATATTTTAATTGCTGAGGAAGAAAATATGAATCGCTACGGCGAGGATAACAACTGGTCGTCTCATGTCGGTGATGCAAAAGGAGAAACAGATTACATTTATGTCGAAGATTCAAAGACCTATTATGTTTACAACGCCTTGGGGTTTGCTTATGCCGTAAGTCAGGCAACGGAAACAACAGTTATTGAATTTATGGACGACATTGATTTGAGCGAGTATAATTGGGATTTTAATACAGCTATTGCCCCAGGCGGTTCGGCAGAAATGTATGTTTCCCGAAACGGCAGTAACTATACTGGTGAAACGGAAATTGGTGGACTAACTTATAACCTTTATGATATGGGAGGGCGCGGAGGCTATGTTGATGGACCATTCGGTGCTTCTATTCAAGGCGGTTCGTTTAGCGTGGCAGCGGGGGTGACAATCGATGCAGATTTAGTCTTTCCATACAATATAACAGGCAGCATTAGAGGATCAATTGGAAGTGATGGAACAGGAACGCTCACGCTCAAAATTAATGGTGGAAGGTATTACGTGTCGAGAAAATATACCAGTAATCAGAATGGATATTTAAGGTATGGCGATTAATAGAGGAAAAAGATATGAAGAAGAAGATTTTTAGTTTGGTTTTGTTAATTTTTGTTGCGGTTTGCGGCGGGGTTTTTGTTGCCTGCGGCGTAAGCGGGGACAACGCTTCAATTAGCCTTGTTTCCGGGCTTGACAGGCTTTCTTCCGCCGAAACCCTTTCTTCAATTTCAAACGAACTTGTTCTTTCGGAAACGGAAAGCAAAAACCTTCCTTTGGGAACGGGGTTAGACGGAAGCGTTTCTTCTTCAAACGCGCTAACGCTTGTTGTTGGAAGCGAAACAAACGCTTCAAGGCAGGTTAGCGTTGAGCTTTCCGGCTTTCCAGACGGAACAACGGCAACTTTTTCTTCCGACTCGAAAAACATTTTAATTTCAGAAGTTTCCTACAGCGGGTCGCTTGCAACCGTTACCATAACGGCAACAAGTTCCGGAACGGCGGAGGTTTATGTTCAATCTGGACAATTTGGGAAGAAAACAAGCTTTGTTGTTAAGGCTGTTGAAAAATTGGAAAGTTTTTCTGTTAAAAAGGGCGCAACAATCTTTTTAGAGCGCGGAAAGACGCTTTCAATTAACCCGGAGGATTATTTAAACTTCTATCCTTCTTCTGGGCTTAAAGACGTTGAATTCTATGACGGCGATGTTCTTTTAACAGCTGGGGGAAGAACTGTTTTGTCAACCGAAGCGGGGGAGGGAGTTACGGGCGTAATTTCCGAAAGCAAGGAAATTGTTGTTAGGTCAACGCGTCTTTCTGGCGGCGCAGCCGTTCAAACAATTTCTGTTGTTGTTGTTGAAAATCTTTCTTCGCTTTCGCTAAACAAAATGGTTTATGTTGTTGACGGGGCGGGCTACCAAAAGACATATCAACCTCTTGAAAACGGCGGAACATTAACGGTTATTAGAAACGTTTCGAACGGAGACATAAACTACGGCGTTAGAGAAATCTTCGTTGTTGTTGATTGTTTTGAAGAAGATCTTTCAATTTCTGCCTCAACAAACCTTGAGGACGCAAACGTTTTAATTGTTCCAACGGCAATTAAAAAAATTACCCAAGAAAAATACAAAGAGTGCAAGTTTTCAAACCTTGTTGACACTTCGCGCGAAGAGTTTTCAACCTGGGTTTTCAAATTTGAAATTAAATATGAGGGATATTCAAGCTATCAAATAACCTTCAATTTCCAAGCGGAAGGCTATCAATATTCCGAAAGTCTTTCTGTTAACGCGGAGTTTAAAAGCGCGTCGAATGTTGTTGAACTTGTTAAAGCGGGAAGCGAGGAGCAAGAAGACGTTTACACGATTTATGACAGCTATGTTGGCCAAAACGGAACAAGATTTGTTATTTCAACCAACCAAAGCGACGAATTTTCGCGCGCAAATTTAAGCCTTGTTTTTGGAAGCGATTCTGTTTCTAACTTTGTTCTCTATGACGCAGTTGGAAACATTAAGCAAAACAACAACGGGGAATATTCCTTCTCAAGCGGCGAAAATTTCTTTATTAAATCTGTTACCGGAAGCGCAAGAACAGAACCATATGTTATTACGGCAAAAATTTCCTACACGTTTGAAAACGTTGACTTTGTTGTTGAAAGAGAAATTTCTCTTCTTTCTGTTAATGCACCAAACGACATAATGCTTTCGGACGGAAAGGGCAGCATTGAAAGCTATAATTTCGATTTAAACACCTCCGGCCAAATTGTTTCCGGAATTAACCAAACGGAAAGTTATTCTCAAAGGAACACGTTGACGCTTTATGTTAGCGGACTTGTTGGCGCTGCGCTAATTGGCGACATTACAGATTTTGTAATTACCAACACATCCGGAATTTTACAGGCAACAAAGGAGGGGAACACAATTGTTCTAACCGCTCTTTCAACCGGCTCTGGCGAAATTACGGTTACAATTGGAAACGGAGTTTCAAAAGTTTTCAGATTTAATATTGTCAACAGCGTTGGCGAAGCTTCTGCCTTCATTCCATCTTCCGACCAAAACCAAAACATTATTGCGCTTTTAACGAACTATCAAAACGGAGAAAATGTTTATGACCAATATGCAATTGTTAAAAATTCTTCTTCAATTCCGCTAATTTTAGATTATTTTGGCGAAATTAACAGCGTTTCTGTTGAAAGTTTGGACGGAAACACAACCTATTCAAACGGACTTTTAACATTTGTTAACACCTTCGACAAACAAGAGATTTCAGTTAGCATAACCTTTGATTACATAAATTCAAACGGGGAAATTGAAGAAAGAACTGTTTTAGTTCAAAGAATTTTGTTCACTTCAATTATTGAGGTTGAAGCTTTTAATCTTTCAACCGACAAGGGCTCTAACACCTTCAATCTCTATGACTATTCAACCGTTGGCTACTATTCAAGCAACCTAGCAACCGCCTATGTAACTCTTAACATTCTTCCTTCCGAAATTCAAGCAGACATCTTGAAAAGTGTTGTTTGGGAAACCAACATTGAGGGCGCAATAATTGAAAAAGAAGGCGATTTAACCAAGATTGTTACAAGTGCGTTTGAGTTTACGTTCTATCACGGCGGGGCAAACGCTGGAACGGGTGTTTTTATTTGTAATGTTAAAGATGAAAGCCTTTATGACCAAAACGGAAATTTTGTTCCGGGAAGAATTATCCTTTCTGCAAGCTACTCGCGCGCGGGGGAGGGAAACGAAGAGGTTGGAGTTTTCTTCCAAACTCTTCAAATTGGCGTTAGACGCGCAAAGCGAATTGAGGTTATTGACGCCTCTCAGTCCTCAATTAATTTAGACCCATACACAAGTCCGGTTAAGATTAATGTTGAATCTTTTCCGCTTGATGCAACAAATTCTAGATTAAACTATCTTTTTATTCCAAACAGTGACACAATTTCGGCAGACACCGTTGAAATTACATACACAAACAACGAGGCAACAATTTCGCTAAAGAAATTTGACGTTGCGGGCAACGCAACGCTTAGAATTATTGCCTATGACAGCTATTCAACAGCTGGGGTTTTTACGACATATTTAGACATTCCAATTAACATTGCAAACGGAAGCAAAGAAAACCCATATGTTATTTCAACGCCTAGCGATGTTAATAAAATGATTGACACAAATTTTGCATATTACTACAAAGTTGTTGGAACAATTGACATAACCAGTTTAAATTGGGAATATGGCAAATATGTTTTAACAGGTGGGATTACAAGCGATGAAGGCGCAACGATTTCTGGATTTAATATTAACAGTTTCGCGACGGAAGGGAATTCATATTATTCGGGAATCTTTAAGGAAATTTCTGAAGACAGCACAATTGAAAATGTTTCTTTTGAAACGAGCTTTAACCTTGATTTCACAAACAGCCAGGAGGTTACAGACCAATCTTCTGGATATATTGGCGCGCTTGCGGCAATTAACAAGGGAACAATTAAAAATTGCTATGTGAAAATTGATGGCGGAGAAATTAAAGGCAAAGGTTCTTTATATTTCTATTTTGGCGGCGTGGTTGGCCAAAACAACGGAAAAATCTTAACTGAAATAACCTCAAACTCTGCGTTCACAAATCTTGTTGCTTATAAGAAAAGCTTGCGCTTTAACTTGGGCGCGGGTTTAACAACACTTTATATTGGCGGAGCAATTGGAGAAAATGCAAACGACGGAGCACTTGAAAGAACCGTTGAAGAAGGAAGTGTTGAGTTTAACAATGGTTTTGTAACAGCAGATATAAACATAGGCATAGAGGTAAGCGTTTCAACAAATTTAGAGAATGCTGTTGGCGGGGTTGTTGGCTTTAACAACGGAAAAATTTCGAATGTTTCTGCAATTGGCTTGCTTTCTTGCCCAAACCTAAATAATGTTGGAGGGCTTGTTGGCAAAAACGCTAAAACGTTAAGCGGCGGAAAAACCCAGGTTTATGTAGACGGGGGTAATAACGTTGGCGGCGCTGTTGGATATAACAGCGGAAAAATTAGTTCTGTTAAAGTTGAAAACATTTATTTGGCTGGGCAAGGGATAACAATAATTTCTGGAACAAAAAATGTTGGCGGAATTGTTGGGAACATGGCCGGCGGAAGTTTAACTTCTTCATCGTTTATTTCCTATTACACATCTTCACAATCAACAGGCTATGACCTTGTTGGCGAAACCAATGTTGGAAGAATTGTTGGAACATACGAAAGCGAAACAAGCGAAACAATTATTATTGATTATGTTGTTGCAATTGCAAAAATTGGCGCAACAGATTCAACGTTTACTTCTGACAACTATGCAATTTATGACAGAGGAGAGGAAACTGGAACTGTTTATGTTGGCGGAACAGAAGCCTCTCTCAGCCCAACCGAGCTAAAAGAAACTGAGGGCTTTAATTTCATTTTCCTTCCAACGGGAGAAATTTCAATTGACATTTCAGATGAAGAAGGAAATTGGGAAGGAATTGGCGGAAAGCTTGAAAGTGCAACAGAGGAAGGGTTCTACTTATATTACTATTCCTCTACAGACGAAGAGGTTATGAATATTGTTGGGTTAAATTCCGCTTCGCTTTCAAAAATTTTAACAAGCACTTTGGGCGAAAGCTACATGGTTGAATCCTTGAACACATCAATTTTAACAATAGAAGGCGGAAATTTATTAATTAGAGGCGTTGGAAACGCTCAAATTAAAATTACATCTCCATATGTTGCTGGGGAAGAGTTAATTTTGTATGTAAAAATTGTTAACTATGCAAACAACATTCAAGGATATTTAGATCAAAACAAGAACGTTGAAATTGAAAATAGTTTAACCCTAGATGCAACCGACCCAACTGCGCTTTACTTTGATTTCTTAGACAAATTTAACATAGATGGCTTTGCAACGCCATATGACGTTGAACTTCTCTTTGTTGCCAAAGGGGAGCAGATTTGGTTAATAACAACCGAAGGCGTAATTAATTCAACTAGCGGCGAAGTGCCATTTAGCATTGTTAAAAACAGCTATAATAATTATCAACTTGTTCCAAAAGGAAAGGAGTTTAAAGGGCTTTCAGTTTCAATTGTTCCATATTTCTCTTATATAGTTGATGGAAACACATTATATTCATTTACTTATAACACAAAAATTCAGTCATTTGTTGATTTTTCAGATTTCATTGGCGAAACGCTTAAAAGAAACCCTCTTTTAACCGTTAACAGCCAGCTTATATTTAACTTAAATCTTGAAAACCAAACAAAAAGCATAAATCTTTCTAAGAGTTCAATTGAAACAGAGCCATACTATGTTGTTGATGTTGACTATGTTTTAAACACAACAAAAGCAGACGAAACAGTTACAGTTAGCGTTTTTGATTTGAACGGAAACCTTGTTTCTGGCCAAGTTGGCCTTTCAACCAGTGCAACAAAAACATTTGACTACAACGGAAAAATTACAATTAAATACGCAAGCTCTGGAACAATCTATTTTAGAATGAATGATTCTGCTCGCCAGTTTGAAACGCCAAAACAATTTAAAATTGAGCTGAAAAGTTCAAACGGAAAAACCGCATATTTAATCTTAACCTATCAACCCCAAGAAGTTCTTTCTGTTTCAACAGAACTTTTCCCTCTTCAATCAATTGATGACGAGCCATACAACTTTAATGGAACATTCTCATACATTCCAAGCGGAATTTTAATTCCTGGGCAAAATTCGCTAATTGAATTTAAAATTACGCCAAGTTTCACATATTTTGAAACAATTGAAATCTTAAATGTTCAAACAAACCAATATAACCTTGTTTTTGACCTCTACGACAGAACAAGCGGGGCAATTGTTGGAGGAACATCAATTGATGGGGGAATTTCAATTTCAAAAGATGAAATTGAAAATGGGTTCTTCAGTTTGAGAACCTTTGCAGATCAAAGGCTTGAAGATAACTCATATGTTGGGATAATTTTAATTTTCAAAGATTCCAGCGGAAATCAAATTGGCCAAAGCTATGTTAAAGAATTTTATGTTGAACATCTTCCGGGAGTTGTTTTAACGGTTGACGGCGTTTCAAGCGGCTCAATCGATAACAGTGAAAACAACCCTCTTAAATTGGCTAATGGCGTAAGCTATGAGCTTGGTGTTTCTGTTAAGGGTTATTCTTCTGGGACATTCAGCGGAAGTGACGGCCTTTACACAGACGGGCAAATTGTCTTTGAACTTTCTGGGAACACGGGTTTAATTTCAATAATAAAAAATTCAGACGGAAGTTATGTTCTTCAAGTTAACGACAGCGTTTTAACAAACACAACCGAAAGGAAAGTTGCAATTAAATCCTATGGAATAAACGAAAGAGGAGAGAGAAGCAGAGAGGTTACGCTCTATCTTGAAATTGTAAAGTTTGTTGTTAAAGCTCCAAGCGACCCGGGGGATATTATCAGCGGGGTTGTTGACGATGTTTATGCCTCGGCAACGGGAAATTCCTATACTCTTGAAATTTCGCTAAATTCGGATATATTAATTTATAATCGAAACAACCCAGAAACAAGGCAGGCTGTTTTAACCTTTTTAGCTTCGCTTTCAACGGGCTATGTGGGTGAATCTGATGGAGAACCGCTAAAGGCAGATGTTTGGGCTCTTAAAGAAATTGGCCAATCATCAAGCTGGGTTTACATAAATGAAAGCGCCCAAGGGTTTGTTGGAGATACAGGTAATAACAAAAAGTATACAACCGCCCAGAATGTTTTTGAGGTTTATTACAATAAAACAACCCACAAAGTCGTAATTAAATTCTTAAAAACGGAAACTTCGGCTGCGCCAACTTTGCAGATTAGATTTGCGGCCTTCTTTAGTTATGACAAAAGCGGAACTCCATTTTTACAAGTGCAAGATGACGGGCAAAATAAATATTTCCTAGAGCAGATAATAACCTTTGACATCTCTGAAAGAACAGAACTTAGAAATCCGTTCCCAATTTACACCTATGAGCAGCTTTTGGACATGAGGGAAGGGAACTATTACATTTTAATGAACGAAATAACTCTTCCAGAGGACTTTACTCCAATTCAAACTCAAATTGGCGGATTTGACGGAAATAATCACAGAATTTATGTGAACAGAATTAGTTTGATGGCGCCGGAAGATCAAACAACCCTAAACTTTGGGCTTTTTGCATCAACCTCATCAAATTGTTTGCTTGAAAATATAATTCTATACATCAATGGAAACATTGAAATTTCAACCTACAACTACTCAACAGTTGTATATGGACTTTTAGTTGCAGAAAACAATGGAAAAATTACAAATTGCGCCGTTGAAGGGCCAAACCTTGCAATGATAAACTTAAATCTCTTTGGCCCAAGCTCCTCAACCGTTTCAAACCAAGTTGGCGGGCTTGTTGGAAGCAACTATGGAGACGTTTCAAACAGCAGAATGGAAGTTGGAATTTCAATTAACAGCATTCAAACAACATCGGCTGGATATATGGCGGCAAACCTTGGCGGGCTTGTTGCAGTTAACCAAGGAACGGGCTCAATTTCTTCAAGCTATGTTAAGGCAAGAATTGAAAACAACTCTGCTGGAAGTTCGGCGGCAATAACCGGCGGTTTTGTTGCTCAAAATTACATGGGGGGAAGAATTTTTGCCTGTTATATAACGGGGGACTCAACCCAAGCTTTCCAATCTCAAGCCGGAATTGACAGCGCAATTAACAAGGTTTATTCCGCTTCGGGAAGGGCAGGAGGTTTTGTTTACTACAACAACGGGTCAATTTCAAACAGTTTTTCAAATGTCCCAATTGCTGCTGTTGAAGGTGCTGCGGGCTTTGTTTATCAAAACGACACCGAGGGGGACATTTCCTATTGCTATTCAAGTTCTGCCCTTGAAAACAGCGCAAGGAACGGGTCGTTTGTTGGCGTTGTTCCGGGAACGAGCCAAGAAGAAGGTTCAATTTTAAACAGCGGAACTATGGAAGAATGTTATTCTTGGGCCGAAAGCAAGGCACAAAATGGGTCAGATTCAAATGTGGGATTAGGAAGCAACGAAGGAATTGCAGGATTATCTTTAATTTCAAATGGCGAATTTAACAAAGAAAAGTTTGAAAAATATGCATTCTCAAACAGTGCCGATAAAACCCAAGCTGTTTGGTTCTGGGCCTCTGAACACGGAGATGCAGATTTTGTAAAAGATAGCGGGCTTATGAGGTTTCCAACCAAAATTCCTCAACTTGTTTCTCCAAACATAATAGCTGCAGGGCACAAAACTCTTATCCGAACAGAGTATAACGAAGAAACTCAAACCACAATATACCATTACAGCGATGATCCAAATTATCAAGAGGGCTCTAAATATAACCCATATATAATTTCAAGCCCGGAAGACATTGAATTTTTGGTTTCAAGCCAGTCTGGATTCACAAACGGAAACATGATTACTTGCGCCTACTCAAGGCTTGTTAGCGACATAATTTATGAAAGTTCAACAATTTCAAGCAGCCTCTATCAATATTCTTTCGTTGGAAATTTGGAAGGGAACGGATATATAATTGGCAACTATGTTTTAGACAGCTCAAACCAAATGACGAACGCGGGCTTTTTTGCAACTGTTGGAACTGTTTCTAATAACGGCGGCAGCGTTAAAAACATTACTTTTGCGCCAAGATATATAAGCCTTACAAACAGCAACGCAGTTGGCGCAGTTGCAGGGGCAATTTACGGCGGAACGCTAATTAATATAATTGTTGACGGCCAAACATATGCGTCTGAAATAGATGGCGTAACAATTATTGGAAAGAACGCAGTTGGCGGAGTTGTTGGCCTTGCCGAAGGGCAGTTTGTTATTAAAAATGTTGAGGCAAACATCTCTGTTAACTCAACCTATCGCGCAAGCCTTAACAACCACAATGCTATGGAATATGGAAGCGCGCCGCTTTCCCAGGTTTCCTATTCGGGCTTAATTGCTGGGGTTTTAAACGGATATGGCTCTGTTACCTATGCCGTTGCCTATGGCGACAATGTTTCCGTTGCCGAAAATGCAGCGCTATTGTTTGGATATGTTGGGAAAAATGTTGTTGCAAACAATTTGATAGCAACTGGGTCTTTAAACCAGTTCATTAAAGCCGATGTTTATGGCGGAGTTGTTGCAGCAAGAAACCTTGGAACGCTTTCAGACATTGTTGTAAATGGCGACAGCAGCGCAAGTTATACGGGCTTCTTTGCGTATGACAACTTTGCTCCGCTTGCAGTTGGAAACATTGTTGGTTACATGACAAACGGAACAATTAGCAATGCAAAAATTACAACAAAACTTAGGGCGCAATCCGATGTTGAATCTCTTGGCGGAGCAGTTGGGCTTATGAGCGCTGGAAGGTTGGAAGATATAATTGTTATTGGAGATATAACAGGAGGCTATAAAATTGGCGGGCTTGTTGGCCAGGTTAGAGACGCAGCAAACAACAAAATAAGAATTATAGACAGTTTCCATGGCGGGGATATAACTTCAAACACCTCTTCAGATATTGTTGCAGTTGGAAAAATAATTGGTTTTGTTTCGAACTATGGCGAAACAGGTGGAACCACGACAATTGGCGAGGCTGGCAAAGAAGACGCGATTGCTGATACTGTCTCAATTGGAATTGTTCATGATACCGGCTTTAGCAACGAATATCTAAATTTAATTGACAGCGGCGTTTACAGCATGTCTGTTAAGGTAACAACCTATTCGGCGGCAAGCAGAACGGAAATTTGGGTTGGGGCAATTGTTGTTGAAAACGCAGGAACTTTTGCAAAAGAAGAATTAAACTATGATGCAATCTACGAGCCGTCAATTTCAACTGGGGATATCTATGCGCCGCTTTGCACGGGCTACACTTTAAACGGAAAGCAAATTACAAACTAAAAAAAAAGAAAAGCAGGGCAAAACCCTGCCTTTTTTAATTAAAAAAAAGCCCTTAATGTTTTGCAATCAATTGTTCTTTGGGCCAAATTATTGACTTAGTAACAAAATTATGATATTATAAACATGAACGTGTTTAAGGGGTTTGAATGGCAAAGGTTATTAAAACTACTGATACAAACAAAGGAAAATATCAAGTTTTTATTGATGAAAAAGGTCAAAAATATTTTAAAAAACATGTTTTTAATGGTATTTTAAGAGAAATTGAGGGCTATAATCTTATAAAATATTATTATAATGTTCCTAAGCTGGTTGAATATGATATAGTTAAAAAAGAAATCACTTACGAATATTGCGAAGATTTGAACTCGCAAACGATTCATCACGGTTTGTTTGGCAATAAACCATTTGACATTGAAACTATAACCAACGCATTAGTTTTAAACTATAGAGATTTCAAATTTTTAAATGAAAATTTGGCAGTCAATTCTTTTTTCTTTCTTGGAAGAATATCAAAACTGGCGGAATACTTAGCGGTTAAAAAGAAGGAATATGAAAAAATAATAATTTGCAATGGAGAAGAACTTTGTTCATTTAATGAGTGCGTCTTATCAATAATAAAGGATTTAACACAGAATAACATAGTTCCATTTGTTATTTCTCAAGGAGATCCTACAGATTTAAACATTTCAACCACAGGCACTTTTACAGATTTTGAAACCTCTGGTTATAATTCTTTAGTAAATGAGATTGCTATATTTGTTGGGTGCTATTTAGTAAATTGTTATTATTATTATATTAAATATATGAATTCACCGCATAAATTTTTTACCGACACGTTAGAAAAATACCAACATTTAGTAAAATGCGACTATAATGAAGATGCAAATAGCATTGCAGTTACTTTTAAAAACATAATTCCGCAACAAGCAAAAAAGTTAATATTATCCTATCTTAATAAAGTGAAAGAATTAGAAATAATAAAAAGTAATTTCCGCTTAGGCCCTTATATAGCAATGAGAATGATTACTCCGATAAATTTGAATGAAATAGATGATAAAAGTGATAAATACATTTTAATTGCCCTGGCGTGCTTATTTGAAAAAAAATATACCACATTAAATGATATTATAAAATTGATAAGGAGGTTTTAATGCAAGATAAATTATTAAAATTGGATGACGAAGAAAAGCTGCAAAAAATCTTAAAAGGTAAAAAAATAATCATATCGATTAGTGGCTTGGATAATGTCGGGAAAACAACACAAGCAAAAATGTTACACGAAAATCATTCCGGTTTAATTTCTGCGCCATTACATATAAACCAAACGGAAGCTTTTCCAAAGAAAAAAGGAAAAGAATTGTCATCGTGGTGGTTTAACAAAGAAAACGCAGAAGAATTTGTAGACACTATATATAAAGCATTGGCACAAAGATATCAAATGGCCCTAGAGTGCGATGAGCCAATAGTTATAATGGACAAGGGAATTGATTTTTATGATACAAGGGTTAAAGCAACCCTTCTAACTGAAGGATTTCCTGAAGAACAAATTGTTGATATGATGACAAAAGCAAGAATCAAATACGATATTTTTAATAGTTTAGAAGATTTAAAAATATTTATAACTGCACAAGATAGAGACTATATTAAAGAAGAAGCCGACGACATTTATGCAAAATATATTGAATATAATATAAAATCATTAAACGAGAAACTGAGTCAGGATAAACATAATGAATTTCGAAAGATAGAGTTTATTGAAAATAAACCGGGAGAAATGCAGCAGCAAATTTTAGATATTGTATCTCAGACGTTAAAAGTGCGAACTCAATATGAAAGATACCCGGCGATTATAGACATTGCAAAACAAGCATATGGAGACAATTTGTTGATGCTGGTTTTGGCGGGAAGTGCGGGCAAAGGAAAATTTATTGAGAATTGGAGTGATTTAGATGTATATGTTGTGTTGAAAGAACGTTGCACGGAACAAGACAAAGAATTCGAATCACTATTGCCTAATGATATACATGTTGGTTATACACCATGCACAAAAAAAGAAATACAAAAAGGTAGAATTAACCAAAGGACTAAGGCAATGTTTTATGAACTGAATCAAGGCAAAAATTTAATATTGTATAAAGATTCAAATTATAACCCTCCAACGATAAGCGTTGATGAAATTTTAAAAGGAGGAGACGGGGGAGAATATGCAAATGCGATTAGTAATCTTGGAAAGTGCTTAAATGGTAGCGGAGTTGCGAATCGCACAGATGCAGACAAAACAGATGATATCTCATCTAAAATTTTAAAAAATATTATTTTATTAGAAAAAATAGCTCTTAGAAATTCTAATCCTGCCAAAGTGTTAAGTGGATATGCCGACACCAATAGGGCTTTTAACGGTTTATTGAGAGAGGCGGATAATAATGGTTTCAAAATTGGAGAAGAAAACAAGAAAACTTTATTATCCGTAGACTTGTTCGAATGTGTTCAGAAGCACGATGACCCTGAGATACAAGAAGTAATACAGAAATACGGTGAGATTCTTTATGAAAGAATTGATGTAATTAATGATTTTATAGATAGCCATAGACAAACACCAGATGACGGCTATGGTATGGTTTAAAATAAAAGGAGATAAAAAATGGAAAAAAGAGAAAGTTGTAGAGCGATAATTTTTATCGAAAATAAAATGGTTGTTATGTATAGAGAGAAGAATGATAGGGTTTATTACACATTCCCTGGCGGAGGAATTAATGAGGGAGAAACAATTAGGAATTGCGTAATTCGTGAGGTAAAGGAGGAATTTGGAATTGATATAGAGCCCATAAAAGAGGTTTATATTTATGAAAACGAAAAAACAATCCAACACTTTCTAACTTGCAAATGGATTACAGGAGAACTTGGCACTGGAGAAGGGGAGGAGTTCCAAGGAGATAATGGCAAAGGTATATACATACCAGTGCTTGTTGAAAATGATAGATTGCCACAGATTCCGCTTATGCCACCCGAAGTGACAGCTATGCTTGTTGCAGACTTAAAAAAATATGGAAAAGAATTAAGAGATGAAGTAATAAAGATAGTTGGTGAATAATGCTTGGAATTTATCATTTTAATCCTGTAAACTGGGGGATTGATGACTATAAATTAATAAATAAATATAAAGAAAATGGTTTTGATACAATATGTTTTTATGCTAATTACCAGCCTATTGATGCCATTGAATCTTGTGTGAAATATGCTCGAAATATTGGTTTGACTGTTGATACAATCCACGGGCCATTAAAAAATAATGCCAAAATTTGGGAAGATGATTATCATGAATATTTGTATACTTTAAAGCAGTATATAAAATTATGCGCGAAATTAAATATTAAATATTTTATATTGCATACAGCGGGAAAAGAATGCGTTTCGTTTTGTGAAACCGGCTTGAATAATTTTAAAGAACTAGTAAAATTTGCGAGGTCTTTAAAAGTAATCATTCTTGCAGAAAATCTTCGAACGGTTGATCATTTAATTTTTCTCACAGAACACATTAAATCAAAATATTTTCAAGTTTGTTTAGATGTGGGGCATGCAAATATATGGTGTTATAAACCTTGCGATTTCATAAATAAGTTTAAAACTCATATCAAGGCGGTGCATTTGCATGACAATCTAGGGCAGGTTGGTTGTGATTTGCATTTGATACCATTCAAAGGCAATATTGATTGGAACAAGTTGATCCCACATTTATATAGATATTATCAGGGTCCAATTACTTTAGAGCTTGATAATTTCAAAACACAAGAATATCAATATAAAAATATTGATAATTACCTAAAAGATGCCTATTTATCTGCAAAAAAGCTGCTTGATTTAACAAAAAAACAAGTTTAAAAACAATACTCTTTTTTATTTCTTTATCTTTAATTTTCTTTTTATTATGCATTGTTTCAATTTGTAAATGTTAAATTTTTTCTTTTCTTTTGTCATGCTATTTCTCATTATGTTTTTTTGCATAAGTCTTATGGCTTTGGTTTATAAGCACTTAAGCCGCTTGGATGGCTCTTTTTTATTTCCTTTTAATCTAACAAACTGTTTAAGGAAACCAAGTAAAACAAAATGTTCTTACTTTTCGACACCAGTATAAAACTTTACATATTTTTTGTTAAAAAATTGTTGACATTATTAAAAAATCATGGTAAAATCCTACTCTGTATAGGCTAAAGTGGACAAGTTTTGGGCATTTTTTAGTTTTTAATAAGTTTTTTTAGGCAAAAAACAGCTTTTTTTGCCACTCTTTTTTTTGCTGTTAAGGAGAAATTATGGTAGAAACAATGGTTAAAAAAATTAAATGTGGGAAGACAGAGCGCTATTCTTTTGGAAAACTTGAAGAAGTTTGTCCAACCCCAAATCTCTTGGAAATTCAAAGGGACACATACCGAAAATTTTTGGAGCATGGGATTGACGAAGTTTTAACAGAATTTTCGCCAGTTGTTGATTACAGTGGAAAGGGGAAATTATATTTCCTTTCTTCCTCAATTGATGAAACACCAAAAGTTTCAAGAGACGAATGTAAAAGAAGGGGAATTTCTTACACTGCGCCATTAAAAGTTAAAGCAAAATTCGTAACAGAAGAAAACGAAGCTGGTGTTGAGCAAGAAGTTTTCATGGGAGACATTCCGCTAATGACAGACGAGGGGTCTTTCATCTTTAACGGAATTGAAAGAGTTGTTGTTTCCCAAATTGTTCGTTCTCCAAGCGTATATTTCTCCAAGGAAACGGCAGATAATGTTCAAACAATTAAAGGTCAAATGATTCCAACAAGAGGAATGTGGCTTGAATTTGAACAGGCAGCAAACGACATTTTAAAAGTTGTAATCGACAGGGGAAGCAAAGTAACTCTTGGCGTGTTTTTAAAGTGTTTCGGCTACACAAATGAAGAAATATTAAACCTTTTTGGAAATAACAGATACATTAAAACAGTTTTAGAAAAAGAGCCTCAAACAACCCAAGAAGAAGCTTTAATTGAATTTAGCAGAAAAACAAGGCCAACCGAAGTTCCTTCTGCTGAAAGCACAAGAAGTTATTTAAACCTTTTCTTCTTCTCAGATCAATATTACAACCTTGGAAGAGTTGGAAGGTATAAATTTAACAAAAAACTTTCAATTGCAACAAGAATTTCGAATCAAATTTCTGCTGACAACATTGCAATTGAAGACGAAGTTGTTGTTAAAGCTGGGGAAGTTATTAAACCAGAAGTTGCAAGGCAAATTCAAGATGCGGGAATTAACGAAGTTTGGATTTTGCTTGGCGGAAATCGCCATTTAATTAGAGGAAACAATAGGGTTAAGCTTTCAAAAGTTTTTCCATGCAACGAGCAAGAACTTGGAGTTTTGGAGGAAGTTTACTATCCAACCCTTATGCAAATTTTAAAAGATAACAAAACAAAAGAAAAGCGTCTTAACGCAATTAAAGAAAACGCAAAACAACTAATGATAACAACGCTTACAATTGACGATATTTTAGCAAGCATAAGCTACTATTTAGATGTTTTGGCTGGAATTGGCGAGTTTGACAACATTGACCACCTTTCAAATAGAAGAATTCAATCTGTTGGCGAGCTTATGAGAAACGCTTTCCGTTCTGGCGTTAACAAGCTTTGCGCAAACATGAAAGAAAGCCTTCAAGGAAAGGATTTGGCAGAGGTTTCGCCAGGCCAAATTATTAACCCAAGGCCAATAAACAAGGCTCTTAAAGATTTTGTTGCTTCTTCTCAGCTTTCTCAACTTATGGATCAAGCAAACCCTCTTTCATCACTTACACAAAAGAGAAGGGTTTCTGCTGTTGGCCCAGGAGGAATTAAAAAGGAGAGGGCAAGCGACGAAGTTCGCGATATTCACTACACCCATTTTGGAAGAATTTGTGTTATTGAAACGCCAGAAGGCCAAAGCATTGGGCTTATCAGCACGCTTGCTTCCTATGCAAAGATAAACGACTATGGCTTTTTGGAAACGCCATATAGAAAAGTTGACAAGGAAACGGGAATTGTTTCAAAGGAAAGCGAATATAAAATGGCGGACATTGAGGACACATGTTACATTGCTCAATCAATTGAGCCGTTAACAGAAGACGGAAGATTTTTAAACGACAGAATTATTTGTCGCTATAAAAACTCAATTGTTGAAGTTCCAAGAAAGATGGTTGACTATGTTGACGTTTCGCCAAGGCAGTTTATTTCTGCTGCAACGGCTTTAATTCCTTTCTTGAACAGCGATGACAGCATGCGTGCTCTTATGGGCGCAAACATGCAGAGGCAAGCAGTTCCTGTTCTAAGGCCAGAAGCGCCAATTGTTGGAACTGGAATGGAGGCAAAGGTTGCATATGATTGCGGCGCTATGGTCATTGCAAAAAATGACGGCGTTGTTTCCTATGTAAGCTCTTCTGTTATTAAAGTTTTAACAAAAGATGGAGAGGAAGTTTACAACTTAATTAAGTTTAACAAAACAAACCAAGACACATGCATCAACCAAAAACCAATTGTTAAACACGGCGAGAAAGTTAAGAAGGGCGATGTTTTGGCAGACGGCTATTCAACCCAAAACGGAGAACTTGCCCTTGGAAAGAACGTTCTTGTTGGCTATATGAACTGGGAGGGCTACAACTATGAAGATGCTATCCTTGTTTCAGAAAGAATGGTTAAGGACGATGTTTACACTTCAATTACATTAAAAGCAGAGGAAATCAAGTGTAGAACAACAAAACTTGGCGATGAAGAAATTACAAGGGACATTCCAAACCTTGGCGAAGAGGCCCTTAAAAACCTTGACGAAAACGGAATTGTTAGAATTGGGGCAGAGGTTGTTCCAGGAGATATTCTTGTTGGAAAGGTTACACCTAAGGGTGAAACTGAATTAACACCAGAAGAAAGGTTGCTTAGAGCAATCTTTGGCGAAAAGGCAAGAGAAGTTCGCGACACATCGCTTAGAGTTCAACACGGCCGCGGCGGCGTTGTTGTTGACGTTCAAGTTTTCTCAAGGAAAAACAAAGACGAGCTTGAGCCGGGGGTTAACATGATGGTTAAAGTTTATGTTGCTCAGAGGAGAAAGCTTTCGGTTGGAGATAAAATGGCAGGACGCCACGGAAACAAAGGCGTTGTTTCAAGAATTCTTCCTGAATGTGACATGCCATTTATGGCAAACGGCCAACCACTTGACATAGTTTTGAATCCGCTTGGAATTCCTTCTCGTATGAACGTTGGCCAGGTTTTGGAAACACACCTTGGTTTGGTTGCTCAAAGCCTTGGTTGGAAAGTTGCAACTCCTGTTTTTGATGGAGCAACAGCGGAAGACATTCAAAAACTTTTGGTTGAAAACAACTTCCCAGCAAACGGAAAAATTCAACTTTATGACGGAAGAACGGGCTATCCGTTCGACAATCCGGCAACTGTTGGATATAAATATATGCTAAAGCTAGACCATATGGTTGACAGCAAAATGCATGCTCGTTCAATTGGGCCATATTCTCTCGTAACCCAACAACCTCTTGGCGGAAAGGCAATGTTCGGCGGCCAAAGATTTGGTGAAATGGAAGTTTGGGCTCTTGAAGCTTATGGCGCATCAAATGTTCTTCAAGAAATTTTAACCGTCAAGTCCGACGACGTTGTTGGAAGAGTTAAAACATATGAGGCAATTGTTAAGGGCCAACCAATTGCAGAGCCTGGAATTCCAGAATCGTTCAAAGTTTTGGTTAAGGAGCTTCAAGCGCTTGGCTTAGATATCAAAATTTTAACTGAAAACGAACAGGAAATTTCAATTGGAGAAATAACTCAAGACGATATTTCACCGCTTACAAAGGAAGTTGAGGACGAGCTTAAAGAAATTAACATCGACTTTGAAACTCCAGACGAAGCAACGAGCGATCTTTTGAGCGAAATTGAAAAAGAAACAACAGCTTTTGACGCTGGCTCACTTTTAGAAGATATTGAAGATTTAGATTAAGATAAACATTAGAATTTAGGAGAAAAAACAATGTTTGAGTTAACAAATTTCGATTCAATTAAAATTGGAATAGCCTCCCCGGAAAAAATTAGAGAATGGTCTCACGGGGAAGTTACAAAGCCAGAAACAATTAACTATCGAACCCAAAAGCCGGAGAAGGACGGCCTTTTCTGCGAGCGAATTTTTGGGCCTAGAAAGGATTGGGAATGCCACTGCGGAAAATATAAAAGAATTAGATATAAGGGCGTTGTTTGCGACAAGTGTGGCGTTGAGGTAACAAGTTCTAAGGTTAGAAGAGAAAGAATGGGCCACATTGAACTTGCTGCCCCTGTTACCCACATTTGGTTTTTCCGCTCTGTTCCATCAAGAATTGGAACACTTTTGGACATTTCTCCAAAACTTTTAGAGCAGGTTGTTTACTATGTTAGTTACATTGTTTTAGATCCTAAGGCAACTCACTTTGAGTATAAACAAGTTATTTCAGACAAAGAATATCGCGAGGGGCTTGAAACTTATGGCCCAAATTCATTCACCGTTGGAATGGGGGCAGAGGCGGTTAAAAAGCTTTTGTCTGAAGTTGACCTTGAAAAAGAAGAGAAAGAGTTAAAGCAAATTTTGCAAACAGCAAAGGGGCAAAAGAGGCTTAAAGCAATTAAAAAGCTTGAAATTGTTGACGCATTTATAAAGAGCGGAAACAAGCCGCAATGGATGGTTATGGACGTAATTCCCGTTCTTCCTCCAGAACTTAGACCAATGGTTCAATTAGACGGCGGAAGATTTGCAACAAGCGATTTGAACGACCTTTATAGAAGAGTTATCAACAGAAACAACCGTCTTAAAAAACTTTTGGAACTTGGCGCTCCGGAAGTTATTGTTAGAAATGAAAAGCGTATGCTTCAAGAAGCTGTTGACGCTTTAATTGAAAATGGAAAGCGCGGAAAGGCAATTCAGGGCGCAAAATCAAGAGATTTAAAATCTTTAACCGCAATGTTAACGGGAAAACAGGGCCGTTTTAGGCAGAATTTGCTTGGAAAGCGTGTTGACTATTCCGGCCGTTCGGTTATTGTTGTTGGCCCAGAACTTAAAATGTATCAATGCGGCCTTCCAAAGGAAATGGCGCTTGAGCTCTTCAAGCCATTCATTATAAAAAGGCTTGTTGAATTAAATCAATCTAACAACATCAAAAGCGCAAAAAGGCTTATTGAAAGAGAAAAGCCAATTGTTTGGGACGTTTTGGACGAAGTTATTAAAGACCACCCGGTTTTGTTAAACCGTGCTCCAACGCTTCACAGGCTTGGAATTCAAGCTTTTGAACCTGTTTTGGTTGAGGGAAGGGCAATTAAGCTCCACCCGTCAGTTTGTTCTGGCTTTAACGCGGACTTCGACGGAGACCAAATGCCGGTTCACGTTCCTCTTTCAATTGATGCAAGAACAGAAGCAAGAACACTTATGCTTGCATGCAACAACATCTTAAAACTTTCAGACGGAAAGCCAATTTGTAGCCCCGCTCAGGACATTGTTCTTGGCTGTTACTATTTAACGGTTATAAGGCCGGGCGCTAAGGGCGAAAACAACGTCTATGCTTCTTGCAACGAAGCTGTTATGGCTCATCAAACTGGGAATTTGGACATTCAAGCCCAAATTCAAGTTAGAAGAAGCACAACAGTTGACGGCGTTAAATATACAGACAGAATTACAACCTCTGTTGGAAGAATTATCTTTAACTGGGCAATTCCGCAAAATTTAGGCTGGATTGACAGAACGAAGCGCGAAAACTACAATGCGCTTGAAATTAACCAAGTTGTTAAAAAGGGAGAACTTAGCAAAATTGTTGACATGGCATTTAACAACCTTGGAACAACAGAAACCTCTAAAATGCTTGACAAAATTAAGGCAACAGGCTTTAAATATTCAACGCTTGGCTGCATGACAATTAACGTTTATGACATGCAAGTTCCAAAACAAAAAGACGAAATAATTGAAGATGCGAACAAAAAAGTTTTGGAAAACGATAAATTCCTTGCAAGAGGATTGATTACAGAAGAAGAAAAAGTTAACGCAAACATTTCAATTTGGAATGATGCAACAAAGAAAGTTCAAGATGCGTTAATTGCACAACTTAGTGACTTCAACCCAATCAAGATGATGGCTGTTTCTGGCGCTCGTGGTTCAAACGTTCAGGTTAACAGCATATGCGGAATGAGAGGTATTATGGCTGGTGCATCAGGCCAAAAAGTTGATGTTCCAATTCGTTCCAACCTTCGTGATGGGCTTACGCCTCTTGAATACTTCCTTTCATCTCGTGGTGGGCGTAAAGGTTTGACGGACACTGCTCTTAAAACAGCAGACTCTGGATATTTGACAAGAAGATTGGTTGACATTTCTCACAATGTTGTTATAACGGAAGACGACTGCTTTGAAAACCTTGGTGAAAAGGTTAAAGGAATGAAAGTTACTCCAATAATTTCAGACGGAGTTGTTATTGAACCAATTGAAGACAGAATTGCTGGAAGATTTGCGGTTGATCCAGTTGTAAATCCAATAACCGGCGAAGTTATTGTTCCTGCAAACACAATGATAACCGAAGAAAAAGCAAAGGAAATTGCGGCTGCGGGTATTAACGAAGTTACAATTAGAACGCTTTTAACATGCAAGAGCAAACATGGCGTTTGTGCAAAATGCTATGGAAGAAACATGGCAGGCAAAGACAAGGTTAACATTGGCGAAGCTGTTGGAATTATTGCAGCTCAGTCAATTGGTGAACCAGGAACGCAGTTAACAATGAACAACAAACACTTCAGCGGTGCGGTTGTTGCATCGGATATTACAAAAGGTCTTCCTCGTGTTGAAGAAATTTTTGAAGCTAGAAAGCCAAAGGGCGAGGCTCAAATTAGTGAAATCTCCGGCGTTGTAACAGTTAAAGAAGAGCCCAAATCCTTCTTAATTAATGTTAGAGGAACAGACAACGAAGCAGACTATGAAATTAAAAAACCAGCATACCTTAAAGTTAAGAGCGGAGATAAAATTGAGGCTGGAACACCTCTTATGGAGGGCTCAATTAACCCAACAGATCTTCTTAGAACAAAGGGCTTGAAAGGTGTTCAGGATTATCTTCTTTCAGAAGTTATTTCAGTTTATCGTTCTCAAGAAGTTAAGATTAACGACAAGCACATTGAAGTTATAATTCGTCAAATGCTTAGAAAGGTTAAGATTGAAGATGCTGGAACAACTTCCTTGCTCCCTGGCGAAATTGTTGATGTCCACGACTATGAAGAAGAGAACATGAGGGTTCTTGGCGAGGGTGGAATTCCTGCAACGGCAAAGAGAATGCTTCTTGGAATTACAAAAGCTTCGCTTTCAACAGAATCCTTCCTTTCGGCGGCTTCCTTCCAAGAAACTTCAAGAGTTTTGACAGACGCTGCGCTTAAAGGAAAGGTTGACAAACTTCGAGGGCTTAAAGAGAACGTTATAATCGGAAAGTTGATTCCGGCTGGAACGGGTTTAAAGAGGTATCGAGGCGTTATGCCTGTTGAAGCAGAATAGGAAAGAATAAATAAAGAGAATGAAAAATTCTCTTTATTTTTTTTACGAAAAAATGTATAATATTGTCATGAATTACAACATTACAACTTTTGGTTGTCAGATGAACGTTCATGAATCGGAAAAGCTTGCTGGAATTTTAGAAGGACAGGGCTTTTTGCCGTGCGAAAATATTGAAGATGCAGACATAATTGTCTTTAACACTTGCGCAATTCGCGAAGGCGCTCAGGACAGGGCGTTTGGAAACATTGGCGCGCTTAAAGGTTTAAAGAAGAAATTTCCAAACAAGATAATTGCAGTTTGTGGTTGTATGACGCAACAGAGCCAAGTTGCAGATAGGCTTCAAAAAACCTTTCCGTTTATAGACATAATTTTTGGAACAAAAAATTTTGACAAATTTGAAGAATTTATTAAAAAGGTTAAAAACGGAAGAGAAAACAACAAAAAAATTAGAATTTTGGAGATTGAGCAAGAAGATAAAATTGTTGAAAACCTTCCAATTGTTCGTTCAAGCGGAAAGAATTTTTGGGTTAACATAATTTATGGCTGCAACAATTTTTGTTCATATTGCATCGTTCCATATGTTCGCGGGCGGGAGCGAAGCCGCGAAAGAGAAGCAATTCTTTCAGAAATTGAAGAAATTTTAAAAAATAACAGCGAAAAAATTAAAATTACGCTGCTTGGGCAAAATGTTAATTCTTATGGAAAGGACAGATATGAGAGCTATGGCTTTTCAAATCTTCTGGAGGACATTTGCAAACTTGAAGGAAATTTTGAACTTGGCTTTATGACGTCTCATCCAAAGGACATAACAGACGAGGTTATCTTTCAAATTGCCTCCCAGCCAAAAATTGTTAAAGAGCTTCACCTTCCGGTTCAATCGGGAAGCAACAAAATTTTAAAGGCAATGAACAGGAAATACACCGTTGAAAGTTATCTTGAAAAAGTTGAAAAACTTAGGGCTCTTGTTCCAAACATAAGGCTAACAACAGACATAATTGTTGGCTTTCCGGGGGAGACGGAAGAGGATTTTAAACAAACTTGCAACTTAGTTGAAAGGGTTGGCTATTCTGGAATATTTGGCTTCATGTTCTCGCCAAGAGAGGGAACGGCTGCCGCGAAAATGGAAAATCAAGTTCCACAAGAAATAAAGAACAAAAGGGTTAATATTCTTTTGAATTTGGAGAAGGAAATTCAAAAGAAACTTGCATAACAAAGGAGAAACCATGGCTTTAAGCAATATGATGAAACACTGGTTTAGCATTAAAGAAAAATATCCCGACTGCATAATTTTTTACAGGTTGGGAGATTTTTATGAAATGTTTTTTGAGGACGCAGTTGAAGCATCAAAGGTTTTAGATTTGACTCTTACAGGAAGAGATTGTGGGCTTGAACAGCGCGCGCCAATGTGCGGCGTTCCTTTTCATGCTTGCGAGGGCTACATTGCAAAATTGATTGAAAACGGATATAAAGTTGCAATTTGCGAGCAACTTTCCGAGCCAAAACCGGGAAAGGAGCTTGTTGTTAGAGATGTTATTCGAGTTGTCACGCCCGGAATTTTAATGGATGAAAACATGTTAGACCGAACCAGAAACAACTATATTGTTGCACTCTTTATCCCAGAAGAAAGGCCGGCCGGGCTTGCATATTGTGACGCTTCAACGGGCGAGTTTTCGGTTGTTGAAATTGCAAACGATTCGCAAATGCTTCAAGAGCTTGAAGAGGCGCTAACAAGAATTTCCCCCTCTGAGATTTTTTGCAATGAAAGCGCGCTTAAAAAAATTGAGGGGCTTTCAATTGTCAAAACAAAGGCTGTTGCATACATTGGGAGATATTATGACAATCAGTTTTCCGAGGAGGAACTTGAGGGCGGCCTTATAAATCAGTTTGGAGAAGATTGTTTTGTTAAATTGAAGAGAAAATCCAGCGCGGCCCACGCCGCCGGCGCACTTTTAAGCTATCTTAGAACAACTCAAAAGCGCGGCCTTGAACACATAAATCAAATTGTTTTGGGCAGTGAAAGTTCTGTTATGCACTTAGACCTTGCAACAAGGCGTAATTTGGAACTTACAGAGACAATTAGAGACCACAAAAAGCGCGGTTCGCTCCTTTCTGTTTTGGACAACACAACAACTTGCATGGGCGGGCGTCTTTTTAGAAGTTGGCTTTCAAGCCCTCTTCAAAGCGAGGAGGCAATTTCTCAAAGGCTTGATGCAACAGAGGATTTGATTTCCAACATAATAGTTCGAGAGGACATAAAGCGCCTGCTTTCAAAAGTTTCGGACATAGAGAGAATTGCCGGACGAATTGCATATGGGAACTTTAATCCAAAGGACGCGCTTTCGCTTAAAACAACATTAATTCAACTTCCAGAGCTTGAAGAACTTTTAGCAAAATTCAAGGCTCAAAAACTTGTTATGTTCTTTGAGGAATTTGACACACTTTCTGACCTTAGAGGCCTTCTTGAACAAACAATTTCAGAAGATGCGCCTGCAATGTTAAGAGACGGAAACATAATTAAAGAGGGCTATAACAAAACGCTTGACGACTATCGAAATTCAAAGCAAATGGCAACAACTTGGCTTTCTGAACTTGAAGCAAAGGAGCGCGAGCTAACTGGAATTAAAAACCTTAGAATTGCATACAACAAAGTTTTTGGATATTTCATTGAAGTTAATAAATCCCAAATTGCAAATGTTCCATATAGGTATATGCGCAAACAAACTGTTGCCAACAACGAAAGATATATAACGGAAGAGTTAAAGCAAATTGAAGAAAAGGTTGAGTCTTCAAAGGAAAATGCGCAAAAACTTGAAATTGAAATTTTCAATTCTGTTAGGCAAACACTTTTAGACAATCTTAAACGGATTCAAAAGGTTGGGAAGATAATTGCGGAATTAGATTGCCTTTTAAGTTCTGCAATTACTGCCATTAAAAACAACTACTGCAAACCAAAGGTTTCAAAGAGGCTAAAACACATAAAAATTGTTGCCGGGCGTCACCCAGTTGTTGAAGCAATTAACAGGCAAGAGCCTTTTGTTCCAAACGACACATATTTAAATTCAGACACAGATAAATCAATGATTATAACTGGCCCAAACATGGCCGGAAAAAGCACATATATGAGGCAAGTTGCGCTAATTGTTCTAATGGCTCATGTTGGGCTTTATGTTCCTGCAACATCTGCAGAAATTTGCTTAACAGACAGAATTTTTACAAGAATTGGCGCAAGCGATGATGTTGCATTTGGCCAAAGCACGTTTATGGTTGAAATGGTTGAAGTTGCAAACATTTTAAACAATGCAACAAACAAAAGCTTGGCGCTTTTAGACGAAATTGGAAGGGGAACATCAACGTTTGACGGTCTCAGCATTGCCTGGGCGGTTATGGAATATATAAGCGAAAAAATGAACATGAAAACGCTTTTTTCAACCCACTATCATGAACTTACAGAGCTTGAGGGCGTTTTGCCGGGCGTTAAGAACTATCGAATAACAGTTAAAGAATTTAACGATGAAATAATCTTTTTAAGAAAAATTGTTAGAGGCGGAGCAAACAAAAGTTTTGGTGTTGCTGTTGCAAAACTTGCAAACCTCCCAAGCGAAGTTATTGCTCGTGCAAAAGAAATTTCAACCAACTTGGAAAAGGCAGACATTAACAGACAAATCGCCGAAAGCAATTTGGGCAATAATTCTTTATACAGCGAAAATCTTCAATCTAACTCAAATGTTGTTGGAATTTTGAGAGACATAGATTTAAACAAACTAACTCCGCTTGGTGCATTTGAAATTTTAGCGGATTTGGTTCAAAAGGTTAAATAGGGGAGGAAGTTTTATGGCAATCAATTTACTTCCAAGTGAAATATACAACAAAATTAGCGCGGGCGAAGTTGTTGAAAGGCCGGCAAGCGTTGTTAAAGAACTTGTTGAAAACAGCATAGATGGCGGCGCAACGCGAATTTCTGTTGAAGTTTTTGGCGGCGGAATTGAAAAGATTATTGTTTCAGACAACGGCTGTGGAATTTCTCCAGACGATTTGGAGAAGGCTTTCATGCCACACGCAACAAGCAAAATTTCAAAGGAAGAAGACCTTTTCACAATTGCCTCTCTTGGGTTTAGAGGAGAGGCGCTTGCAAGCATTTCTGCTGTTAGCAAAGTTGAAGTATTTTCAAAAACAGAGGATAACGACTTTGGAACAAAACTAAAAATTGAGGGCGGAAACTTTGGCGAAAAACATGAAATTGGCTTTGAAAATGGAACGCGAATTGTTGTTTCCAACTTGTTCTATAACACGCCAGCCAGACTAAAATTTTTAAAGAAACCAAAATCTGAAGAGGGCGAAATTACAAGTTTAATTGCAAAGATGATTATGGCAAACCCTCAAATTTCGTTTAGATATTGCGCAGACGACAAGGTTGTTTACAACACTTTTGGAAACGGCCTTGCGGAAGCAATGTATATAATTTATGGAAAGGAAACCTATGATAACCTTCTTGAAGTTAATTACGAGCGCGAGGGGATTAGCGTTTTTGGATATATAGCGCGCCCAACTTTTTGCAAGCCAAACAGAACATATCAAACAATTTTTGTAAACGGAAGAATTGTTTCGAATTATATGATTTCCGCCGCTGTTCAAGACGCGCTTGAGGGTTACATTATGAAGGGGAAATTTCCGCTCTTTGCTCTAAATTTAACTCTTCCATATGATGGGGTTGACGTAAATGTCCACCCTTCTAAGCAGGAGGTTAAATTTGAATTTCCAAACAAGATTTATTCAATTGTTAATAATGCAATTTTTAAAACTGTTGCAAACGCAAACTATGTTCAAAAAGCGGAGGAAAAAGAGGAAATAATTCCAGAAAAAAGCGAAGAAAAAGATTTATTATTTAGAATAATTTCAGACTCGAATAAAAGTTCCGAAATTGAATTTAAAAGTTCAGATAATTTGCTTTCTAAAATATTTTATGAAAAATATTTAAAAAATGAAAAAAAAGAAAATAACAATTCGGAAAATGACGAAAAAATAGAAAATAAATTCGAAAACTTTAAATTCGAAGAAGTTGAAATAAAATCTGAAAAAGAGAAAAAAGTTGAAGAAGCTGTTCAAAATAAAATTGAAAAGATTTTTGAAAACTATAAACTTATTGGCGTTGCGTTTGAAACATATATTCTTGTTGAAAAAGACAACAATATTTTAATAATTGACCAACACGCTGCCCACGAGCGCCAACTTTTTGACAAGTTTAAAACTGAAATTGAGCAAAGCGAAATTCCAAGCCAACAGCTTTTAGTCCCATATATTCTTTCAACCAATCAAAAAGAAGCCGAGTTCTTAGAAGAAAACATCAAGCTTTTAACAGATTTTGGAATTGAAATTTCTCAGTTTGGCGACAACACTTTCAAAGTTTCTGCCGTCCCGGCAATTTTGGCGGAAATGAATTTAAAAGTCTTTTTTGATGGCGTTTTAGATGACGTTTCAAGCTATTTAAAAAAGCCAATAGATTTAATAAAAAAGAAGATTGCAACAACTGCTTGCCGCGCGGCAGTTAAAGCAGGAGAAAGGCTTTCTGAGGGCGAAATTTCCGTTCTTATTAGAAACTTTAGGGAGAATGGAAACGTTCTTCTTTGCCCCCACGGAAGGCCGGTTATTGTTTCTGTTTCAAAAACAGAAATTGAAAAATGGTTTAAAAGGATTGTTTAATTTTGGAAAGAACTGTAATTGTTATTCTTGGGGCAACAGCCTCTGGAAAATCAAAACTTTCAATTTCGCTTGCCAAAAAACTTGGCGGCGAAATTGTTTCGTGTGACAGCATGCAAATTTATCGAGGAATGGACATTGGAACTGCAAAGATTTCAAAAAATGAAATGGAAAACATTCCTCACCACATGATTGACATTGTTCAGCCAAACGAAGAATTTAGCGTTGGAGAATATGTTAAACGCGCAAAAAAAATTATTGCAGAAATTTTTGAAAGGAACGCTGTTCCAATTGTTGTTGGAGGAACAGGGCTTTATGTTAAGGCTTTAACTCAAAATTATGATTTTGGTAACACAGAAAAAAATTTAGAAATTAGGGAAAAATATAAAAAAATATTAAAGGAAAAAGGAAATGAATTTTTATTTAATATTTTAAATGAAAAAAACCCAGAAATTGCTAAAAAAATTCATGTCAACGACACAAAAAAAATAATTCGCGCCCTTGAAAAAATTGAGAATAAAAAGGCTTTAAAAAAAGATGAAGAAATTCAAAACTGGAGATATTTAATTTTCGGTTTAAATATGCCAAGAGAAGAGCTTTATCAGAAAATTAATTTGAGAACGGAAAAAATGTTTGAAGAGGGGCTTGAAAAGGAAGTTTATAATTTAATTAAAAGTGGGGTTAGCCCAAGCGCACAGTGCATGGAGGGAATTGGATATAAACAAGTTGTTTTTGCTAAGGAAAACAATTTAGAGCGCAAAGAGCTAATTGAACTTGTTAAGCAAAAGACAAGAAACTATGCAAAGCGCCAATTAACTTTTATGAGAGGAATTGAAAATTTAATTTGGGTTGACGCCAAAGAGGCTGAAAAGAAGATTTTAGAGGTGTATTATGGAAACAATTGAAACAATTGAGAAAAATTTGGAGGGGGTTTTTGCCCACCTCAGCGACGTTGCGCTTTTCAACCAAGAAAAGGTTTTGAAGGCCTTTCAAAAAAACAGGGTTAGCGCAACTAGTTTTTTTGGAACAACGGGATATGGCTATGACGATGTTGGCCGCCAAACCCTTTCGAAGGTTTATGCAGATTGCTTTGGAGCAGAGGAGGCAATTGTTTCGCCGAACATAACTTGCGGAAGCCACGCAATTACAATTGTTTTGTTTGGTCTTTTGCGCCCGGGCGACACAATGCTTTCTGTTACAGGAAAGCCCTATGACACCCTAGATGAAACAATTTGTGGCGAAAGTGAGGACAACGGCTCACTAAAAGATTTTAACATTTCCTATGAGCAGATAGATTTTTTAAATGGAAAGTTAAATTTAAAAGAAATTGAAAGCCAAGTTTCAAAAATTAAACCAAAAGTTGTTTATATTCAACGCTCAAGAGGCTACACAAAAAGGCAGGCGCTTTTAATTTCGGACATAGAAAAAATTGTTGAAATAGTTAGACAAAAAAGTCCAAAAAGTTTTGTTGTTGTTGACAATTGCTATGGCGAATTTGTTGAAAAGAAAGAGCCAACGGAAGTTGGAGCAGATGTAATTGTTGGTTCACTAATTAAAAACCCGGGCGGCGGCCTTGCCTCAACAGGGGGATATATTGCGGGAACAAAGCGGGCAATTAACCTAATCTCATCGCGCCTAACATCGCCTTCGTTAAAAACCGAAGTTGGTTCATACGAGCGCGGCTATCGCGAATTTTTCCAAGGGTTTTTCCTTGCCCCCCATGTTGTTAAAGAGGCGTTGAAGGGCGCATATTTAATTGGCGAGGTTATGGCGCAAAAAGGCGCGGAAATTTTTCCAACCTCAACGCAAATTTCCGGAGATATAATTAAGTCTATTGAATTTAAAACAGAGAAGGAAATGGTTTTCTTTGTTCAAAAAATTCAAAAATTTTCGCCAGTTGATAGCTTTGTTGTTCCAATGCCTTGGGCAATGCCGGGCTATTTAAATCCAATCATAATGGCCGCGGGAACTTTTGTTTCTGGCGCGTCAATTGAGCTTTCGTGTGACGGCCCGGTTAAGCCGCCATATATTGCATATTTCCAAGGCGGAATTACCTATGAGCAAATTAAACTTCTTGCAATTGAGCTGTTAAATGAATAAACAGCGCTGTGTTTTTTAACAGTGTAAACTATGAAGTTTAAGTTTTGAATTTAAAAAAAAACAGATAAAAAACTAATTAGAAAATTAACAAAAATTGTTGACAGTTTCATAAAAATAGTGTAATATAACACTTGCCTGTTATGTTTCGGGGTGTAGCGCAGTTGGTAGCGCACGTGGTTTGGGACCATGGGGCCGGGAGTTCGAGTCTCTTCACCCCGACCAAACAACATAGCAGTTGCCGCAAAGGATTTTGCCGGACCTTTAGCTCAGTTGGTTAGAGCAACCGGCTCATAACCGGTCGGTCCTAGGTTCGAGTCCTAGAAGGTCCACCATTGCGGCTCGGTAGTTCAGTTGGTTAGAACGCCAGCCTGTCACGCTGGAGGTCGTGGGTTCGAGCCCCATCCGAGTCGCCATTTTATGCCTTGATAGCTCAGTCGGTAGAGCAAGGGACTGAAAATCCCTGTGTCGGTGGTTCGATTCCGCCTCAAGGCACCAATGTGCATTGAGGGGAGAGAACCAACAAATCTCCTGAAAGGGAGGGTTCGATTCCGCCTCAAGGCACCAATGTG
>CASDUK010000004.1 GCA_949283975.1 uncultured Bacillota bacterium
TAATTTTGCTTTTAAACTCATAATTTTTCTCCCTTCCGTTTAATTTGCTTAAATTTAAAATTTAAATTCAATTAAATCTATTATAGTATCGAACATTTTTGGTTGTTTTGTCAAATTTTTTGAGCCATTTTATTAAAAATTGTTGCAATTTTTTTTGAAACAAAAAAAAGAGGCCGAAGCCTCTTTTTCATCTAATTTTAAAGCAAAATGCAAATTATTCCGCCCTTTCCTTCGTTTATTATTCGCCCAAGCGTTTTTCTCATCTTTCTTTGAGCCTCAACTGGCATTAGGTTTATCTTGCTAACAATTCCCTCATTAACAAGCGAACTTAGGCTCTTTCCAAACAAATCTGTTTCCCAAATTGCCTTTGGGTTTTGTTCAAACTCGCTCATCAAATATTTAACAAGTTCTTCACTTTGAGCCTGAGAGCCAACAATTGGGTTAACTTCTGTTTCAATGTCAACGCTCATAATATGGAGGCTTGGCGCAGAGGCTTTCAGCTTAACGCCAAAGCGCGTTCCTTGTTTAACAATTTCCGGGTCTTCAAGGCTCATGTCCTCTGCGTTTGGCATAACAACTCCATAACCTTTTTCTTTAACATCTTGAAGGGCAACTTTAATTTTGTCATACTCTCCCTTTGCATATGCAAGCTGTTTTACATATGAAATTAGTTGGAAGTCATCTGAAATTTCAAGGTTACACTGCTTTGAAAGAACGCGATAGAAAAGCCCCGGCTTTGGGGTTATTTCGAAATAGACCTTTCCTTCGCCCATTTTTATTGAAGAAATTACAACGGGTTCGAAATCTTCGCTTTCAAGGAAGGCAACATTTGTTCTATCTATTTGGCCAATTTTGTTTGCGTTTTCGCCAAATTTTTTAATTTCTGAAATTACATTTGTAATAATTGGGTCGTCAAAGGAAAGCGCCTGCATCCACTTTGGCATTTTAACTTTAAGCGATTTAATTGGGAATTCAAGCAAAATTTTTTCAAAAATTTCGTCAATGTTTGCTTGGTTAAGTTTTAGAACATCAATTGGCAAAACCGGAACGCCATATTTTTTTGAGAGAGAGGCCGAAAGTTTTTTTGCCTCTTCGCCCTTGGGCGCTTTTGTGTTTAAAACAATTACAAAAGGCTTGTTCTGGCTTGCAAGCTCTAAAACAACCCTTTCTTCTGCTGCAACATAGCTTGAACGCGGAATGTCTGTTATTGTTCCATCTGTTGTTAGAACAATTCCAATTGTTGAGTGCTCGTCTATAACCTTCTTTGTTCCAAGTTCTGCTGCTTGTTCAAAGGGAATTTCCTCCTCTAGCCACGGCGTTTTAACAAGCCTTTGCCTAGTTCCCTCTTCATGGCCGAGAGCCCCGTCTATTAGATAGCCAACGCAATCTATCATTCTAACATTCATGTCAACTTTGTCGCCAACTCTAATTGCCGCCGCCTTGTTTGGAATGAATCGAGGCTGGGTTGTCATGATTGTTTTTCCGTCTGCACTTTGAGGAAGCTCATCAATTGTTCTTTCTTTAACATTTTTGTCCGCAATGTTTGGCACGACTAAGTTTTGCATGAACTGGGTTATGAAGGTTGATTTCCCACATCTAACCGGGCCAACAACCCCAACATATATATCGCCCCCTGTTCGCTTTGCAATATCCTCATATATACCATAGTTTTCCATAATTAACCTCCAAGAGTGATATTGTATTTTATGGCATAAAAAAAGAGAATATAACCAAAACAATGTTCGCGCCTGCAACAAAAAAACGCCCCAAATTTGGCGCTTTTCATAGGTTTGGCAGGGATGGAAGGAATCGAACCCTCACGAGCGGTTTTGGAGACCGCCATTCTACCTTTAAATTACATCCCTGTGCCTCATAGTATACAAAATTTTCAAAGTTGTGTCAACCAATATATAAAAGTTGACTTTTCCCCCTTTTTTATATAATATTTTATATATCGAGTAGTTAAACATGGAAATTGAAAGCTTGGCAAAAAATTTAATAGGTTTTAAAACGACAACGGGAAATGTTGATGAGGCCGTTAAATGTTTTAACTTTATCAAAAAATATTTAAAAGACGCCGGCTTGTTTTTTAAAGACTATTGCTTCAATAACTATCACTCTCTTTTGATAAGCAACACTAAAAATTTTGATTTCGACATTTTATTTAATGGGCATATCGATGTTGTTTCTGCAAAAGACGAGCTGTTTGAACCAAAGATTGTTGGAGACTTTTTAATTGGAAGAGGCGCAATTGACATGAAGGGCGCCGATTCTGTTATGATTGAGGTCATAAAAAATTATGCTGGAGATAAAAAAATCGGCCTTTTGTTGACCTCAGATGAGGAAATTGGTGGCTTTAATGGTGTTGGAGAGTTTGTCAAGCACGAAAAGTTTTCTTCAAAACTCATTGTGGTTCCGGACGGTGGCTCAAATTATGACATTACCGTCTCTGAGAAAGGAGTTCTTCAATTACATTTGACAATAAAAGGTAAAAATGCCCATTCTTCAACACTTGACGAAGGAATAAATGCAATTTCGAAAGCATACGAACTTTTTTTAAAAATTGTTGAAAAATTTTGCAAACAGAAAAGCCCGCCAATCGATGACAACGTTTCAATCAATCTTGCTTTTTTGCACAGCGGAGAAATATATAACCAAGTTCCAGATATTGCAAAAATGGGCTTGGATTTTCGCTTTTTTAAATTAGATCCTAATGAAATAATTGAATATATTAAAAGCCTTGATCCTGAAATAAAAATTGATATTTATGCAAAGGCCGATTCTTTTGAAACAGATGTTGACAATCCATATTTTTTAAAATTTTTAAATATAGTTGAGCATAAACTTGGCAAACAAAAAATGGTAAAAACAAATGGAGCTTCAGATGCAAGATTTTTCTCTCAACTTGGACTGCCTGTTGCAATAATGAACCCTATTGGATTTAATTTCCATGGAGATGATGAAAAAGTTAGCATTGTTTCTTTGCTTGAACTTAAAGAAATTTATGAAAAATTAATGGAAGAAATATAAAAAAGGAGATTTTTATGAAAAGAATACTAACGGGTATACAACCCACAGGAATGGCGCACATTGGAAACTATTTCGGCGCAATCAAGCAAGCAATTGAACTTAGTAAAAATGAGGATTATGAGGCATTGTATTTCATCGCCGACTATCACGCCCTTAACACAGTTAAAAATCCAGAACTATTTAAAAAATACACTCATGAAATTGCTGCAACGTGGCTTGCCTGCGGCCTTGACCCTGGAAAAGTTATGTTCTACAAACAGTCTGACATTCCAGAGGTTTTTGAACTAAATTGGATTTTAAACAACATAACTCCAAAGGGGGTTTTAAACCGCGCCCATGCATATAAGGCGTGCATTGAGGACAACAAAAACAAAAATTTAGATCCAGACAGCGGCGTTAACATGGGTCTTTACTGCTACCCCGTTTTAATGGCGGCAGACATTCTTCTTATGCAGTCAAATTTGGTTCCTGTTGGCCTTGATCAAAAACAACACCTTGAGATTACAAAAGAGATTGCAAGATATTTCAACAACACATTTGGGAACTTTTTTGTTTCTCCAGAAGAATACATTCCAGAAAGCGTCGGGACAATAATTGGTCTTGACGGAAGAAAAATGAGCAAAAGCTATGGAAACACAATTACGCTTTTTGGCGATGAAAAAATGCTCCGATCACAAATCAACAAAATTGTAACCAACAGCCAAACTCCAGAAGAACCAAAGGATACAGATTGTGCGATCTTCAAAATCTTTAGTCTTTTTGCAACCCCAAAGCAAATTGAGGAGATGAAAGAAAAATTCTCAAAGGGAATTGGCTGGGGCGAAGTTAAAAAACAAACTTTTGAAGTTGCAAACAGTCTTCTTGCTCCGATGCGCGAAGTTTACAACTATTATATCTCTCACCCAGAAGAAATTGACAAAATTTTAGAAAATGGTGCAAAAAAGGCAAGACAAATTGCTGCCCAAACGATTGGCGAAGTTAGAAAATTAATTGGGAAAGAATAAAATTGTTGGAGGAATTGTTTAGCAAAACACTTGCATAGAAGTTAAAATTATGCTAAACTTTTCCCGCAAGCCGAAGTGATGGAATGGTAGACGTAGCGGACTCAAAATCCGCCGAGGGCAACCTCATGGGGGTTCGAGTCCCCCCTTCGGCACCAAAAACAAATCCGAGCCTTTGCTCGGATTTTTGTTTTCTTGCCCTTTTTTTGTTTTATTTAATGAAAAATTCCTCTGTTCTTTTAAGTTTGTGTTCTATAACCTTACCTTAAAACAAAAAGCGCGTAGGCTCAAATGCCTGCGCGCTTCAGAATCTTTGACCTATTTTTTTATCCAATAATAAGTGCTGTATTCATCTGGATCAATTAAATATGTTGCTGCGGTTGATGAGTTGGAAATCAAATCCGCCGAAATTTCCTCTTGCCTTTCAAAATAGAAAAGGTTTTTGTCATATATATAGAATGATTCCACCTTATCTTGGCCTGCTCTGGTAATTGATATTCTACCGCTGTAGCTATCAACCCAGAATGAGTCATTTTGAGTTAACCCATATGTTTTGGCAATTTTTTCTTTATCTGGCTGCATTTTGCCAAGCTCCCAATTCGAAATGTCTTCAAAAATAATTTCCGTTATATGTGAAGTGCATTGTCTTAAATCGAATTCAAAGGCTCCCATTTCAATGGTTGTAACACTGGTTGGAATAGTTACACTCGTCAATGAAACAGACCAGTTTTCTGAAAGCGGATGTGACGCCTCAAACGCATAAGCTCCAATTGTCGTAACGCCGTCTGGAATTTCAAATGAAGTTCTGTCATTGCCATATGTGTATTTAACTAGAGTTTTGGCATCATATGAATATAAAACTCCGTCAATAGATTTAAAATATTGATTGTTTTCATCTACAATAAACTTTTCTATTCCAGCGCAGCCAAGAAAGGCCCTATGAGAAATTAAACTAACATTGCGTCCCAATGTAACTTCTAAAAGGTTGTAACATGCGCCAAATGCCAAGTCCTCTATTGTGGTAATGGAATCACCTAAAACAAGGTTCCTAAGGCCATAGGCACACCAAAGCGCATTCGCCTCAATTGTCGTTCCTCCATTAATTCCTAATGTAGTTAAATATCTTGAGGCAACTAAATCAATCGCGTTAGTGGGAACAATTGCATTCTCAATGTACACTCTGTCGCCAAACATCAAATCGCCAAATTCTGTTGCCGTTGTTGGTATGGTTATGCTTGTTAATCTTGAACACCCCAAGAAGGCCTCATCTCCAATACTAATCAGTCCTTCTGAAATTACTATGTTTTCGATATTTTTACAATTATAGAATGCATGTTCTTCAATTTTTAAAACACCGTCTGGCATTGTGAACTCAGTTTCCTTTTTCCCTGGCGCATATTTTATTAGCGTGTCCCCATTGTAGTTATATAAATTTCCGTCTATTGACTTATAGTACTTGTTCTGAGCGCTTACAGTGAGTTCTGACAGCATATCACAGCCATAAAATGCATCAACGCCAATATATGTTATGTTTTCGGTAATTGTGAAATTCTTCATGTTAGGGTAGTTTTTAAACGCATAGTCTCCAATTCTTGAAACTGAATTAAGAATTCCAAAGGTTTTAGCGCCTTGAGGAACATAGGACAATTCGGTTTTATTTTTATTATGCAATAAGCCACCTGAACTTGAATAATACATATTCCCTTCATCAACTGTAATATTGGCTAATGACGAGCAATTTTCAAAAGCGTCGCCAACTAAAACAATTTTTGTGCTGTCTGGAATCCTACAGGAAACAATTGAATTGCTTGCGGCTTTTACAAGAACTAAATATTTGTTTTCATCATTTCCTAAGTAAAGACCGTTATCATATTGATTTAATTTCAACTGTTCACAGCCGCTGAATGCTTCGCCTTCAATTTTTGAAATACTATTTGGTAAATTAATTGAGGTGAGAGTCCTGCAGCCTTTAAAAGCTTTTTCTCCAATGGTGCTTATTTCTCCTGTAATATTGATAGTTGAAAGTGATGCGCAACCACTAAAGGCGCTGTCGCCAATTGAAGAAACCTGGCTACCAACAACAACACTTTTTATTTCGTTGTTACCTGCGTATGCTGATTCATTGATATTTTCATTTATATATAAAGTTCCTTGCGGCGATAGATAAGTTGAAACTAAATCATAACTTTTATTTAAGGTATATGAAGCTATGGGGTCATTCCAGTTAAAACTTGCTCGATTCCCCTCTCCAAATGTTACATTCAAAGCTGCTTTGGATAGATAATAGCTGCCATCAGTGTAATATGCCTGGTATGGAGCATTGTTAATGTCATCGGCAATAACTTTGTAATCGTTATCAACATATGCCTCAAGCTTATCAAAAAGCAAGTTCACATTTTTAACAACTTTCCCATCTTCAGAATAATCTGAATCACTGTATCTATGATTTGTATCTAAAAAAACCTCTATGGCTTTACCCTCGCTGTCGAATCTAACAAAAATATATTTGTATTCCATCGCCTCAAGCTCTTCATACATTTTTGCAAGTTGTGTTAAAGAGGCCTCTGAAAAATCAGCGCTTTCTTCAAACTTTTCTATCTCTGCAAGCTTTTCGTCAACCTTGCTGTCATACCAATAGAAAGAGGTTTCTGCCGAATTTTTTCTTGTTGGCTCGCCTAAAGTTCCAATAACTGAATACTTAGGATCCCCCAACTCTATGCTTTCAACATTGGATAGCCTAAATCTATCTGTGGCTATAGGCTTGATAACTGTTAATATAATCACAACGATCAACGCATACACAACAAGAGTAATTATAGCCGCCTTATGTAAATCAAGCCAAATAACTGCTGCTGGAGTTTTTTTGTCGCTTGCCTTATCATATTTTCGTTTTGCATGTTTGTAAATTATAAGTTCCTTTCTATATTGCTTTTTGTTTTTTCCTTTAATTGGAGCAATTGGAGCCGAATGCGTTGCATAGAATCTATCCCTTCTCGCCTTTTCCTCCGCAAAATATTTCTCTTTTTGCTTTGTTTCTTTCTCCAAAAATTCTGGAAACTTTTTCGCAAGCAAAGACCTTCCAACCATAGCTCCCGCTGATGCCATGGCAAAAATTACTGAAAACACTATTATTGTCACTGGGCAAGCGCCTGCAACTAAGCCGCCCATTCCTCCATCAACAGAAGCAATTATGCTTACAATTGAAATTCCAATAATAAAGAAAATTAAATAAAAGATAAATGATATATATGCCATTAATGTTGACAATGGTTGGCGCCACTTCCCCAAGATTGTAACATCTTTATATTTGAATTTTGGCAAAAATAGCGTTAAGCTCATTAAAGAGGCAAAAACAACGCTTAGCACAGCAAAAATAATTAGTGCTATCATTGACCCCTCTAGCTCAGGAATCATGCTCAACAGTCCTGAATGCATGCTATAAACATTCCCAAAGCTTTCATTCGGGAATCCCATTCCCATTGCCAATTCGGCTACGGGCGCCGAAAAGAATGCAAACAGCAAAACGGAAAAAAGTGCAAAAATTCCGAAAGGAACAAAGCGCAAAGCTAAAAATATCTTTTGTTTTTTTTCAGTTTGGGTCGCTAATTTCTTGGCATTGTTGGGCTTTTCTTCGTTGACTTTATTAAAATTGGCCTCTTCGCTTACTTTGTCGGTGTTTACTTTGTTGGCGTTTTCCTCCTCTGTATTGACCTTGTCGTCAACAATCAGCGAACAGCCACATTCGCTGCAAAAGCGAGTTCCTTTTGAGAGTTTTGTCCCACACTTTGGGCAGGTAATTCCCTCTTCCCTTTTTGTCCCGCAGTTCGGGCAAAAATTTCCCTCAAATTTTGTTCCACATTTTAAACATTTCATATTCTTCTCCTAAAATATTTTAAAAATCAGTTATTAAATTGGCGTTGTTTCAATTATCTTCTAAATATCCTTTTTCCCAGAAGAAATTCACCCATTGGTTTTGATTTATTAAATCAACATATTTAATATCCATTGTTTCATTATCTAATTTTAATTTTTTCATTTCGCTGTTTAAAAATAATGAATAGATGCAAAAAACTTCTTTTCCCTGTTTTTTTAATTCATTGACAAGTAAATTGACGCTTCTGCCATGGCTCACAATGTCTTCGAAAATGATATATCCATCAACATTTTCATTAATATAGCCATTAACCCATTCCGGAGGGCCATAATCCCATTTTTTATTAGACTTTGTCATCTTTATTTGAACAACACTAATCTCCCGTATATCTAATCTGTGAGAAACCGCAACAGTTAATGGAAGGCCCCCTCTTGCAAGGCCAATTAGCCCAATTTTTTTATCGCCGTAACATTTCTTTATATCATTAGAGATTTTTTCAACGGCATTCAAAAAATCCTTTTCTGTGTATTTTATTTTAACTGTGGGATCTCCATTATTAACTGGCACGTCTTTTCCAAGACAAATTTTCATGTTTGCCTCCTATATTTTATTGGATCTATTAATCCAAGCTCTTTAAAAGCTTTAATTCTGTCTGTGCATGAATTACAGAGGCCACAGGCAAGTTCCTCGTTGTCATAACAAGTCCACGTTAAGTCTAAAGGCACATTTTTATCTACCGCTAATTTAATTATCTCTCTTTTGCTGAGATTGCACAGCGGGGCTTCAATTTCAACTTTTCTTCCAGACCCCGCTATTATGGCCTCATTCATTGATTTATTAAATTCCGTGCTACAATCTGGATAAAGATCATATGCAATCCCTTCTTCTCTGTGAATACCGTAATATATCTTGGACAAATTGTTCTCTATTGCATAGCCCGCGCAAATTGAAAGCATAATTCCGTTTCTAAATGGAACATTTGAAATTACATTCTCGTTTTCTTTAAGATTTTCAAACTGTTTATCATATGTTTGATGAGACAGTTCAAGATTATTATGTGAAAGCATCGCACATTTTTTGCTAAAACTAAACAACTTAGAAATGTCCATCTCTATTAAATTAACATGATAAAACTTGCAAATTTCTTTGGCATGAGCAAGCTCCTTAATATTCTTTTGTCCATAATTGAAAGAAATGGCTTCAACATTTTCTCTACCATGCTTTTCAATTGCCAAGGCCAAGCAAGTTGTGCTGTCTATCCCTCCGCTCAACAGAACTAAAACTTTCATCTTACACTGCTCCGTTCAAGTATTCGACCAATTGTTGATAGCCCGTGTCATTCCAAAGTTTTAGCCTTTCCTCATCTGGAAAACAAGCCAAAGTTTTGTCTTTTCCCTCTGGGATGAAAATAAAGTCCCAACACCAGCCATACTCACCCTGTTTAGCTTTTGAAATTGTTCCTTCTGTTACAGACTCAAAAACAACTGGCTCTTTCCCATATTCGCAAAATGCAAGAGCTTGAATAAATCTTGCTTTTCTGTTTTCAACGCCCTCTAAAAGCTTTAAAACTCCATCTTCGCCTATTGTGTCTTGAACGTAATGTGTATAGGCTGAAGGAAATCCGTTTAAGGCATCAATGACTATCCCTGTGTCATTTTTGACAACGTTGCACTTAAGTTTTTCGCTTGCCCATTTTGATGAATAAGCCGCAACCTCTTTAACCGAATCCGCTTGAATTTCAACGGTTTCCATCTTCACATTGTCAACCTCAATCCCGCGCGGTTCCAAAAAATTTTTTGCTTGAGCAATTTTTGCCCAGTTCCCTGTAACTAGGGTAATTTTCATAATTTTTCCTCCTTTTTAATATTCCTTGCCATTTGAACTCCAGAGCAGGAAGCAATCATCAAGCCAATTGTCATTCCGCCGCCAGCGCCCATACAATAAAGCCCTTCAATTGAAGTCATGAAATGTTTATCCACAACCACTTCATTGGAATAAAATTTAATCTCAGGCCCATACATCAAATTGTCGTCATCTCCGAACCCTGGAACCACTTCATCCATTTTTTTTATGAACTTTATTATATTTGTTAATGTTCTATAATCAAGAACACAAGACAAGTCACCTAAATATGCATTCATATATGTTGGTACAACTTTATTATTTTTAATTTTTTCAACGGTACTTTCTCTTCCATTTTTCAAATCGCCAACCCTTTGTAAAATTACATTGCCATTTGAAAGTATATTCGACTTTTTTGCTATTGAAAAGCCATATTCAATTGATTTTTTAAAATCTTTAGAAAAATTATAAGAAACTAAAATTGCTAGGTTTGTATTTTCGCTTTTTTTATTTTTATAGGAATGTCCATTAACAAGCGTACAGCCATTATCATAAGCTTCTGGCGTTACAAACCCGCTTGGATTTTGACAGAAAGTTCTTACCTTATTTTTAAATGGTTTGAATTTTCCTATAAATTTTCCTTCATACAGCAAATTGTTAACCTTTTCCATTGTTTCATCTTTAAGCTCATATCTTATGCCCACATCTAAATTACCGCTTCTAGTTTTTATTTTATATTTCTCGCATAATTTCTCAAGCCACTCAGATCCACCAGCGCCAACTGCCAAAAGAATTTTGTTTGCAAAAATATTCCCATGCTTGCTTGTTATAACACCTTTGGCGCTGTTATTTAAAACTATAAGGTCAACAACCTCCTCGTCAAAAAGCATGTCAATCTTTGGCTCTAAATATTTTTCTATGTCGTAAAATAGTTCGTGAGATTTTTCTGTTCCTAAGTGTCTAATTGGCACATCCACCAAGCTTAATCCATTTTTCTTAGCCAAGACTTGATAATTCTTTATTTCTTCAAGATTTTCGACCCCCTTAATATTTTTGTCTGCTCCGAAAGAAAGATAAATTTTGTCAGTGTAATCCATAAGTTCCATCAATTCTTTCTTTGAAAGAAATTGTTTTAAAAAAGAATTATCTTTGCCTCCAATATATAAATTTTCTGACGAACCACTACGGTTGCAAGAAGATTTATGATAGAGCAAAATTTTGCCGTCCGAATATGCCCCAGCCCCCGAAAAACCACATATTATTCCACAATTAGGTTTGCATTTTAGGCACGGACCGCCATGGCTTGCAGGGCAATTTCTTTCTTCAATTCTTTTCCCCTTTTCAATCATTAAAATTTTAGCCGCTGGCATTATCTTTGACAGCTCATATGCACAAAATATTCCGCTAGGTCCCATCCCGACAATTATTATATCATAGTGCTCTCTCATTTGTTTCTCCCTTTATCATGACTGGTTTATAATACCCAAATGATTTACCTTCAGACATTTCAGAAAGATTAAAACCAAATTTTGAGTTCGCAATTTTAAAAAGCTTTTGTTTTTGCTCTGGACCAAGCTTGTCATAAACACTTATAATGTTGCACGCAATCTTGCATATTTGGTTTAAATCAAATTTTGTTGTATCTAATGCAATATATGGAACGTTATATTTTTCTGCAAATTCAACCATTTTGTCATAGCCCAATTTCCTAACTTCATAGCTTCTTAAATCTTCATCGTTTACATCTCTTCCCGCAATTCTATTAAGTCGCTCTTTGGATCCAGCATATAACATGAATGTCAAATCAGGAATAGTCCCTAGTTTTGAAAACGTTTCAAAAAAGCCTTGAGGTGCGTTTTTTTCTTCGAAGAAAAAGACAGACGGCATTCCTCTTTCAACAATTAAATTCCTGTTTCTATCATTATTTTCAAACATACATCTAAATGTGTAGAACATCAGGGCTAATTGTCTGTTGTCAGATTTCCTTATGTATTTTACAAACTCTTTATACTTATCTTCTGGGATTTGAAAATAATCTTGTATTACATTGTGAGAATATTCGAAACCCAATTTGACTGCAAGAGCCTTTGCAACTGTTGTCTTCCCGCAACCATCCATTCCCTCAATAGAAACAATCATTTCTGTTCAACCTCCTGTTCAACAGTTTTATTTCTTCTTGTAAAGAAGTAAAAAAATGGTGTATCCAAAAGTGCAATAATTGCCTTGAAAATATATTGAGTAAAAATCATTACAAAAAGCATTTTTACATTGTTAAAAATCCATCCATAACCAAACCCAAACGCAATTAAGGTAAAAATAACTGTATCTAACAATTGGCTAGTTAAAGTACTGAGATTATTCCAAATCCATTTGCCCTTATTTAAATTTGTGTGTTTCTTTATCCACCTGTTTCTTATTGCGTTAAAAATAAATACATCTAGGAATTGGCTTACTAAATAAGAAGCAAAACTAGCTAAAACGAAAAACCAATTTTGGCCTAAAATTGTTACATAGGCGCTTTGCGTATTCGAGTCTAGCGCAGGAATAAATCTACCAATTACTATTAAAATGGTTGCAATAAGTTGAGCAATAAGGCCAAAAACAACGACCTTGTTTGCCTCCTTCTTGCCCCAAATTTCATTTACAACGTCCGTGACTAAATATGTAATTGGATAACAAATAATCCCACAAGGCAAAACCATTAATTCGCCAAAAATGTAGATGTTAAGGGTTAAAACCTTGCTTGCTACTATGTTTGCAATAATTAAGCAAGTTGCAAAAATAACACAAAGCAAAATAAAGTTGTTCGTTGTTTTTTTCAAGCTACCTCCCTTCGTTATAAAAGTAGCATGAAACTTGTCTTTTAACAACTACTGAAATTTTATAGTATTTATAAGCTGCATTTATCAATTGCGCTTATTAATAAATATAATTACTATATATTATAAAAACAACAGCTCGCGCTGTTGTCTTTTTATTTGTACAGTTTATATGCTTTTTCTAAAATTGAAGAGATATATTCATTTTTGCCGGCCGTGTAAAGTTTTCTTTCGTTTGCATATTTTGAGGACAAATCCTTTTTTAGCTGTTCATATCTTTTAATTTCTTCTGGATGGTCGAGCAAATATCTTTTAAAGTACATGAACTCATTCCAATATTCACTGCCTATAAGCTGCATGTGAATGTAGTGGGTTCTTAGCTCTGGCGGCCCTTTTCTTGCAAGAATTTCCCCCTTTGTTTCATAATCATTTAAAATGTCATAGCCAGCCTCTGCCATAACAGATTCAAGCTTGAAAAGCGTCTTTTCGTCTTTTGCCCCAATTGCAATGTCGATAATTGGTTTTGCACTGAGCCCAGGAATTGACGTGCTTCCAACATGTTCTATTTCAACATCAAAATCTTTTAAGATGTTTTTTAAAATTTTCTTTTCTTTTTCAAATTCCTCTGGCCAGCTTTTGTCGTATGGATATACGGCAACAGAACTTTTATGTAATCCAATCATGAACTCCTCCTTTTTTATTTTAATATAAATTAAAGAGCAAAGTCAATTATATTAAAAGAAACTTCTCAATTTCTTTTGACAATTCTTCAACAGTTTTACACCCTTTTTCTGGACAGTTAAACAAAATTGCATTCCATCCAAATTTTTTTGGCATTTCGTAATCATATTTCAGGCTGTTTCCAACATTTAAAATTTCTTCGGATTTTAAATTTAATTTTTTTTCAATAAATCTATAATAATTTTCTTCATCTTTTAAATAGCCAACTTCATATGTCCTAAAAACATGATCCACGTATTTTAAAAGCCCTTCATCCAGTTGATAATTTTTTAAAATATTTGAACTTGAACTTAAAACAACTTTTATTCCTAATTTTTTTAGTTTTTTTATTAATTTTATTATATTTTTATCAACATATTGATTTTTTTCGCTTTTTTTACTTAAATTTTCGAAAAAAAATAAAATTTCATTGAATTTATTGCTTTTTAATTCTTTGCAAAATTTTTCTGTTAATTCTCTTAAATCTCCATTATTCTTGTTAAATATTTGCCGAAACGTCCTTTTTACCTGCTCTAAAGGCAAGTTTAAAATTTGGCCAAGTTCATTCAAAACCGTTTGGTTTTGACTGGCCAAATAAATTGTGTTTCCAATGTCGAAAGAAATTGCTTTAATCATCTGCTCCAATCACCTCGCCTGTCATATGATTATTGAAGTTAGAACCAAAGAGCAATTTAAGTTTTCTTTCTTCGCAGATTTTTTTAATCTTTTCAATTTTTGCGTCGTTCTTCTCGCCCGTGTAGATAACCCCTTGAACATTTAGGTTTGGAATGTCGTCTGTTTCTATTCTCAAGTAAACCTTTCCGAAGTTTGATAGCAGATTAAACAATTCCATTAGCGTTGGCTTATTCTTTTTGATGTATGGATTTAAAATCCTTAGCGCAGATTTTAAATCCGAACAAAATCCCAAGTTAATCAAAGCAGAAACTACAACATTTAAATTTAAACAAGGTGTTTTTTTAACTATATTCTCAAAAATTTTGCTTCCATTAAAAATTTTTTCAGAGAAATTTAGCAAGCTTTCTTGTTGCCTTTGATTAAGACCATCTATTATTTCTTTAACTTTTTCCAAGTTGTTTATATCAAACAAAATTAAACTATGGCCTTCTTCACACGACAAAAACTCAACCCCATAGCATACAGCTATTTTTTTTGAAGGCAAAATTTCTGGAAGCGTTTCCAGTTCGGCTATTCCAAGGTGGGTAATCCCATTTCTCTCCGCATATGCCAATAAATCAGAAGTACTGAGTGACCCATTAGAAAGTTTTGTCTTGACCAGAAAATCTTTCATTGACTTTGTTCTCCTTGTTATAAATTTCTTTTCTCTCTTCCATTTTTCCCTTTGTTTGGCAAATGTCAAAAGCAGTCAATTCTTGGCAGCCTAAAGCATGGCCGGATTGCATTTCGTGAAAGTCCGACCCTCCTGTTATGACAAGGTTGTTTTCGGCGGCAATTTCTTTTAAAAAATCTTGCTGCTCTCTTGTTGTTGAGCCATACACCTCAATTCCGTCAAGCCCTAATTTTGAAAGCCTTTTTGCAATTTCTTGACATTTTGCCCTGTCAAAATCATGCTCCACCTCTCCTATTTTATATTTTGCGAGCGTTGGGTGGGCCCAAACACAAATTCCTCCACAATCGTGAATCAATTTTATAACCTGCTCGTCGCTAATTTTTTTAATTGGACAATACGCCGGCGCATCTCTTCCAATGTACAAGTCATACGCTTCTTTTGTTCCCCTTGCATAGCCGCGGGCTATCAGCTCCTTTACAATTACTTTTTTATCCAACACGCCAGTTTTAGAATGTTTCTTAATTAAGTCTTCTGCGGAAAAAGAAATGTTGAATTTTTCTTTCAATAAATCTAACGTCTTTAAACAAACAATTTCATTTGCCTTTTTCAATTCCAACAAATATTTTTCTAGTTTATCAAAATCTTGAATTCCATATCCAAGAAAATGGTAGTTATAATACCCTCCAACATTAATCTCAATTCCAGGGATTAGCTCAATTCCGCAGTTATCGGCAAAACCCTTAAACTCTTTAAAATGAATTATTGTTTCATGGTCTGTAATCGAAATTGTCTCAAGGCCTTCTCTTTTAGCTTTTTCAATGATAGAATACGAGCTAAGCTGCCCGTCTGAAAGGACTGTGTGAATGTGAAGGTCATACCTAGTCAAAACTTTTCCTCCTAAACTCATCAACCAACTTTTTAATTTGTTTCGTTTGCGTTAAATAGAACTGTAAATCTTCGTAAACTCCGTCACCTTTTGAATGGGCATCTGAGCCAATTGTAAAAACAAAATTTTCTTGCTTTGCAAAGTTATCCAATTCGTCAAAATGCTCGTGTTGAGACTTAAAATTTTTTTCAATTCCAACAATTCCGCCGCCAAAGTCTTTTGCCATTTTAACCAAGCTTAATTTATCAAACCCAGGGTGGGCAAAAAGAGTTAGCCCATTCTCATTTAGCTTTGAAATTTTAACTTGACCATATTCATTTACCGAAAGCGAGCCAGTTTGCGGAAAATCTTTAAATTCGTCATCATCAACGCCCCTAACCGCAAGAATTGACAGCAAAAATCTTCTGTTGTTTTCTATGTTTATATTATTTGTTTTGTATTTGTTGTCTAGATAGCTAAATCGTTCATTGCACATTTCTTTTCTTTGCTGACAAGAATCTAAGCTGTTATATAGCTTAATTTTTTCATAGACATAAGCGGTTTTAACCTTCTTTTGCTCTAATTTTTCTGCAATATATTCAATCAGCGGCGCGTAATCTGGAATTATATTTTTCTTTTTTAAAAACTTTAAAAATTCTTTATAGCTGACAGTAATTTGGTTTTCCTTAAACACATCTTGAAGCGCTTTGTTTTTTGAAATTCTTTCAAACTGAATTTTTGCCCTTTTGTAATAGGACTTACTTAAAAGCCTCAGATCTTTATTTAAACCATGATCCTTTGGGTTTATAAAAAGCTTTAAAATGTGACACATTGTCCCATATTCTTTATAGCTAACTGTTTGTTCAACGCCGGTTATGATAATTGGCAGCTCTTTAAGGTCTTTTCCTTTTTTTATTTTTTTATATAATTCATCATACACCCCAACATCGTCGTGATCGGTTATTGCAATAATTTTAAAGCCAAGTTTGTTTGCCGTTTCAATGATCTCATCTAAAGTTTGTTTGCCGTCCGACGAATGGTTTGAATGTATGTGTAGGTCACATAAAAGAGAATTGCGGCCGTCTTTTTCAGCTTCTTCTAGAAGCTTTAAAATTTGGCTTGCGGTCGTTTGATTATATTTTTCCCAAAATTTGAAATTGTTCATCAATTCCCTCTTTAGAATTGTTCTCTTTTTAATAATAGTAGATTAAATCCGTTTTGTCAATCTTGCAAAAAAACTTTGATTCAACAAAATTAAGATATATAATGTAACCATGGATATAGTAAATTACAACAACTATAAATATTTCTATTGTGTTGTTAAATACAACGGCTTTTCAAACGCCTCAGAAAAAATTTTAATTTCTCAGCCCGCTTTAAGTTATAGCATAAAAAAACTTGAAGATGAATTAGGCGTTAAACTGCTTGAGCGAAGCAGCAGAAAAATTTCTTTAACAAGAGAAGGCGAAGAGCTTTATAAAAAACTAAGAAGAATTGAAAACATTCTCAACGGCGACAAAAACGAAATGAAGGAGAAAATTTCAATTGGAATTGTTAGGGTTGCTGCAGACAATGCGTTCTATAATGTTTTGCAACAGTTTAGAGAAAAATATCCAAATATATTGGTTGAAGTTATAATTGAAGAACACATGGCCCTGGTTTCACTATTTGAAAAACACAAGGTAAACCTTGTTCTCAACAAATACACATTTGAAAACAACAATTCAACGGCGAATGTCTTTTTAAACCAATTTGAAAATTGTTTTGCCTGCTCTAAATCTTTTTATGAAAACAACAAACAAATGCTTAGCGACATTTCAACCTTTTCTTCTTGGCCAATGGTTTTTCCAACAAAATCAAAAAAAAGAAAGCTTTTGGACGCCTACTTAACCTCTTTAGAGCTTACTCCAAATGTTGTTTTTGAAATTCCAAATTCAGAATTGTTAAAGAAAATTGTTAAAAATGACAACTGCGTTGGCTATTTTACAAAACTTTCGATAGAAGATGAATTAAAAAATGGTGAATTAGTTGTCGTTGACAATCCGCTTTTCAACTTCCCAAAAGATGCTTTATATTTAATTTACGACGAAAATTTGCTTGACACTCCTCTTGAATACATGATAGATCTCATAAAGGAAAACGTGTAGTCTATAAATATAACTTATAGTTATAATTAAAAGTTGGTAATTATAATTTATTAATTTTATTTTATAATATAGCTATACACATGGAAAAGATAACTTTAGTAGATGATGAACTTTGTGAAAAATTTGCCAACCCAACTTTGGCATATCCTTTTTCAAGCGATCTTTTTTATATCAACAAAACGCTTTATTATAAACCATTTCAATTTAAGGAAACTTACTTCAATATAGATAAACTAAAAAAAATAATAGAGAACGGGTTTAAGGACCGTTTAACAAATAGCTATTCAAAAAATTACTTATATGAATATTTGAATTACCTAATTACCTCAAACAAAGATTTCGTTCTAATCTTTTTTGATGTTGACGATTTTAAAAGAATAAACACACAACTTGGCCATTTTAAAGCGGACAAAATTTTAAATGCGCTTGGAAAAATATTAAACAGATGTTATTCAAAAAACAGTGATTTTATCTTTAGGTTTGGAGGCGACGAGTTTATAATAATCTCAGAAAACTGCGACCTTGAAAAACAAAGAAAGACATGCTTAAATGTTAACAAAAATTTTTACAGCGAATGCAAAGTTACATGCAGCTTTGGAGTTTGCAAATATGACAGAGAAAAAAGCTTTGAAGAGAACCTTTCAAACCTTGATTATCTGCTGAAGCAAGACAAGAAAACAAAAGCAAAACGAGGGCTATGAAATGGATATTAAAAACTATCAAGATTTAATTGACTTGTCTAATGAATTTAAAATCCCCGTTGAGGACGCGCTATTCATAGCGCTAAATAGATATGGCGTTATGTATGACATTAACGACAATCGAATTAGGTTTTACTTGAAATTGCACACATTAGATGAGGAATATTATTTCGCTGTCTGCGTCAACACTTTTCCTTCCCCATTTTCAATTAAGGGGAAATCGCTTTATCTTGCTGAAAAAGAAATTGGGCTGATAACAAAAATCGAAAAGGACACCTGCACTAGCACCTATTTTAGAAAGGGTAATCAGGCAATAACCTTAAATTCAAATTTTAGAAGTAAATGCGCCGGCTGCAAATTTTGCGGAACATACAGTTTAGAGAACACCGAAAACGAAAATTTAACCTCAAAGCAAGCTATAATAGAGTGCTTTGAAAAACTAATTGAAGAAAACAATTTAGTTGATTTATCAAATCTAATTCAAATAACAGTGTGCACTGGCTGTTTTAAAACTGAAACAGACCTGGTTTCTCATTTAATTCTTTTAAAAAACACGCTTAAACAATTTAATTTTACTGGAAAAATAAATTACATTGGCTCCCAATTGAGGTCTTTTGAACAATTGGAGCGCATAAAAAAAGAAATTGGCGATTTTTCGCTCTATATCACTACAGAAAGATTCACCGAAAGAGAAAAATTTATGAGAAGTGAAAAGGCCAGTTTGAATCTTGATGAGACAATAAAACTTTTAGATAAAGCAATTAGCCTTGGATTTACTGCAAGCATTTTATATATCTTAGGTTTGGAGGGTTTGGAAGTTGTCAAGAAAAATTTTGAAAAAATAATTCCTCACATAAACAAATTCCCCGACATTCAAATCTACCAAGATTACACGCCAGAGCAAGAAAACTACCGCTGCAAAGAGGCAAAGGATTTCAAGTACTACTTAAGGGCAAGAAAATTCTTTGAGGAAAGTTTTGAAAAAACACCGCTTCGCCCACGCTCATGGGAAAATTATAGAAGCCTTTTCTATACAACTTTTGGCAAAGAAAAATATCTGTGCGAAAGGAAATAACATGAAAGACTTTAAAATTTTTCAAGATTGTTTGGAGTTGCTTAATTTGGCTTGTGTGAGCCAAAATTATCTGAACAAATTTACACAAAATGTTGACGTTTCAGATTTAAAAAATTTCCCTTGCGGCCATTGGGGCGCCTGCCCGTCAATAAATTTTTTATATTTACATTTGATTAATTTTTTTAAAAGACATAATTTAAAAGCAAACATAGTTGTTGGAACAGGCCATGCTGGTTCGGCGGTTAATGCAAATCTGTGGCTGTGTGGAGAGCTTGAAAAACAAAATAGGTCATTTGAAATTTCATCTAGGGGATTAAACAACTTAATTCAGGCTTTTGGAAAGGAAATTAGAACAGAAATCAACCCCCAATACCCAACCACCCTGTTTGACGGAGGCGAACTTGGCTACAGCCTTGCCTTCGCCTATGGCCTTGCTATTGATGATGGGCTTGACTTTCTCCCCTGCATTATTGGAGACGGCGAATGTGAAACATCAACTCTAAGCGCAAGTTGGCAACTTGGAAGGTTGACAAACAACCGAAAAGTTCTTCCAATAATCAATTTAAACGGATTGAAAATGTGCTCCGAGTCGTTTTTGTCAAAATTGACTGACAGGGAATTAAAAGCTCTTTTTTCCTCCTATGGATACAAAGCTTATATTGCCGGCGCAAATCACAAAGAACTTTATAATGCCTTGGAGGACATTTACAAAAGCAAGGATTTGTCATTAATTATTTTCAAAAGCAAAAAAGGCTTTTCTGCCTTTGAAAATGATCAAATTAAAATTGTTGGCAAGACCTCTTCTCACAAAAATCCTTTAACAATTCCTAACAGCCAGTCAAAAGCAAATTTTTTAAAAAGTTGGGTCTTGAATTATAACATAAATCCATTTTTAGATTCAGATAAAAGAAAGCAATTAATTTCTTTTTATAAATATGATTTCTATGTGCCAAAAATTAAACCAAAAAAATTTAATTTAAAAACAGATTTAAATTGTTCTGCATTTAAAAATCTTGAAATTAATTTAAAAAATCTTCTATCTTTTAATGATTTTTACATTTTAGATCCAGATGAGCTAACTTCAAACAAACTTGGCGAAGTCAAGAACAATAAAAGGGTTATAAGCCTTTTAAATGAAAATGTCCTCCAGGGCCTTTATCAAGGGCTTTCTCAAGCAAACATAGGCGGGCTTTTTGTTACATACGAAGCTTTTGCCCCAATTTTTATCAGCATGGTTAGCCAATATTTAAAATATTTAACGCAAAAACAACAGATTTCAAAAAGAAAAAATCCAAGCTTGAACTATCTTTTAACAAGCACCTTCCCAGAAAACACATATTCTCATCAAAACCCAGAATTTGTTGCGTCGCTATTTAACAAAGAATATAAAAATGTCAATGCATACTATCCCGTTGGGGCAAAAAGCCTTATTTCAACTTTGGAAAAGAGTTTAAACTCAAAAGACCAAATAAATGTTATAACAATTTCAAAGCGCGCTGACTGTGAAAAATTTAACAATCTTGACGGCGATCTTTTGATTTTAAAGGATTCAAAAAAACCAGATATCGTTCTCTGTGCAACTGGAGACTACATTTTAAATCAACTTAACGATGTTTCGGAAATAATTGAATTGCTATTGCCAGAAATAAAAATCAAATTGATATATATTTCAAACATCAAAATTTTGTCTGAAAAATTCGATGAGGGGCTTACTCAAAAAGATTTTGAAAAACTGTTTAGTTCTAACTGCCCTGTTATATACAGTTACATGGGATATAAAAGCGTTTTAAAAAATTTGCTTTACGAAAGAAATTGCAGGTTTAAAATATTTGGATTTGAAGATCGAAGCAACATCAGCGGAAGTGTTGAAAAAAAACTAAAATACAATAAAATGGGAAAAGACTCAATTGTTTTAGAAATTCTAAACACATTGCTGGATTTAGGGAAAATTTCCAAAGCAGAGTTTGCTCGGGCAAGATTTAACACATTTTTAAAGTTGGAGGAGGTGTCAATTAAATAACATGGAAAGATTTGACATTTATGATGAAAACGGGAATTTAACGGGTCGAACAAAAGGGCGCGGCGAAAAACTTGAAGAGGGCGAATTTCGACTTGTTGTTCACGTTGTAATTTTTAATTCAAAGGGAGAAATGCTAATTCAACAGCGTCAGCCGTTTAAAAAGTCCTGGCCAAATTTTTGGGACCTTTCCGTTGGCGGATGCGCAATCAGCGGCGAAACTTCCAAACAAACAGCACAAAGAGAGCTTTTTGAGGAGCTTGGAATTGATTTGGATTTTTCAAAGCTCAGGCCAAAAATTACTTTCAATTTTGACGAGGCGTTTAACGACGTTTTTATAATTGAAAAGGACATTGATCTAAACGATTTAAACCTACAACATGAGGAAGTCCAAACGGCAAAATGGGCAACGGAAGAAGAAGTTCTTTCATTGATAGAAGAAGGGGCGTTCATTCCATATTCGGAAAGTTATTTGTCACTGCTCTTTTACATGCATAAATATAATGGAACAAGAAGATTAAGAAAATACAGCGACAAAATGGCTTAGAAAGGAGGAAAAATGAAAGATATAATTCCAATAATAAGTTTTGGTTGTGGGGAAGAAGAAATTACTTCCGCCGCTGGCTGGGCAGCTTCTTGCTCAAACCAATTTGAATTTGCAAACGAAATTAAAGAAAAAGGTATAGTTCGCTGCTATTTAATTTTTTATAACAACTCAGAAGATAACGAATTCCTAAAATCTTTAAAAATTGTTTTTAAATTCAATGTTGGAAGCGGTTTTTCAAATGTATATCTGTATAAAGACGCGCTAATTACCCTTGCCCCAATTGGCGCGCCAGCTGCCGCAGCTTTAATGGAAGAACTTTCGGTTTTTGGAATTAAGGAATTTATTGCAATTGGAACGGCCGGCTGTTTAGATGAAAAATTTAAGAACAAATTCCTTGTCGTCCAAAAGGCGATTAGAGATGAAGGCGTTTCCTACCATTATTTAAAACCCGAAACATATGTTTTAACAAGTCCCGAGCTAAACAAAGAAATTGAAAACTTTTTTAAAGAAAAAAATTTAGATTACGTTTTGGGAACAACTTGGACAACTGATGCAATCTATCGCGAAACAACGGACAAATTAAAAATGGCAAAAGACCTGGGAGCTGTTGCCGTTGAAATGGAGTGTGCCGCTTGGGCTTCTGTTGCAAAATTTAGGGATTTTAAATTCTCACAAATTTTATATTTTAGCGATGTTCTCTCCAAAACTTCTTGGAACATACTCTTTAAAGAAGAGACCCTTTCAAACAGCAAGGATCTCCCACTTCTAATTGCAAAAGATATGATTGATAAATAAATATTAAAAATCTAGCAAACAAATTTTTTGCACTTAATAACACTGAAAAACAAGCAAAAATTGAAGAAAAAACATCAAAAAAGAAAAAATTTTTTAATTTTAAATTAAAAAAAGAAAATTCATCAGCAGAAAGCAAAAATAAATAAGCCCTTATTTTTATGGGCTTTTTCTTTTTTGCTTGACTTATTTTTTTTTGTGATTTATATTATTTCTAAGGAGAAAACAATGGACAAAACGTTTTATATAACAACTCCAATTTACTATCCAAGCGGAAAGCTTACAATTGGAAATTCTTACACAACAGTTTTATGCGATGCAATTGCAAGGTTTCACCGCATGCTTGGGTTTGATGTGTTTTTCTTAACGGGAACAGATGAGCACGGCCAAAAGATTTCAAAGATTGCAAAGGAAAAGGGAATTAGCGAAATTGATCATCTAAATTCAATTGTTGCGGACACAAAAGAACTTTGGAAAGAACTAAAAATTTCCTATGACGACTTCATTAGAACAACGGACGAAAGGCATGTTTCTTCTGTTAAAAAAATTTTTAACAAGCTTTATGAAAAGGGCGAAATTTACAAGGCCAGGTATTCCGGAAAATATTGCATTCCTTGCGAATCCTTTTGGTCGGAAGGGCAACTAATTGACGGCAAGTGTCCAGATTGCGGCCGCGATGTTATTGACAGCGATGAAGAATGTTACAACTTTAAACTAAGCAAATACACAGAAAAAATTAAAGAGCTTTACAGAAAAAATCCAAATTTTCTTCAGCCTCAAAACCGTGTGAATGAAATGTTAAACAATTTCCTAAACGAAGGATTAAAGGATTTGTGTGTTTCAAGAAAAAGCGTTAAGTGGGGAATTCCTGTTGACTTTGATCCAGATCACACAATTTATGTTTGGATCGATGCCCTTTCAAATTACATAACTGCCCTTGGCTATTTAAGTGAGGACGACTCTCTTTTTAAAAAGTTTTGGCCGGCAGATGTTCATGTTGTTGGAAAGGAAATCGTCCGCTTCCACTCTATTATTTGGCCGGCAATGCTAATGGCGCTTGACATTCCTCTTCCAAAAACAATTTTTGGCCACGGCTGGCTTTTATTTAACAATGAAAAACTAAGTAAAAGCAAAGACGCCGGAACAAAGGAAGTTTTAGACCCAAGAATTTTAATTGAAAACTATGGAAGCGACTCCATTAGAAATTTCTTAATTGGCGAAGTAAACTTTGGCTCAGACGGCCCGTTCACGCAAGAAGCTTTTCTTCTCTCTTTTAACAACAACCTTGCAAACACAGTTGGAAACGTTGCATCAAGAACACTTGGAATGGCAGAAAAATATGTTGGCGGAATAATTGGAAGCTGCGGAAATCTCTCTGATGTTGAAAAAACATTTAAAGATGAGGTTATTTCGCTTAAAAAGCAAGCAATTGAAGAAATTAAGGCGCTAAAACCAACCCAAAGTTACAACCACGCCCTTGAAATTTTGCAAAAGTGCAACAGGCTTGTTGACGATGTTAAACCTTGGGAACTTGTTAAGGACGGAAAAGAAGAAGAAATTAACACCTTTCTCAACCTGCTTTGCAACGCCCAGCTTGATGCCTACACCCTTCTTCTCCCCTTTCTTCCAGACAGAGTCCCAGCGGTGTTTGAGAAGTTTGGTTTGGCAGTTCCAACAAAAATTGACGAAGAAAATTCCTTCAATCTTCTAAAGCCAAATTCAAAAGTTTGTAAGGGCGAAAACCTTTACTCGCGGCTAGATGTTTCAAAAGAAAACGAAAAGTTGTATAAAATTGCAAATGAATAGAAAAACCCGCTAAGGTTAGTGGCTTTTTAACTGGCAGAATAAATTAAAAAAAAGGAACTTTATAGCAGCTGTTAAGTTCCTTTTTTATTAGGTTTAAATATAGACTAAAATTTGCGGCTTTTTATTTGTTTTCGTTTTTAAAATTTTCAAGTTCTTCTTTTAGCTTTTCAATTGAATCAACCTCAATAAAGCTTTCGTTCCAGTTATATAGATTTATCTTCCCCATTAAATTATAGATTTCTTTCAAGGTTTCATTGTCTTTATCAATGTTTAAAAAGAGAATTTTTTTGCTGCACATAACGGCAAAAACAAGTTCGCTAAGCGTCCCCCAAGTTCCTTTAAAACAAATTACTAAATCTGCCTCGTCAACAAGATCGACCGACCTATATAAAAACTTTGCGTTTTTGCTAGCCTTGCTTGGCTTTAAATATCTCATTTTAATGTTTTTATTTTCCGCAAAGCCAAAGTCCGTAACATGCTCTTCGGCGTTAAAGCCGGGGGAATATGCCAAAACATTCCCTCCCCTTGCTGCAACATCGTTTGCAACAAGTTCTGGAATTCCAATGCATCCGCCGGTTGTTAGTTGATAGTTGTTCTCCAAAACAAAATCGGCAATAACTTTTGCCCATTTTGTATTTTTTTCATTAACTGAAATATAATTGGCGTGACCAACGACACAGATGTTTTTCATGTTGTTTTCTCCAAAGAATATTATACCACAATATATACTATTTTTTCAAGACTTTTGTTAACTTACCAGCGTCCGCCGCCGCCTCCGCCAAGGCCGCCGCCGCTTGCTCCCCCGCCGCCAAAGCCGCCAAAACCTCCGCCAAAGCCGCCAAACTTTCCGCTTGAATTTAAAGTTGGCTTCAAAATGGACTGGGAAGAAAGCAAAAGGCTGTTGTAAATTAACATTGAGGTTATCATTGCAAAGGAAACATGGGTGTCTGAAAAGCTTCCCGTTCCGTTATACCAAGCCGGCGTTTGAACCTCAATTTCATCAAACTTTTTAATCCATTTCTTGCTAATTCCAAGAACATAGGCGTATGGAAGAATTTCATAAAACAAGCTTGGGTTTTCTTCAACCAAAACTTCAAGCCTGTCCTTTTCGGCATGTAAAATAAAGTTTCTAAGGCCATAAACCCTTCCAATTTCCTTCTTTTCGCCCTCAATTCTTCCATTTAGCTTTAAGGCAACAATAACAAGCCCAAACATAATTAGCGGAACAAAAATTGTAACCATAAGCGGGTTTGAATAGCTTTCAAAAAGGAAATATGCGCTTGAAATATAAATTCCAAGGAGAACCAGCGCCGCAGCAAGAACAATTAAGTAGAAAAGCGGCTTGCTTAGCGTTAGTTTCCTGTCGAAGGCATATTTTAACAAATAGCCTGCGCCAAACAAAACAAAGCCCAAAACAATGCAAATAAAAGTTGAATAGAAGCTAATTGCAACTTTTTTGGCGATAAAATAATACATTACAGGAAGAACAATTGAAAAGGCCGCAATCAGCAAAAATTTAAGCGTTGAAACAATTGGGCTAAAAAATCTTTCGTTTTCAAATTTAATTCCATCTTTGGCGTTTGCAACTGCAAGCGCAATTTTTGGATTTTTTGTGTTTAAATCTGCTATTTCATTCTCTGCAAACAAGGAGTCAAAAATTTCTTTTTCATAAATTTTAAATGAATCGTCTGAATCTTTCAATTTTTGAAGCTTAACTTGCTTTTCTTCTTCAACAATCTTCAAATATCCTTTATTTGCCCAGTAGACAATTAGGGAAGAAATATCTCCCTTGTTAACCGTTTTGTCAACAAGATATCCGGCGTCTGAGGGGGTTATTCCCTTTGGTGCTTTAAATTCAACAATTTCAACAATTCTATTTTTGTTGTTTTTATAGTGATAAATTATTACTGCAACAATTAAAAGAACAACTGCCAAACAAAGAAAAACAATGTCTGGAACATTGGACTGTTTTTCAACTGCAAAAAACCCCTCTTCTAAAACCGTTCTTCCGGTAATTCCATAGTATGGCTGAAGAACGCCGTTGTAGGAAAAGGAAACCTCGTTGTTAGAAATTTGTTCCTCAAAAACAAGGTCTCCGCCAGCTGTTCCAACATAAAATGTCATAGCGGTGTTTTCAACAGCTTTCTCAAACGAAATTGTTATGTTTATGTTTTCAATTGTGGTGTCCCACTGGTTGCCAATAAAATTGTAATAAACTTGGTCGAAAGATGAAATTTTGTCGTCTCCCAAATCTATTATATATGTCAGTTCATATGTTTCATTTTTATCTGCGTAACTATACGCATCGCCCATTTGAACAACATAGGTTTCATCGCTCAAGTAAAAATCTTCTAGTTTGGAACAGGACAAAAGCTCCATTTCAACTTCATATCTTTTTGTTTGCTTCTTTCCGTCTTCAACAAAACTGGCCTGTTGATAGACTGGAATTTGCCTAAAAATTCCGTGGCTTAAAACAGCAAACTCAACATCTATAACTTCGCTAATTAAAACTTTGTTGTCCTCTTGAACTATTGCATTTACATTGTAGCCAACAATTCGATATTCATCGCTGTTGTCAACTTGCTCTTTTGGAATTAGGTTTAAAGAAGTTATAAGGACAATAACCAAAATTATTGCCCCAACAACAAATATAGGTAAAAATCGTCTAACTTTTGACATTGTTAAAATTGAACCTTAACTGCCTTTCTTTCCTCTTCACTTTCAACTTCAAAAAGTGGCCTTTTCTCAAACTTAAACCAATTTGCAATAATATTGCTTGGGAAAACTTCTCGCTTGATGTTATATGATTTTGTTACGCCGTTATAATATTTCCTTGAAGATGCAATTTCTTCTTCAAGTTCGTTTAGCCTGCTTTGCAAGTCCATAAAATTTTGGTCTGCCTTAAGCTCTGGATATTGCTCAACAACAACTGCAAGCTGTTTCAAAACGGAGCTTAAATTTGCTTCGCTGGAAAGCCTGTCCTCCATGTTCCCGGCTTGTGCACAGGCGTTTCTTGCGGCAATAACTCTTTCAAGCGTTTCCTTTTCGTGTTTTGCATAGCCTTTAACTGTTTCAACAAGGTTTGGAATTAGGTCATATCTTTTTTTCATGTAAACATCCATTGTTGAAAAGGCTTCGTCAACATTGTTTCTCATTCGGATAAACTTGTTGTATGTTGCAATTACCCAAATTACAAAGATAAGAACCAAAAGCCCAATTGCGCCGCCAACAATTGCGCCGATGATTGCCCCGGTTAAACCCAAAAAGCTCATAAATCCCTCCTTAACAAAATATATATATTCATATAATACTTAAATTTGAAAAAATAGTCAAATAAATGTCAATGGAAGAAAGAAAATTTGTTCTAGCTGTCGATTTAAACGACACGCCAATTAAAAAAATTGAGAAACTCTCTGCCCACAAAAAAGCAATTCTCCACAGAGCTTTTTCTGTTTTTTTACTTAGCGGCAACAAAATTTTAATTCAAAGGCGCGCAAAAAGCAAATATCACGCGCCCCTTCTTTGGGCAAACGCTTGTTGCAGCCACCCTCTTTCAAACGACATTATTAAAGAGGCAAAACTACGCCTAAAACAAGAACTTGGAATTGATGAGGAGGTTAACTTAAAAGAAGCTTTTAGTTTTATATATTTTTCCAGCCTTAAAAATCTTTTTGAATATGAATTTGATCATGTTCTAGTTGGCAACTATAGTGGAAAAATTAAACTAAACCCAAACGAAGCGGACAAGTTTAGGTGGGTTGAAATTGAAAAGCTTAAAAGAGAACTTGTTAAAAACCCAAAGAAATTTGCGCCTTGGTTTTTAATTTGCGCACCCAGATTAATAAAAAAACTCGCAAATTGCGAGTTTTAAAGCGACATATAAGTTTCTTTGTCCATTTTTTCAATTGGTTTTGTGTCGTCTTGAATTTGAGTTATTTGGTTTTGAAGTTCATTAAAATAACTTTCCAAATTTGGATGTGTGTCATATCTTTCCTTGTAAACAAGCCGTTTTGCCTTTGATGCGGCATAACACTTTCCGTCATTAACAATTTCCATTTTATCAATTGTTATCAAACTGTAATATTTCTTTTTAAATTGATCATAGTCTGTTTGTTGCCCAAAAATCATTGAAACTTGGCAAAAAAAGTCATAGATGTCCATTGCATAAAAATTTGCAGAAGCCTCGTTTTCGTCTTGAATTGCTGTAATCTCTCCGCTAACGCCAAATTCGCTTCTTTCCAAAGTTATTGTAAAATAATCTAATAAATTTATTGCCCCGCTTAAATATTCTAACATATTTCTCCTTTACATTTCTTTAAAATCGAACCTTGTAATTTTTGGACTTTCGGCTTTAATTAATTTTTCAATATGCTTCGCGCTTAAAAATTTGTTTAAATCAATCCCATAGCCTTCTGCGCTCCACTGCATTTGGTAGGTTGAGTTATCTTCCGCAGTTACATCAACATAGAGAATTTCTTTGCCGTTTTCATCTCTTCCAATCTTAAATTTTGAAAGTTCTTGAGCCTCTTGCCCAGATGCGCTTTTAAAATCCTGTTTTGCCGCCGAGGTTGCATTTCCAGAATAATAAAGTTTTGTAACCCCCAAACAAAAACAGCTTGTTATAACGCCAAGCACAAACGAAAGCCCAACAATTTTAACAAGCCTTGCCGCCTTGCTTTGGCTTGGTTGCTCCGTTGGCGTTTGTTCCTCTTCTTCAAACTCTTCAAAAACTCTCACTAAAATTCTCCTAAAAATACCACTCTAAATCGTTGGCGCTCCCCATAAGTTTGTTAAGTTTACTACACTCTGCCGTTTCCCTTGCGGCATACTCTTCAATTTTTTCAAGGTTTTCCCTGCTGAGCGACATTTCGCCAATTGTTTTCGCGTCGTAAATCTTAAGCCCAAGAAAATCTTCCCCGGCAATTCCAAAGAACTTGAAACCACCCTCAAAAGCATTTGCAATTGACATTTCTCCGGAAATTTCTGATTTTGGAAGAATCATAACCTTGCAAGGCCTTCCCGAAAACTCAATATCTCGAAACACAAAACAATACTTGAAGTTTGTTTCTTCTTTCGCCTTGGCACATTTGGAAATTGGAACAATTTTAAGCTTTCCGTCCACCTCTTGCGGATAGCAAAATTCAAACCTTTCAGTTTTGGGGTTAAACCGCCAAAGCAATTTTTTAAGTAAAAATTTATCCATTTTTCCCTCTAATATGCATGTTTATTATATCATAAAAAATATTATAGTCAATGGGTTAGTTTTATGATATAATTTAGTAAAGGAGAAAAAATGGATATAAAATTAAACAATGAAGATGGAATTTTTAAGCTTCGCGTTTGTGGCGCGCTAAAACTTGGCGAAAAGTTTTTGCTTATAAAACATGAGGGCTCAAAATTTTTTTGCCTGCCCGGCGGCCATGTTGAACACGGAGAAGATTCTGAAACAGCAGCAAAAAGAGAAATGGAAGAAGAACTTGGCTTTCCCGTTAAACTTGAAAAACTTCTTGGAATTGACCAAAATTTCTTTCCGCTTTCTAACGGAAAAAGCTTCCATGAAATCGCATTTTACTATCTCTTCTCCCCCGAAAATGAAATTTCTTCTTGTGATTTTGAACGGGAAGAAAACGACAAGGGAAGGCTCAAGCGCCACCGCTTTTGCTGGTTTTCCCTTGAAGAGCTAGAAAAAGAAGACATTCGGCCAAAAATTATTTTAAAAATGCTGGAAAACAAATCCTTTCCAATTCTTTCAATTTCAAAAGAATAAATTAAGAAGTTTTATTTACCAAAAAAAAAGAAGGAGTTTAAATAACTCCTTCAATTTATTAACTTAGCTGTTATTGCTGCCCCGCAATTTCGCCTGCAAAAAATTCAGAATTTCTCTCTAAAAGCGTGTTTGCCCCATTTAAAACAAAAAACTTGTTTTTTAATCGCTCAAAAGTTTCTTCCGGCATATTTTGCAAATATGTTGGGTCTGTTGTGTAATTCCATGAAGAGCCTTCTCGTATTGCAAAAACTTTTTCTTTTGCAAAGTTAACATCAAAAATCCCTTTAAAATGTTTGTCATCGCTTGATGGATCGTATTGCAAAATTTGCAGCTCTGCAAATGCGTCATGCGTTGTGTTTTCTAAAAATAAATTATCATTCTTTACAACTCTCCAATATGTTAAATTGCCCAATGAAGAACCGTTTTCTGTTTCAACCATAAACTCTAAAACATATCCGTCGCTTTCGTCCAGCGTTATTAAAATGTTTATTCCAGACGCTCCGTTGTTTCGAGTTATAATTCCCTTGTCATAAAAATTTATTGAAATTGTGTTTTCGGTTGTTACACAATATCCAAATGCCGTTGGCTCGCTTTGAAGCTCATCTGAGAACAATGTTCTATAAATTGAAAATTTTTCTTCAATATTAAAATCTAATTGATAGTCAAAAATTCCCAAAATAAATGGCTTTATAACAAAACTATAGTATTGGCTAACTATGCTTGAAGAATCAACAACATTGTCTTTGATTTCCCCTTTTATCTCATCAGTTAAGTCAACATAGAGGTCATTTCCCAAATCAAAAAATGAATTAAATGCGGTTGATGACTCTTGGCCCGACCCGCTGCTTTCCTTAAAGAAATCTTCAACTATGTTTTCTAAAATCAGCAAAACTGAATCTCTGTCAAGGTTTACTGCCTCTTCTCCCCCAGGCTGCTCCCCACCCGGGTTTACTTCTCCACCTGGCTGCTCTTCTCCGCCCGGGGTTACGCCCTCTTCTTGTTGTTGCCCGCCAGTTTCATCTTTTTCCTTTGGCAACTGTGTGAAGATTATGTAACCAATGCTTGCTATAAGCAAAATTGCAAAAACCCACGCCAAAATTGTGCTAAGCTTAATCTTCTTTTTCTCTTCCATTTTTTTTCCTCCTTAAAATTTTTCAAAAGAATAATACCATAAAACTAGATAAAAACAAAAAAAATCGCATACATTGTTGTAATTTTTCATTTTTTACGCCGTCACCCGAGCATAATTACACCATAAATTTGTCTATAATTAAATTCGGAGAGTTTATGCTCAGCAGAGAAGAAATTATCTATAGAATTGGGGCTGCAAGGCGCAGCGCTGGCCTTTCGGCAAGGGCTCTTTCAGAGCTTGCGGGGTTAAACAGGGGTTATATAAATCGCCTTGAAAATGGAAGGGATTTTCTTCCAAGTTTAGATGCCCTTTTAAACATAATTGACGCGTGCGGAATTAGCGAAGAAGAATTTTTCTATCATGATATGAAAAGTTACAAAGAAGATATGGAACTTATTTCTTCCATGAAAAATCTTTCAAACGATAAAAAACTTGCAATTGCAACATTGTTAAAATAAATTTTTTGTTTTTTTTAAAAAAAAGAGGAGAAATTCCTCTTTTTTATTGTTTTTCAAAATAAATTGTTTAATCAAAAGGCCCTTCTGAGGTCACATAAAAAACAACATCTTCTTCATAATATTCCCCCTCATATTCAAAGCTTATTGTTGCGGTGTGCGCTCCAAGCGAAATTATCATGTCGTCCGAAGCAACCTTTCCGTCTATTTTAAGAAATGTATATTCATCTGGTTGAATATATTTTGGAAATCCAATGCCTTCAAACTCTCCAGTAACTATGTAACAATCAAAAAAAATAGCAGGTTTGGTGTATTTTATCTTGTCCTTAATTCCAGAAAGGGTTTCATTTCCGGTTAGCCCGCTAAATCCTCCAAGCCAAGCAAAAACTCCCCCAAGAGATGTTTCGTTTCCAGACGGCTCATAAGAATTTTCAAATACAGCTAAAAGCGCGCCATTGGGATCAACACAATATACGACATATTCATCAAAAAAACTTATGCGCCCCTTAACGTAATGGGCATACGTTTCCTCTTTCTCCGGTTCAACAGAGCTGTCCCACTCCACAATTTCGCCATTTTGCGAGGTATATACATAGTTTAATCTATCAATTCTGGCCCAATTGTCTTCTTTAACCCACGTGCCTTTAATTAAAGAAAAATAACCATCATAATCTTGCTCCCAAACAAAAGTTTTGTCGCTGTATAAAGTCCATTCATATTTACCTACAATCTCTCCTGTTTCTGCAGGAATAGAATAGGTGTATTGCTTTATCATTGTTGGGCCAGAATATACTAAAGAGCCGCCAAGGGTAAACTCCTGTTTTGGAAGAGCAAAGGCAAGACCGGCAGAAAGCGCAACAATTAGAAGAAGCGCCAAGTTAATTGAAATTAATTTTAATTTGGTTGTCATCTTATTTCCCCCTTTTTTTTATTTTAAACCATAATTGGCAAAACATGCTGACGGCTGTCCGTAAACACGCCTTTTTCCACGAGATTTTTTGCTGAGCAAGGCTGTTTTGCCCGTTTTTTTAGGTTTTCTCACGCTTTTAGCCAAAGCAAATTGTTTGTAGCAATTTAGAAACCTAAAACGTTAGCCCTGCCCAGCCAAAGCCAAGGTTTCTCTTTTGCAGTTTAGCCGGAGCAAATTTTTTTACTACCGCTTTGAGATTTAAAGCCCTTAAATCAACCTAAGAGTTTAGTTCCGCTCGCGACCGCCAAAGGGCGCTTCCGCCAAAAAACTTTTCGTGGCCTTACAAAACTATTGTACTGCCCCCCCCCCCCCCTGTCAAGTTTTTTTGAGGCGTTTTTTAAAAATATTTTAAAAAATTTATCACTTTTTTTATGTTTAGCGTTTAAATTGTTTAAAAAAACCTCTGCAATTAAAAAAACAAAGCGTTTTGCCTTTGTTTTTCTTTAATAAAAAGAGCAAAACTTGCTTTGCCCTTGGTTGTTTTTAAAAAACCAATTTAAAATATTGCGCTTCTTGTCTGCCTCGCAATGTCCAATGCTTGAACTTTTAGAGTTAAATTGTTCTTAGCGTTTGAGCATGAAGATTTTATTTTAAAAATATTATAGTAAGCAAATAAAAATATGTGCGCTGGCAATGTTCTTGAGAGCAAGCGGGCAAAATTTTACGCTGCTGCGGAAAATTTTAGCAATGCGAAGTGCGTTATTTCCGGTTCCGGAAAGGCAAGCGGAGCTTGCTGTTGCCCGAAAACGGGCAACATATAGAACATTGCCATAGTTGTTGCAAAAAAAACGCCCCGAGTGGGGCGTTTGTGTTAGGTGCGCTGGCAATGTTCTTGAGAGCAAGCGGGCAAAATTTTACGCTGCTGCGGAAAATTTTAGCGACGCGAAGTGCGTTATTTCCGGTTCCGGAAAGGCAAGCGGAGCTTGCTGTTGCCCGAACCGGGCAACATATAGAACATTGCCATAGTTGTTGCAAAAAAAACGCCCCGAGTGGGGCGTTTGTGTTAGGTGCGCTGGCAATGTTCTTGAGAGCGAGCGGTAAAAATTTTACGCTGCTGCGGAAAATTTTAGCGATGCGAAGTGCGTTATTTCCGGGTCCGGAAAGGCAAGCGGAGCTTGCTGTTGCCCGAACCGGGCAACATATAGAACATTGCAACAAGCAAAGAAAAAGCGCCCCGAAGGGCGCTTGTTAGGTGCGCTGGCAATGTTCTATCTTTCCGGACCGTTTCCAGTCAAGTATTTTCGACGATGAGAAGCTTAACTACTGTGTTCGGGATGAGAACAGGTGGAACCTTCTCTCTAATGTCACCAGCACTGGTATAATAAATGGACTAAGTCCACATTACTATCGAACTTTTGTTTTGACAACTGAATTATAAAGAATTTTTCAAATAAAAGCAAACATTTTAACAAAGATTCATATTAATTTGCTTAGAATCACATACGTGTGATCAAGCCCTCGACCTATTAGTATCGGTCAGCTCAATACATTACTGTACTTACACCTCCGACCTATCAACCTTGTGGTCTACAAGGGGTCTTACTAACTTGTGTTATGGGATATCTAATCTTGTGGCAGGTTTCACGCTTAGATGCTTTCAGCATTTATCCTTTCCATACATCGCTACCCAGCTATGCCACTGGCGTGACAACTGGTGCACCATTGGTATGTCCATCCCGGTCCTCTCGTACTAGGGACAGCTCCACTCAAATATCCTACGCCCACGATAGATAGGGACCGAACTGTCTCACGACGTTCTGAACCCAGCTCGCGTGCCACTTTAATCGGCGAACAGCCGAACCCT
>CASDUK010000005.1 GCA_949283975.1 uncultured Bacillota bacterium
TCGCTCCGCAGATTTCTCCGCTCCCCAAAAATTCCTTACGTATATTTTTGGGGGCCCCATTAACACGAATGTCGCGCAAGCCTTTTTCTATAAAAAAAACTAGCCGTTTGCTAGTTTCTTTTGGAGCGGAAGACGAGATTCGAACTCGCGACATTCGCCTTGGCAAGGCGACGCTCTACCACTGAGCCACTCCCGCATTTGTTTTTTTTCGCCGCGACAGGGCGAATGCAAGATTGATGCGCTTCCCTGACCTGCTTTCCTTACATTCTCCCGCAGGCAAGGCGACGCTCTAAAACTAGAGCCACTCCCGCATAGTTTTAGCGTGCGATAGTAATATATCAAAATAATTCTATTCTGTCAACAATTTTTTTGTTCTTTAAAAGAAAGAGAGGGCCTCCTCTCTTTCTTAAATTATGTCTTCATCTGAAACAATTTCGTCCTGGCCGCCAATTTGAATTTTGTTAACTGAAATTTCATAAGCAGTTTTTGTAACGATTTCATCCTCGCTTATCTTTTTTTGATATTCTCTGCTTTGAATTCGACCAACAATTGAAATTTGAGTTCCAACTTCGGCGTCTTTGATATATTTTGCGTTTCTGCCCCACGCGATGCAAGGAAGGTAGTCCGATTTATTGTATGCGCGGTTAACGGCAACTAAAATGTCGCAAATTTCTCTTTTAAAAGGTGTTGTTCTGTAAACCGGGGGCTTGCAAATATAGCCAACAATTTCAATTATGTTGGGATTCATGCTTTGATCAATTTCAATAATTTCTCTAACAAAAACTGTTAAAACAAGTTTACTTGCGCCATCAACAATTTTATTGTAGCTTCTAAATTGACCTTTGATTGCAATTTGATTTCCAATTTTAAACTGGTCTTTTGTCAAAAGTTTTTCTGAAACTGTTATTGGAATTATGTCCGAATGCTCCGAAAGCCTTGGAACGCTCATCATAATTTCATAGAAAGCTTCGCCAAAAGTTTCGTGGCTGAAACTGGGCTCGGTTTCAATTTTTCCAAGTAAAAAGACTTTGTTGTTGTTCATCATTTCGTAGTTCATATCCTTCTCCTTTATGCAATTGGTTTTTGCATTCCATTTCTGTCTATTTCATAGTTTTCTGTTAAAACCAAATCTCCAACCGCGCCAACCGTGTAACCTTGTTTGATAAGCCTGTCCAAAATTAGCGGAAGAGCTTCTAGAATATGGTCTGAATTGTTGTGGCAAAGGATTATGCTTCCAGGTCTAACATTGTTTAGAACCCTTGTGCAAATTTCCTCCCCGGAAAGGCCTTTCCAATCAAGGGTGTCAACATCCCACTGAATTGTTGTTAGTCCCATGCTTTGTGCCGTGTCTAAAAGCGTGTTGTTGTATGCGCCATATGGTGCGCGAAAGAATTTAACTTCCTTTCCAGTTATGTCGGTTATAAGCTTAATTGACGCTTCTAGTTCAAGCTTAATTTGGTCTTGAGAAAGGTTTGTCATGTCGGGGTGGGTGTTGGAGTGTGTTCCAATTTCAAAGCCATTTTCATCAATTTTTTTGACGATATCGCCATATTTATCCGTCCAAAATCCAACAAGAAAGAAGGTTGCGTTGCAGTTATATTCCTGCAAAATTTCCATAATTCCTTCCGTTTTATCTGCTCCCCAAGCTGCGTCAAAACTTATTGCAACGCGCTTTTCCTCTGTTTGAACATAGTAAACGGGAACTTTTCTGTTTGGATAGCCAAAGTAAACTTGGGCTGCGCTAACTCCATCGATGCTAACGGCCAGCAAAATTGAAACGATTATAACTGCTAAGCAAATTTTTAAGGTGCGTGATTTAATAACATAAAATGGCATTTTCTCCTCGCTTTTAACCATACCAAAGCAAAAAAATTGTGCAAAGGTATAATGTGTTGAATTTGGGGCTATTAACTCAGAATTTGTCGAATAGGCCCCTTGCTTAGTTTAAATATATTTAAAGCGCCAAGAGATTATGCAAAAATTTCTTTATTTATGGGTTGTAACATTTTGACATTTTTCTTAATAGTATGGAGTGAGAGCCAAAGAAAAAATTTTGAAGCACAAAAGATAAAAAAATACATATGCAAAATTTAAATAGGAGGTACATATCATGAATTTCTTCAACGGATTTGGAGGATTGGGCGGAAATGGATGTGGCTGCGGAATGGACTGCTGCACACTTATAATTCTTCTCTTGCTCTTATCCTGCTGCTGCGGCAATGGTGAAGGCTTTGGAAGCGGCTGTGACTGCTTAATCTGGATTTTACTATTGTCTTGCATCTGCTCACCATGCGGAAACAGAACTTAATTTTACATAAAAAGAGCCCCTCCCCCCGAGGGCTCTTTTTTTATTTTAATAAATTTAAGGCCGTTCACTTAGCGCTACATCAAGAGTAATCTCTCTTCCTTCTCTAATTAATCCAACCGAAACCGTTTCGCCAATTTTATAGTTATATATTAAAGTTCTAAGGTCAAGCATGGTAACAACCTCGCCTTCGCCTACGCTTGTTATTATGTCTCCCGGTTTAATCCCAGCCTTCCCCAAAGGCCCTTTTGAATCGACATTAACAACATAAACCCCGCTTTTATTTAGCGTTCTTCCGTAAAAGACGGCAATTTCGCTGTCGAAACCAAAAATTCCCAAATATGGCGTTTGATATGTTCCATCGGTAGAAATATGATTTATAACAGGTTTTGCAACCTCAATTGGAATTGCAAAGCCAATACCCTCCGCCTCGGAAACTTTTAGCGTGTTAATTCCAACAACTCTTCCCGAAGAATCAATTAGCGGCCCTCCACTGTTTCCGGGGTTTAAGCTTGCATCGTGTTGCATAAGGTTTTGAAGATAGCTTGTTGTTCCATCGTCATTTGAAATTTCAAGCGTTCTGTTAGTTGCCGAAACAATTCCTTTTGTAACGGAATGTTTAAACTGAAGCGTCAACGGCGTTCCAATTGCAATGACCTCCTGGCCGGTTTCAACCAAGTTTGAATTTCCCATTTCAAGATATGGCATGTTTATTGAGGTTTTAATTATTGCAAGATCCATTGACGGGTCTGTCCAAATTAATTTTGCCGAGCCGCTTGTTTTGTTTGCATAATAAACGGTTATTGAATTTGAACCCTCAACAACATGGTTGTTCGTTAAAACATATCCCCCGTCTGCAACGGCAACCCCGCTTCCAACGCTTTCAATGTTTCCATAAACTGCGCTAATTCCAACAACTGCTGGCTCAACCGCCTTAACAATGTCTTCAAAATTTGTTAGCGGGCTTGCAACAATTTGCCTTGGCGTCATGTTAATGTTAACATCTGGCGTCCCTTTAATATTTCCCCCGTTATCTCCAAAACAGCCAACAAAAACTGTTGATGAGAACAATAATAAAACTAACACCACAAAAAACTTTTTCATGGTGTTAGTTTGTTCGTAAACTTAAATTTTATTACCAAAGCCCAAAAAGAACCAATGCAACCGAAACCAAAATTAAAGCAAAGCAAACAATTAAAAAAATTGTTATCAGTTTCTGACGCCTATAATCCTTATAATAACCTTTAACAATTGCTTCATCAACATTTTCAAACTGATCTTTTGTTATAAGGCCGTTGTTATAAAGCTCAACAAAATATGTTTCAAGGCCATCGTCATATCTTTGTTTTGAAAGTCTTAAATAATAAATTCTATTATTGATAAAGAAAACCATAAACAACACGAAAATTGAAGACGAAAAATAACTAAACCCGCTCCAAACACTTTGGAGAAGAGAAAATGTTATTGCCAAAACAATTAAAACCGTGAAGACAACAATTTCCCAAATTCTAATTTTCATATCTTTTTGGTTTCCTTTAAAGTTATTGTTCTATTGAAAACTTTTTTATCCTCCGAAGAATCCTTATCCAAGCAAAAATAGCCGTTCCTAATAAACTGATATCTTTCATCAAAGTTTAAGTTAAGCCCGCTTTCAATATAACAATTGTTTAAAACAACAAAGCTATTTGGGTTAATTTTATAGCCCGAAACTGCGTTTTCTTGCCCCTCAACCTCGCTTGCGCTCTCTTCATCAACCAAATTTTCAAACAATCTAACTTCAATTTTTTCGCTGTGGCTTGGGTTTATCCAATGAATTGTTCCCTTAACTTTCTTTGTGCAATCGCTTCCAGATTTTGTTTCTGGAAGATATTCGCAAAAAACTTTAACAACGTTTCCGTCTTTGTCTGTTTCAAAACCTGTGCATTTGACAATATATGCACCTTTAAGCCTAACTTCTGCGCCAACATAAAGGCGATAGAACTTTGGATTTGGCTCTTTAATAAAATCTTCCGCCTCAATTAAAAGGTTTTTGGAAAAATAATATTTTCTTTCGCCCTTTTCCTCATTTTGAGGATAGTCTTCTAAAACAACCTCTTCCTCTTTCCCTTCTGGATAGTTTGTTATTTCAAGTTTAATTGGGTTTAAAACCGCCATAACTCTTCTTGAAACCTTGTTCAAAGTGTTTCTAATGAAATGTTCCAAAAAGGCCGGCTCTAAAAGAGCGTTGCTCTTTGTTATTCCAGCGCCAAGAACAAAGTCCTTCAAGCTCTCTGGCAAAACGCCCCTTCTTTTTAGCCCACGAAGCGAATATAGCCTTGGGTCGTCAAAACCCATAACAACGCCGTCTTGAACAAGTTTTTTAATAAACCTCTTTCCAAGAATTGCGCCCTTGATGTAAAGATTTGCATATTCAACTTGTCTTGGCTTGTTTCCTGTTCCACAATTTTCAACAACCCAGTTGTAAAGCGGCCTGTGGTCCTCAAACTCTGGGCCACAAATTGAATGGCTAACGCCCTCTAGGGCGTCATCAAGCGGATGGGAGAAATCATAGGAAGGATAGATTTTCCAATCGTCTCCAATTCTTTGGTGGTGGTTATATTGAATTCTGTAAAGAACAGGGTCTCTCATGTTCATGTTTGGGCTTGCCATGTCAATTTTTGCCCTCAAACACCTTGCCCCGGCCGGAAACTCTCCATTTTTCATTCTTTCAAAGAGCTCAAGGTTTTCTTCAACGCTTCTGTTTCTGTATGGGCTTTCAACTCCCGGCTCTGTTAGCGTTCCGCGAGTTTTAGAAAGCTCTTCTGGAGAGAGGTCGCAAACATAGGCCTTTCCGTCTTTAATGAGTTTAACAGCATATTCATAGTTTTTTTGAAAATAATCAGTTGCATAGTGGATTTCATTCCAATGATATCCAAGCCACTTAACATCTTCTTGAATTGCGTCAACAAATTCCTGGCTTTCCTTTGTTGGGTTTGTGTCATCATATCTAAGATTGCAAACTCCGCCATATTTTTCTGCAATTCCATAGTTTAAAACAATGTTTCTAACATGGCCAATGTGAAGATAGCCGCTTGGCTCTGGCGGGTGTCTTGTTTGAATTGCTTTAACTCTTCCGTCTGCAATATCTTTGTTGATTATTTCTTCAATAAAATTTGTTGCTTCAACCATAACTTTGCCTCTTAAAAACGTATAGATTTAACATAGCATTAATTTCTTGCCTTGTCAAACAAATAGCAGAAAAACCAATTTCGTTATGAAAAACTTTTAAGTTTTGGTATAATAATTTCATGGATAAATTTTTAATTATAGATGGAAACAGCATTGCAAATCGCGCGTTTTATGCCCTTCCTCTCCTTTCAAACAGCAGGGGCGAATATTCAAACGCAGTCTATGGTTTTGTAAATTCGCTAACAAAGGCAATTGTCGACCTTAAACCAAAATATATTGCCGTTGCCTTTGATGTTAGCAAAAGAACTTTCAGAAACGCGCTCTATTCAGACTATAAAGCAACGCGAAAGCCAATGCCAAGCGAGCTTGCAAGCCAAATGCCAATTTTAAAAACTCTTTTAGACACAATGAAGATAAAATATTTTGAAAAGAAGGACATTGAGGCAGACGACATAATTGGAACTCTTTCAAAAACAAAAGGCGTTATAAAAGTTTTGCTATCTGGCGACAGAGATTTATTCCAACTTTTAGACGATCAAACTATAATTTGGTTTCCAAAGCGCGGTGTTAGCGAAATTGATGTTGTAACTTCCCAAAATTTAAAGGAAAAAACCGGCCTTTTGCCAAGCCAAATTGTGGACTTTAAGGCGCTTAGGGGCGACAGTTCGGACAACATTCCCGGCGTTGCAGGAATTGGCGAAAAGGGCGCAACAGAACTTCTTTTAAAATTTGGAAATTTAGATAACATTTATCAAAATTTAGGTCAAATAAGCGAAAAGTTAAGAACAAAACTTTTAAATGGGCGCGATTTTGCCTATCTTTCGCGCCAGCTTGCCTCAATCAATCGAGATGTTCCCATTTCATATAAACTTGAAGATTTAACCTATCAATTCCCATATTCAAAGGAAACATATGAATTTTTTAAAAACTATGAATTCAAAAGTTTAATTCGAAGAACGGACATCTTTGATGAAAACGCCTCCTCTCTTGCAAAGGAGGAAGCTCTTCCCTATGAAACAATAAAAGTTTCCTCAAAAGAGATGCTTGACAAAATTGTTGGCTATATAAAAGCCGAGGGAAAATTTGCTTTTGATTTTTCAAACAAGCTAAAAATTGCATGCACGCCAAACATTCTCTATTCTATTGAAAGCGAAATTTCAATGTTTGAAAGCGGCCTTTCAATTGAAGCTGCGCTCGGCGGATTAAAAGAAGTTTTTGAAAATTCGTCAATCAAAAAGGTCTGCTTTGGTTTAAAAGAAAAAAAGCACATTTTAAACAAGTTTAATGTTCAAATTTTGGGCGAGGTTTTTGACATTGCAATTGCAAAATATCTTCTTGGGCAAAACACCAAGGACGCCGAAGATGAGCCAACCTATTATTTCTTCCTTGAAAAAACCTTAAAACAAAAAATGGAAGAACTTGGGCTTGACTTGCTCTATAAAAAAATTGAACTTCCTCTTGTTGACGTTCTTTTCTCAATGGAAAACGACGGGCTTTTAATCGATCAAAAAGAGCTTTTAAGGCTAAAATCCTCGCTTGAAGTTGAACTTGACGAAATTGTTAAGAAGGTTATCGACCTTGCGGGCGAAAACTTTAACATTAATTCTCCAAAGCAACTTTCTGCAATTTTGTTTGGAAAACTTGGCTTAAAGGCAAAGCGAAACACAAAGCTTTCAACAAATGTTGAAGTTCTTCAACAAATTGAAGATCAACACGAAATTGTTCCTCAAATCCTTCGCTATCGGAAAATTCAAAAACTTCTCTCAACCTATGTTGAGGCCTTTTGCATTTTTTCGGCGCAAAATGACGGTTATATAAAAACAATCTTCAACCAAACATTAACCTCAACTGGGCGTCTTTCTTCAAGCGAACCAAACCTTCAAAACCTTCCAATTCGCGATGAGGAAGGGCGAAAGCTTAGAAAACTTTTCATTTCTCGTTTCCCCGGCGGCCAAATGGTTTCTGCGGACTACAATCAAATTGAACTCAGGCTAATGGCTCATTACAGCCAAGATTCAACAATGGTTGAAGCATATAGAAGAAATGAAGATATCCACGCAAGAACGGCCTCCGAAATTTTTGGCGTTCCGCTAAGCGAGGTTACGCCAAACGAAAGAAGGCTTGCAAAAACCGTCAATTTTGGAATAATCTATGGAATAAGCGAATATGGCCTTTCGGTAAACCTTGGAACAAGTGTTATTCGCGCAACTGAATATATGAACAAATATTTTTCTCGTTTTGCGCGCGTAAAAGAATATATGAACGAATCAATTGCAATTGCAAGGCAAAATGGCTATGCAAAGACTCTTTTTGGAAGAATTAGATATATCCCAGAGCTTTCCTCTTCAAACGGCGGAATTCGAAAATTTGGAGAGCGAGTTGCAATTAACATGCCTCTTCAAGGAACAGCCTCCGACATAATCAAACTTGCAATGATAAACGTCTATAAAGAAATCAAAAACAAAAATCTTAAGGCAAAACTTGTCCTTCAAATTCATGACGAACTTGTTGTTGACTGCCCAAAGGAGGAAGTTTCTGAGGTTTCGAAGTTGCTTTCAAAAGAAATGGAAGGCGTTGTTTCGCTTTCTGTTCCCCTTCCGGTTGAAGTTTCTAGCGGAAACAGCCTTTATGAATGTTAATTCAATTTGTTGTTAATTCTTTGAAGAATAATAGTTGAAATAACAGAACTAACTTGGTTTATTAAACATTTAATTGTGTTGAGCTGGTCAATATCTTTCCCCTTTGAAATTTCAATTGCAATTTGAGTTGCAATTAGAGCAAGTTTTTCTGGGGAACAGTCTTTCATAGGGTTATTTATGCTTTTTTTTAATTGTTTGACACAATCCGGCCAAAATAACGCAAAAAATTACATTTAAGTATGGATTTTTTTAAATATATATGTTACAATGAAAAAAATTTAATCTTAAGGAGCTGGCATGGAAATTAAATGGTTTAATCCTAAAGACAAATCAAAAAGCGTTTTTGACGCAAAGGAACACTCAAAAAGCAGCCACAGGGAAAATGTTGACGAAAGCCTTGTTCCAAAGCGAGCGGTTTTGTTCTGCATGGGAAAAGCAATGGGTATAATTAAAAAATATTTTAAAACAAAAACAATAATGGAAAAACTTCCTGGGTTTATAACCCGTTCGGAGGTTGTTGTAATTGAAAGCAACCCGTCCGTTTGCTTTCTCCATGGCGGCTATGGCGCGCCTCAAACGGCAGATGTTGTTGAAACTCTTCGCGCTCTTGGGGTTGAAGAATTCATGCTCTTTGGAATGATTGGCGGATTTTCAAAGGACATTCAAATTGGAGATGTAACCTTCCCAGATAGAATTTATGCTGAAGACGGGGTTTCCTTTCACTATGGCGAAGCAAAAGAATTTATTGAAAACCCTTGTCCAGACATTTATTCGGACATGGAAGAATACTTTATTAGAAATGGCCACAATTGCACACATGACAATATGGTCACATCTGTTGCAGTTTTTAGACAAACCTTTGAAAAGGAAGAAAGCTGGAGAAAAAAAGGGCTTGTTGGAGTTGAGATGGAAGGGGCTGGCTTTTTGGCAACTTGCAAATTCCTTGGAGTAAAACACTACGCAGCCTTTTTCTGTTCGGACAAACACCCACTTTCAAAAGACGAAAAATGGGTTTGGAGAACGGAAAAGTTTACAAAAATTCAAGAAAAATTTGTTTGCGACACCGTCAACTACTTTCTTGAAAGATAAATTTGGCTAAAATTGCCAAATTTTTTTGTTTTGCCTATTGCAAAATTAAAGGTTTTATGGTAATATTTTAATGAAAATGGAGGTTTTTATGGTAAGCAAAGAAAGCTTGAAAGAACTTTTCAGTAAACATGATTTTTCAGAGAGAACAAAACAGGACATTGAAACCGCATACAACCACGGCAATGATTCTATTGGCGAATTTTTTTACAATCCAGATGAAAAAACCGTTTTAGAATTAATTCAGTTCGCGCAAAGCACTGCAAATCCAGAAACACTTGGCGATTTAAGATCAAAATTAGAGTGGGAAAAAATTTCTGGAAACTGGCACGGAAATGTTTTAGATGGAATCCAGCCATATTCTGCAAGCGGCAAGTATACAAGCTTTGCCCTTGCTCCATCGCCAAACAAAAAATTTAACTCAGAATTGATTATTCCGCTAAGAGCTAGTTTTACAGGAAAGGAAAGGGTTGGCCTTGCCGGGCAAAACATTGACAGAATTGGAAAAATTTGGGGCTTTTTTGATGATCTTTTCAAAATTAAAGTTTCAACTCGAAAAACATACGGCCCAACAAGTTATAAAATTTCCAAAAATCCGCTTAAAACTTCTCTTGAAATAAATTTAAACAATGATTCTAACGATTTTGAGGCTTTTGCAATTGCATGCAGCGTTGCCGCTCAGAAAATTTTAAAAAGTTCAAGTTTAACAAACGAAGAGAGAATTGTTGCAACAAAACTTGCAACAATTGGAATTGCCCGCTCCTTTAACCTTGGAGATGCAAAATTTGCCTATCAAATAGACGAAGCATTGAAGCTGGACTTCTTTACGGCGCTTGGTCTTTTAAACGGCCAAAGAAAAGATTGCGTAAGCAAAATTTCCTCTGCTGTAAAAGATTCAATTGATTCGTTTGTTAAAAAAGTTTTCAAAGATGAAGCTTTAAATCAATTTAAACTTAAAACTATTGAAAATTTAAAAAACATGGGCTTTGAAGTTGAATATGAGGGCTCTGCCCTTCCAGAGCAATCTGAAATTGTTTTAGGCTGTGCAAACAACTTGAAAAAAATCTTTGCTCTTAGCCCAGTTTATGCAAGCGAAGCGCCTGCTAGAGAGGCAGCAAGCATGGAAGCGCCTTCGGAAAGCGGCTCTGCCCTTCCAAGAGCAAGAGCAGCTCTTGCTGCAGCGGCTGCCAGCGGCGGAAGAATTAAACTTGAAACAATTTTAAAGAGAATTAAACGCTATGCTCCGGGGATTTTAAAAGATTCTTTGTTTACTGAAACGCAAGAAGAAAAGAGAAACACCGAACAATCAATTCCTGTTTATGCTGTTGGTTTAAATAAAAGGCAATATATGGAAAATGTCCAACCAAGGACAAGAGGAAAACTTTTAGCATCAGATTCCTTCCAAAAATATTTAAACAACTCTTATGAAGCCGCAGTTTACGGCGCCGTTAAAAAGGTTGAAGAGTTCGCAACCAAGGAGTATAATGCCGGAACTTTAAAAACGGGAAAGGTTGAAAACTTAATTCTTGGCACTTACAGGGACGGAATGGATGAAGAATCTGCTAAAAATCTTCGCCTTGCCAAAATTAGTAAAGAGGTTCTAAAACAAGCAACAACTACCGCAATTGCAAAATACAACGAAGAGCAACAGCAGCAATAATTTTGAATTAAATAGATAAAAGAAAACATACTAAAATTATGAAGAAATTTATAGTTTTAATATGTTTTTTTTCTATTGTTGGAGTTGCTTTTGCGCTTCCTCTTTCCTACTCAACCTCTCCAAGCAGCAAAGTTTCAATTTCTTCAAACAAAGTTCTCTACACCGGACAAGTTGAACACCTTTTCACCCACTGTCTCTTGGCCTATCCTGCGCTTGCCCTTTCGGAAGAAAACCCAATGAAAAACGATTATGACCGCGATTGCATAACTCCAAATGAATTTAAAGCGCTTTTAAAAGAGCTTTATAAAAATAATTATGCTTTAATTGACATCAATAAACTTTTTGAAGAAAGGGACGGAAAGGTTGTTAAATCAACATTAAAAGTTCCGGAAGGCAAAAAGCCAATTGTTTTAAGTTTTGACGATGTCGTCTACGATCAACGGAAAATGAAGAGCGGAATGGTTGACAAAATAATTGTTGACGGAAATGGAAAACTTGCCTCTCAAACTGAAATAACCTGGTCAACCAAACCAAGCATTGAGGTTTCATATAACAACGAGTTTATTCCAATTTTGGAAGACTTCGTTGAAAAACACCCAGATTTCTCAATTGACGGCGCAAAGGGAACAATTTGTTTAACCGGCTTTGACGGAATTTTGGGATATAGAACAGGAATAAAAAACACAGAGAACCGAATTCAAGAAATTAACAGTGCGAAAATTGTTGTTGAAAAACTTAAAGAAAACGGCTGGAACTTTGCCTGCCACTCCTTTGGCCACTATCACATGAAGAAAATTTCAGACGAAAAATTTAAAGAGGAACTAGAAAACTGGAAGGCACAGGTTGAACCAATAATTGGCCAAACAAGCATATATGTTTATCCATATGGAGAATGGGAACTTACCGACGAAGACGGAGCGCCAACGGCAAAACACCAAATGCTTTTAAACAGCGGCTTTAAACTTTTTTGCGGCGTTGGCGTTGCCCCGTTTTTTTCCTATCTTCCGTTTTCTAAAAATTCAACTAAAACGCTTTTTATGGACAGAACCCCAATTGACGGCTACACGCTTAGAATGCAAAAAGAAAGCCTTTTGCGGCTTTTCGATGTTGAAAGGGTTTATGACTATGAAAACAGATTTATCAAAGAATTTTAATTTTTTCATAAAAATTCAATTTTTTAATTGTTTTTTATTATATTTTAATATTTTTAACATTTGTTTTATATAATTTATTAAAATTTTAAAATAATTTTAACTAATAAAAAAAATAAACAGGACAAAAATTTAAGATTTTAACAAAAAATTGCTATTATTTAGCAATTTTTTAATAATTTAATTGTTTTTTAATTTAATTTAACTAGTCGGTAAAAATAAATTCAACATCTTTAATTCTAATTGTGTCTCCGTCCTTTGCTCCCTTTTCTCTAAGTTTTTCCAAAATTCCGTCCTGCTCAAGCCTTCTTTGGAAGTAGGCAAAAGATTCCATATCGCTCAAAACAATTCCCCTAATCATGTTGTCTATAAGCCCGCCAGAAACGCGGAACGCGCCGTCCTCTTCTCTTGTTATTTCAAGCGAAGTTTTATCTCTTTCGTCAATCACAAAAGTTTCAACCTGCTCATTGTTTTGCTTTGGAATTTTTTGAAGAATTTCCCAAATTTTCTTTTTAAGTTCTTCAAGGCCTTTTTTTGTTATTGAAGAAATTAAAACAATTTCGCCTTTGAAATCTTTCCCAAGTTTTTCTTTAAATTCGCCAACTTTTTCTTGTAATTTTTCTTCTGTTAATAAGTCAATTTTCGTAAGCGCAATAATTTGAGGCAATTTTGACAATTTTTCGTCATATTTTTTCAATTCTAAATTAATATTTAAATAATCTTGAAACGGCTCTCGCCCTTCGAAACCAGAGATGTCAATCATGTGGACAATTAGCCTAACTCTTTCTATGTGTTTCAGAAATTCATGCCCAAGCCCAACGCCTTCGCTTGCCCCTTCAATTAGGCCGGGAATGTCCGCAACAACAAAGGAATTGTCATAAAAACTTACAACGCCCAAATTCGGGGTTAGCGTTGTAAAATGATAGTTTGCAATTTTTGGGCGCGCGTTTGAAATTGTTGAAAGAAGAGTGCTCTTCCCAACATTTGGATAGCCAACAAGTCCAACATCTGCAATTGTTTTAAGCTCTAAAACAACTTCAAACACCTTTGTTTTCTCGCCAGTTTGAGCAAAGTGTGGCGCTTGGCGCGTTGGGGTTGCATAAAAGTTGTTACCTCTTCCGCCGCCGCCGCCGCGCAAAACTTTAACAGGCTTGTTTTCTTCTGTTAGATCTGCCAAAACTCTTCCGCTTTCAAAATCTTTAACAACCGTTCCGCACGGGACAGGAATGTAAAGATCTTCGCCGTCCTTACCTGTGCAAAGTTGTTTTCCGCCCCTCTCGCCGTCCTCCGCCTTAAACCTTGTTTTGAACTTGAAGGAATATAGGGTGTTTAAATCGTTCTTCGCAACAAAATAAACATCTCCGCCCTTGCCGCCGTTTCCGCCGTCTGGCCCGCCGTTCATGGTTAGCTTTGTTCTGTGGAAAGAAACTGCGCCGTCTCCGCCACACCCAGCCTGAATTTTAATTTTTGCAACATCTAAAAACATTTTGACCTCTATTTTTTAATTTCTTTATAGTATTTACAATATTCTTGTAGCGCGCATTGCTCGCAAAGCGGCCTTTGAGCCTTGCAGATGTATCTTCCGAAGAGAACCAACAAAAAATGGCTTTCGCTCCAAACATTTTTGTCCAAAACTTTCATAAGTTCTTGTTCAACCTTTTCCGGCGTGTTCCCGCTGGCAAGCCCAAGCCTTCTTGAAACCCTGAAAACATGGGTGTCAACGGCAATTGCATCCCCGCCAAAGCCGGCAGAGGTTATAACATTTGCCGTCTTTCGCCCAACGCCGGGAAGGCTTAGAAGGGCGTCATAATTTTCTGGAACTTCTCCCCTAAATTCGCCAACAATTTTTTGGCAGGCTAAAAGAATGTTTTTTGCCTTGTTATGGTAGAACCCGCAAGGCTTAATTTCTTGTTCAAGTTCCGCCAAATTTGCTTTTGCCATTGCTTTTGCCGTTGGGTATTTTTTAAAAAGACTTTTAGTAACCATGTTAACACGCTTGTCCGTGCACTGGGCGGAAAGAATAACGCTAACCAAAAGCTGATAGCGGTTTTTAAAATTTAGTTCGCACATCGGCTCTGGAAATTTTTCCTTTAAATAGCAATAAATTTTTGTTATTCTTTCGTCCACCAGTTTAGTATACCATAATTTTCTTTGAAATAAAATAAAAATGTGTTAAACTACAAATTAGTGGAGGTTAATATGTTTGAAAAAGTTAAACAGCTTTTGGCATCTCAGTTAAACATTTCGCCGGATAAAATAACCCCGGAATCAAAAATTGTTGAAGACCTTGGGGCAGATTCGCTTGACATGATTGAAATGCTTATGACCATGGAAGAAGAATTTGGAATTTCAATTCCAGACGAAGATGCAATGAATTTAACAACTGTTAGCGACATTGTAAACTACATTGAAAAAAAATAGGCCATATGGCCTTTTTTTATTTAAGCTTGAAAGTTATTTCAAGTTTTTTTGTTCGTTTAAAAAGCGTTTTGAAATTTCTTCAAGTTTTTTAAAAAGGCTTTGATTCTCTATTTTAACAAAATCTTCTGAAAACTGCCTTTCAAGAAGTTCGTTAAGCGCCTTCATTCCAATTGAAGTTATTGACGGAATTGTTGTTATAAACTTTGGAGTTTTAAATTGAAAAAACAAATCTGGCTTTGCAAAATAGGAATAATAAAGCTCCTCGCCCTTTGATGTTGGAATTTTAAAGAATTTAACCTCCATTGCTTGAGAGGTTTCTGTTATTTGGCTGTAGCAGACGCCGCGCTTAAAATTTCCTTGGGAAATTTCCGAAAAGTCAAGTTCTCTTCCAAGCGGGTTTGACTTTTGTTTTGCCCTTCTAACAAAGTTTGAATTTTCGTCAAAAACATATTCTGTTAAATAATAGTTTGCTCCGCCGTCATAAATTTTTTCAATTTTTAGGTATGTCTTAGAAAGCGTAATAAAAAGTTTAATAGAGCCGTCATAGCTGTTTATTGAATAAACAATTCCCGTTTGGTTTCCCTCTCTTTTAACCTTTGCCTCGCTTCCGGTTTTTGTAAATTGAGGCTTTAAAACTTTTGGAGATTGAAGGCCAAAAAATTTAAGCTGAACTTCGTTTGCAACAACTTTCTGCTCTCCGCAATAGATGTTTAAGAATAAAATTGCATCGGAAATGTCCTTTCCCAAAATTTCAATATTATTTCCAAATTTTTTTAAAAGCTGTTCAAGTTTTTCTTCAAACTTTTTCCTTTCAATTTCCACGAAAATATTATGCAATAATCAAAAAATATTGTCAAGTAAATCAATTTATTGTTGCAATTATTTAATAAATATAGTAATATTATTGTAATTAAGGAAATACTAAAAGAAAATGCGAAAAAACAAACAGCAAGATGAAATAGTTGAAAGGTTTTCTCCAAGTCAAAGCGAAGGGCTTTCTTTGGAGCAAGTTTCCAAAAGAATTTCTCAAAAACTTGTAAACAACACAAAACAAAAAACCTCTAAAAGCTATCTAAAAATTTTCACGGATAACATCTTCACATTTTTTAACATGCTTTGGCTTGCGATTTTTGTTGCGTTAATTGTTGTAAAGTCATATGAAAACCTTCTTTTTATAATTGTTATCATTTTTAACACGGCAATTGCAATCTTCCAAGAAATTCGAAGCAAAAGAACTGTTGAAAAGCTTTCGCTTATAACTGCCCCAAAGATAACAGTTGTTAGAGGCGGAAAAGAAGAAGAAATTTTTTCAAATGAAATTGTTTTAGACGATGTTTTAGTTCTTTCAGCTGGAAACCAAATTCCGGCGGATTGCGTAATTTTAAGTGGAACGGTTGATGTTAACGAAAGTCTTCTAACCGGCGAAAGCAAGCCAATTAGAAGAGAAGGCGGCCAAACTTTGCTTGCCGGAAGTTTTTTAACAAGCGGAAAATGCTATGCCCGCGCCGACAAAGTTGGAAACGACAACTATATCCAATCGCTTGCAAAGGCGGCAAAAAGTTTTAAACAGCCAAATTCAAACTTGTTTAAAGATTTAAACAAAATAATTAAGGGAATTGGCCTTTTCATAATTCCAATTGGTGCTTTGGTTTTTTGCAACAACTATTTTTGGGCAAAAACCGCCTCTGGCGCGCCGGCGTCTTCAGTTGGCAATTTGGCGGAATCAATTAGCAGCACATGCGGAAGTTTGGTTGGAATGATTCCTGCTGGAATGTTTCTTTTAATTTCAATTGCCCTAACGGTTGGGGTTATTAGGCTTAGCGAAAAGAAAACACTTGTTCAAGACATTTACAGCATTGAAATGCTTGCTCGCTCAAATGTTCTTTGCTTGGATAAAACAGGAACAATAACAGACGGAACAATGACGGTTAAACAAGTTGTTTGTTACAAAGCTAAAGAAGAGGAAATTAAAGATGCAATTTCAAGCATGATGGCCGTTCAGCCAACTCAAAATTCAACTTCAAAGGCGCTTTGCAAACATTTTGGAACGGAACAGGTTTTAAATTCAACTGCAAACATTGCCTTCTCGTCCGACAGGAAATACACGGCAACTTCTTTCTCAAACGGCGAAACATTCGTTATTGGCGCAAATGAATATATTAAAGCTAAAATTTCGGAGCAAACCAGCCAAGAAATTCTCTCCGCCTCCTCTGCCGGCTATCGCGTTTTAACCGTTGCCCGCGGCAAGGGAGAAATTTCTGGCGAAACTCTTCCAGCCGGCCTTGAGGTTGTTGCAATTGTTTTAATTGAAGACACAATTAGAAAAGATGCAATTGAAACAATTAAATGGTTTAAAGATAACAACGTTGAAATAAAAATAATTTCTGGAGACGACCCCAAAACGGTTAGCACAATTGCCGGCCGCGTTGGCGTTGAAAACAGCGAGAAATACATTAATCTTGAAGGCGTTAGCATTGAAGAAGTTAAGATTCTTGCCAAAAAATACACTGTTTTTGGGCGCGTTTCTCCGGAACAAAAACATGCAATTATAAAATCCTTAAAAGAAAACAATGTTGTTGCAATGACTGGAGACGGCGTTAACGACACTCTTGCCTTAAAGGAAGCGGACTGCTCAATTGCAATGGCAGACGGAAGCGAAGTTGCAAGAAACATTTCCCACCTTGTTCTTTTAAATTCAAACTTTTCCTCCCTTCCTTCCGTTGTTGAAGAGGGGCGAAAGGTTATTAACAATGTTCAAAAATCTTCAACTCTTTTCTTTATGAAAACGGTTTTGGCAATTTTGCTTTCCGTTTTCTGCGTTGTAATTCAAATTAAATATCCTTTCTATCCAAAGAACATGTTCCTTCTAGAACTTTTTGTAATTGGAATTCCAAGTTTCTTCCTTGCCCTTCAACCAAACAAAGATTTGATTCGTGGCGGATTTATCAAATATGTTTTAAAGCGCGGAATTCCATATGGCCTTGTTATATTCTTTAATGTTATAACAATAACCCTTCTTTGGAAGTTTAATGTAATCTCTCCCGAAGAAAATCAAACATTAACAACTTTAATGCTTACAGTTTCTGGCTTTTTAAACCTTTTCTCTCTTTGCTTCCCATACACAAAGTTTAAAGTTGCAATTGTTTGCTTTTCGGCAATCTGTTTAACTGCCGCAGGGCTAATCATGCCGGGGTTCTTTGGAATTGGTGCGCTAACGCCATATGTTGTAAGAATTGGCCTTGTTTTGGCTCTTTTAACGCTTGTTTTGCATCTTGTTGTTATAAACATAAAATACAACGTGGCCTTTAAGAGGAAAAAGCATGAGAGTAGCAAAGATTAAGCTTTTAAATTTTAGGAACTACCAAAGGGCCGAGTTTTCTTTTTCGCCAGGAACAAACATTATTGTTGGAAAAAACGCCCAGGGAAAAACAAATCTTTTAGAGGCAATTTTTACTTGTGCAATTGGAAAAAGCATGCGCGCAGCAAAGGACAACGAAGTTATTCTCTTTGGCCAAGAAAACGCAAAAATTGAATTAGAAGTTGAAAAAAAATTTGGAAAAACAAAAATTGAAATATATTTTTTAAAAAACAAGAAAGCAATTAAAATAAACGGTCTTCCAATTAGAAGAACGGGCGAGCTTTTGGGCGAACTTAGATGTGTTTTTTTCTCGCCGGACGAATTAAAACTAATTAAAGAAAGCCCAGAAGACAGAAGAAGGTTTATGGATATTAGCCTTTCTCAAATTTCAAAGGCATATTTCAACAGTTTAAATAAATATGACAAAATAATTCGTTCTAGAAACAAGTTGATTAAAGATTTTAAGGATAAAAATTCTGTAAAAAAATCTAATCTATCAACGCTAAATTTGGACGACTTTAAAAGAATGATTTCCGTCTATGACGCTCAGCTTTCAGATTGCGCAGCAAAAATTTCGCTTTCCAGAAACAATTTAGTTCTTTCAATTGCCCCTTATGCTAAACGTGCCCATGAATTTTTAACAGACGGCGCAGAAGGCCTTGAAATTGAATATCAAACCTCCTTCCCTGTTGAAACTTCCGTTTTAAGCGGGAACGAAATAGTTGAAAAGTTTAAAGAAAAATATCTTGCGCTCTACGAAAAAACCCTTGAAAAGGATCTTGCGCTTGGTTACACTTCAATTGGCCCCCACCGAGACGACATAAAGGTTTTAATAAATAAAATTGATGTAAAATCTTTTTGTAGCCAAGGCCAACAGCGAACGGCCGCCCTTTCGCTTAAACTTGCAGAACTTGAAATTATAAACAAACAAACTGGCGAAATGCCAATTTTAATTCTAGATGATGTGCTTAGCGAACTTGACGAAGCAAGAAGAACAAAACTTTTAAAGTTTTGCAGCTCAACTCAAACCTTCATAAGTTCAACAGATGTTCCAGAAAAAATTAAAAATTCTAGGATAATAAGAATTAAATCTGGCCAAGAAGTTAAAAATTAGAAGAAGCTTGTTCTCAAATTTCCGTTGTTGTCACAACCACAGCAGCAACTTCCACAAGAACTTCCGCTGGAGAGCAAAATTAACAGAAGAAGCAGAAGTATGTTGGTGTTAGTCGCAAGGTCGGTGTCCGTTGCGGCGGCAATAATTCCAATTAACATAACAAGTAAGATTTCATTTGAAAAGTTCATTTTCTCCCTCTCTTTTGCCAAAATCTTTGAAAAAAGGCTAAAAACCTCCAAAAAACTCTTTTGGTGGTTTTCTTTTGCACTTTACAATTCAATTAGTAGTCAAATTTATATATGAAAGAAAAAATTCTTTTGTTAAAGGAGCGGCAAATGGAAAGATATCTTCTTCTAACCGAAAGAAATAAAAAGGAGGTTTTAAACTATCTCCCAAACAACGATTCAATTGAAAGGCTTGCAATTTTCTTCCAAAACTTTTCCGATGGAACGCGGCTTAAAATAATTTCATGTCTTGCAATGTGCGACATGTGTGTTAACGACTTGTCAACGATTTTAAACATAAACCAAACAACAATAAGCCATCAACTTAAATATTTAAAAAGCCAAAACCTTGTAACTTGCAAGCGGGAGGGAAAAATTATTCTCTATTCCCTCTCCTCCTCAAAAGTTAACGACCTTATGCTTTCCGCTGTAAACGTTATTTAATGTGCAAACAAAACAGGCAAAGCTTTGCCCTTAAAAAAAAATAAACTCTCGCCTTTGCGAGAGCTTTGTTTTAGTCTAATGGGTTTAATTTGTAGCGGCCAAGAAGCGCACAAACCATGTCGTAAATGTTCCAGATTACGCCAATGATTAAGAAACACAAAAGGAATTTAACCAAAGCGATTTTCCAAGAACCTTTCATATAGAGCTTATCTATTCCAAACCAGCCTAAGAAAAAGCAGATTATAAATAGAATAATTCTATCTCCCGTGCTTGAACTTTTTGCCATATCTCCCCTCCTTAAAGATATAATACCACTATTTTTAACATATGCAAAATAATTTTTAAACATGCAAAAAAATTTAAAAAAATTGTTGACAATACAAATTAATTTTGTTAATATATTAAAGCATTCCGTGGGGGTATAGCTCAGCTGGCTAGAGCACCTGCCCTGCAAGCAGGGGGTCATCGGTTCGAATCCGATTACCTCCACCACAAACTTGGAAACCCAAGTTATGCCCAATTTACAAGCGCACCACCTCCTTTTTCTTAGCGCTTGTAAATAGAACCAGGGCGAACAGAAAAATTTAGGATTGTAGCTCAGTCGGTTAGAGCACCACCCTGATAAGGTGTATTTGACCACTTTTGAGCAAGTCAATGACAGATGTTAAAGTCATTAAAACATACATATAGGATTGTAGCTCAGCCGGTTAGAGCACCACCCTGATAAGGTGGGGGTCGGTGGTTCGAGTCCACTCAATCCTACCAAAGCAAATATCACTCGGAATATTGCATTCCTGAGTGATATTTTCATTTTCTGAGGTTTCTAGCAAGCCATATTTTTCCAAGTCAGCGTTTGTGAT
>CASDUK010000006.1 GCA_949283975.1 uncultured Bacillota bacterium
AAAACAAACAAAAAACAAGACAAGAACTAGAAGATGAAATTTTACATCTTCAACAACTTATTAAAGAGCAAGAAGAACAAGAACGCATAGAAAAAGAACTAGAAGAAAAGCGTAAACAGAAAAAACGACAACAAGCAGAAATGTAAAAATGTTATTAAACCATAATACAATTAAAGAAATTTTTATGTTATACTTAGTATATGGAGATATTTATGCAAGCAAAATTTATAGAATATAATAAATATATTAATCGATACTATACCAATAATAAAATATTTAATTCGAAAGATTATAATTTGTTTACAAAAGTAAAAGATTGCAATTACCTAAGTAGAATATTAGGTAAACTAATTAAGAATTGGAAAACAGCTTTCTCTTTTTTTAAGAAAAACATGACTGAAATATTAAATAATGGCGATGAGGTTGTTGCGGAATATTGCTTAAAAATAATTTTAAATGCCAAAAGAGAATATATTGACAAAGTTACACGTTTACTTAAAAAAACAAAAATAGAACCTAATGCCATCGCAAAAATTTTTAAAAAAGCATATGACGAGAGTTTTGATTATCGATTATGTTACAATTTAAGAAACTATGTTCAACATGTAGACATTGTAGGAATTTATCTTTTAAAAGATTATGATGAAAAGATATCTTTCAAAATTGATTTATCAAAATATAAAGATAATCACGACGGCATCCAGTCTTCTTTTAAAAAGGAACTAGAATCCATAGAACACGATATTTGTGATTTAACTTATATTTTAGATAATTTAAATGAACAAATATTGCAAATCCACACAGCAATTGTCGATATGGTTAAATTAGTTATTTTAGAAAATAAAACTGTTTATTGCCTATCTTTAAAATTTCTTTATAACAAGTATGCAAATAAAGATATAAGATTTAATGCAATTATGGACAGTTGGAAGGAAAATCACCGGAACAAAAGCAAAATTCACCTATTTAATATAAACGAAATTACTAAACATATAGATTGCTATTGCGGGCAAAATATAAAACTTTATTCAAAAGATAAATATAAATTTATTATTCTAAAAGAACTGCTGAGCGACGACTTAATTAAATCCAAAGAATTGACACAAGAAGAAGAAAAAGTTGTTGTAAATGCAATAACAAGTTTTTTGTCTTTAATATAAAATGATTATAAAATTTTATAATTTTATAGTATAATAAATATAGGAGTGAGATACAATGGATAAAAAAGCAAAAGAATTAGAGGGAATTATTAGATCAAATATAAAATCTATTAAAGACAATAAAAATCTATCTTCTTTGTGTGATGGACTAGAAGAATTGAGAAAATCTATGGATTCCTACGATAGCCTATGGACAAACACAAAAGACTGGTTTAAGAGATTATTTAAATTTGGGAAAAAGAAAGACTTGTGTATTGCACAATTAATTGATATTGTGAATGATTTTGATAAATATAAAACCGAAGATAAACGAAAAACTATCAACAAATTAACAGAATTAAGCAAGATAAAAGACAGAACTTTTCTTGAAAAAATAATTTCTGTATTGAGGGCGAGCTAATGAAAAAAGTTTTAAAACAGTTTTTTGGTCAAGGAATATTTTATATATTATTCTTTGGATTGGTAGTTCTTGTCTTTGCTTTTTTTGATTTAGGTTTCAGATGGGATAATTTAAATATTGACGATCTAGACGTTTTGGGATATATAACATTAATTTTATTCAGGTTAATAATTTATATTTGTCCAGCAATTATTATGTATCCATTTGTAAGAAAAAAATGCAGCATATCAAAATGTTATAGTTTACAATTTTGTTGGTATTCTATCCTACTTGCATTATACAATTTACTTTCATTAGACTATATTTTAAAAGTGGACCTATTCAGCAAATTAGATTCTTTTGTATTCATTTTAGGTTTCGTTTTATCGTTAATCTTTAATAAACAATTACCAGTTGAAACAACTGATAAATTTAAACAAGACAAATAACAGGTCTAAACATAATTGTAATTTTCTTGAAAAAACAATTTGTAATAAGATATAATATTGCACGATAATAAACGGCATTTTACAAAAATTTGCAACAAATTCGTGACAAATTCGTAGACAGTACTAATTTTTTAGTGTTTTTAATAAAAAAATAAACAATTTTAATTTAAAAAATTTGAACCCACAAGTTAAGATTTAAGTCTTGATTTGTGGGTTATTTTTTTGTCATAAATAAAAAAATCTAGCGAAACCTAAAATCGCTAGAAGTCCCTAAAATAAAGGGTTTTATGGTGCTCCACGAGGGATTCTAACCCCCAACCCTTGATTCCGAAGACCAATGCTCTATACAGTTGAGCTAGTGGAGCAAAATGATAATTTTTTTATGGGGATTATCGAACCCCTTGAAATGCGATCCGAAGACCATTGTGTTATCCGTTACACCACGGGAGCAATCAGAACATGAAAAATGATACAACAAAATTGTTTTGTTGTCAATTTTTTAATGGACAGAAGTTTATTTTTTGTTTTTTATTTTTTTGCCTTTTGACAAATTAATTTTTTTTGATTTTTCCTTTTTATTTGTTTCAACATTTTCTAGGCTGAGCTTTAAGGCGTCTAAAAGGTTTGCAACTTTAACGGGCGCTTTTTCTTTTGGCCGAACAATTTGTTTTCCAGAAATCTTTTGCTCAATTGCCTCTAATAGCCGCTCGCGATATTCATCGTGATATTTTTCTGGCTGAAATTTTTCTGTCATTTCCGAAATTATTGTCTTTGCCATCTTTAGCTCGGCGGCAGAGGAGGGAACTGAAAGATCTAAATCTTCAGCCGGATTTTCTTGAACTTCCTCTTGGAAGAAAAGAGTGTTTAAAAGCATTTGGCCGTCCTTTGCTCGAATTGCAATTAAACTTTCCTTTGTTCCAAGAACAGTTTTTGCAATCGCCGCCTTGTTTTCTTCTTCCATTGCCTTAAGCAAAATTTTGAAGGCTTTTTCTGCGCCCGTTGGGTTAACATAAAAAGGGCGGTCGAAATAAAGAGGGTCAATTTCATCTAAGCTTACAAAACATTCTATGTTTATGTTTTTATCTTTCTTGGTTTTCAACTTTTCGAAATCTTTGTCGTCAAAAATTACATATTTTCCGTCTTCATATTCAAAACCTTTGACAATATCTTCGTTTTTAACTTCCTTGTTGTCGCAATCGACACATGTTTTTTTATATTTAATTCTGCTCATGCTTTTTCTGTCCAACATGTTAAAACTTATGTCATTATCTTTAACAGAGCTGTGGAGCGTAATTGGAATGTAAACCAGGCCAAAAGATATGCTTCCCTTGTATGAATATGCCATTATACTTTCTCCTTTTATATATTTTTTGTTAAAAAAATTTTTTTATTAAAATACTTTTAAATTTAGTTTAAGTTGTGTTATAATTCTTTTCAGCATTTCGAGGAGAACTATGAAGGAAAAGATTTTAGAAATTAAAAAGAGCGCAGAGGAGGAAATTAAAAACGTTTCTTCGCTTGAACAGTTAAACAATTTCAGGGTTAAATATGCCGGAAAAAGCGGCCTTTTAACGGAAGTTATGAGGGGAATGAGGGACGTTCCAAAGGAGGAAAGGCCGGCGCTTGGTGCGCTTGTTAACGAGGTTAGAACTATTGTTGAAGGCGAAATTGAAAGCCTTGAAAAAAGGCTTGGCCTTGAAAAATTAAACGAAAAATTAAAAGGCGAAAAAATTGACATAACAGAACCTTCAAAAAACAGTGAGACCGGAATTTTTCATCCAATTCAAAGAACATTTAACAAGCTTTTGGATGCGTGCGTTGCAATGGGTTTTGAAGTGGTTACTGGCCCAGAGGTTGAACTTGATAAATATAACTTCGAACTTTTGAATGTTCCAAAAGATCACCCTGCGCGTGACATGCAAGATACATTTTATGTTACAGGCGACATTGTTCTTAGAACCCAAACCTCTTCTGTTCAGGTTAGAACAATGGAAAAAAGAAAACCCCCAATTAAAATTGTTAGCCCGGGAAAGACATATCGTTCAGATAGCGATGCAACTCATTCGCCGGTTTTCCATCAACTTGAAGGTCTTGTTGTTGACAAGAACATAAGTTTGTTGGATTTAAAAAATATTTTAACAGATCTTCTTCAAATTTTGTTTGGTAAGGAAACAAAAATTAGGTTTAGGCCATCATATTTCCCTTTTACCGAGCCAAGTGTTGAAGTTGACATTTCTTGTCCAAACTGCAAGGGCGAAGGTTGTTATCTTTGCAAGAAAACGGGTTGGATGGAGCTTTTGGGGGCGGGGATTGTAAACCCAAAGGTGCTTGAAAATTGCAACATCGACCCAAAAATTTATTCCGGCTTTGCCTTTGGTTTTGGTGTTGACAGGTTGACAATGGTTATGGACAAAATTCCACACATGAGAATGCTTTTCGAAAATGACATGAGATTTTTAAAACAGGTTAAGTAAGAGGAAAAACTATGAAAATATCGCTAAATTGGTTAAATGATTTTGTTGATTTAAAAGAAATTTCAAAAAGGGAAAATGTTTCTTCAAAGCAAGAGCTTGCAAATGTTTTGGCGGCTCGCTTAACGGGCGTTGGCTTTGAAGTTGAAGAAATTTTAGATTGCTCAAAACACCTTAAACATGTTGTTGTTGGAAAAATTTTAAAAATTGAAAAACACAAAGATGCTGAAAGGCTTTTTGTTTGTAAAGTTAATATCGGTGGTAGAGACGTTCAAATTATAACCTCTGCAACAAATGTTTTTGAGGGGGCTTTAGTTCCAGTTGCCCTGGACGGGGCAGACCTTGCAAACGGAGTTAAAATTAAAACTTCAAAGATTAGGGGCGAACTTTCTGAGGGAATGTTTTGCAGCGGAGAAGAGCTTGGAATTTCAGAGGGCTTTTATGAAGGGGCAAGCATAAACGGAATTTTAATTTTTAAAGACAATTTTGAGCCAGGAGCAAAAGTTGGAGATGTGCTTATGCTTGCCGACTTTGTTTTAGATGTTTCAATAACTCCAAACAGGCCAGACGCTATGAGCGTTGTTGGAATTGCAAGAGAAATTTGCGCAATTTATAGAACAAAAATTTTAAAGCAAGATTTGTCCTATAAAACAACAAAGAAAAGTGTTGAAGATTTTGTTTCTGTTGATGACAGGGCTTTTGACCTTTGCCCAAGATACATGGCAAGCGCGGTTGAAAATGTTAAAATAGAAAGAAGCCCGCTTTTTATTAGGGCAAGGCTTTTTTGCTGTGACGTCCATCCAATTAACAACATTGTTGATATAACAAACTATGTTCTTTTTGAATATGGCCAGCCAATGCATGCCTTTGACGCAAGCCTTTTGGAAGGCAAAAAAATTGTTGTTAGAAGAGCAGAAGGCGGTGAGGAAATTTCCTGCTTAAACGGAAATTCCTACAAACTTTCATCTTCAAATTTGGTTATTGCAGACGCCGTTAAACCTGTTGTTATTGCGGGCGTAATTGGTGGATTAAACTCTTGCATAAATGAACAAACAAAAACAGTAATTTTTGAATCTGCTTGTTTCGAACGCTCTAACATAAGGCGAACTTCAAGGGCTTTTGGTGTTAGAACGGATTCCAGCGCGCGCTTTGAAAAGGGCGTTGACACGGCAAGCCAAGAAGTTGGAATGAAAAGAGCGCTTAGCTTAATTTCAAAACTTAACTGTGGCGAAATTGCAGAGGGTGTGTTAGACGAAAAGAAAGAAGAGGCAGCAGAGAGAAAAGTTGTTGTTTCAAAGAACAAAATTGACTCAATTTTAGGGGTTAGTGTTAAAGAAAAAGATGTAAAAGAAATTTTGGAAAGTTTGGGAATTGATTGTAAAATTGAGGGTGATAATTTAATTTTAAATGTTCCGCCTTTTAGGTTGGACATTGAAAACGACAACGATGTTGCAGAAGAAGTTATTAGAATGTATGGCTACGAAATTTATGACAATTGCCAAAATTTAGAGCGTAAAACAAGCGAAACAGTTGGGAAATATGACCCCGTTTTAAAACTTCAAAGGGAAATTAAAAGTTTGTTGATAAATCGCGGGTTTTATGAAATTAACAGCTATTCATTAGTTCCATTAAACGCACATGAAAAACTTGGGCTTGTTGATCTTGGAAAAGAAGTTGTTAAAGTTAAAAATCCGTTTAGTGATGAACTTGGTGCGCTCAGAGTTTCGCTTTGCCACAACTTGCTTACAAACATAAATTACAATTTCAACAGAAACAACAAGGAAATTAAAATTTATGAAGCTGGAAGAACCTTCCACGCAAAGCAAAACCCAATTTCAGAACTTCCAGTTGAAAAAGATGTTCTTGCCTTTGCATCAACATGTTCGACTGACGACTTTTTCACATTCAAAGGAATTGTTGAAAATGTTGTTTCAAAGTTTAACGCAAAAGTTTTGTTAAAATATTCAAATTCAAGCTTTCTCCACCCAGGCATTAGCGCAGATTTATTTGCGGAAGAAAAACTTGTTGCTAGATTTGGAAAAATTAACCCAGTTGTTGCAAAAAACTATGATGTTCCAGAAAATATGTTTTATGGAGAGATTTTCTGCAACGAAATTTTAACTCTTCCAGAGAAAAAGTTTGAAGTTAAGAAAATTTCAAAATTCCCAGCGGTTGAACGAGACCTTGCGCTTGTTGTTGACGAGGCCGTAACCGTTGGCGAACTTGAAAATTTAATTAGGCAATGCTCTGGAAAATATTTAGAAGAACTTTACACTTTTGACATTTATAGAAGCAAACAGCTTGAAGGCAAAAAAAGCATTGCTTTTAGAATTAAGCTTATTTCGGACGAAAAAACGCTTTCCGAAGAGGATATTAATAAAGTTATAAATAAAATTTTAAAGAGAGCAGAAGAAAATTTTGGTGCAAAACTTAGATAGGAGAAGAATGATTTTTTTAGACAATGCAAGCACAACAAAGATAAAGCCAGAGGCTATTAGTGAGATTGAAAGATCTCACGCTTTGTTTTATAACCCTTCTGCGCTTTCTGGAAAATCTCTTGAAGTTAGAAAAGAAATTGACGCTGCAAAACAAAAAATTTGCAAAGCCTTAGGCGTTGACTACAACAACAACTTAATTATAACCGGAAGCGCAACGGAGGCAGACAATCTTGCAATTTTTGGAAGCGCAAAAAAAACTGGCGACCAGTTTGTTTTTGGAGCGGGCGAGCATCAAGCAGTTTTTGCAAGCGCAAATGAACTTAAGTTAAGAGGATTTAACGTTGTCTTTGCGCCTCTCAATAAATTTGGAGAAGTTGACTTAGACAAATTAAAAGAAATTTTGTTAAAGCCAACGGCTTTTGTTTCAATTATGCATGTAAGCAATGAAACGGGAGCAATTAACGACATTTCAAAAATTTCAAGGCTTGTTAAAAGCTTTTGGCCAAACGCAATTTTTCATTCGGACGGCGTTCAAGCGTTTGGTAAAATTCCAACAAATGTTTTAAAACTTGGCGTTGACCTATATTCAATTAGCGGCCACAAAGTTGGCGCTCCAAAGGGAATTGGCGCGCTTTATGTTAAAAACATTTCAAAGCTAAAACCAATAATCTACGGCGGAGGCCAAGAATTTGGGCTTAGAAGCGGAACGGAAAACACGGAGTATATTTTGGCGTTTTCAAAGGTTGCTAGCAATTTTGAAATTGAAAAAAGCTATAACCATGCAAAAAAACTTTCAAACATCGTTAGAGCATATTTTGAGGGAAAAGATGGAATTAAAATCAATTCGTCAACAGCGGCAAGCCCATATATTTTAAGCCTTTCTTTTGAGGGCGTTCGCGGAGAAACGCTTGTTCATGTTTTAGAAGAAAAAGGAGTTGTTGTTGGAACAGGAAGCGCCTGTTCAAGCAAAAAAACAACGAATAGAACGCTAGAGGCAATTGGGCTTTGCCAAAAGCAAATTGAAGGCGCAATTAGAATTAGTTTTTCAAATGAAAACGGAGAAGAAGAAGTTTTAAAAGCGTGTGAAATTATTGAGGAAGGTTATAGAACCTTGCTTGAAAAATTGAGGTAATTATGAAAAAAGTTGTTTTGCTTAGATATGGTGAAATTCATTTAAAGGGAAAAAACCGAGGGCTTTTTGAAAATCAGCTTATAAAAAACATTCTGGAAAGCATTTCGAAAGTTGATGAAAATGTTAAACTTAAAAAAATTGGCGGAAGATATCTTCTTTATGATTTTTGTGAGGATAATTTAAATTCAATTGTTCTTAGTTCAACAAAAATTTTTGGGCTTGTTTCCGTTTCAGTTGCAACAGAGGTTGAAAGCAGCCCGGAAGAAATTGAAAATTCGCTTAAAATCCTTTTGGAAAACGAAGAATTAAACCTCTTTTCTGTAAAAACATTTAAAGTTGAAGTTTCTCGCGCAGATAAATCCTTCCCAATCCATTCAACAGATTTTGAAAGACAGCTTGGCGGGGTTGTTTTAGATTTCTTTCCAAATTTAAAAGTTAACCTAACTTTTCCAGAAAAGACAATTTATGTTGACATTAGAGAAAACAAGAAGGCCTATATTTTCATGGACAAAATTCACGCGGCGGGCGGAATTCCCGTTGGAACAAGCGGAAAAGGGCTTGTTATGCTTTCAGGAGGAATTGACAGCCCAGTTGCTGCATATCTCATGGCAAAGCGCGGAATGAAGCTTAGCGCAGTTCATTTCCATTCTTTCCCATATACCAGCGAGCAGGCAAAGGAAAAAGTTGTTCAACTTGCTAAAATTGTTTCTAATTACACGGGAAGCTTAAAGCTTTATGTTGTTTCGTTTACTAAAATTCAAGAAGAAATTCACAAGAATTGTAGAAGCGCCTATATGATTACTATCATGAGAAGAATAATGATGAGAATCTGCGAAAAGCTTTCGGAAAAGTTTGGATTTCAAGCAGTTATAACGGGCGAAAATCTTGGCCAAGTTGCATCTCAAACAGTTGAAAGCCTGACAAGCACGGAAAATGTTTTAAAGAATCTTCCAGTTTTTAGGCCGCTTATTGGTTTTGATAAAATTGAAATAATCAACCTAAGCCGCGCAATTGAAACATATGAAACATCTATCTTGCCTTATGAAGATTGTTGCACGGTTTTTCTACCAAGAAATCCAATTATTAAACCAAAAATTGATCTTGTTGAAAAGGAAGAAAGCTTTTTAAACATTGAAGAACTTGTTGAAGATGCACTAAATAAAATTGAAATTATTGAAATTTAAAAGCCGTGGAGTTATCCATGGCTTTTTATCAATTTTAATTTTTAACCAAAATCTCTTCGCTTGTTGGAGAAATTGTAACATTGTGGCGGGTTGAGGGAGAAACAACGCTTACAATCCAATAATATGTTCCGAAATTTGAACCATGATTTCCAACAATTTTAACATAAAGTTCATAACTTTCGCCTTTATCTTCAATTTCAGCAATGTCATCTTTTAGCGCTTCAAGGCCAATTTCTTTTGCGCGCTGGTAACCAACAGCCCAAGTTGAATTTTTGTTTTGCATTTCAATCGTTGTTGGCTGCTCATTGTTAAGGCCTATTGAAAGCGAAATTTTGCTGTTATCATCACAAGATTTTCCAATGTTTGCCATGTATTCGCTAGAGTATGGGCTTTTTTCTAAAACACCGCTAAATGTTTCTTCTCCAATTGTAAGCGTGTAATTAATTTCATCTTCTTCTGAAAGGTTAGAGTTGAAAACAACGCTAATAACTCCAAACTCAACCTTTTTGTTTGAAATTCCATCCATTTTATATGGATCTTCTCTCTGGCCATAGACAAATATTGCATTAAAGTTTTCACTTTGGCAATCATATATACCGTAGCGTGCATCAGAAATTAAATCTTCTGTTTTTGTTTGATTGCAGCCGGCAAACATAATTGAAGCAAAGGCAACAATCGCTAAGCAAAGAAAAATTGCACAATATTTTTTCATATCTTCCACCTCACAATTAATTTTATTATTCAAAGTGCTAAATCATTTTGCTATTTATGTAATTTTTGGTAAAATATTGGTGATTATGAAAAGAAAACCAGACACAATTTTTTCCGCCTTTGAAAAGGCTCTTAAAAAACGCTTTGCAATTGGCGCATTTAATTTTTACAACCTTGAAACTCTTCAAGCAATTTTAGAAGCTGGCGAGGCCATGGAAACCCCTGTTATTTGCAGCGTTTCAGAAGGGGCGCTTGAATATATGGGCGTTGATACAACAGTTATGATGTTTGAGGCGCTTGTTGAGAAAAAGAAATTTCCAGCATATTTACATTTAGATCATGGAAAATCCTTTGAGGTTTGTAAAAAGGCAATTGACGCCGGCTTTGATTCTGTTATGATAGACGGAAGTTCTCTTCCCTTTGAAAAAAATGTTGAATTAACAAAACAAGTTGTTAAATATGCAGATAAAAATGGTGTTTTTGTTGAGGGCGAAATTGGAACGCTTTCTGGGGTTGAAGATAGCGTTGTAGTTAAAGATTCAAAGTTTACAGATCCAAAGGAAGCAAAAGAATTTGTTGAAAAAACCGGCGTAAATTCCGTTGCAGTTGCAATTGGAACAAGCCATGGAGCATATAAATTTTCTGGCGAACCAAAGCTTAGAATTGACATTCTTTCTGAAATTGAAAGTGAGCTTGGGAAATTTCCAATTGTTTTGCATGGTGCGTCAACGGTTGATGCAGAAATTGTTAACAAAATAAATAAAGAAGGCGGAAATATTAAGGGTGCGAAAGGCGTTTCAGCAAAGGATCTTGCATTAATTTGCAGCGAGCACAATGTTTGCAAAGTTAATGTCGACACGGATTTGAGGCTTTGTTTTATTGCCTCTTTGAGAAAAAACTTAAGGGCAAGCCCAAAGGAAATTAATCCAAGGTTTTTCCTTTCAAGCGCGCGCGAAGAAATGAAAAATGTTGTTAAGTCAAAAATAAAACTCTTTCAAGGAAAGCTTTAAAATTATTTTGGTAAACATTATTTAAATGATATATTAATATTAGGAGGGAAAAAATGAATATCGAAATCGTTGAGAAAAATTATGATGTTGGGGCAAGGCTTCAAGGGCTTATTGAGAAAAAAGTTGGCAAACTTGAAAAATACTTTGGAAAAGGCGCAAACTGTAAAGTTGTTTGCAAAAAAGAAGGGAACATGTTTAAGCTTGAAATAAGCATTTCTGCAAAGAACTGCTTCTTCCGTTCAGAGGTGATTGGCGAAAACATGTATAACAACTTAGATGTTGCGCTTCCTAAACTTGAAAAACAAATTATTAAATTTAAAGAGAAAAGAAAAGGCTTTAAAATTCCAGATGTTGCTTCAGACCTTTTATTTTTGGAAGAACTTCCAGAAGAAGAAACCCCGTCTAAAATTTCAAAAAGAAAAAGCTTTTCGCTTGACCCAATTACAGAAGAAGATGCAATTTTCATGCTTGAAGCAATTGACCATGATTTCTATGTTTTCTTAAACGCAGAAACCGGCAAGATTAATATTCTTTACAGAAGAAAAAATGGAGAATATGGCTTAATTGAAGTAAATAAGTAAAGAAGGAAGGCCTTTGGATTGAAAAATGGGAGATTTTATCTCCCATTTTTTCGTTTAATAAAACCCCCAGATTTACTCTTTATCTTTATTTTGTTTTTTAAGTTCTTCAAGAATTTGGGTTAGAAGTTCTTCTTGGGTTGGTTTAACAACTTCTGGCTGCTTGTTTTCTTCTCTTAACTTTGCAGTTTCGGCAAGAACTTCTTTTCTGTTTTTCATGTTAACGCCGCGTTCTTTTAAAATTGCCTTTTCCTGTTTGTTTGGCTTTTCTGAAATTCCTTTTCTAAGCGCATTTGATGCGTTCATAACAATTCGAAGCACGATAAACAAAACAATTGCAACAAGCAAGAAATCAATTACAGCTTGCAAGAATCTTCCATAGAAAATTTGAGCGCCATTTAGAGTGAAATATAATTCATCAACTGTTGCACTTCCAAAAATTGCACAAATAAGCGGCATGATTAAATCATTAACAAGGCTTGTTACAATTTTTGTAAAAGCTGCGCCAACAACCATTGCAATTGCCAAATCTAAAATGTTTCCGCGCAGTATAAACTTTTTAAAATCTTTAAAAAACTCTTTAACTTTTTTCATTTGCATTTCTCCTAAAGATAATCATATATCTTTTAAGAAAAAAATTCAAAGCGTTTTATTAATATTTTTTAATTTTTTCCCACGGAAATTCTTCTCTTCCAAAATGTCCAAAACATGCTGTTTGTTTATAAATTGGTTTAAGAAGGTCAAGTTCTTTAATTATGTTGGCAGGTGAGAAGTTAAAGTTTTCTTCAACAAAATTATAAATCTTTTTAAGCTGAACAGTTTCTGTGTTAAAGGTTTCAATAAACATTGAAATTGGTTTTGAAAGCCCAATTCCATAGGAAACTTGGATTTCACATTTTTTTGCCAACCCATTTGCAACAATGTTTTTTGCAACATATCTTGCATAGTAGGCGGCGCTTCTGTCAATTTTAGTTGCATTTTTGCTTGAAAAGCAGCCTCCGCCAACGCGGCTAGCTCCGCCATATGTGTCAACAACAATTTTTCTTCCAACGCAACCGCTATCGCTAAAGCTTCCCCAAATTGTAAATTTCCCGCTTGGGTTTATTATTAGCTCGGTTTCCTTATAAAGTTTCTTATATTCTTTTAAAACTGGCTCAATTACGTTTTCTTTAATTTTGCTTTCAATTTCTTTGTGGGTTAGGGTTTTTGAATGGGAAACAGAAATTAAAATTGTTTTAATTCTTGTTGGATTGTCGTTGGTATATTCAACCGAAACTTGGCTTTTTGCGTCCGGAAAGAAGCAATTTGTTTTTCGCCTAAACTCGTCATATCTTTTCATAAGTTTGTGTGCAACAACAATTGGAAGAGGCATGAATTCCGCTGTTTCATCTGTTGCATAGCCAAAGCACATTCCCTGGTCGTTTGCGCCAAGTTCTTCTTTAACAACCGCTTGGTTAATGTCTGGGCTTTGTTCGCTTATTTCTTTTACTATTTTAAATTTGCAATTATAGCCAATTTCACTTAAAACTTCTCTTGCAATTTTTTCATAGTTAATTTTTGCCTTTGTTGTGGCTTCGCCATAAATAAACAATTTGTTATTTTTAATTGCGCATTCAACCGCCATCATTGAATTTGGATCTTGTTTTAACGCCTCATCCAAAAAGGCGTCTGCAATTGTGTCGCATGTTTTATCTGGGTGGCCAATATTAACGCTTTCACTTGTTAAAATCTTTTTCATTTTCTTTTTCCTTTTAAAAATCTCGCTTAGAGGCGGAATTTTGTTTTCCCATTGCTAAAGCTCTTAGCCCTTTTTTGCGAGTTGCTGTGTGCAATTGGGCTTTCCTTTACACACTCTATATGACATATTATTAAATTATTGTTTGTTTAGTTATTTGTTGGAGTAATTTTTATGTTTGCGCCGTCATGGGCAAAAGATAGAACTCCATCTATATACTGCGTAAATCCTGTTTCGGTTGAGCCGCCTCCGCTGATTACTTCCGGCAAATTTAAATAGATTGTGTGATTATCTTCATCAACATAGTAAACAGCAATAGAGTAGTTGTGGGTTGGAATGTATGTTATGTTTAAAACAATTGAATCTTCTGTTGTTGAACTTGAAAAGTATGATGGAATTGCTTCTGGTGTTCCATAAACTCTATCACCGTCTGATACATGAACAAAAATTTCTCTTCCAGAACGCGCAACTTTTGATAAGTCGAATGTAACTGTTGTTTGCCATGTTTCAAATTCAACTTTTCCGTTGTCTACAAATTCAATTTTTTTAATTATTGTTGAATTTGTTGTTCCCATCGTTGAAGATTTGGCAGTTAAGATTATATAGGTTGTTCCTTTGGTTGCCTTGGTTAAATCTATGCAAACACTGCCATAGCCATATCTTGTTCCTTGGTTGTTGCTTGTTAATCTAACTTCAAAGGCATCATCTGGAAGAACTTCTTGATTTGTAGATCGAACTGTTACAGTTGGAGACCAAACTCCGCTTCCAGAAAAGTTGAAATATATGTATTGGCTCGCATATTGTGTTCCCTCTTCTGGCAACCCAATTTGATTTGGAACAGATTCTCTCCAATATGTTCCATCACTTTCCAAAACTTCTTGATATGTTTTTTCTTTTGTCTTTACACTAATTGTTACATCTTGCGTCGGCATAACAAACGAATATGAATTACCATTTATTTCCAAAGCTGTTTCGTTTGCAAAAACGGAATCAATTTCTAAATTTTCGTTTGTAATTTTAATTTTTAGCGTTACTGTTTCGCCTTCGGCTGCTTTTTCATGGCTTGAAATAATTTCATAATCGCTTGATGTTTCTAGCGTTATGATATATTCTTTGGGGTTTGAAGAATTGTCTCCGCCACAGGCTGAAAGCAAAACCCCGCCGCATAAGAATATTGCGCAAAGGGCAAACAGCAAGAAAAATTTTTTCATAAAGCCTCCTAATGAATATAATATATTATAACTATTGGCAAGTCAAATTTAAAAGCGTTTCAAATCCCTCCAATTAGGGCAGACATCTAGTTGTTCGCGCCTCATAGCCCTTAAAATTTCATGTCTTTGTTCTTTTTTCTCTTTTAAAATTATACTATGAAACTTTCATTTTAACAACTTAAACTTCGAAAAATGCACATTTTTGCTTTAAATTTTTTTGGCGAAAAATTAGTAGCCAACCGCCGCTCTCAGCCTCTGTTTGCCCAATTTCTCGTTTTGCCATTAAGCCCATGTTTAAACTTTAATTTAATTTTTAATTTTATAAGAGTAACTTCTTAAAGCCCCGCCACAAATTGACACATTTATTAAGTTCTTATAGTTTTTGGGAATTTCCAATTTTTTATAAAAATTGTTGTATTTTGTAAAAAAATGGGGTATAATGTCTAAGATGAGAAACTCTAGCGATAAGGCAATCTCACCCGAGATGTTAAACGCACTTGGAATATACGAACTACGCGAACTTGCACGGTCAATTGGCGTCTCTTCGCCAACAACCAAGAAAAGAGAACAGCTTTGCACAGAAATTTTAAACATTTCTTCCGGCGCTGTTATTGTTGAGGGGAAGCAAAATAAAAAAGGGCGGCCTCCAAAAACAATAACAAAAATCACAACAATGGTTAAAGATTATATTCCACCAGAAATTTTAAAACTTCAAAAACCAATTAAAAGAGAATCTTATTCAAACATTTTGATGCTTGCGCAAAATCCGTCAATTTACGGCCGAAACAATCTTGGCATCAATAAACAAATTTTTGGTTACTTAGATTCAGTCAATGGCCATTTCTATTTAAACAATTTAAAAAACAACGATCTTTTTAAATTTATAACTTTCTATGTTCCAGATGAAATTATCAGCCGGTTTAATTTAAGAGAGGGGGACAAAGTTTTAGCATACGGGAAAATTTCGGATAATTATGATTGTGGAATTTTGGAAGAAGTTTTAAAAATTAATGATGTAGATGTTTTAAATTGGAATTCGAAACGAAAAGTTTATGACATTTCTGCTTTCGATATTCCAAGCGAAGACACATTTGTTTTTGGAGAAAAAATTAAAAAGGGCGATCGAACAATTTCATATTTTCAAAATGACGAAGATGCAATTTTGGCAATTGTTAAAGAAATTGAAAAGCTTTCCAGAGATAAAAATTTAAACGAAAAATTGGTTTTTGTTGGAATTGAACTTGCGCCAGAAGTAATTTATTATGGCGGGCTAAATAAAAACCTTGAAATGTTTGCAACAACATATTACAACAATCTTGACGAAAGTTATAACACAATTATAAACGCAATTAATTTTTGCAAATCAACGCTTAAAGATGGAAAAAGTGTTCGAATGTTCATATTTGATGTTATGGGGCTTGTAACAAGGCTAGACCAACATTTTGCAAGCCAAACGGCAAGCTATTTGGGGCACAATGTTTCAGGCGTCCAGCTTGTTAAACAGCTTGTTGGAATGGGCAAGGCAATTTCTAAAAATTTGACATTAACAACAAATTCTGTTGCATTTGAAAGCCAAAGAAACGATGAATTTATTGTAAACGAAATTAATAAAATTGCTAAAACAGTTTAAAACGGAAATAATAAAGGCGTGAAACGAACATACATTTTTAGAGGAGTAACGCTTTTTTTATTTGTTAGATATTTTGCTCTTTTAATTTTAAGTTTTTTTATAGAAGAGATTGATTTTTATCAATTTTGGTTTTCTAGTCTTTTAATTGTTTTGGGGCTTTCGAATTTAACAAGGTTTTTGTGCTATAAAATTGACTCAAGCCTATATGTTGGCGTTCTTTTAACCTTGTTTGGAGCATTCGGAGTTTTGAATTATTACTTTTTGTTTGCAATTCCATTGTTAATTGCCCTTTATTTGGGCGGAATTAGCTTTGCATCTCTTTCAATTTTTATTGTTTTTCGACAAAAATTTCACCTTAAAGTCTTTGCTTTTTTCGCACTATGTGCTATATTACTAGTGTTATATTCCGAAAAACTTTTAGCTCTTTGGGCGTTTGTTGGTTTAATTTCGGCTTGCTTAATCTTTGCGCTAATTGGAGTTGTTTTTTCAGTTAAATCTAACACGAGGAAAGTATGAATTTTTCAAAACAAAAAAATGGATATAATGAAGAAGAGGTTGACAATTACATAAGGTCGTCAAACTTGTCCTTTCAGCGCGAATTAATGGAAAGAGATCAAAAAATTGCAAGGCTAAGCGCTGAAATTGAGGCAGTTAAATCAAAGGAAAAATCAATTAATTTGGCCTTAACAGCAGCGGTTGACAAGGCAAAAGAAATTGAAGAAAGTTCCCAAAAAATTTATAAGTTAAAGCTTGAGCAACTTGGAATGCTTTACACCAAGTGGGAAATTTTGCTAAACGAAATGATTAAAAGGAATTCGGACATTAAAGATGTTTCAAATATAAAAGAAGATATGGAAAATTTAAAGTCAGCAATTAAAACTGCTTTAAAAGACGATTTTAACATTGAGCTTATGACCAAAACTCCGGCAACAGATCCAATTAGAATGCTTCTCAGCAGGCTAACTGGAATGAAGGCAGAGGCAACGCTTTCCGAGCCCAAGGCAAGAATTGTTCAAAGAAAGGTTAGCCCAACGCTTTCGCAAAAAACTGAACTTGAAAAACTTGAAGAAAAAGCAAGCCAAATTAAGCCAATTGCAAATGTTAAAATAGGCGAAGGCGAAAAGTTTGAAAATCCTGTTGACAAGTTTCTCTTAAGCGATGATGAAGTTGACGAAAAATATTCAAAACTTTTAAATGTTCCAGACTATTCTCAGGGAGACGGAAAGTTTGATTTAAATGAAGCAATAAACCCAAAGGAAGACCTTGAAGAAATTATGAAATCCTTTGATTTTTATAATGATAACGACAATGATTAAGGAAAATTCCTTAATCTTTTTTAATTTTTATTTAATTTTGATATACTTACCTTAGGAGGATTTATGAAGGCAGTTATTATGGCGGCAGGATATGGAACAAGGTTTCTTCCCTTTACAAAGGCCGTTTCAAAAACAATGCTTCCAATAATTGATAAACCAACAATTCAATTAATTGTTGAAGAGGCTTTGGAAAGCGGAATTGACGAAATTCTTATAATAGTTGGTGCAAACAAAGAAGCAATTATAAGGCATTTTTCCGAAGATAAAATCTTGGAAAAAAAGGTTGAAAATAACAGAGAGTTTGTTGAAATTCTTAGAAAAACAAATTTAAGCAACATAAAATTTGTTGAACAAAAAGTTTTAAACGGAACGGGCGGAGCAATTATGCTTGCAAAAGAATTTGTTGGAAACCAGCCCTTTCTTTTAATGTTTGCAGATGACCTTTTTGTTGGGAATGGAAAACCTGTTTCAAAGCAACTAATTGATGTTTACAATAAAACAGGAAAATCAATTATGGGTTGTATGAATGTTTCTAGAGAGGCAATAACAAAATATTGCTCAGTTGAATATTCAAACAAAGATGGCCGCGTTTACACGGTTACTAAAATAACAGAAAAGCCAAAACTTGAAGAGGTTAAATCAACGCTTTCTTGCCTTGGGAGATACATACTTAAACCAAACATTTTTGATGCTTGCCAGGAGCTTGAAGAGAAAAATGGCGAAAAAATAATCACAGATGCCTTCGACATTCTCTCTCGCAAAGGAGATGTTTTGGCCTATGATATAGATGGCGTTAGATATGACATTGGAAACAAATTTGGATATATAACAGCAGTTTTGGATTTTGCTTTAAAAGACGAAAACTACTCTAAACAACTTAAAAAATATTTAAATATTGACAAATAGATTTACTAGTGTTAAAATTAAGTTACTATGGATATGAGACTTGGAACTATTTTTAAAGTAAGTGAAGAGGATTTAAAACTTTTACAATCCAACCCAAAAAAATTTTGGAAGAGAGTAAAGAGAATTGGCGCGCAGGCTTTCTATAATTGCGGTTTAACCTCAATTAAAATTCCAAAAAAAGTAAAGGTAATTGGCGAGGGCGCTTTCTATAATTGCAGGAATTTAACCTCAATTCAAATTCAAAAAGGTTTAGAGAAAATTGGCGACAGCGCTTTCTAC
>CASDUK010000007.1 GCA_949283975.1 uncultured Bacillota bacterium
CCTAAGCGATGAGAGAAGCCTTGGGGTTTCAATTCAAAACCAAATTGCTTCAATTGAAAATGTTAACTTCTCAATAACAAAGGGCGAGGAAGAGGCAACATCTGCAATTGTTGCCCCGGCCGAAAGCGCAACCTTTGTTTTAACAATTTCTCTTGAAAATGTTAATGTTTCTGTTCAAGAAACACTTTACGAATTTTTAATAAACTTAACAGACGCCTCTCAAATGAGGGAAATTAATGTTTACAGCAATGTTGAAGGAACAAATGTTTCTGGCTCTGGCCTATATGCAATTGGAGACACAGTAACCATATCCGCAGTAATTGATGAATCGGAATGGGTTTTGCCTCTTGGAATTGCAAGCGATTCAAACTATGAAAATTATATATATAAATTTGACCTGCTAATCGTACTCGATGGAAAAGAAAAGGGAACATATTCCTTCGTCTTAACAGAAGATTCTCCAACGGATTATTATTACTTTTGTTTAGATACAACAACTGTAGACGGCGGCGAACCTTATGAAGATTTAGATCCAAGCAGCCCAACATACGGGTTTCATGTTCTGTGTGTTGGAGATTATGCATTAATTCTCGGTGAGAATGGGGGCTCAGCAACACCCCGCGAAGATGTTACCCACCTTGACTTTCCAAACACAACGACCATTAATGGGAAAGAATACAAGATCATTATGTATATTGATGCAGAGCATCACCCTCTTCAAAGCATTTATCCAAATTTGGAAAGCATCCATATTCCAGAGAACCTTCAATTTATAGCCGGATACAATATGTTTTATGGCCTTTCAAGTTTGACGCAGGTTACAGTTTCAGCAAACAACAATTCTCTTAGCGACATGGGAAAGAACGTTATTTATGACAAAGTTTCAAAAACAGTCCTTTCAGGCTGTTCAACTTCCGAAATTCCAGAAGAGGCAACAAAAATTGGAGATTATGCTTTCAGAGGTTGCAGCAGTTTAACTGAAATTACAATCCCAGAAAGAGTGACAGCAATTGGCATGTATGCTTTCAGAGGTTGCACTAGTTTAACCGAAATAACAATCCCCGAAGGGGTGACCTCAATTGGCGCGGGTGCTTTCGCTAGTTGCAGCAGTTTAACCTCAATAACCCTACCAAGCACTTTGACCTCAATTGGAAGTTCTGCTTTCAGTGCTTGTTATGCGCTGGCAATAGTCTATAACAATTCAAGTTTAACAATTGATGGATTATCAAGTTGTGGCTATTTGGGGGAATATGCAAAAGAAATTGTGAATAATGGCCAGCAGGCACAGGGAAGAATTGAAGAGAGCGGAAATGTAAATTATTACATCAATGAAACAACTAGAGAATACATTGCCTTGGCGCCTTCAATTTCAAGGGATTTGGTAACTCAAATAACAATTGCCGCAGAAGCTAAAGAAATTAATCAATATGCTTTCAAAGATTGCAGCAGCTTAACCGAAATTACAATTAATGGAAATATTTCTTTAGATTCATATGCCTTTTCGGGTTGTTCAAACTTAACAAAACTAACTCTTGGCGCAGGCGTTACAAGCCTTCCGGACAATTTGTTTACAAACGGCAATTTAACAGAACTAACCGAAATTGTTGTTGAAGAGGGGTCAAAGCTTGATGAAAATATTGCGCTTCCAACGTATGTAACATGGTACAAGGGCGACAGCCAAACCCCGGTTACAAGTTTCAGCGGGGCGGGGACATATTCAACAACAAAGCCGGCGTAAAAAAACGGAATATTTTAAGGGGAAAGGGCAGGGGTTGCCCTTTCTTTTTTTGTTTTAGTTTTATTTATTGTTAATTTGTTTAATTAATTTTTTATTGATTTAAAAAAAGGGCAGATTTTTTAAATAAAATTATTAAAAAAAATTTAAAATTAAAAAAAGTTTTTGATTGGCAAGTTATTAAAAAAGAGTTTTACCTCTAAAAGTTGAACTCTTTTTCTTCTTTATTATATTAGTTTCAAAACAATTTAACTTTAAACTTTTATTTTCCTTTTCCGCTTCTGTTTCCATAGCCGCTAAATTTTTCGCCATGGCGAGCCTTTAGTTTTTCTATGTTAAGCGTTGCAATTTCGTCAAGAGTTGTTCCAAGCGTTTCGGCAAGTTCTGCTAAATACCACATAACATCGCCCATTTCGTTGATTAAATGATCCTTGTCAAGCTCCTTAACGCCGGCGAAATATTTTTTAATTATATCCGCAACCTCTCCGCTTTCGCCGGTTAAACCCAAAATTGAGTCTGTTAACTGGCCTTTAACATCTCCCTCCCAAGGTTTTTTTGTTTTCATTGCAAGGATTTGATATTCATTTAATTCCATAATTTTCTCCTTTGTTTTTTTTAATTATATCCAATTGTTTTGTTAATTCCAAAGAATTTTTAAAATTTTATCTTTAATTTCTTCAACATTTTCCCCTTTTTTTGCAGAGATGAAAATTGAATTTGGAAATTTTTCCCTAAGTTCTCTTTTTTCTTCTGTTGTTAAAACATCAATTTTGTTAAAAACGGTTAGCCTTGGAATTTTTTCTGCGCCAAGTTTTTCAAGCTCTCCAAGAACAACATTGATGTGGGTTTCAAGATTTTTGTCTGAACAATCAATTAGATGAATTATTAGGTTGCTGTTTGAAACCTCTTCAAGAGTTGCGCTAAAGGCGGGGGCAAAGGCCTTTGGAAGTTTGTTTATGAAGCCAACCGTGTCCGTTAGAACAACTTGTTTTCCGGGCTGCAAAAAGAGAAGGCGGGTTGTTGTGTCAAGCGTTGCAAAAAGCTTGTCGTCCGCGTAGATTCCGGCTTTTGTAATAAGGTTCATAAGCGTTGACTTTCCGGCGTTTGTGTAACCAACAATTGAAACATTCTTAACGTTTGAAGCCCTGTTTTTTCGTCTTAAACTCCTGTCCTTTTTAATCTTTTCAATTTGAGCTTCAAGTTTTTGAATTTGGAGTTTAATTTTTCGCTTGTCAAGTTCAAGTTTTGTTTCGCCCGGGCCGCGCATTCCAACGCCGCCGCTTCCAAACCTTCCGCTTGTTCCAGAAATTCCGGAAAGGCGGGGCAGATAGTATTTCAACATTGCAAGTTCAACTTGAAGCTTTCCTTCGTTTGAAAGGGCGCGTTTTGCGAAGATGTCTAAAATTAAGGTTGTTCTGTCAACAACCTTAACTCCAAGAGCTTGGGAAAGGTTGTTAACCTGAGAGCCGGAAAGTTCGTTGTCTGAAACGGCAAGGTTTGCGCCGTTTTTTTCAATTAGTTCTTTAAGCTCCAAAACCTTTCCGCTTCCAATGTATGTTGCCGGCGTAATTTCCTTTGCGCGTTGAAAAAGCTTTCCGCAAACGGCAACACCCGCGGTTTCGCAAAGCCTTTCAAGCTCTTTTAAACTAGAATAGCCGTCGTCACTTCCGCTTAGGCTAAGCCCAAATAAAACTGCAATTTCCTGTTCCATGTTTTTAATTATACCTTAAAATATTAAATCTGTAAAATTCTTTTTTTAAAATAGATTTGGTTTATTTAAATAAATATGGTATATATTAATTTAAAGAGGGAACAAATGAAGGCAATAAAAAATTATTTTTTAATTTCAATTTTAATATTTATTTTTGTTTTGTTGCTTGGATTGGGGGCAAGAAACGTTTTTGCAGAGCCGGAAATTTCGCTTGGCGGCGCGGGAACGCAAGAAAACCCATACATAATTTCAAACGAGGAAGATTTAATTTATTTTAGAGATTTAATCAACGGCGGAACGGGAAACGCGCTTTTCTATCGCCTTGGGGCGTCCTTTAGCCTTAGCAACGAGTTTTTTCCAATTGGAACAGAAGAAAACCCGTTTAGCGGAAGCTTTGACGGCAATGGAAAGCAAATTAGCGGAGTTTCTCTTTCAAGCGGACAAAACGTTGGATTTTTTGGCGTTTTAAACGGGGCAACGGTTAAAGACCTTGGCTTGGAGGTTGAAATTGTAATTGAGGGAAACGAGCAAACAACAATTGGCTCTGTTGCGGCAAAGGCAACTTCTTCAACAATTTCTGGCTGTTCGGCAAACGTTTCGCTTTCGGCAAGCCAAATTGTTAGGCAAGAGGAACAATATGCCTCATCTTTTTCAACAATGATTTTAGGAAGTGAAAAAACCTCTCTTTCAAACGCAACTTCTGCCGAAGTTTTTAATCTTGGAGATTTGTTGCCGCAAGATGTCTTTGAAATTGAAAATAACTATATGTTCTTTAAATTGCCGGGGCTTTGGGCTTTTGGTGCGGATAGAAACCAAAGAACAGAAAACTATGTTGTAAATGTTTCAAACGAAAATGGAACGCTTGAAACAACATTTTTCTCTCAAACAAACGCTCCGTCTTCTGTTAGAGAAGAAGATTTGGAAATTTTAAATTCAGAAGAAGAGGTTATTACTGTTGAAAATGGAAATTTGGTTTTTAACAGAGCGGGAATTTTTCTTTTCAACTTAAATTCTGGTTCTGATGTTTCAAGATATTGCGCGGTTGTAACAGAGCAGGGCGAAACCTTTAATGCTAAAGTTTTTTCAGAAACAATTGCCTCTGTTAGAGAAACTTTTCAGTTTGAAACATATTCCTATTTTGGCGAAATAACCTTTGGCGGAATTGTTGGCCAGGCGCTGGACAGCTTTGTTAACAACAGCTATTGCGTTCCAACAATTTCAGTTCTTCAAGGCGAAACAGAAAGTTCAATTTCAAGCAACTTTGGCGGAATTGCCGGCCATGTTGTAAACGGGGAGATAATAAATGTTTATGTTGCGCCAACAACAGGTCTTGTTTCCGAAATTGTTTCAAAAAACGGAAACCTTGCCGCAATAACATTCGAATCGGCGCCAATTAAAATTAACAATTCTTCGTCAAGTAGCGTTACCTTTGGCGGAATTGTTGGCCTTGCAAGAGGAAGTGGGCTTAAAATTAACAACACAATGTTCTTTAGCTTTTTGGCGTCGCTTTCGCCAAATAACATAGGGCGCGGCGGAATTGTTGGCGCGGTTTCGCAAAACAGCTCGCTTTGGCCGGAGGTTATGTATGGAAAATATCTTTCGCTTTCAAACCTTTCAACAAGCATGATGAACTTTTCAAGCGGGGTTGGAAACGCAGCTTCTGTTGGTCTAAGCGTTAATTCAAGCGTTGGCGCAGTTTCAGAAATGCCAACAAGCCAAACTTTTAACTCGTGGGCTTGGAATGAATTTAGAATGTGGGATTTTGAGGATGTTTGGAAGGAAACTTCAATAATTCCTCAACTTGGATATTTCTTCCCTTCGCTTCAAAAATTTGCCATCGTAACAATTTCTGTTGTTGGCCAAAACGAAGTTTCTTTCACGCCGGGCGGAAACTATCTTAGGGGATACTACACGCTTGAAATAGACGGCCAAAGCGAAAACTCAATTGAAATTACAACTGGCGCGATGGTAACGCTTACGGCAACTTTCTACAGCGAAGACGGAAACCAGTTTAGAGATTTTAACAAGTTCTTCACGTTCACAAACTGGATGCAAAACAGTTATTCCGTTTCGGAAATTTCCTATAACTCCCCCTCTGTTTCACAAGACGGCTACACGGTAACTCTTAACGAAGAAACAGGGCAAACAAAAATTTCATTTGTTGCATCTTCAAAAACAGAGGGAAGTTATGATGTTAGAATTAAGGGGAAACCAGTTGAAGTTAACGTCTATCTTTTCAATAACGAAACAGAAACAAGCCAGAATAATATTGGGGTAATTACAAAAACTGCGGCAAACAAAGAAGAAAAATTTTCTTCAAATTTCTCGTTTACAATTGAAGAATATTTAAACGGCGAAGTTGTTTCGCTTATTGCAGATGATTCAGAAAGCGGAAACTTTGTTTTTGCAAACAAGTGGGTTGACAGCAATTTAACAACTCAATCAACCTCGCTAAGGTCGATAACAATTGAACTTAACAACGAACAAACTTCCTCAAGCGCGCGCTTCTATCCAAGAGTTGTTCCAACAGAAAACGGACTTGTTGCAAACTTAATTGCATATTTTTCGGAATACACCGTTCCGCTAACAATTGAGGTTGGAAGCGGGGGAACAATTTCGTTTAATGGCGAAACATATTCAAATAATTTCTCGCAAAATGTTATTATCGGGGAAATAGTAACAATAACAGCAAATCCAAACGAGGGAATGGAACTTGTTGGTTGGTATATTAACGATGTTTTGCAAGAAACAACAAGCCTTTCAATTAACATAAACCCCTCGGTTGCAACAACTGTTTCCGCTGTCTTTATGGAAACGCCAAACAAAGGCGGGCTTGAGGCCTGGGCAATTGCGCTTATTGTAATTGGTTGCGCCGTTGTTATTGCCGGAGTTGTTTTAACAATTGTAATAGTTAAAAAAAGGTCATTTAAATCTTACAAGAGAAGTTATAAAAATTTTAGATATTAATTAAAATTATTAAATTAAAAAAAATAAAAAAATATGTGAAAATTGTTTTGCAAAAAAAAATATATATGATATATTATCATTGTAAATCAACTTTGGGGGCAAGAATAATTAAAAAATTATTGAACAACCTAAGGTAAAAGTAATTTACGGAGGTGAAAAAATGTTTCAATTGGCAAATACAATTATGAAACTTAAGGCGGGCTTTATTGGTAGCACGGAATTTTGGGAAAACTGGGGCTACGATGCAGCAGATGCGGAAATAATGGATGCAAAGTTTGGCTGGGTAGAAACTGTTTATACAACTATTATGACCGTTTTAGTTCCTATTCTAGCAGTTGTTGCAGCAGCTGGAATTGTTTGGGCAATTGTTCTTGGGGTTCAAATGGCAAGGGCAGAGTCAACGGACAAAAGAGAAGAAGCAAAGAAAAGGTTAATTGGCCTTGTTGTTGGAATTGTTATCCTTGTTGTTTTAATTCTCTTCTTCACAACATTGTTCCCAGAAATTATAAAAGCATTTGTTGTCCCAACTGCACCTAGTGCCGAATAAAAATTTCAAAACAAAAAACCTCGCTAAAATTTGGCGGGGTTTTTTATTGGAATTATTTAATTTTTTTTGAAGCATAAAAAAACAACATTAAAATTAATTTGGTAAAATAATTAATTTAATATATAATAATTTTAATTAAGTGGAGGGAAAATGAGAGAGAAACTTAAAAAATTTTGGCCGCTAATTTATATTGTTGTTGTTTTTATTATAGGAATTATTGCTGGTGGCGCAACCAGGCCGGAAGGCTTTAAATTTGACGGCGGGCTAATAACAAACACAGTAACGCTTGTTATATTTGGAATTTTTTATGGAATTTTAATTATTTACTGGCTTTCAAAGATTTTAAAAAATGATGACACCAGGGCTGGTGCAAGCGGGCTTGGAACAACTTCAAGCGGGGAAAAAATTTCCCAGTATTATGACGCAAGGTTTATAAAAGAAAGTGAACTTCTTCACAATTCGCGCTTTGGCCCTTGCACATGGTCCACCCTTAAAAATGTTAAGAAAGACGGAATTGTTATTAGAAGTTGTTTAAGTCACGGAAGGCTTAACATAAACCTTTATGACCCAATCCACACCATGATAATCGGAACAACGGGCTCTGGTAAAACCCAAGTTTACATAAGCCCATCAATTCGAATTCTTTCTCAAATTAGTTCAAAGCCATGCATTGTTGTAACAGACCCAAAAGGGGAGTTATATCGCGATCACGCTCTTCAACTTAAAGACGCTGGCTATCGAATTTCTGTTTTAGATTTAAGAAATCCGTATGCGTCAACAAGATGGAATCCAATGGACAATGCATATTGTCAATACCACCGCGCTCAAAATATTCTTAAAGAAGTTAAAGTTCACAAGGGAGACAGCCCAAAAGACTATAAACTTAAACTTGCATCACAGTTAAAGGATTATAAGGAAGAGTGGTATGAGTTCAATAGAACTGCCTATAGTTATAAAGAGCAACTAAGAGGGGATCTTGAAGCAAAAGCTCAAGAGCTTAAAGATGAGGCAGAAAACGAACTTAGAGAAATTGCAATTGCAATTGTTCCAATTGAAAGTAAAACAGATTCCTCATGGGAAAGAGGCGCTCAAGATTTTATTTATGGAATTATGCTTGCAATGCTTGAGGACAGCCTTAACCCAGAACTTGGAATGACAAGGGAAAAATTTAATTTCTATAACATGGCAAAAATTGCAAGCTATAAGGATAACGACCCAGACAACCCATATGGCACACTTAGAAACTATTGCGCCCACCGCGACAAATTTTCAAAAGTTGCTTCGCTTACATCAACAGCAATTAACAATGCGCCAAACACAACGCGCTCCTACATGGGTATTGTTTCAAGCAGAATTTCGCCTTTCCAAGACGCGGGAATTTGTTATGCAACAAGTTATAGCGACCTTTCTTTTGACGATTTTACCGACATGCCAACAGCCTTTTTCATAAAAGTTCCAGACGAAAAGGAAAGCAGGCACTGCATTGCAACAATGTGTATTTCCCAACTCTATAAAAAACTTGTTGCAAGAGCAAGTGAAACAGAAAAACTTAAGCTTCCGCGAAATGTCTATTTCCTTTTAGATGAGTTTGCAAACCTTCCAAAAATTGAAAAGATGGATTCGCTTGTTACGGTTGGCCGTTCGAGGGGAATTTTCTTCTCGCTTGTCGTTCAATCTTACAGCCAGCTTGACAATAAATATGGAAAAGAAGCCTCCGACACAATCCGCTCTAACTGTAACATTCAAATTTTCATTGGAACAGAAGATCAAAAAACAAGGGAAGAATTTTCAAAGATGTGCGGCGATGTTTCAATTGAAACGGAAACCTCTTCAACTTCAAAAAGCGATGGGGGCGAAAGCAGCTCAATTAACAGAACGCGTCAAGCCCAGCGAACAACAAGGCCGCTTATCTATCCATATGAACTTGGCCAACTTGAACAGTTTAATGTTATTGTTAAAATCTTTAAAGAAAATCCAATTAGAACCCCAATGACGCCTTTCTTTGCAACGCCACAGTTTGACAAACGAAAAGCGCCGGAAGAATATGCGCCGTCTAAATCTCTTAATGAAAATAAATTATACTATGACATTAAAGAAAGAAACAAAAAAGTTATCAACGGCGGAAGCGGCGGATTTGATGATTTTGACTTTTAATATAGCACACGCCCCATGGCGTGTGTTTTTATCTTTGGTCGCTTATTGTTGCAGAACTGTTATTTTCTTGAAGTTCTGTTAAAGAGTTATATGGCGGAGAAGTTGTTGTTCCGTTTAAAAGAGCAATGTCAACAGCGTTGGCTGGACTTCCCCAAGAGTTTCCAGAAAACTGGAATAGCGCCCTGTCCACAACCCAACCTCTTGTGTTAAATGCAACATTGTGGCTTATTATTCCTGTTGAGTTTGGATTTAGATAGCCGGCCTGCCTTAGTGAGTAGATAACATTTCCGTCAATCCAATTGTTTTGCGTTGAACCCTGAGTTACAATTCCTCTGTTTGTAACCCAAAATTCAGAGCTTCCTGCTTGGGCTGGAGCATAAAACGTGTTTTGCCTAACAACGTTGTTGTTTCCTCCAATTTGAATAAATTCAGAAGGAAACGGAGCAGTGCTTGTAAAAGTTAATCCCTCAACAACATTTCCTTCCCCCGCAATTAAAAGCCCAACAGTGTTTGAGTTTAGCAAAATTACAGAACCGGGCTTTCCGCTTATTGTTATGTTGTTTTTGCTTAAGTTTATTGTTGATGAAACTGGATATGTTCCAGAAAGAACAACAATAAAGCCGTTGTCTTCGGCCAAGTCCAGCGCGTCTTCAATTGTTGGAAGTGGGTTGCTTTGAGTTCCTGTTCCGCCAATTGTTCCGCTTTTAACATAGAGCATTGAATTGTTAACGCCAAGCGTTCCGGTTGCTCCAGTTGCACCAGTTGCCCCGGTTGCCCCGGTTGCGCCCGTTGCTCCAGTTGCTCCAGTTGCACCAGTTGCTCCAGTTGCTCCCGTTGGTCCTGTTGCTCCGGTTACTCCAGTTGGTCCGGTTGGACCTCCGCCTGTTCCTGCCGGACCGGTTGCCCCGGTTGGGCCCGTTGGCCCAGTTGGGCCAGTAGCTCCAGTTGTTGAAACTGCTGCGCCAACAAAGGCTCGCGAAGATGCGCTGCAAATTTCGCGGCTAAAGGTATATTTTTGTTTTAAAAACCCACAGCAATTGTTCATTTAACCCCCTTCATAGCCATAATATTCAAAAGTTAAAATAATTTGTTAAAAATACAACATAAAACTAAAAGGCAATTTAAAATTTGAAAGTGCTTGACAAAAGCAATTTTTTTATGGATAATTAAAATATGAACGAAAGAGACATTTTTTTGAATAATTTTTTTAGCGAAAACCCAAAATTTCCAAGAGAGTTTGTCCATCTCTACAAGTGTGAAAGAGACGGAAGTTCATATGCAATTCTTTGTAACTATGCTGAGCAAAATTCAATTTCAAACCAAGAACTTGAAAAAATCCGCGAGCTTTCAAAAGAAAAGGGCGCGCTAACTTCTTTTTGCGAAGTTTTTAGCGCAAACTCAAATATGTTAGAACTTGCAACAGATTACATACTTAAAACTGACAATTTAGACCCAAGTTTGGAAGACCTTCTAAACTTTGTTATGTCACCTAAATTTAAGGATAAAGAAGTTGGGCTTGGAAGCCAAAACACAATAACCGCTTTTAAGCTGGATAAGGATTTTAAAATAACGGACGAAGTTAGTTTTAAGCTGGATTTTTTAGTTGAAACAATTAAAAGGGGAAAGCAAATTTCAAATCGTCTCTTTATTGAAAGTGCAGAAAGTTTTGAGCGAGGAAAGGGAATTTACACAGAAATTTTAAAAAAGTTTATTCCAAATATTTGTGAAGCAAACAAACTTTCTGTTGTTGTTTTGGCGGCAAGCGCTTTTGAAGGAGACGGAAGCGAAAAGGGCGGCCAAGAAAGGCTTGAAAATTTCTATCGCGCCCAAGGCTTTTCAAAGGCAAGCGAAAGTTTTGAGGAAAATCCGTTTGTTAAGAGTTCGGATTTTGACGAGGGTCTTCCTGTTTACTACAAACAAATTGAAATGGAACATATCTTTGAATAAAAAACCCCAAATTTTGGGGTTTTTATCTTATTATTTTAGAATCAAAATATTTTTCTTGGAAATTAATTTGTTTTAAAATCTCTTCATCTGTAAAATTTCTTCCGTCGGTTACTATCAGTTTATCGTCATCGTCGTTTGTTCTTCTAACAATTGCAACAACTTTTCCGTTGAAACTTTCAAGAGGAACATTCTCTCCAAGGACATAGGCGTCCAGCTCTTCGCCGTCTCCAGAAACTGTTCCCGGGATATAGCCGTAGTTAACTTCATAGATAAATCCGTGTTTAGGGTGGGCGCTTCTAAGCGGGCGGTCCATAACAACAAAAACATTTTTATCCAAATATTCTTCTGTTTTCATGTTAAAAATTATATCAAATGTCATAATTTTGTTCAACAAATTGTTGACAAAAATTTTTTATTGACTAAAATATAATTGTGCGTTTGAGACAAGTAGCTTTTGCCGATTCGCAAAGAGAAAGGTTGGCTGGTGAAAAACCCAAGATAGGCAAAATGTGAAACCACTCAATGAAAGTGCGCGCGCTTTAAAGAGAGGTTATTGTTTTATTAACAATTTCAAATAAGGTGGAACCGCGGAAACTTTTTTCGTCCTTATGCAATAATATATTTTTGTTTGTGTTATAGGAGGAAAAATATGGAAGAATTGCAAACAATTCGCCACAGCCTTGCCCATGTTTTGGCAAAAGCTTTAAAAAATTTTTACGGAGATGTTCTTTTAACAATTGGCCCTGCAACTGCGGACGGGTTTTATTATGACATTGATCTTGGCCAAAATTTAACAAGTGAAGACATGCCAAAAGTTGTTGCTGAGATGAAAAAGATTATTAACAGCAACGAAAAATTTGAGAAAATTGTTGTTTCTAAGAAAAAAGCGCTAGAACTTTTTAAGGGCAATCCATATAAAACGGAAATAATAAGTGAGCTTCCAGAAGGTGAAGAAATTAGCATATATAAACTTGGAGAAGATTTTTTAGATCTTTGCAAAGGCCCTCATGTTGCATCAACGGGAAGGCTTTCAAACGCTGGCTTTGAATTTAAGGTTATAAACGGCGCATATTGGCGCGGAAGCGAAAAGAATAAAATGCTTCAAAGAGTTTATTTCTATGCTTTTGCAAACAAGGCCGAACTTGCACAGCACAAAAAACAAGTTCAAGAGGCGTTAAAAAGAGACCACAACAAACTTGGCAGAGAGCTAGAATATTTCACAACCGTTGATTACATTGGCCAAGGGCTTCCAATTATGCTTCCAAAAGGGGCAAAAACAATTCAGATAATGCAAAGATTTGTTGAGGACGAAGAGGCAAGGCGCGGCTATCTTTTAACAAAAACTCCGTTGATGTCCAAAACAGAACTCTTTAAAATTTCTGGCCATTTAGACCACTATCGCGAATCAATGTTCATCTGGGGAGATGAAGAAAAGGGCGAGGCTTTTTCGCTTAGGCCAATGACTTGCCCCTTTCAATATCAAGTTTTCTTAAACAAAACAAGAAGTTATAAAGATTTGCCAATGCGTCTTGCCGAAACTTCAACGCTTTTTAGAAACGAGGCAAGCGGCGAATGTCACGGGCTTATTAGGCTTAGGCAGTTTACAATTTCAGAAGGGCATATAATTGTAACCCCAGAGCAACTTGAAGACGAATTTAGAAATTGTGTTGACCTTGCAAAATATGCCCTTGGCTGTTTAGGGCTTGGAGATGATGTTTCTTTTAGATTTTCTAAGTGGGACGAAAACAACAAAGAAAAATATATTGGAAGCAAACAGGAGTGGGACAGGGTTCAGGACACAATGAGAGAAATTTTAAACGACCTAAAAATTCCATTTGTTGAGGCGGACGGAGAGGCCGCATTCTATGGCCCAAAACTAGACATTCAAATTAAAAATGTGTTTGGAAAAGAGGACACAATTATAACAATTCAAATAGATTTTCAAATTGCAGAGCGCTTTCAAATGGTCTACACCGATGCAGATGGCGTTAAGAAAAACCCATATATAATCCACCGAACAAGCATTGGCTGCTATGAGCGAACCTTGGCATATTTAATTGAAAAATATGCAGGAGCACTTCCGCTTTGGCTTGCGCCAGAACAGGTTAGAATTTTAACAATTAATGAGAGAAACAGCAAATATGCTCAAAGCGTTGCAGAAAAATTTGTTAATAGCGGGCTTAGAATTACAACAGATTTCAGAAACGAAACAATTGGCTATAAAATTCGCGAAGCAATGGCTCAAAAACTTCCATATCTTGTTATCATAGGCGAAGAGGAAGAAGCCAATAAAACAATTTCAATTAGGGGAAGGGGCTTTGAAAACCTTTCTGGGCTTAAAGTTGAGGACTTTATCAATAGGTTAAAAGAAGAAGTTAAAACATTTAAAAAGTAGGGGGAGAAATTATGAAAACTTTAGTCGCATATTTTAGCGCAAGCGGAACAACAAAAATGGTTGCAAACCGCCTTGCCGGCGCAATTGGCGCAGACCTCTTTGAAATTGAACCAAAAATTCCATATTCAAATAAAGACCTTGATTGGACGGACGAAAACAGCCGAAGCAGCCTTGAAATGAAAAATGGCGCTTCTCGCCCAGAGGTTGCAAAAAAGGTCGCAAACATGGAACAATATGACAAAATTTTTGTTGGTTTTCCAATTTGGTGGTATGTTGCGCCAACAATTATAAACAGTTTTTTAGAGCAATATGATCTTTCTGGGAAGACAATAGTTCCATTTGCAACATCAGGAGGTTCTGGAATGGGCGAAACAAACAAACATCTTGCTCCTTCTTGCAAAGGGGCAAATCTTAAAGAAGGAAAAAGATTTGCAACATATGTTTCCGAGGGCGACTTGAAAACCTGGGCAAGCCAATTTTAACAAATAAACCCGTTATTCATATTGTCTTTTGTGAAAATTTTTAAAAATTTAGGGTATTGACATTTATTTTTAATGTGCTATTATTAAAGTAATAAAAGGGAGTAGGTTCGCTGAAGAACAGCGTTTAAAAGGCGTCAGCCGGTTAAAAAACCCGCTTTTTAATTTGGATCCTCCAAAAACCAAGACTTTTAAATTTTGGCTCGGCTTAAGTTTTAAAAGTAAGGTTAAAGGAGGATTTTTTTATGAAATAGATGTTTGTAGAAATTGGCGGGGAATGCGTTAATTGCTGCAAGCGTTTTAGCGCAAAACACCCTTCAAAGTCTAAATCTTTTTAGTAAAATTAATTAAAATTAAAAATTTGGAGGTTAAAAATGGGTAAAATTAGAGATAAGCTCTATATTGCAAAAGAAAGAGTTATAATGACTTTAAAATGCGCAGCTCTTAGCGTGTGCCTTCTTCCGGGTGTTGCTACTCTTGCCACAGGCATAGGCCTTGGGGTTTCTCAGGACAAGATGCTAAAAGAAACATATAAAGAATATACAACATCGGCAAAATATGCCGAACAAATTGAAGAAGACGTTAAGGGCGTTCAACAAGAATTTTTAAACGGGAAAATGACGCTTAAGGAACTTGAAGGAAAAATTGAGGCTCTTAGAAGAGAAATTGTTTATGGCGATGAACTAGACCGAAGGCTATTTAATAACACAAATAACCCTACAATAGTTGCCACAAAAGAAAAAGCAAAGGATTTGAAGACAGCTGCTTGGGTTACTGGGGTGCTAGGAGGGGTGTATGTTTTAGGTCAACTGTTTTGGTCGCTGTTTGATGAAGGGCCCATCTCGTGTTTGGTAAAAGACGGAATAGATTTTACAATATATTACCATAATGAAAACATTAAGGATAGATTAAAGCGCGAGGACAACGGAGAAGGTCAGGAACAGTAATTGATTTTAAAAAAAATAATGCTCAGTAGTACAAACAAAAAAATTTGGAGGTTAAAAATGGGAAAAATTAGAGACGCGCTCTACATTGCAAAAGAAAGAGCTATAATGACTTTAAAATGCGCAGTTCTTGGCGCGTGCCTTCTTCCGGGGGTTGCTACTCTTGCCACAGGCATAGGCCTTGGGGTTTCTCAGGACAAGATGCTAAAAGAAACATATAAAGAATATACAACATCGGCAAAATATGCCGAAAAGATATGAACAGATTGAAGAAGACGTTAAGGGCGTTCAACAAGAATTTTTAAACGGGAAAATGACGCGTGACGAACTTGAAAGAGAAATTGAGGCTCTTAGAGGAGAAATTGTTTATGGCAAGGAACTGGACCAAAGGCTATTTAATAACACAAATAACCCTACAATAGTTGCCACAAAAGAAAAAGCAAAGAACATGAAGACAGCTGCTTGGGTTACTGGGATGCTAGGAGCGGGGGTTGTTTTTGTTCAGCTGGCTTTTAGTATGTATAATGATACCCTTTTCTGGGGGCCTATCTCATATTTGATAGGAGAAGAAATCGATTTTACAATAAATCACCATAATAAAAATATTAAGGATAGATTAAAGCGCGAGGACAACGGAGAAGGGCAGGAACAGTAATTGATTTTTAAAAAAATAATGCTCAGTAGGGCAAACAAAAAATTTGGAGGTTAAAAATGGGAAAAATTAGAGAGAGGTTAAAAATGGGAAAAATTTGGAGGTTAAAAATGAGAAAAATTAGAGATAAGCTCTATCATAGTAAAATTAGGGGGAAAATTAGAGATAAGTGCTGGCATATAGAAAACATTATTGAAGATGGGCTCTGGGAAATAGGGCATCTTGTTTTAACAGCATTAAAAGGCGCAGCTATTAGTTTAGCCTGTTTTGTTCCATGGGGGGCTTTGGCTTTTTCGTGCGGCGTAGATCTTGCGGTTACTCAAGCACAGCAGAAAAAAGAAGCATTTCAAGCTTATACAACATCGGCAGAATATGCGGAAGAATATAACGCGGCAAAAGAAGCAGAATTTGAAAGATATGAACAAATTGAAGAAGACGTTGTGGGCGTTCAACAAGATTTTTTAAACGGGAAAATGACGCTTAAGGAACTTGAAATGAAAATTGAGGCTCTTAGAAGACAAATTGTTTATGGCGATGAACTAGACCGAAGGCTATTTAATAACACAAATAATCCTACAATAGTTGCCACAAAAGAAAAAGCAAAGGACTTGAGAACTGCTAGTATTCCTTTGATAGTAGTCGGAGCCCTGGCTATGGCGGCAGATGCTGTGACGGGTTTTGCTAGATATGAATGGGGAGCAGATAAGATTCGCTTTGATTTGTAGGCGCTAGGTGGAACAATAAATTATGATTGCTAACATAATTGGCGGGGATCTAATGTTACAAAAGTTTGCTAGCGTTTGTTGCGGTTATTAAACGCGTTTCAATTTAATATATTAATAATGTTTTTGCGTGTTCTTCGAACACAAGGTGGGGGAATAAAAAAACCAGCAAACATTTGTTGCCAGCTTTAATTTTCTGGTAAAACCAGAGTGGACTCGAACTATCAACAAAACGGGCTTATATTCGCTCTGCTCATAGCTCGGTGGGCAAATAAAAAAAAGAGCGGACACGTCCACTCTATTACCTCTGGTAGGATTGAGTGGACTCGCGAAAGTGCCAGCGCAGCGCCAGCACGAAGTCGCGTAGCGGACGCCGACCTCCACCTTATAAGGCGCAAAAGTGGTATTGGGGAGAATGAATGGCTGAAGAGGTTTGCGCCTTGCGAAAGCGCGTTGGGCGCTTTCTAACAGGGTCACCCTGATGCAAAACTTCGTTTTGCGTGTTCTTCGAACACAAGGTGGGGGGAATAAAAAAACCAGCAAACATTTGTTGCCAGCTTTAATTTTCTGGTAGGATTGAGTGGACTCGAACCACCGACCCCCACCTTATCAGGTAAAGAATACCGACAATTTAGGTGGAAACCCTATATATTAAAGTGCTTTAAATTAAAGCATTTTTTTATTATCTAAAAATAATTGCAACAGTTTATCTTAAAATTACTGTTGCA